>CAILCI010000052.1 GCA_903832625.1 uncultured Burkholderiales bacterium | reverse complement strand
GCAACAGGTCAGCGATCAGCTCAAAGACCACTTTGGGGACAAAGTGTTCAACACCATCATTCCGCGCAATGTGCGGTTGGCCGAAGCGCCCAGCTATGGCTTGCCGGGCGTGGTGTTTGACCCGTCGGCCAAAGGGAGCCAATCGTTCATCGAGTTCGCGCAAGAGATGATCAAGCGCGTTCCTGGCGTTTGACGGGGTGTTTGTGAGTCACACCGTCCTTCTCCTTCCCGGCTGGCACAACAGTGCGCCGGATCATTGGCAAAGCCGTTGGGAACTCGCACATGGCTATCGCCGTGTAGCGCAACACAACTGGGATTTTCCGCTGCGAGGTGATTGGATCACTCGCCTGGAAGAAGAGGTGACGCGCCACGAATCGGTGGTGTTGGTCGCACACAGTTTGGCGTGTATTTTGGTGGCGGCATGGGCGAGTTTGTCGGCCAATACCCAACGTGTCCATGCGGCCTTGTTGGTCGCGCCCAGCGATGTGGAGCGCGAAGAAATGCAGCACATGCTCCACAGCTGGAGCCCCATTGTGCGCAAGCGCTTGCCTTTTGACAGCGTCATGGCGGTGAGCAGAAACGATCCGTATTGCAACTTCATGCGTGCCTGCAAACTGGCCAGCGATTGGGGCGCGCGCGTGGCCGATATGGGCAATTGCGGACACATCAATGCAGATTCTGGGCTGGGCGATTGGTCGCGCGGTCACGAGTTGTTAGAAGAATTTTTAGTATCGGTTGAATAAAAATGGTCACCAAAAAACCAAAAGGATTGGGTCGCGGCTTAGAAGCCCTGTTAGGCCCCAAAGTAGACGACAGCGTAGCCGCGCAAGCTGCCGCAAGTGAGGGCTTACCCAGCAGCTTGCCATTGACAGACATGGTGCCGGGCATGTATCAACCGCGCACCCGCATGGACGAGGGCGCCTTGTATGAGCTGGCCGAGAGCATCAAGGCCCAAGGCATCATGCAGCCAATTTTGGTGCGCAAACTCACCGAAGGCGCCAACGCGGGCAAGTACGAAATCATTGCGGGCGAACGCCGCAGCCGCGCTGCCAAATTGGCGGGATTGCTCGAAGTGCCGGTGTTGGTGCGCAATGTGCCCAACGAAGCTGCAGCCGCGATGGCGCTGATCGAAAACATTCAGCGTGAAGACCTGAATCCTCTGGAAGAAGCCCAGGGCTTGCAGCGCCTGATCAAAGAATTTGGCCTGACCCATGAAACCGCAGCGCAAGCCGTGGGAAGATCGCGCAGCGCGGCCAGCAACTTGTTGCGCTTGCTCAACTTGGCTGACCCTGTACAAGCCATGTTGATGGCCGGCGATATTGACATGGGTCATGCCCGGGCTTTGTTGGCGCTCGATCGCGCCACGCAAATTACAGCGGCTCATCAGATCAGCGCCAAAAAAATGTCGGTGCGCGAGGCAGAGAGCTTGGTTAAAAAGTTGGGCGCCGAATTCAACCTCAAGCCCAGTGCCAAAGCGCCAGGTGACAAATCGCGTGACTTGCTGCGCGTGGAAGAAGAGTTGTCTGACTTACTCACAGCACAAGTTGAAGTGCGGGTGAAAAAGAAAGTCAAACGGCACGGCAAACTTGAGCAAATGGGCGAGGTGGCGATTCAATTTGGCAGCCTTGAAGAATTGAATGGCTTGATCGATAAACTCAGACAACAACCAGCATAAAACACAGCCATGCCACTTCGGCCATTCAAACGCAAAGTTGAAACCATGGGGCCTTTCAAGGGCACCATGGCGCAGCGGCGGCGTTGGTTGTTGATGGTGTGTTTGGCGTTGATCAGCATTTGTTCTTTTCCGTTTTATTTTGTCAATCAACCCGACTACAACCACATTGCCAATTTGGTGGGTTCGGCCGTATTTGGTGGCATGTTTTTGTTGTTGTATTGGGGTGCGTCGTATCGCTTGATGGTGCACTCCTTTTTGCTGGCGGGCATTGTGTATGTGTTGTATCTGGCCGTTAACACGGGCGGCATCAATTCGCCAGCCATGGTTTGGATGACGGTCATTGTGTTGCCAGCACTCATGTTGTTGGGCCGTGGCGCAGCGTTGATTTGGTTGGTAATTGCTGTGTTGATCAATGCCGCTTTGACGTATTTCACACAAATTGGATTTGTTTCCGACTATGTGCGGCAAGAAAACGAAGTCGTGTTTTGGAATATGCTGAGCAAATTTTGTGTCATCGGCTTGTTGATGGTGGCCACGCATTTGTCAGACCGCATGCACCGCCAACAAGTACAAGAGGTGGTGCAAAGCAACGATGAACTAGAAGAAACACATCGCGCCTTGGTCAAGGCACAGGCTTACAAAGACGAATTCATTGCCTCAGTCGGTCATGAATTGCGCACACCCATGAATGCCATATTGGGCTTGAATGGTGTCCTTCGCAGTGAGTTGGCTCAAAACCAACAAGAATCAGAAATTGTTGAGCACATCCGCCGCTCTACTGAGCGTTTGTTGAAGGTGGTGAACGATATTTTGGATTTTTCACAACTCCAAGCTGGACGTTTGGTGCTTCGTGAAGAAAAGTTTTCACTGATCGAAACCATCAAACGAGCCGCTGAGGAGTTTCCGCTCTTGGCTGAGCAAAAAGGATTGGCGTTCAAAGTCTATGTCGATTCAGTGCGTCGCACGTGGGTGCGGGGAGATGCGCAACGGCTTCAGCAAATCGTTAAAAACTTATTGGACAACGCGTTTAAATTTACGGCTCACGGTAGCGTGCAATTGCGCGTACAAAAAGCCGGAACCGATATCTTGTTTGAGGTCATTGACACGGGCATTGGCATCGCAGAGGAGCGTCGACAGCAAATTTTCCATCGGTTTGAACATGCCGATATTCAAACCAATCGCCAATACGGCGGCACGGGCTTGGGGCTTTCAATCTGTGAGCGCTTGGTCAGTCTGCAAAGCGGTGTGATTGGTGTGAGCAGTTCAGTGGGACAAGGATCACGATTTTGGTTTTTGCTGCCACTTGAAACAGTCAAACCCAGAGATGAAGAAAAAGCCATTCTTTGGAGCGAGGAAATCGCACACCGGCCGCTCAATATCTTGATTGTTGACGACAACGCTGTCAATTTGATGGTCGCTCAACTGGCCTTCAAGCGCAGTCTGCCGCTTGCTTCGGTCACGTTGGCCAGTAGCGGCCAAGAGGCATTGGAGTATTTGCGAAAACAAGCGTTTGATTTGGCCTTGATTGACATGGTCATGCCCGGCATGGATGGCTTAGAGGTCACGCGCATCATCCGAGGCTCTTTTCCCAAGCCCCTGTGCCACATACCTATCTTGGCGCTCACCGCCAATACCAATCCAGTGGACGAAGAGCAGTGTCTCAAAGCGGGATGGACGACATCGTTCACAAACCCATCGATGAAAAACAATTGATCGATCGTTTGTCCTTTTGTTTGGCCAACAGCGATGTGGGGGTCGTCCCATGAGCGGCGATTTGATGAGCCGGTTCACCCAGTGGATCACGCCCAAGTTGCCCAAAAGGTTTCAACAAGGGCGCATGCCGTATTTGTTTTTCTTTGCGCTGCTGATGATTGTGACCATGCTGTTTTTTGCGCAAATCAGCACTTACAAATACGGTGGTGTTGTGCCCGTGGTGTTCGCGCTAAGCGTTTTGTTGGCCATGGTTTTGGTGAGCTATGGCATGCACGTGTTTTTTGCTCTGCACTGGGTGCTGCTGATGGGGTGTGCCCAGATCTTCTATGCGGCATGGGCTTCTGGCGGGGTTTATTCGCCGCGCATGGCGTGGTTTGCCGTGGTGCCGTTTGCGCCCTTTTATGCGCACAACCGCAAAGCGGGTTATGTGTGGGTAGCGATTGTTTTTGTGCTTGAGTTGGTGATGTTGTATCTGACGCAAAACGGCTTGATCGGAGACGCATTAGAGAGAGGCTTTGCGCAAAACATCCATGCCTTTATGTCGTATTCGTTTGTGATGTTGATCATCATGATCGTGCCTTTTCTCTACGATAACTTGAATCAACAGGCCTATTACACGAGCAGAAAGCGCAACAAAGAACTCGAAGAAAAGCGTCAAGAATTGCTCAGAACCCTGCACATTCGAGAGCAATTCATTGCCAACGTGAGTCATGAATTACGCACGCCCATGAATGCGATCTTGGGCTTCAATGCCATGCTGTTGGAGCGCGTGAAAGACAACCCGCAGTCTCTGAAAATCTTGAACCACACAAGACAATCGGCAGACCACTTGCTCACGGTGATCAACGACGTGCTGGATTATTCTCAGCTCCAAGCCGGTCGCTTAAAAGTGCAGCCCGAAGTGTTTGCCCTGCGCGAAACGGTGCAGACCGCATTTGCACTCTTTAACCCGCGTGTGGAAAGCATGCGCTTAGAGTACCGTTGTGAAATTGAAGACAGCGTCGCGCATTGGGTCAATACCGACAGACATCGTTTGATGCAAATCTTGGTCAACCTGCTGGGCAACGCCATCAAGTTCACGCACGATGGTCATGTGATATTGCGAGTGCGCAATGATGTGCAAGGCATTTTGTTTGAGGTGCTCGACACGGGTATCGGCATTGCTGATGCGCTGCAGGTCAAAATATTTGAGCGCTTTTTGCAAGCTGGCGCGGATACACAGTCGCGCTACGGTGGCAACGGTTTAGGCTTGTCCATCACGCAGCGATTGGTCGAATTGATGGGTGGCCACATTGGCTTTGAAAGCAAACAGGGCATTGGCTCAAGGTTTTGGTTTGTTTTGCCACTTCGCGCCGAGACCAAGCCAAGTCAAGCGCTGGGTACCGAATACTTCGCCTCTAGCCAAGCGCAAGGCAAGTTGGCGTTTTTGGTGGTTGACGATCATCCGGTCAACCGCTTGTTGGTCCGACAAATACTCAAAGGCACCTGGAAAGACTGCGAGTTACTGGAAGAAGACAACGGCGCCAAAGCCATTGAAGCCATGAAACAGCGCAACTTCGATGTCGTTTTGATGGACATGGTGATGCCTGACATGGACGGCATAGAGGCGACCTTGCATATCCGAAATGATTTGCCTCAACCTGCCGCAAGCACACCGATTTTGGGTTTAACAGCCAACGTTAACCCAGTCGATTTAGACCGCTTTATGTCCGCAGGCATCAACGCAGTCGTGCTCAAACCCTTTGACCCCGTCAAACTTTGTCAGCAGGTCGAGCAATTGATCAAAGCGAGAAAATCTTTCCTGGATTCATGATGTTGTGCGGGTCTAGCGCTTGCTTGATGGTGCGCATCATGTTCACTGCGCCTGCGCCTGCTTCGTCCAACAAAAAGCCCATTTTGTGCAGTCCAATGCCGTGTTCGCCCGTGCAGGTGCCGCCCAAACTCAGCGCCCGCGCAACGAGTTGGTGATTGAGCATTTCTGCGGTGGCGAATTCGCTGGGGTTGTTTGGATCGATCAAATAACCAAAGTGGAAATTGCCGTCGCCCACATGGCCGACCAAGAAGTACGGCAAGCCTGTGGCGTCGGCCTCGGCCACCGAGTCGAGCAAACAATCGGCCAAGCGGCTGATGGGCACGCAGGTGTCGGTGCTGATGGCGCGACAGCCCGGCTTGCTTTGAATGGCGGCAAAGTAAGCGTTGTGTCGTGCGGTCCACAAGCGCGTGCGCTCTTCGGGCGTGGTGGCCCATTCAAAGGATTGGCCACCAAATTCGCTGGCAATCTCTTGCACGGTTTCGGCCTGTTCTTTGACGCCCGCGGGCGAGCCGTGAAACTCCATCAACAACATGGGCGATTCGGCCAGCCCCAACTTGGCATAGGCGTTGACCATGCGCACCGTGTTGTTGTCGATCAACTCGACCCGTGCAATGGGAACGCCCATTTGAATGATGGCAATGGTGGTGCGCACTGCGGCCTCAATGCTGGGGAACGAACACACTGCGGCCGACACGGCTTCGGGCAAGGGATAAAGCTTGAGCGTGATTTCGGTGATGACACCCAAGGTGCCTTCGCTGCCCACCATCAAGCGGGTGAGGTCATAGCCTGCGCTTGATTTTTTAGCCCGCGTGCCAGTGCGGATGATGTCGCCGCTGGCGGTCACCACCTCCAAAGCCAACACGTTTTCGCGCATGGTGCCGTATCGAACCGCGTTGGTGCCACTGGCGCGGGTGGCGCTCATGCCGCCAATGGAAGCGTCGGCACCGGGGTCGATGGGGAAAAACAAGCCCGTGCTTTTGATGTCTTCGTTGAGCTGCTTGCGGGTCACGCCGGGCTGCACGGTGACGGTCAAGTCGTCAGAGTTGATGGACACGATCTTGTTCATGCGACTCACGTCAATGCTGATGCCGCCTTGCACCGCGAGCAAATGACCTTCCAGCGACGAGCCCACGCCAAACGGAATCACAGGCACTTTGTGTTGTGCAGCCAGCGCCACGGCATCGGCCACGTCTTGGGTTTTTTCAGCAAAGATCACAGCAGCAGGCGGCGGCACGGTGGTGAAAGCCGACTCGTCGCGGCCATGCTGTTCACGCACCACCAAGGCGGTGGAGCAGTTGTTGCCAAAACGCGCTTTGAGTGCGCTCAGCAAAACCTCGGGCACATCGCGTTGCGAAACGGTGAATGGGGCGGCGGCTGGGGCGTTCATGGTGTCTCCTGATTGGCTTAAATTCTAAGCATTCGCGTCAGTGGCAAAAGCCGCAGGCGCGACAGACTGAGCTTGGCGCAATAATTGGGTTTTCGTTTGAGGGTTTTCAGCATGGGCAATCGACTCACACAAATCGCCACCCGCACGGGCGACGCAGGCACGACGGGTTTGGGCAATAACCAGCGCGTGTCCAAAAACAGCTTGCGTGTGCATGCCATGGGCGATGTGGACGAGCTCAACTCGCACATTGGCGTTTTGCTCTGCGAGGACATGCCCGATGGCGTGCGTGAACTCTTGGTGGAAATTCAGCACCAACTCTTCAACGTGGGCGGCGAGCTCTCCATTCCAGGCTTTGAGCTGCTCAAAGCCGATGCTGTGCTGGCCTTAGACGAGGCCTTGGCGCATTACAACGAACAACTCCCGCGCTTGGAAGAGTTCATCTTGCCCGCAGGCAAACGCTCGGCTTCCTTGGCGCATGTGTGCCGCACCGTGGCTCGCCGCGCCGAACGCGCCTTGGTGGCCTTGGGCAACGAAGAGGCGATTCAAGAAGGCCCGCGCCAATACATGAACCGCCTGAGCGACCTGATGTTTGTGCTCGCCCGCGTGCTCAACCGCATGGATGGCGGCGACGATGTGTACTGGAAAAGCGAGCGCATGAGCCAAGGCAAGGCCTGATGTCACCCGCGCGTCAGATCGGGAACATCCTCTGGCGCAGCCCTCCCCAGCGCTGATAACCTCGGGGCATGAACAAGCCCGCTGTTACACCTCCCTTCACGCCCCAAATTCGTCTCTACCAAAACTGGTTGCGCGACCAGCGCGGCCTGAGCTTTGCGTCGTATGACGCGCTGTGGCGCTGGTCAACCACCGAACTCGATGCCTTTTGGCAAAGCATTTGGGATTATTTTGAATTGCAGTCGCCCACGCCGCATCAAGCTGCGTTGGTGAAAAACGCCATGCCCGGCGCGCAATGGTTTGTGGGCGCGCAAACCAATTACGTCCACCAAGTGTTTCGCCATGTGAAGCCCGCGCATGAGGCCGGCTTTTTGGCCATGATCACCGAAAACGAAAAAGGCCAGCGCAGCGAGTTGAGCTGGCCCGAGTTGCGCCGCCAAGTCGCGTCGTTGGCCTTGCATCTGCAAGCCCAAGGTGTGCAACCCGGCGACCGCGTGGCCGCGTATTTGCCCAATATTCCCGAAGCAGCCATTGCCTTTTTGGCCACGGCCAGCATTGGCGCAGTGTGGAGCATTTGCGCGCCCGACATGGGCACCAACGCGGTGCTGGACCGATTCAAACAAATCGAACCCAAGGTCTTGATTGCTTGCGACGGCGTGACTTATGGCGGCAAAGACCATGACCGCTTGGCTGTGGTGCAAGAAATGCGTGACGCCTTGCCCAGCGTTGAACACGTCATCGTTCACGCCAATTTGAAGCACGCCGCCTTGCCCGCAGGCAGCACAGAATTTGCCAGCACCTTGGCGCGCAACAGCCGCGAAACCGATGCCTTTGAGCCGCTGTGGCTGCCCTTCGATCATCCCTTGTGGATTGTGTATTCCAGCGGCACCACGGGCTTGCCCAAACCCATTGTTCACGGCCACGGCGGCACGGTCATTGTGGCTTTGGCCTTGAAAATTTTGCACAACGACATTGGGTGCAGCTACCACCCCAATACGTGGGGCGAGCGCTACCACTGGTACAGCTCAACGGGTTGGGTCATGTGGAATGCGCAAATTGGTGGCTTACTCAATGGCACGACTTGCGTCATTTACGACGGCAATCCTGGCGGTACCAAAGACCGTCCCGACTGGACCACCTTGTGGCGCTTTGCAGCGCGCAACGGTGTGACATTTTTTGGCGCAGGCGCGGCCTTTTTTTCCAACTGTTTCAAAGCCGGTGTCGATTTGACGACCTTGCCTGAACTGCGCAGCGTGCGTGCGCTGGGCACGACCGGATCGCCCTTGAGCGAAGACGCCCAACGTTGGGGCAATGCCCAGTTCAAAGCCCTCAAGCCCGATGCGCCCGATATTTGGTGGTGCAATATTTCGGGCGGCACCGACTTTGCGGGCGCTTTCATTGGTGGCAACCGCGAATTGCCGCAAAACGTGGGCGAAATGCAGTGTCGTTTGTTGGGCTGTGCGGTTGAGGCTTGGAACGAACAAGGCCAGCCGGTAGACGGCGAAGTGGGCGAACTCATTTGCTCCCAGCCCATTCCGTCCATGCCCTTGTATTTTTGGGGTGACAAAGAAAACGCCCGTTACATCTCCAGCTATTTCGACATGTATCCCGCAGGACATGGTCGCCAACCGGGAGGCGGCGATGGCGACGCCAGCATGGGCGGCGTGTGGCGGCATGGCGATTGGCTGCGCATCAACCCCAGTGGTTCTTGCGTGATTTATGGCCGCAGCGACGCCACCATCAACCGTCACGGCCTGCGCATGGGCACCAGCGAGTTGTACAGCGCCGTCGAAGCCCTGCCCGAAGTGCTCGACAGCATGGTGGTTGATTTGGAATATTTGGGACGCGAGAGCTACATGCCCTTGTTTGTTGTCTTGCGCGATGGCCGCCAATTGGATGACGCTTTGAAAACCGCGCTCAACAACGCCATCAAGACCGCCTTGAGCCCGCGCTTCGTACCCAACGATATTTTTCAGGTGGCCGAAATCCCGCGCACCCTCTCCGGCAAAAAACAAGAACTGCCCATCAAAAAGCTGCTTTTAGGCCAACCCATTGAAAAAGTGGTGAACAAAGACGCCATGGCCAATCCTGGGTGCTTGGATTGGTATGTGGCTTTTGCCAACAGCCGACATAAAACTTCTTGATGCGATAAATGTCAGCAAAATACAACGAGAAAAATAATAACCCTCGCCATATGTAATTAAAAAAGATACTTGTTGTGCAATTTCAGCCACAATAGTAACATTATATGTTTACTTTGTGCTGAAGGACTTGTGCTGTGGGTGTGAACTCTCGTTGGAAAAGGGTGCAACTGGCGGTGTCAATCATTGGATTGACATGGTTTTGCACGTACGCCACAGCGCAAAGTTTGGACCAAGACGTGGTGCAAAGCCTGCACAAAAAGGTATTTGTCTATTGGCCTGCGCAAGATGGCATCACAAACCCAGAAGCCATTGCACGGGTTCACGTCAACGGCCGCTACCTCGCCTCGCTTGCCATGGGTGAGCGCTATGAATATTGCCCCAGCAAAGACACCTTGAGTTTGATGGTTCGAATAGTTGACGGTCGCCGTCTGCACAACTTGCAGAAAACCATCATCACCCAACCCAGTTCTACAGCCCGTCAGCAACAAGACCTCTATGTCCGCTTCGTTAAGCAAGTCAACGGTTGGGACGTCATCCAAGTCAATGAAACGCAAGCGAAAAACGAGTTGAGTTCAACACGCTTGCAAAAACATACCGCACCCCGCTTGAGCGCAATTTATCCGTGTGAGATTTACGGTGTTCACGCAGCCCAGTTCTAGCGGGCGGTCAAAAATTAATTAAATCGTCGATGGTTCGTCATGGCAAAAGAAATCAAGCTACTTGTTGAAACAAACAAAAACGTGGACTCACAGCAGTACACGATCACAACCCAAAGCATCTGGGGCAAAAAACCACTGCACTTAAAAGCGGTTAAGGCTGCGCAATATATTTTGCAAGACCCCAGTCTTATGGATGCTGGCCCCGATATTGTTGAAGTTTGGCGAATCAACCAAGACTTGCATGTCAGCTTAGACGGTCAAAAATCAGCCGACCTTGTGATCGAGGGCTTTTACGACACAAGCGAAGGTCACCCCAAAGACACAGGCTTGTTTGGGCGAGCAGAAGATGGACAAACCTACAGTTACATAGCCGAGGACAAAAGGTGGAACGGCCCTCTTCAAGACTTGAGTGAGTCCGAAGGTGTCGTCAGCCATGTGCTGGGTGGCGCGCCTTATGCTCAAGATTTTCAGCTCAGTAGCTTGACTTTTGCTGGGGGCGGAGGCGGAGGCTTTGGACTGGGTGCAGGCTTAGGCGCAAGTGGTGCGGGCGCAAGCGCTGTCACAGGTTTGGGTGCAGCCACGGGAGTGGCGGGCGCAGTGGGGCTTGCGAGTACTGCCAATAAAGCCAAAGACCCAGTGTCACAAAACCAGAGCGATGGAGTCGTTACGCCTGCTGAGGTGCCCACGCCATCGCCAGTTCCAACGCCAATACCCGCGCCCACGCCCACGCCCACGCCCGTGAAGCCTGACCCGCAGCCCGTGGTCATCCCTCCAAGCCCGCCGCATATGCAAATTGATTCGAATGAGTTGACCAATGTTGCAACGGTGGAGGTCTATGGCGTTGAGACAGATGCAAGGTGGCAATATCGCGTCGATGGTGGAGAGTGGCTCGATGGTTCAGCAACAAGCTTTGAGGCCAGCGAAGGCGCACACGGGTATGAGTTGCGAAAAATAGATGTGCAAGGAAACGCGAGCGAGGAAAGCGCGCGACAGCACATTATTCTGGACACTGTTGCACCAGAAGCCCCCAATTCCAAGCTGCAACAAGACACAGGCAATTCAAGTGCAGACAACATCACAAATAACGCGCTGATCGATGTGTCGTTAGAAGAAGGCGCGACTTGGCAATACCGAGTTGATACGGGCGAATGGTTTGATGGTCTTGGGACAAGCTTTAGCGCGGTAGCAGGGCAACACAGTTACGAAGTCCGACAAGTTGACGCGGCAGGCAACGCCAGCAAAATATCAGCAACGCAAACCATCACGCTCGACACAAATGCGCCAAATTCACCATCTTTGAGCTTCGCGAATGACACAGGAACTCAAGGTGACTACCTGTCCAACCAAGCGGCTTTGTCAGTTGCTGGATTAGAAGCAAACGCAAGTTGGGAATACAAAGTTGATCAAGGAGATTGGCAAGTTGGACAGGGAGCAAGCATCCATGCCGTTGAAGGCGTTCACGACTACGAAGTCCGCCAAACCGATGTGGCAGGCAATGCAAGCGCACCCAATAGCGCACAAACGCTGACATTAGACACTGTTGCACCGAACCAGCCAACCGTTGAGCTGCAACAAGACACAGGCCGCTCAAACTCAGACGGCATCACAAATAAAGCGTTGATCAATGTGTCGTTAGAAGAAGGCGCGACTTGGCAATACCGAGTTGATAAGGGTGAATGGCTTGATGGTGTTGGCGCAAGCTTTGGCGCGGAAGCAGGGCAGCACAGTTACGAAGTCCGTCAAGTTGACGCGGCAGGCAACATCAGCAAAACATTGGCAGCACAAACCATCACACTCGACACAAATGCGCCAATTGCACCGTCGTTGAGCTTCGCCAATGACACAGGAACTCAAGGCGATTACCTGTCCAACCAAGCGGCTTTGTCAGTTGGTGGATTAGAAGCAAACGCAAGTTGGGAATACAAAATTGACCAAGGAAATTGGCAAGTTGGACAAGGTGCAAGCTTCCAAGCAACTGAAGGCCAACATCTCTACCAAGTCCGTCAAACCGATGTGGCGGGCAATGCAAGCGAACCCAGTAGCGCACAAACATTGACCTTAGACACTGTTGCGCCGAACCAGCCAACCTTTAAGCTGCAACAAGACACAGGTAGCTCAAATTCTGACAATATCAGTAGCCAAGCGAATGTCGAAGTGAGTTTGGAGGCAGGAGCCACATTTGAATACCAAATTGATGCGAACAGTACTTGGTTGCAGGCAAGCGGTGCAAGTTTTATCGCTCAAGCGGGACGGCACAGCTATGTAGTTCGTCAAACAGACGCGGCAGGTAACGTCAGCAAAGCATCGGCAACGCAAACCATCACGCTCGACATAAATGCGCCAATTGCACCGTCGTTGAGCTTCGCGAATGACACAGGAACGCAAGGCGATTACCTGTCCAACCAAGCGGCGTTGTCAGTTGGTGGATTAGAAGCAAACGCAAGTTGGGAATACAAAATTGACCAAGGAAATTGGCAAGTTGCACAAGGTGCAAGCTTCCAAGCGACTGAAGGCCAACATCTTTACCAAGTGCGTCAAACCGATATCGCAGGCAATGCGAGCGCACTTAGTAGCGCACAAACATTGACTTTAGACACTGTTGCTCCGAATCAACCGACCTTTAAGCTGCAACAAGACACAGGCCGTTCAAACTCGGACGGCATCACAAATCAGCCGTCAATTACTGTGGGTCTTGAGGCTGGCGCGAAATTTGAATACCAAGTTGACGGGAACGGTGCTTGGTTACAAGGTGGTGGAACAAGCTTCATTGCGCAATCCGGCAAGCACATCTATGTTGTTCGACAAACCGATGCGGCAGGCAATGTCAGTCAAACCTCAGCCGCGCAAACCATCACGTTTGACACAACTGCGCCCACACCGCCCAGCGTGAGCTTTGTGGTTGATTCGGGCGTGTTGGGTGATGGCATCTCAAATCAAGCGACGCTCAATGTGAATGGTCTAGAGTCTGGTGCCAGCTGGGAATACCGAATAGACAATGGCAGCTGGCAGTTGGGTAGCGGCTCTACACTTCAGGCCAGCAGCGGCTCGCATGAATATATCTTGCGTCAAACCGATGTGGCTGGAAACATCAGCAATTCCAGCATCATGCAGGTCTATACGTATGACAACATTGCGCCCAATGCCCCCACATTTACGCTTCATCAAGATACGGGTAGTTCCAACACAGATGGCATCACAAGCTCACCCAACATCGTTGTGACGCTTGAAGCCGGTGCGAGTTTTCAATACCAAGTCGATGGTGCAGGCGCTTGGTTGCAGGGCGTTGGATCAAGCTTTGACGCACTTGTTGGCACCCATACTTATGCCCTGCGGCAAACCGATGTGGCGGGAAATATCAGCAATGTCAGCCCAAGCAAAACATTTCAATACCAAAATACTTCACCCAGTGCATTGAGTTTGAACTTGCGCGCTGATACGGGTTCGAGCAACACGGATCATGTCACAAACCAAGGTGAAATAGATGTGAGCGGAAGCTTTGATGCATCCAATCGTTGGCAATACCAAATTGACCATGAACCATGGATAGCGGGTACGAGCGTTCATTCTTTACAGGCAATTTCCGGTACGCATAGTTACAAAGTCATGCAGTACAACACGGCGGGCGCGGCCAGTGCCGTGACGGAGTTGACCGTGACTTATGACACGCAAGCGCCTAGTGTGCCTGTCATCACGTCGTTGACGGATAACTGGCAACCTGAATACATGAACATGCCAGGAAAAGTGGTAACGCCTACGCTGATTGCCAATGGCGCAATAACGGATGACCCCTGGCCTGATGTTTATGGCAAAACCGAAGCTTATGCAACCGTGGAATTGGCAGTCATTGCTTATGCTGGCGTGGGATTTACAACCGAGTTCAAGACCAATATTCAAGCGAATGCGAATGGTGATTGGACTTTCAACTTAGGCAATTCAAGTGTTGTCGTTAAGCCCGCGATGACATACGGCTATTTCGCCACTGCAACAGATTTGGCGGGAAATCACAACGCCACCATGTCCGAGCGTTACAACTTTATTTACGTGGAGAACACGCAATTCGTCACGCCCTTGGCCATCGATCTCAATGGAGATGGTGTGCAAACAAGCGACTTATCGCATGGCGTATCGTTTGATTTGCGCGATCTTGGTGCAAGTCAACACGTGGCGTGGTTGGATGCAAACGACGCATTCTTGGCGCTTGATTTGAATGGTGATGGCGTTATCAACAGCGGTGCTGAATTGTTGGGTGACCACACCCGCTTGAGTGATGGCGCACAAGCCAAAGACGGTTGGCAGGCGTTGGCCAGCTATGACTTGAATCTTGATGGAAATATCAACGCGAGCGACGCCGTGTTTGAACATTTGCGTTTATGGCGCGATGCCAATAGCGATGGCAAAAGCACCGCGAATGAGATCTATACCCTCAAAGATTTTGGCATTGAGCAAATCAACCTCAAACACGATGGCAATGTGATAGCGCAAAACGGCAACGTGCTGACGGGCTTTTCAAACGCCAGCAGTAGCGATGGCAAAACCTTCGAAATCACCGATGTGTGGTTTCAAGCGCCAATAGCAACACAGGCGCTGAATGAATTGCTAGAGCAGCAAATGATGCTTTCATTGCAGGCGGTTTCTTGATGCATCAAACCAGTCCCAAACTCAGTGCGATTGGCAGTATCACCCTATGTGCGGGCATGTGGCTGTGGGTCAACAACGTGCAAGCTCAGAGCTTGCGCGAATTGGTGGAGCACGCTTGGCTCAATCATCCAACCGTTTTGGCTGCCCAAAGCCGAACCCAAGCCAGCGAGGCAGACATACAACGCGCCACATCGGCGCACTATCCGCAAATCGATTACAGCCTAACGCGCAGCAATCAGGCAAACAACAACTTACCGCCTGGGGTTGAGCAAACGGGGCGCGTGCCAACGGCGCGGCTCAATCTTTGGTCTGGAGGACGGATTCAAGCCGACGTCAATCGATCCAAGCACCTGACGCAAGCCGCGCAGTGGCAGCAACGTCAGTTGCAAGAAGACGTCACCTTGCAAGTGGTCGAGGCGTTCATACGTTGGTACAGCGCTTCAGAGCTCCATGTGTTGGCGCTCAAAAATTTAGACGCACATCGTTTGACCATGAACGATATTGCAAAAATTGCAGCCATCGACACGGGGCGGCGCATCGATTTAGAACAAGCTCGCATTCGACATGACAACGCTGAATTTGCCCTCTTGCAGCGAGAGTTAGACCTCGATCAGGCCAAACAGCAATTGAGTCGATTTTGGCCGCGAGAGCTTGCGCCACTGAATACCCAAATATTTGAAAAAAGCCTTGAAGCGTTGGGCGCTTACCCGCTGTCTTTGAATGAGGTTCTGACGGCGATCAGCGATGAGCTGCCCGCTGTGGCGCAACAGCAAGCGCAAGTGCTTGCCAGCCAAGCCGGCATCGACATGGCCAAGAGCCAGTTCTGGCCGTCACTTGATGTGGTGAGTTCGCGGCAACCCAACCCTAACTCGCCGGTGTATGCGCAGGAGACATTGACGCAAGTGCGCTTGAGCATGCCTTTGTTCAGCGGTGGTTCAAGTCAGGCGGGGCTGAACACGGCGGTACATCAACATGCGTCGGCCAAGCACTTACTGGAAGAGGCGCGGGTGAGCGCCAAAGAAAAGGCAGTGCTGACCTGGCAAGAGCTTAAGTCTTTGCAAGATCGCTCGCAGCGCGCTCAAACACAGGTCACAGCGGGACACAAGTTGCTTGAAGGCTATCGACAGCAGTTT
>CAILCI010000051.1 GCA_903832625.1 uncultured Burkholderiales bacterium | reverse complement strand
CTTTTTTCTCACTGCACAGACAAATCAAAAATCCGCTTCATTTCCGTCCATTTCTCTCCCGCAGGTGTCCACGGTGTTGCTTATATGTGTCCTGAAAGATATTTTTGATTAATATAGTATTTGAGCTTTTAAATCATGAAGGATTGACTGACTCATTTCGTATATTTCTGCATATTTACTTGATTCCAATACAGGACTTGTTGGAATTAACTCCAGAGTACGCGTGACGAATATTTTCTGCCCAATCTGTTTGTAGCTAGATTGATATTTTCCAAAACCACTCTCTAGTCTTGTATTTTTCGGCAGTTGAATCGGCTTCATATAACTGCCCACATTTAATACAAAACTTTCCTTAAATAGTCCAAATGGCAATGTCATTGGGAATTGCCGTGTTTTTGCTTGAAACATATCGGAAATTTCTGCAATATTATTGAATCCAGCCAACCCCCTAGGAATACTGAATGCTCCTGGACCGGGAACGGGCAAACTGCTTGATAGCTCAAATTTGCTAGTGTAAGAAAAATCTTTTTTGTAATTGATTCGATCCTCGGCTTGATAACTGCCTGTTCCGCTCTGTCCAGTCCTAATCAACAAGCTATTTGCAAACTGAGCGGTATTACGCTCGGGAATTATTCCGAAAATATATCGTGCTTCAGAATCAAAAACACCTTTCGTGGTGACACGACTAACGCCATTCCAATTACCATTTTCGTCTAAAGTTAACTCCGTCTCACTGACGACAACATCTTTCTCTGGTTGATACAAAGGGGTTCTCATGAGGTATGATCTTCCATCACCAACATCCGCGACTAAAGCCTGCTTTCCGCGCAATACTGCTGGCAACACGCCATACCTTGAGGTTTGAGAAGTTGAGTCAACAAATAATTTAAACTCAGGGATGTAATTTATAATATGATCAAACGAATTGATATATGCGGGTACTTTGGGCAACTTATAAGAGTTCGAAGCGTTGATAAGTGCCGGACTGCTCGATATATTCTTAGCTGCCAAAAGAGCCTGTAGTAAGGCCACATGGTCTTTGCAATCTCCGTATCGCGTTGCAACAATTTCTTCAACGCTGCGCGGGACCCATCCTTCAAGGCCTAAGTAAATAGCAACATATCGAATTTCTTTGCTAACCCAGTAATAAAGTGCTTGGGATTGCTCATTGCGATCCGTGATGCCTAGGGTAATTTGATCTGCCAGTTTTTGAATCGCGACGGTTGGGAGTGTTCGAGATTTTGACTGCTCAACGTAGGATTGAATAAATAATGAATCAGACTCAATATTGGTAATGGCTACGTATGGACTAAAGTCCTTTTCGCTTACCGAACCACGTTCTGGCAGATAAGCACGTTTTCGGCCTAATGTCCAAGTCCATTTGTTAAAGTCTGAAGGTTTCGTATCTTTGATACCGCCATCTAGTTGATCTGCATCAATGTAAATATTTAATGATTTTGGGGCTTTGAGTGTCACTGATGCAGATAAATAATGAACAAATTGCGAAAATGTTTCGGTAATAGAAAAATAGCCCGCAAAAATTGGCTTCTTATTTATTCTTTTTGTATGCACAGTCAATACTGAGCCTATTTGAACATTAGGAAACACTATTGTTTTTACCAATACATCTGCAAACATAGGTGCTGAAGCACTTTGTGGGCTTTGCTGAGTCACAACTTTATCGGGTGTCACCTCGGTTTTATTGCCATCGAGGTCTGTCGCAAATGCTTCAATGACTATGAATTCCTCAAGACTGCTGCTATGGGTAAATGGCAATTGAGCGACACGCTGGATGCCTTGCTGATTATTGATACGTATTTGAGCAACTTCTTCTTTCATCCATGTGCCGTCGGCTTGAACTTCAATGTCAATGTCGTCAGTCAGAAAAGTAAATGCACTAGGGACGGCGGCGATGGACGAAGTCGCATATTGGAGTGCCAGGATAAATAGCATGAATATTTTTAAATATTGCATTGAGTTTTCCTATATAAAAATACAGAGTGAGAGATATATTCACCCTCCTTTTTTCTCACTGCACAGACAAATCAAAAATCCGCTTCATTTCCGTCCACTTCTCTCCCGCAGGTGTCCAAGGTGTAGCTTGTTGGTAGCGCCACATCAGCGTTTCCCATTCTTGAATCACCGGATTGTGAGCTGCGGCAAGTGCTGCCGCTTGGGGCGTGTACAGCGCTTCGTCCACTTCCATCACCATGCACATGCGTGTGCCCAATCGGTAAATCTCCATGTTCAGCACACCTGTGGCGTGCAAATGTTCACGCACTTGCGGCCAAATGCGCACATGGGCGGCTTCATACTCAGCCATCCGTTGGGCATCGTCCACCAAATCTAGCGCCAGCACATAGCGTTTCATATAGAACCTCTTCTCTAAGTCAAAGCACGGTCTAAGTGGGTGTAGCCGCCATCGACAAACAACCATTGCCCCGTGGTGTGGCTGGCAGCGGGTGAGAGCAAAAACACCACGGTGTTGGCTATTTCTTCGGGCAGGGTCATGCGCTGGCCGAGGGGTATTTTGCTCACAATGGCTTGCAGCTTGGCTTGTGGGTCTTCAAAGTGGGTCAGCCATTCTTGGTAGAGCGGTGTCATCACCTCAGCGGGAATCACGGCGTTCACCCGCACACCAAAGGGTGCGAGAGAAGCCGCCCATTCGCGTGTGAGGGAGAGTTGGCCGCCTTTGGCCGCTGTGTAGCCGCTGGTGTTGCCCTGGCCTGTGATGGCGGTTTTAGAAGAAATGTTCACGATCGCGCCGCGCTGGGCTTTGAGGTGCGGTTCGCAAAAATGTGTCATCACATAACAGTGAATCAGGTTTTTTTCTAACGAAGCCACAAAGGCGTCGCGGCCTGCGCCCAAGCCCACGGCGTCGTTCACGCCTGCGTTGTTCACCAGCCCGTCTATGCGTCCCCAGCGTGCGGCCACATCGGCCACAAACTGTTGGCAAGCGGCTTCTTCTTGCAAATCGAATTGTGCAAACAAGCGCTTGGACGCATCGGGTTGCACTTGCGCCCACTGAGCCACAAAGGCTTCGCTCATGGGGTTTTTGCCGCAGACTGCCACACATGCGCCCTCGCCTGCCAATTGCAGGCTAATGGCTGCACCAATGCCCGAAGCACCTCCGGTCACGATGACGACTTTGTTGTCTAAATGCAAATTCATACGCAGCAGTCTTGGGTTGGTAAAAATTAAAAGCTAGCCCGTCAAGCCATAGCAGCGCATGGCGTTGCCCGACCAAAAAGCCGCTTGTTCATCGCGGGACAAGCGCGTGTTCGCCCAGTCTTGCGCAATGCCATGCACACGCGCATAGCTTGCGGCCAATTCGCACACCGGCCAATCTGAGCCATACATGAGGCGTTGCGCACCAAACACAGACAAGGCTTGGTCAAAGCGTTGATGAATGGCGCTCACATCTGCGTCGTGCAGGCCACGCTGCCAGTTGGTTTCTGTCACCAACCCCGAGAGTTTGCACATCACATGGGGCAAACGCGCCATGTGCTTGAGTTGGGCAAACCATGCGGCATCTTGCGCGGCGTCGGGTGTTTTTAAATTCGGCTTGGCCACATGGTCGAGCACCAACCAGTGTTGGTCGTGTTGTTGGCAAAAGTCTTGCACTTCACTCAATTGGTGTGCAAACACCAGCACGTCGTAGCTCAGTTGTTGT
>CAILCI010000050.1 GCA_903832625.1 uncultured Burkholderiales bacterium | reverse complement strand
TTTGTGGCCGAGACAGGCAGCGGTCATGTCATTGCCATGGATGGCGCGCCTGACGCTGCCAAACCCGAAAACGGCGGACAAAACTTGGCGCCGCGCCCCATGGAAACGGTGCTGGCAGGCACAGGCGGCTGCACGGCTTACGACGTGGTGTTGATTTTGAAGCGTGGCCGTCACGATGTGCGCGGCTGCAGCGTCAAGCTCACCAGCGAACGCGCCAACGAAGACCCCAAGGTGTTCACCAAAATTCACATGCACTTCACCGTCACAGGCAAAGGCGTGCCTGCCGCTGCGGTAGAACGTGCCATTGCCATGAGCCACGACAAATACTGCTCGGCCAGCATCATGTTGGCCAAAACGGCGGAAATCTCGACCAGCTTTGATTTGGTTGAGGTTTAAATGCGGTGTGCCACGGTTGTCATGACCTTGGCCGCAGCCCGCATGAGGCCTTGAATCGGCGCGGGCAACTCGACAGCGCCTGCGGCGCTGGCGGCGCGGGCGTGTTCGGCCTCATCAGCCTTCATTTGCGCCACGATGGCGCGAGAGGCGAGGTCATTGGCGGGCAAGCTGTGCAAATGCTCTTGCAAATGCGCCTCCACTTGGTGCTCGGTTTCCACGACAAATCCCAAACTCACCTTGTCGCCGCCCAGTTTTCCGGCCAGCAAACCAATGCCAAACGCGCCTGCATACCAAAGTGGGTTGAGCAGACTTGGGCGTCCTCCTAGCTCTTTCAGGCGTTCTTCTGTCCAAGCCAGGTGATCGGTTTCTTCTGCACTGGCGTCGAGCAAGTGCTGGCGCAAGACATCGTCGCGGGTGGCCAAAGCTTGAGCGGTGTACAAAGCTTGCGCACAGACTTCGCCCACATGGTTGACCCGCATCAAGCCAATAGATTCAAGCTTTTGCGTGGCAGATAGTGGCTCTAAGCCTTGATTTTCTTGGGTCGGCGTGGGGCGATTGGCGTGGTGTTTGGTGAAAACCGTACGTAAGGCGCTGTCTAGTGCAATTAAAAGTGCGTCCATGAAAGAGTTTTCCGAGTTGATTTTGTTGCAAGTTCGCAACGTTAATCCCCTATTTTCTCCAAAAATGATGGGTGGTGGTGCAACTATCTGCTCCAATACATTCAGCTTCCCGAAACGGAGGTTGGCCCGGGGTACCGGTAGCTGTCAAAAGCGAACGTACCGGAGCCCTTTGTTTAAACCTTGGAGAATTTTGAAATGAAAAAAACCCTCGTTGCATTTGCAGCTTTCGCAGCCGCTTCTTCTTACGCTGGCGTGACCATTGACGGTCTGTTTGACGCTGGCTATCAATCCAACTCATACCAAGGCGTTCGCGTCTCTGGTTTTGAAGGTAACGGCGCTGGTACCAGCCAGTTCAACCTTCGCGGTACTGAAGACCTGGGCGGCGGCTTGTCTTCTAGCTTCCACTTGGAAACTGACTTCTCTTCTGTGTCTAACACTGCTAACACTGGTGCTGCGCTTTCCGCAAGCATCACTGATACAACTGGTGGTGCAGCATCTAAATTCGGCAACGGTGAAATCGCTGTTGGTTTGGGTGGTGGTTTCGGTAAAGTCCAATTCGGCGCGATCAACAACGCTGGCTTGGAATATGTTGCCTTGATCAGCCCTGACTTTGGTACAGCCATGGGCGGCGGCTACGGTTCTACTGTGGGTGCTGAAACAACTTTCGGCTTGGTGCGTTGGGCAAACAGCGTGCGTTATGACACACCCGTCATCAGCGGCTTCCAAGCATCTGTGATCAGTGCCTCCAAACAAACACAAGGCAAGTCAACAACATACAGCACCACCATGGGTGCATTTAACGTCGACGGCGCAACTGAATTGTCAGCCCGTTACACAGCTGGTCCTTTGAAAGTCTTGGCCGTTGCTCAAACAACCCAAAAAACAGCTGGTACCAACGACACACAACGTGACTTGGGCATTTCCTACAACCTGAGCGATGCTTTGTATGTTGCTGCTGGCGTTCAAAACACTGTGTTGGCTAGCACAACCGGTACACCTAACAAATCAGCCAAATCTGTTGGCGCTGTTTACACAATGGGTCAAAACAAATTTGCTGCAACCTACACAGGCTTGAGCAATACCTACGGTGCAATCAACAGTGCAGCAGCTAATGCAACTGAATTGGGCTTGGGCTATGACTACTTGTTGAGCAAAACCACCAAAATCTACGTTCACTACGCACACCTGAACGATGCACAAGGTGCTTCTGCATTCAAAGCTAGCTCTAACTTGACTACTGCTGATGCAACTAACCGTAACTACACAAAGTCATCGGTTGGTATCCGCATGGACTTCTAATCTAAAACTGGCGCAAGCCAGTTGAAGGTTTAAAGTTTAAAACCCCGTCACTCGTGAGAGTGGCGGGGTTTTTTCTTGCTATTGCATTTATTGCAGGTTCACAACACGAACAAAAGCAGCTTCTAGATGCCGTGCAAATTCAGGGGTATTGAACAAAGGCTGTGTCAGTCGGTTGTTGCTCAGCTTATCCCGCACCGCTTGGAGTTGGGTGGGGTGCTTTGCCAGTTCGACGGCCAGTGCTTCATAGGCTGCTGGGTCGGGCGCCACAAGTTCGTCCAGATCGAGTGCATGCAGCAAACTCGCAGCCATGCGACCCGCAAAAGACTTG
>CAILCI010000049.1 GCA_903832625.1 uncultured Burkholderiales bacterium | reverse complement strand
TCAAAACCGTGCTACGTTCGTGCTACGGAAATCTGTAGCACGTTTTCTTCTGCTACACCGCATAAACTGGTGGCCTGGACTGGAATCGAACCAGTGACACGCGGATTTTCAATCCGCTGCTCTACCAACTGAGCTACCAGGCCAAGACGAAAATTATAACACGATCCGTTTAGGCTTTTGCTGCTGAAACGGCCGCTCTGAGTGCGAGCAAGTAGCTGTCTGCGCCAAAGCCGCAAATCTGGCCTTTGACGATCTCGGCAAACACCGACACATGGCGAAACGCCTCACGCGCATGAATGTTGGACATGTGCAACTCCACAATCGGGCAGGTCAAAATGGCCAACGCATCGCGGATGCCGTAGCTGTAATGCGTCCAAGCCCCCGCGTTGATGAGCACGGCGTCCACTTTGTCCACAAAGCCTTGGTGAATGCGCTCGCACATTTCGCCTTCGCTGTTGGTTTGAAAGCACTCAACTTGCGCGCCCAGTTCTTGTCCGAGCTTTGTAAGATTGGTGTTGATTTCGTCCAAAGTAATCGTGCCGTATTGCGCGGGGTCGCGCTTACCAAACATGTTGTGGTTGATGCCGTGAAGCATGAGGATTTTCATAACAACTCTCAGAAACAAAAAAATCAAGAAGCGCGTTTGGCTTTGGATAAATCGACGCCCAATTGCTTGAGCTTGCGGTAGAGGTGAGTGCGCTCTAAGCCCGTTTTTTCAGCAACGCGGGTCATCGAGCCGTTTTCTTGGTTCAGGTGAAATTCAAAATAGGATTTTTCAAAAGCGTCGCGTGCTTCTCGCAAGGGCATGTCCAAGTCAAAGCTTTGATGGGTGGGAGGCAGCACCACGGTTTGCGCGGCAGCAACCACATGTCCAGCAGAAGCTGGCGCACCTGGAGCAGTGCCTTTGAGCGTCGCGCCAGCAGCCGTCACGGGTTTACGGGACAAACCCAGCTCCACCGACTTGAGCAACTTTTGCATAGTGATGGGTTTTTCTAGGAACGCCAATGCACCTATGCGTGTGGCCTCTACCGCAGTTTCAATGGTGGCGTGGCCGCTCATCATGATCACGGGCATGTTGAGCTGCCCCGTGCTAGCCCATTCTTTAAGCAAGGTCACGCCGTCCGTGTCGGGCATCCAAATATCGAGCAACACCAAGTCTGGCCGGCTTGCCAAGCGCGCCGCTCTGGCAGATGCCGCGTTTTCGGCCAACTCAACAGCATGCCCTTCGTCATTGAGAATTTCAAACAATAAATCCCGAATGCCGAGCTCGTCATCAACCACCAAAATATTTGCCATGAATGAACTTATCTCGCTGAGTTAAATAGTGTTGCGTGTTTGCACAGATTTGAATGATAACGATACTTGGGCACCGATGATGCAACCCTCTTCCTCACGGTTTTTGATATCGATACGCGCATTGTGTTCTTCGGCAATTTTTTTGACCACCGCCAAGCCCAAACCCGTGCCTTTGCTTTTGGTGGTCACATAGGGTTCAAAAGCGCGAACTAGGATTTTCGGGGCGAATCCGGGACCGTTGTCACGCACCACCAGCCTCACTCTTGACGACTCAGGTACCCACTGCGTTGCAATGGAGACCGTCGGATGAGGGCTATTTTGGGTGGCGTCTTGAGCGTTTTGCAAGAGGTTATGGACCACTTGGCGCAATTGCTGTGCGTCACCCAAGATGGATGGGCATTCGTTATCGAGCTGCGATTGCACTGGCACCAAGGCGGTTTCATTGCCGTAGAGTTGCAAAACTTCTTGCACCAAGTCGTTGAGATTAAGAGGTTGCAAATCGGCCAGTGGCAGGCGCGCATAGTCTCGAAATTCATTGACCAAGCGCTTCATGGCATCGACTTGATCGACGATGGTCTTGACCGATTTATTGAGCAAACTTTGCTCTTGTTCGGGCAGCTTACCCGTGAGCTTGATTTCCAAGCGTTCTGCCGAGAGCTGAATGGGCGTAAGCGGGTTTTTGATCTCATGCGCCAAGCGCCGCGCCACCTCGCCCCAAGCCTGGGCGCGCTGAGCCGATACGATTTGAGAGATATCGTCAAACACCAGCAGTCTTGCATTGTTGGGCATGACTGCGCCGCGTGCCAGCAAGGTGACGGTTTGTTTGCCGTCTTCGGTATTGGGCATGCCCGAGCTCAGTGCATTGGGATTGAGCTCAAAGGACTGTTGCCAATGGTCTAAGCCGTGCTGGCTGCGCTCGCCCCAAAAACTGTCAAATTCGCGTTGAACATGGGAACCAAAATCGGCCAAACCATCCATGTCCTGTAGTCGATGGCCTTCGAGCTGCGCCACAGGGATTCGCAAAATCCGCGTGGCTCCAGGATTGGCGTTGCGAATCAAGCCTTCGTCATCAAGCACCAGCACCCCTGCGGTGAGGTTGTCCAAAATCGTTTGTAAGTTGGCGCGAGAGGTGTTGACCTGCTCCATGCTGCGCCCCAACGCAGTCCGCGTGTCCAAGAGTTGCTGCGTCATCTCGGCAAACGAGCGGGTCAGTCCCTCCAACTCGTCGCGCCCTTGCAAGACGGGCTTGGGGCTCAAATCGCCCGCAGCCACTTCGCGCACACCCGCGGCCAGCAACAACAAAGGACGCGCCAACTGGTTGCCCAATAGCACCGCAAGCAACACCGCCCCAAACACTGCTAAAAACAAGGTCAGGGTCAAGGTGCCAATGTACATGCTGCGCAAACCGTCTCGACCCAAGGCGCGTTCTTGGTATTCCCTATAGGCAGTTTCCACCGCCAAGGCGTTGTGAACCAAGGTCGCCGGAATGCCCTTGGTGACTTGCAAAATGCGTGGCCCGCTGACCAAGCCCACGCTGGACGGGTTGACCCACACAAACACTTGAATACGCGCTTTGGCGGGGTTGGCGAGGTCTGAATCGTCCAAGCCATCGACTTGACTGAACGCACCCATGGCTTTGGTTTGGCGAATTTGTGCAGGGGTGGGTTGGCTCGGGTTGATGCTAAAGCGCGAGGCGCCAGCGCTTGCAATGGCTTGGCCATTGGCGCTCCAATAGACAACGTCTTCGGCATCCATTTGCTCGCGAATGCGCTCAACCACGCTGGCGGATTCGGCATCGCCGGCACTGGCCAATTGGGCGGCAAACAGGCGAGACTTTTGCACCAAATCGGTACTCAAGTTGTCAATGGAGGCGCGCCCCAGGCTCAAACCAGCGTCCAGCGCACCTTCCACTTTGACGTCAAACCAACTCTCAATGGAACGCGACACAAATTGATAGGACACGCCATAAATCAACAACCCGGGTAAAAAACCAACCAACGCAAAGGTAGCGGCAATTTTGATCAACAAGCGGCTGCCAAACTTGCCCCGACGCAAGCGCATCGCCAAACGCAAGGCCAGCCAAGCAATGATGATGGCCAACAATGCAGCCACCACCATGTTGAAGAAAAAAAGCTGGCGGTAGTTGTGCTCGTAGAGTTCGCGGTTGTCTGTGGCTTGGGTCAACAAAAAAAGCAGTACCAAGCCCAGCGCCAACACCACTGCGGTGCTCACAACAATCAGCCAACGAAGCTGAATTGGCGGGAATTTTTTATCGCTAGCCACAAACTGCCTCAATGCGTTGCATCAAAGTTCAACCGCACCGACTTGTTGAAGGAGAGATTCCAGTCATTTTGTGAGGCTGCGCCAATTTGCAAAGGCCTTGGCAGTTGCGCCAAATCCAAACGAAATTTGAATTCAAGATAGTATTTGCCATCACCTTCGAGATCACTCAAATTGGCCAAACGCCATTGCGAAATATGCTGAATGGTGCTCAAAGCCTCATCCAAGGTTTCAAATGTTTGTCCAATGGTCACGCCTGATCCGGAGACGGCAAACGCCTCGGGCGAGGTGCTCACGCGCCAGCGCCGTGTCAAAGGCATATAGCTCAAGCGGCTGTTGCGCTCCACACGCGAAATAGTTTTGTCGTAAAAATACCAACGATCCCGCATGACATCGGCTTGCGTCACAAAGAACAAGGACACCCCTTTGTACATGGCGTCTTCCAGCACTTTGGGCAAATCAAACACCACATTGGTGGACAAAAATAAAACGTTTTCGGTGCGCTCGAGTTTGAAGTCTTGCCAATCGACATTGGTTTGCGCTTGTGCGGGCAAACCCAACATGGGCAACGCCAGCAGCGCCCACAGCAAGCAACGACGCGCAAATTGCAGGCTGCGCCCTGTCCCGGATTCAGACAATTTTATTTTTTTCCAACAGTGCGTAAAAGAAGCCATCGTGGTCCCCCACCAGATTGTCAGCGAGAGCGGTGTCTGGCGTGCTATTTTGCGGCTTTAAATGCCCCACAGAGGGCAGCAGCAGGGCATCTGTGTTGCGCTGAACAAACGCTTTGATCTGATCTTCCCCCTCCGCCTTAAAAACCGAGCAAGTGCAATACAACAACTGTCCGCCGGGCTTGAGCACCGCCCAGAGTTTTTCTAATAATTTGGTTTGTATTTGCGCCAGTTGAGCAATATCAGACTCGCGGCGCAACCAGCGCACATCAGGATGGCGCCGCACAATGCCTGAAGCGCTGCAAGGCGCATCGAGCAAAACTGCATCAAATGGTTTTTTATCCCACCACTGCTCTAACTCGGCCGCATTGGCGACCATGACGCGCGCTGTAAGCCCCAAGCGTTGCAGGTTTTGATCAATCCGCTGGGCGCGCTTGGCGTCAATTTCAAGAGCAATAACTTCTGAGCCTGCGCCTAACAATTCCAGAAAATGTGCAGTTTTGCCGCCGGGGGCTGCGCAAGCGTCCAACACGCGCAAAGGCATTGCCTGACGCGCAGCCAGCAAGGCGTGAGCTGCATGTTGGGCGCCTGGGTCTTGCACTGAGCACAATCCTTGCGCAAAACCCGGTATTTCATGTACGCCGCGAGCTTGCTGCAATGTCAACCCTTGTTCGCCCACACACTCAGCCACTAAGCCAGCTTCTTGCCAACTATCTAACAACGCTTGGCGCGATATGCGCTGCGTGTTGACCCGTAAGCTCATGGGCGCAGGCGCATTGTTGGCCTGCAAGATGGCTTGCCAAGCGTTGGGGTAATCTTTTTGCAAGCGCTGTATCCACCACTGAGGATGATTCCACACCGCCGACATGTTGTGCTGAGTTTGAGCAAGCAGTGCCTCGCGTTCGCGCAAAAATCGGCGCAAACATGCATTTAAAAAATTCGCTTGCGCACGTAAAGATTTGGTTTTTTTGGCCGCTTCGACGGCTTGATTGACCAAGGTAAAGGGCTCATAAGGCGCGTTGGACTCGTCCCAAGCCAAGGCCAAGGCGCTACATAGCAAAGCATCGGCCAATGGCGGAGGCTCACGTTTGACAAGTTGATCGCGCAAGGCATGGGCACGTCCCAACTGGCGCAGTACTTGGAAAAGCAGCGCTTGCACACCAGGGCGCAGTGGTGCTGGAACGGCTTCTAATACGGCAGTAGCGGATGCACCTTGGCGCACGTTCATCACAGCTTGAGCAACGGCTTGCAGCAATTGCCAGAGCTGCTTGGAGGGCTGCTGGTTCACTCTAAGATTCGCCCAGGTTTGTATTTGAAAACACGTGCCATGACACTGGCAGGAAACATGGCAATGCCATCGTTGTAGTTAAGCACCGATTGATTAAACCGCTGTAAGTCGGGTTGAATAGAAATGCCCAACTCCGTCCAACGCTGCATCAAATCTGGCGGCACAGAGATATAGAAGACATCTGGGTGAATCAATGCTTCCCAGGCATCTTGCAAGTCTCGACTGGTGGCCATCAGGGCAATAGCAGATGACGGCTCCAACGGATGCTCTTGCATACGTGCCAAGGCCATAGCAGACAAGTTGGCAGCTACCTGCAGCCGCGTCCAATGGCTGGCGCCCATTTCTGGCGCAATCGAAGCGTGCCAACCCGCAGCCGAGGTAACGGCAGCAGTGGTGACCTCTTGCACCAAACCTTGATAGCGCAGCATCAAATCCTCAAGCACTGCAAACTGTTTAGCAACTGCGTTGCGCAAGCCTTGCAAGCGTTGGTAAGCGCCCACGGCCCAAAACACCATCACGCCTAAGAGCAACCAAGACCACTCGGTTTCAAACATTGCGTTGTCTCCTGAGAGCGAAATTTGTCTGCCAAAAACAAAGGCCCTTGCGGGCCTTTGTTTGTCAGCACTTACGGCTGGCCTAAGCCTTCGTCAGCGGCATGCACATGCGACTCGCTCGTCGCTTGTTCAAGCTCAGCTGCCTCGGCCTCAGCAATCGCACGGCGCTCGGCGTCATCCATTGCGTCTTTGACTTTGCGAGCTTTGTGATAAGCCATGCCAGTGCCTGCGGGAATCAGGCGACCAACGATGACGTTTTCTTTCAAGCCACGCAATTCGTCGCGTTTGCCCATGATGGCCGCTTCGGTCAGCACGCGCGTCGTTTCTTGGAACGAAGCTGCAGAGATGAACGAGTCGGTTGACAAAGACGCTTTGGTAATACCCAACAACAAGTTGCTGAAAGTCGCTGGAATTTTTCCATCGGCTTGCAGGGCTTCGTTGGTGTTGAGCATTTCTGAGCGTTCCACTTGTTCGCCCGCGATGTAGGTGGATTCGCCCACGTTCTCGACCACAACACGGCGCAGCATTTGACGCACGATCACTTCAATGTGCTTGTCGTTGATCTTCACGCCTTGCAAGCGATACACGTCTTGCACTTCGTCCACGATGTAGCGTGCCAACTCTTCCATGCCGAGCAAACGCAAGATGTCTTGTGGGTCGGCTGGGCCGTCCACAATGCTCTCGCCTTTGTTGACCACTTGGCCTTCGTGCACCAAGATGTTCTTCTCTTTGGGGATGAGTTCGTCCCACACCTTGCCGTCTGGATCGGTGATTTGCAAGCGCACTTTGCCTTTGGTTTCTTTACCAAACGACACCGTACCTGTCATCTCGGCCAGCATGCCCTTGTCTTTGGGGCTGCGAGCTTCGAAGAGTTCTGCCACACGTGGCAAACCACCGGTAATGTCGCGGGTTTTTTGGCCTTCAACAGGAATACGTGCCAGCACTTCGCCAGGGCCCACATCCATGCCGTCGCGCACTTGAATCAAAGCGCCAATTTGGAAGCCAATCGTCACCGAGTGATCGGTGCCGGGGATCTTGACTTCTTTGCCAGCCGCATCGATCAGCTTGACCTGTGGACGCACCACTTTGGTCGAGCCGCGACGTTTGGGGTCGATCACCACCAAGGTGGACAAGCCTGTGACTTCGTCCAACTGTTTGGCAACCGTGAGGCCTTCCTCGACGTTTTCGAATTTCACTTGACCCGCAAATTCGGTGATGATGGGGCGTGTCAACGGATCCCAGTTCGCCAAAATTGTGCCTGCTTTCAAGTTTTGATCGGCCTTGACCGACAACACGGCGCCATAAGGCACTTTGTGGCGTTCGCGTTCGCGACCATGTTCGTCGCTGATGATGATCTCGCCCGAGCGAGAAATCACCACCAACTCGCCCTTGGTGTTGGTCACATAGCGCATGGTGGCGTTAAAGCCAATCACGCCGTTCGATTTCGCTTCCACGCTAGACGCAATAGCAGCGCGCGAAGCGGCACCACCGATGTGGAAGGTACGCATGGTCAGCTGTGTACCAGGTTCGCCGATGGATTGCGCAGCAATCACACCCACAGCCTCGCCCAAGTTGACCAATCCGCCACGACCCAAATCGCGACCATAGCACTTGGCGCACAAACCAAAGCGTGTTTCGCAGTTCAATGCGGTGCGCACTTTGACTTCGTCAACGCCCACGGCTTCGAAGATGTCAATCATGTCTTCGTCAAGCATCTCACCCGCTTTGGCGAGTACTTCACGAGTTTCTGGATGCACCACATCTTCCACCGCTGTACGACCCAAGATACGGTCACGCAATGATTCAATCACTTCACCGCCTTCAACAATGGCGCGCATGAGCTGACCATTGGTCGTGCCGCAATCGATCTCTGTCACCACCAAATCTTGTGTCACGTCCACCAAACGACGGGTCAAGTAACCCGAGTTGGCGGTTTTGAGCGCCGTATCGGCCAAGCCTTTACGCGCACCGTGGGTAGAGATGAAGTACTGCAACACGTTCAGGCCTTCGCGGAAGTTCGCAGTGATAGGCGTCTCAATGATGGAGCCGTCAGGCTTGGCCATCAAACCACGCATACCTGCCAACTGACGAATCTGAGCGGCTGAACCACGCGCGCCTGAGTCGGCCATCATGTAGATGGAGTTGAACGACTCTTGCTCGACTTCGTTGCCGTGACGGTCAATGGTTTTTTCTTTGCGCAGTTGATCCATCATCACTTTAGAGACGGCGTCGCCCGCTTTGCCCCAAATGTCCACCACTTTGTTGTAGCGTTCGCCAGATGTCACCAGACCGGACACATATTGCTGTTCGATGTCTTTGACTTCTTTTTCAGACGCGGCAATGATGGCGTGTTTTTCTTGCGGCACCAACATGTCGTCGATGGCAATTGAAATACCCGCACGGGTGGCCAAGCGGAAACCGTTTTGCAACAGCTTGTCGGCGAACACCACGGTTTCTTTCAAACCGCATTTGCGGAAAGCCGTGTTGATGAGCTTGGAGATTTCTTTCTTCTTCAACGCTTTGTTGAGGTTAGAGAAAGGCAAGCCTTTGGGCAGAATTTCAGACAAGAGCGCACGACCCACGGTGGTTTCCACCATGCTCACGCTGGCGTCGAATTCGCCGGTTTCTTTGTTCTTGGTCCACTCGGTCATGCGGACATTGACTTTGCTGGTCAACTCGACCACGTTGGCGTCGAGTGCGCGCTGCACTTCGCCCACGTTTGCAAAAATCAAGCCTTCACCTTTGCCGTTGATGCGATCGCGGGTGGCGTGGTACAAGCCCAAAACAACGTCTTGTGAAGGAACAATCGAAGGCTCACCGTTGGCGGGGAACAAGATGTTGTTTGAAGCCAGCATCAAAGTGCGTGCTTCCATCTGCGCCTCGACCGACAAAGGAACGTGAACCGCCATTTGGTCGCCGTCAAAGTCGGCGTTGAAGGCCGAGCAAACGAGCGGGTGTAACTGAATGGCTTTGCCTTCGATCAAGATGGGTTCAAACGCTTGAATGCCCAAGCGGTGCAGCGTAGGCGCACGGTTCAGCATCACGGGGTGCTCTTTGATCACCTCTTCCAAGATGTCCCACACCACGGGTGTACCGGCTTCAACTTCTTTCTTAGCGGCCTTGATGGTGGTCGCAATGCCCATGGCTTCCAGGCGCGAGAAGATGAATGGCTTGAACAATTCCAGCGCCATCAACTTGGGCAAACCGCATTGGTGCAGCTTGAGAGTTGGGCCCACGGTAATCACGGAACGACCGGAGTAGTCCACGCGTTTGCCCAACAAGTTTTGGCGGAAACGGCCTGACTTGCCTTTGATCATGTCGGCCAAAGACTTCAGCGCGCGTTTGTTTGCACCCGTCATGGCTTTGCCGCGACGACCGTTGTCCAGCAAGCTGTCCACGGCTTCTTGCAACATGCGTTTTTCGTTGCGTGCAATGATTTCTGGGGCTTTGAGCTCCAACAAGCGACGCAGACGGCTGTTGCGGTTGATAACGCGGCGATACAAGTCGTTCAGATCAGAAGTCGCAAAACGACCACCGTCCAAAGGCACCAAAGGACGCAGGTCTGGCGGCAACACGGGCAGCACGGACATGATCATCCACTCAGGCTTGATGCCTGATTTTTTGAAGGCTTCGATCAGCTTCAAACGTTTGGCGTTTTTCTTGATCTTGAGCTCTGAGCCTGTGAGGTCGTTGCGCAGCTTCTCAATTTCAACATCGAGATCCAGCGATTCGAGCAAGTCTTTGACACCTTCAGCGCCCATTTTTGCCACGAATTCGTCGCCATATTCGCGCACTTTTTCATCGTAGTCGTCTTCGGTCATGATGCCGAATTTCTTCAGCGGTGTCATGCCGGGATCGGTCACCACATAGGCTTCAAAGTACAACACGCGTTCGATGTCGCGCAGCGTCATGTCCAGCACCAAGCCCAAGCGGCTAGGCAGCGACTTCAAGAACCAGATGTGGGCGCAAGGCGCGGCCAAATCGATGTGGCCCATGCGCTCGCGACGCACTTTGGTTTGTGTGACTTCAACGCCGCACTTTTCGCAAATCACGCCACGGTGTTTGAGGCGTTTGTATTTGCCGCACAAGCATTCGTAGTCTTTGATGGGGCCAAAAATCTTGGCGCAAAACAGACCGTCGCGCTCGGGCTTGAAGGTGCGGTAGTTGATGGTTTCTGGTTTCTTGACTTCACCGAAAGACCAAGAACGGATTTTCTCGGGCGAAGCCAAACCAATTTTGATGGCATCAAAGTGCTCATCTGGCGTGAACTGCTTGAACAGGTCGAGTAATGATTTCATGATTTAAACCTTTCGAGCCTTGATTAAGAACGTTCGAGTTCGATGTCGATACCGAGCGAACGGATTTCTTTGACCAACACGTTGAACGATTCGGGCATGCCCGCTTCGATGGCGTGTTCGCCTTTGACGATGCTCTCGTACACCTTGGTACGGCCTTGCACGTCGTCGGACTTGACGGTGAGCATTTCTTGCAATGTGTAAGAAGCGCCGTAAGCTTCCAAAGCCCACACCTCCATCTCACCAAAGCGCTGTCCACCGAACTGCGCTTTACCACCCAGCGGCTGCTGCGTGACCAAGCTGTAAGGACCGGTTGAGCGTGCGTGCATCTTGTCGTCCACCAAATGGTGCAGTTTCAAGAAGTGCATGTAGCCAATCGTGGTGGGACGCTCGAAAGCATCGCCCGTGCGACCGTCGTACAAATAGGCTTGCGTGCGTGTGGGCGTCAAGCCTTTGGCTTTTGCCACCTCGTCTGGGAAAGCCAGTTTGAGCATGGTGCGAATGTCTTCTTCTGCCGCGCCGTCAAACACGGGCGTAGCGAAAGGCACGCCTGTTTTGAGGTTGTGCGCCATCTCGACAATTTCGACATCCGAGAGCTTGCTCAAGTCTTCTTTGCGACCTGTTTTGTTGTACAGCTCTTCCATGAACGTGCGCAACTCAGCGGCCTTGGCTTCTTCTTGCAACATGTTGCCAATGCGTTGACCAATGCCTTTGCCCGCCCAACCCAAGTGAACTTCCAGCACTTGACCCACGTTCATACGTGAAGGAACACCCAAGGGGTTCAACACGATGTCAGCAGGTGTGCCGTCGGCCATGTAAGGCATGTCTTCGACCGGAACGATCTTGGAGACCACGCCTTTGTTGCCGTGACGGCCGGCCATTTTGTCGCCAGGCTGCAAGCGGCGTTTGACGGCCAAGTAGACCTTGACCATTTTGAGCACGCCCGCTGGCAACTCGTCGCCTTGGGTGAGTTTTTTGCGTTTTTCCTCGAAAGCCAAATCAAAGCTGTGACGGGTTTGTTCCATCGCATTTTTGATGCTTTCCAATTGACCGGCAACTTCTTCGTCAGCAGGACGAATGTCGAACCAATGGAATTTCTCGACGCCGTCCAAATAGGCTTTGTCGATCTTGCTGCCTTTGGCCAACTTGTTGGGGCCGCCGTTGGCAGTTTTGCCATTCAAGAGTTTTTCGATACGGTCAAACGCGTCAGCTTCGACGATGCGCAGCTGGTCGTTCAAGTCGAGGCGGAAGCGCTTGAGTTCATCATCAATGATTTGCTGTGCACGTTTGTCGCGTGTGATGCCTTCACGGGTGAAGACTTGCACATCGATGACCGTGCCTTGCGAACCTTGGCTCACGCGCAGTGATGTGTCTTTCACATCGCTGGCTTTTTCGCCGAAGATGGCGCGCAGCAGTTTTTCTTCTGGCGTCAAGGTGGTTTCGCCTTTGGGGGTGACTTTACCCACCAAGGTGTCACCGGGCTGCACTTCTGCGCCCACATAAATGATGCCCGACTCGTCCAAACGGTTGAGTTGTTGCTCCGCCAAGTTGGGAATGTCGCGGGTGATTTCTTCCGCGCCCAGTTTGGTGTCACGCGCCATGACCACGAGTTCTTCGATGTGGATCGAGGTGTAGCGGTCTTCAGCCACCACACGTTCGCTGATCAAGATCGAGTCTTCGAAGTTGTAGCCGTTCCAAGGCATGAAGGCGATCAACATGTTTTGACCGATGGCGATTTCGCCCAAGTCTGTCGATGCACCGTCGGCCACCACATCACCTTTGGCAATCACATCGCCACGCTTGACGATAGGACGTTGATGGATGTTGGTGTTTTGGTTGGAGCGTTGGTATTTGATGAGGTTGTAGATGTCCACACCCACTTCGCCAGCCAAGGCTTCGGCATCGTTGACGCGCACCACAATGCGAGTGGCGTCCACGTAGTCCACCACGCCACCACGATTGGCAGTCACCACAGTGCCAGAGTCCACGGCTGCCACACGTTCGATACCTGTACCGACCATGGGTTTTTCAGGACGCAACACGGGCACAGCTTGACGCGACATGTTCGCACCCATCAAGGCGCGGTTGGCGTCATCGTGTTCCAAGAACGGCACGAGCGAAGCAGCCACTGACACGATCTGCGCAGGCGACACATCCATGTATTGAATGCGCTCAGCGCTGCACAAAATGGATTCGCCTTTTTCACGCGCTGACACCAAGTCGCCGGTGAGTTTGCCGTCTTTGTCCAACGTGGCGTTGGCCTGCGCGATGACGTATTTGCCTTCTTCGATGGCCGACAAATAGTCAATGTCCATCGTCACTTTGCCTTCAACCACGCGACGGTACGGTGTTTCAATGAAACCGTATTCGTTCAAACGGGCATACAAAGCCAGCGAGTTGATCAAACCAATGTTTGGACCTTCAGGCGTTTCAATGGGACAGACGCGACCGTAGTGGGTAACGTGCACGTCACGCACTTCAAAGCCTGCGCGTTCGCGGGTCAAACCGCCTGGGCCCAAGGCAGAAACGCGGCGTTTGTGCGTGATCTCTGCAAGCGGGTTGGTTTGATCCATGAACTGCGACAACTGCGACGCGCCAAAGAACTCTTTGAGCGCAGCGGAGATGGGCTTGGAGTTGATCAAATCGTGCGGCATCAAAGGCTCTTGCTCAGCTTGACCCAAGCGCTCTTTGACGGCTTTTTCAATACGTGCCAAGCCAGTGCGGAATTGGTTTTCTGCCAACTCGCCCACGCAACGCACGCGGCGATTGCCCAAGTGGTCGATGTCATCGACTTCACCACGGCCATTGCGCAAATCCACCAAAATTTTGACCACCGACAAAATGTCGTCATTGGTCAAGACCATGGGACCTTTGCTATCAGCAGTGCCCACGCGGGCATTGAACTTCATGCGGCCAACACGCGACAAATCGTAGGTGTCTGGGTTGTAGAACAAGCGCTGGAACAGAGCTTGCACTGCGTCTTCGGTAGGTGGCTCGCCAGGGCGCATCATGCGGTAGATGGCCACGCGTGCGGCGAACTCGTCGGTGGTTTCATCGGTACGCAAAGTTTGCGAGATGTAAGCGCCTTGGTCGAGTTCGTTGGTGTAGATGCACTGCAAATCTTGCACGCCAGCTTCACGCAATTTTTTGAGCAAAGCTTCTGTCAGCTCATCGTTGGCACGGGCAATCAATTCGCCAGTGTCTTGATCGACGATGTTTTTTGCAATCACGCGTCCCACGAGGAAGTCTTCTGGCACGCTGATGTGCGTGGTGCCAGTTTGTTCCATTTCGCGGGTGTGACGTGCAGTCACGCGCTTGTCTTTGGCAACAATGACTTTGCCCGCCTTGTCGGTGATGTCAAAACGTGCCACTTCACCGCGTAAACGCTCAGCCACAAATTCCATTTGTGCGCCCGAATCCATCAAACGGAAATTGTCGTTGACGAAGAAGTTGGCCAAGATCGTTTCTGGTGTCAGGCCAATCGCCTTGAGCAGAATCGACACAGGCATCTTGCGGCGGCGGTCAACGCGGAAATACAGCAAGTCTTTGGGATCGAATTCAAAGTCGAGCCAAGAGCCACGGTACGGAATGATGCGCGCACTGAACAACAATTTGCCCGAGCTGTGCGTCTTGCCTTTGTCGTGTTCAAAAAACACGCCGGGCGAACGGTGCAACTGAGACACGATCACGCGCTCTGTACCGTTGATGATGAACGAGCCTTTGTCGGTCATCAAAGGCACTTCGCCCATGTAGACCTCTTGCTCTTTGACTTCCTTGACCACCTTGGACTGAGGCGTGGACGACTCACGGTCATAAATGATGAGCTGAACGCGCGCGCGCACAGCAGAGGAGAACGTCAAACCACGGGTTTGACATTCGCGCACGTCAAACGCAGGTTTGGCCAAGTTGTACTCGAGGTACTTCATCTCAACAAAACCGTTGTGCGAGACGATGGGGAAGGACGACTCAAACGCCGCCTGCAAACCATCAAGGGTTCGTTTTTTGGGGGCGGTGTCGGCTTGCAAAAAGGCGGTGTACGCATCTTTTTGCATTTGCAACAAATAAGGGACTTCCAGCACGCTGTCGCGGCTGCCGAAACTCTTGCGGATGCGCTTGCGTTCGGTAAATGAATAGGCCATGAGATCTCCGGGCTTGATCTTTCAGAACTGTTCTCTGCACAAGGTAAAACACCTCATGCAATGGGCTTGGCGGCTGGCCTCTACCAGCGTTGGCGGACGGTTGCGCATTGCACACAACCCGAACCAAGGCATCTTCTGCAGTTGGAATCAGAAGACACTCAAAAACAAATTGACTTTGACTTGTTTTTGGGTGCGCTCTGTAAGCAGCAAAGGCTGGAGACCCTTGAGGGGCACTCCAGCCTTGAAAAGCAACTGAATTATTTCAGTTCGACTTTAGCACCAGCTTCTTCGAGTTTCTTCTTAGCAGCTTCGGCGTCAGCTTTGGACACGGCTTCTTTGACAGCCTTGGGAGCGCCGTCAACCATGTCTTTGGCTTCTTTCAAGCCCAAACCGGTGATTTCGCGAACTGCTTTAATCACGGACACTTTGTTAGCGCCAGCTTCCAGCAACATCACGTTGAATTCGGTTTTCTCTTCAGCAGCAGCTGCGCCACCGCCGCCACCTGCAGCAGCAGGAGCCGCCATTGCAGCAGCGCTCACACCAAATTTCTCTTCGATGGCTTTCACCAACTCGTTGAGTTCCAAGACCGTCATGCTGTCAAGCGCGGTCAAAAATGCGTCTTTATCGAATGCCATTTTTAATTCCTAACAATTGGTTAAACACAAGCTGTCCGCATCAAGCGGCAACAGCTTCGCCTTCGCCTTTTTTTGCCGCCAAAGCGCCCAACACCACTGCGGTGCGAGACATAGGCGACATCAACAAGCCACACAACTGAGCCAACAACACTTCTTTCGAAGGAATGCTTGCCAGTTGCTTAACGCCATTGACGTCCAAAGCTTTACCCGAGGTCACACCACCGCGAATCACCAATTTGTCATTGGTTTTCGCGAAGTCAGCCACCACCTTAGCGGCAGCCACTGCGTCCTCAGAGAAGCCGTAGATCAGCGGACCGGTCATCTGATCGGCGACCACCTCAAATGCGCTTCCTGTCACGGCACGGCGAGCCAAGGTGTTTTTCAACACACTCAGGCTCACGCCAGCACCGCGAGCTTTGACGCGCAGTTGGGTTAAGTCAGCGACCGTGATGCCACGGTATTCCGCCATCACCAGCGTTTGAGCCTTAGCGGCGAGTGCAGTCACTTCGGTGATGACTGCTTCTTTCTCACTGCGATTCAAACTCAAGGTCTACTCCTTTAAATGTGTCTTTGGGCTTTTGCCCTCCAACACGCCACTTTTGCAGCGACCTAACTGTCAGGAAAAAATCCGTCTAGCGGGATCGCCATCTGCGTTGGTTGATGGATTAAGCGCGGTCAAGCCACGCACCAACGGTCTTGGATGACCTGATCAACTTTTGCAAATCAATCAGCCCACCACATGAGTGCCGACTTGCGTCAGCCCCCATTTTTTGATCGCGTATTAGGCGACCAAAGATTGCACATCCACACGGACGCCAACGCCCATGGTGGAAGACACAGCCAACTTGCGCAGGTAAACACCTTTGCTGGAAGCTGGTTTTGCTTTGTTCAAAGCTTCGACCAAAGCCGACAAGTTACCTTGCAATTTGTCAGATTCGAACGAGCGACGGCCAATCGTGGCGTGCACGATACCGGCTTTGTCAACGCGGAATTGAACTTGACCTGCTTTGGCATTGCGCACAGCGGTTGCCACGTCAGGCGTGACAGTGCCAACTTTGGGGTTAGGCATCAGGCCGCGTGGGCCCAAGATTTGACCCAATGTACCGACCACACGCATCGCGTCGGGCGCAGCAATCACCACGTCAAAGGGCATATCGCCAGCTTTGACCATGGCAGCCAAGTCGTCCATACCGACAATGTCAGCACCAGCGGCTTTGGCTTCTTCAGCTTTCGCACCTTGTGCGAACACAGCCACACGCGCCGTTTTACCTGTGCCATTGGGCAACACGACAGCGCCGCGCACCACTTGGTCAGATTTTTTAGCGTCAATGCCGAGTTGCACAGCCACGTCGATGGATTCATCGAACTTGGCGGTGGCGCATTCTTTGACGATGCCGATGGCATCAGACAAAGGGTACAGCTTGTTGCTGTCGACTTTGCCTTGGAAAGATTTTTGTTTTTTGGTCAATTTAGACATTTACACGCCCTCCACAGTCACGCCCATCGAACGAGCAGAGCCCGCGATGATGCGAACAGCAGCGTCCAAATCGGCTGCGTTCAAGTCAGACATTTTGGCTTTCGCGATGTCTTCCAATTGAGCGCGCGTGATCTTGCCCACTTTGTCCACGTGAGGACGGGCAGAACCTTTGTCCAGCTTGATGGCTTTTTTGATCAAAGTCGTCGCTGGCGGCGTTTTGATGATGAAGGTGAAGGATTTGTCTGCAAATGCTGTGATGACCACAGGCAAGGGCAGACCGGGCTCGACGCCTTGGGTCTGGGCGTTGAACGCCTTGCAGAATTCCATGATGTTCAGGCCACGTTGACCCAATGCTGGACCAATAGGTGGTGATGGGTTGGCCTTACCAGCTGGCACTTGCAGCTTGATGAAGCCGACGATTTTTTTCGCCATGCTTTTCTCCTTACGGGTACAAACGCCTGTGAAGGCTCCCCGGGGTTAACGACTCACCTCAAAGGTTTGGTGCCGAGTCGGAAAGCACCAAACACACAAACTCTGAACTTGCTTAGGTTTTTTCGACCTGACCAAATTCCAACTCAACCGGTGTGGCACGACCAAAAATGGTGACGGACACGCGGACTTTGTTTTTCTCGTAGTTGACTTCTTCCACCGTGCCATTGAAGTCGGTGAATGGACCTTCTTTGACGCGAATGAATTCGCCTGGCATGAACTCAACTTTGTGACGCGGCTTCTCTGCCCCGTCTTGCATTTGGTTGACAATTTTTTGCACCTCAGCTTCGGAGATCGGTGCAGGGCGATTTTTCGCACCCCCCACAAATCCCGTCACTTTGTTGGTGTGTTTGACCAAATGCCAAGACTCATCGTCCATGACCATTTCAACAAACACG
>CAILCI010000048.1 GCA_903832625.1 uncultured Burkholderiales bacterium | reverse complement strand
GCCAATGAGGGCGTGAAATGAAATGAGTTTTAGGAGAGTGAAATGAGAGTTTCGGCTTCGGTCAAAAAAATTTGCCGCAACTGCAAAATCATCCGCCGCAAGGGCGTGGTTCGTGTGATCTGTACAGATCCACGCCACAAACAGCGCCAAGGTTGATTGAACTGGTTTAAAGAGGACGCACATGGCACGTATCGCTGGCATTAACATTCCGCCACACAAACATACTGAGATCGGTCTAACTGCCATTTTTGGCATTGGCCGTACACGCGCTCGCAAAATTTGCGAAGCATGTGGAATCGATTACTCCAAAAAAATCAAAGACCTCACGGACTCTGATTTGGAAAAAATTCGCGACCAAATCGCGACTATCACGATTGAGGGTGACCTTCGTCGTGAGACAACCATGAACATCAAACGTTTGATGGACATTGGTTGCTATCGCGGTTTCCGTCATCGCCGTGGTTTGCCTATGCGTGGTCAACGCACACGCACCAATGCACGTACTCGCAAGGGTCCGCGTAAAGGCGCACAGGCATTGAAAAAATAATTGCATTGAGGCATAACAATGGCAAAAGCACCAAACAATAGCGCAGCACAGCGCGTTCGCAAAAAAGTCCGTAAAAACATTGCGGATGGCATTGCACACGTTCACGCTTCGTTCAACAACACCATCATCACCATCACGGACCGTCAAGGCAATGCTTTGTCTTGGGCTTCGTCAGGTGGTCAAGGTTTCAAAGGCTCACGTAAATCCACACCATTTGCAGCGCAGGTTGCTTCTGAAGTGGCAGGCCGTGCAGCTGTTGAACAAGGCATCAAAAACTTGGACGTCGAAATCAAAGGCCCAGGTCCAGGCCGCGAATCTTCAGTGCGTGCTTTGGCCGCATTGGGCATCCGTATCTCGTCGATCTCTGATGTGACTCCCGTTCCTCACAACGGTTGCCGCCCTCAGAAACGTCGTCGTATCTGATTTTTTATGAAGCCCACCGCCACTGTCTGTGAACAGTGGCTCCTCGTCGTAAGACGAGTAGATGAACTAAGAAGGATATTCAAGTGGCACGTTACCTAGGCCCCAAGGCCAAACTCTCTCGCCGTGAAGGCACGGACTTGTTCTTAAAGAGCGCTCGTCGCTCGATTGCAGACAAGTCTAAATTCGACACCAAGCCCGGCCAACATGGCCGCACATCGGGTCAACGCACGTCTGACTTCGGTCTGCAATTGCGTGAAAAACAAAAAGTCAAACGCATGTACGGCGTGTTGGAGCGTCAGTTCCGCCGTTACTTTGCTCAAGCCGACAAACAACGTGGCAACACCGGTGCAAACCTGTTGTCCATCTTGGAATCGCGTTTGGACAACGTCGTCTACCGCATGGGTTTTGGCTCAACACGCGCTGAAGCGCGTCAATTGGTGTCTCACAAAGCGATTACCGTCAACGGTCAATCGGTGAACATCCCTTCTTATTTGGTCAAAGCTGGCGACGTGGTTGCTGTGCGCGAAAAATCCAAAAAGCAAGGCCGTGTGTTGGAAGCCATGGAATTGGCCAAACAAGTGGGCATGCCTGCTTGGGTTGAAGTCAACATTGAAAAAGCCGAAGGCACATTCAAGAAGTCGCCTGACCGTGACGAATTTGCTGCTGATATCAACGAATCGTTGATCGTTGAATTGTATTCACGCTAATTGAGCTGAGTTTCTCAGCCCAGTATCCCACGCCGCCTGCTCGTGCGGCGTGTTCCAGACACCCAGCCTTACCGGTGTAACGAGCCGGGGGTATTGAGAGGAAATCTGAATGCAAACAAATTTGCTGAAACCAAAAAATATTATCGTCGAGCAAATTGGCCACAACAAGGCCAAAGTGACTTTGGAACCCTTCGAGCGCGGCTATGGCCACACACTGGGCAATGCTTTGCGCCGTGTGTTGTTGTCGTCCATGGTTGGCTATGCCGTGACCGACGTCACCATTGCTGGCGTGGTGCATGAGTACTCATCCATCGATGGCGTGCAAGAAGATGTGGTCAACATTTTGTTGAACCTCAAGGGCGTTGTGTTCAAACTGCACAACCGCGAAGAAGTGACACTGAGCTTGCGCAAAGATGGCGACGGCCCTGTGACGGCTGCTGACATTCAAACGCCGCACGATGTAGAAATCATCAACCCTGACCATGTGATTTGCAATTTGTCGCAAGGCGGCAAGATTGACATTCAACTCAAAGTTGAAACAGGTCGAGGCTATGTGCCAGGTTCTATGCGCCGTCATGCGGACGAGCCCAGCAAAGCCATTGGTCGTATTGTGTTGGATGCATCTTTCTCGCCCGTTCACCGAGTGAGCTACAGCGTTGAAAATGCACGCGTTGAACAACGCACAGACCTCGACCGTTTGGTCATGGAAATTGAAACCAACGGCGCCGTGAGTGCTGAAGACGCCGTGCGCGCTTCTTCACGCATTTTGGTGGAGCAATTGGCTGTGTTCGCTCAACTCGAAGGCGATGTGTTCAGTGCTGTCGGCATGGGTCACGCACCAGTGGGCAACACACAACAATTCGATCCTTTGCTGCTGCGCCCTGTGGACGAACTCGAACTCACCGTTCGTTCTGCCAACTGCCTCAAAGCAGAAAACATTTACTACATCGGTGACTTGATTCAACGCACCGAAAATGAGTTGCTCAAGACCCCGAACTTGGGTCGCAAGTCACTCAACGAAATCAAAGAAGTGCTCGCTTCACGCGGCTTGACTTTGGGAATGAAACTCGAAAGCTGGCCACCTGCCGGTTTAGAGCGTCGTTAATTCAAAACCTCCGACTTTTAAAGTCCCCTGGCCGTACCTGATACGGCGGCCGGCAAAACATCAAAGGAAATCAAAATGCGTCACGGACACGGACTTCGCAAACTCAATCGCACCAGCGAGCACCGCCTCGCCATGTTGCGCAACATGATGAACTCGCTCATCGAGCACGAGGCCATCAAAACCACATTGCCCAAAGCCAAAGAACTGCGTCGCGTCATCGAACCGATGATCACCTTGGCCAAAGAACCCACCGTGGCCAACCGCCGCTTGGCTTTCAACCGTCTGCGTGACCGTGACAGCGTGGTCAAATTGTTCAACGATTTGGGCCCACGTTTCAAAACACGTCCAGGTGGCTACACACGCATCTTGAAAATGGGTTACCGCGTGGGCGACAACGCACCGATGGCTTTTGTCGAATTGGTGGATCGTCCTGAAATTAAAGATGCAACTGATGGACAAACCGCTGCTTAATCGGTTATACTAACCCTCTTACCGCGCGATGGAGCAGCCTGGTAGCTCGTTGGGCTCATAACCCAAAGGTCGTAGGTTCAAATCCTACTCGCGCAACCAGAATCAAAAGCCCTCTGACATCAGTCAGAGGGCTTTTTTCTTGGATAAAAATATTGCCATGAACGCCATTCAACTTGCACTCAATCAAGCACGCCGTGTGGAGCAGTCTTACCCTTGGGGGCAGGTGGTTTGGCATGTGTGGAGCCATGGGAAAAACCTCAAACCCTTGGTGTTGTTTCATGGCGGCTCAGGCAGTTGGACACACTGGGTGCGCAATGTGAATACCTTGGCGCAGACACACGAAGTCTGGGTGCTCGACACTCCAGGATTTGGTGACTCAGAATTACCACCCCAAACGCGCGATGCAGATGATTTGGTGCCTTTCGTTGCTGAAGTTTTGCAAAAGACTTTCGAGAACGAGCCCGTTGCAGTCTTGGGCTTTTCTTTTGGAGGGATGTTGGCTGGATTGGTGGCGGCACAGCATCCACACCTATTCAGTTGTATGGTGCTCATCGGTGTGCCGGGTTTGGGCTTGTTTGGTGAAGAGTTGCCCATGCGCGGCATGATGGCTGGCATGAGTGAAGCACAGCAAAGAGACGTTCATAGGCACAACTTAAAAACCATCATGCTGCGCGACGAGACGCTCATTACTGACGCGTTGATCGACTTGCAACAAGCCAATGTGGCGCGTGACCGTTTGCGCAGACGCCGCATTGCACGCACAGACATCTTGGCGCAAATTCAGCACGCATGGACTTGCCCTGTGTACGGGATTTGGGGCGAACAAGACGCGTTGTACAAAGACCGGTTGCACCACATACCTCAAGTGCTAAAGGTGTTACGCTCGTTCACGCTAGTGCCAGAAGCGGGACATTGGGTGATGTATGAGAAGCCTGAGGCGTTTCACACCATCGTCAACGCGTTGCTGCGTCAAAACTAAAGGGATTGCCATGTTGTACAAATTCAAATCAAAAGCCACGGGCGACCTCATCATGTTGGAGCCCAATGGCCGACAAGTGCTGCGCTTGATTGGCAAAGAGCCCACAGCGCAAGGCATTATCGAAGTACACGACATGCCAAGCGCCATCCAGGCTTTGCAGCAAGCAATTGAGACTGAGGCCGCGCAGCATCACGGTCAAAACCATGCAACGAACCCAGTGAAACACACCAAGCAACAAGACCAGCCAACGCAAGATCAAGAGGATTCATTGCACGACAGAGTAGGTCTTAAACAACGCGCCTTGCCCTTCATCGACATGCTGCAACGCGCCCATGCGGCTGGCAAAGACATCGTGTGGGGCGTATGAGCGACCAAGCGCATGCGGAGCATGACTTTGATGCGCTCACGCCTTTGGTGGTGTTGGATGCGTTGGAATCGGTGGGCTTGGCGGTCGATGGTCGTTTGACGGCGCTGAGTTCTTATGAAAACCGCGTCTACCAAGTCATGCTCGATGACGACACCGCCTTGGTGGCCAAGTTCTATCGGCCGCACCGTTGGACCGACGCGCAAATTCAAGAAGAGCACAGTTTTGCGGCTGAACTGATGGGCGAAGAAATTCCCGTGGTGGGGCCCTTGCTTTTGAACAGTCAAAGCTTGCATCACGCGCTGGGCTTTGCATTCAGCGTCAGCCCACGTCGTGGTGGGCGTTCGCCAGAGTTGGACGATGCCGAAGTGTTGGCGTGGATTGGTCGCTTCATTGCGCGGATTCATAACGTGGGCGCAAAACAGGCATTTCAAGCCAGACCCGCGTTGAACACACAAACCTTTGGCATGGATTCACGCGACTGGTTGCTGCAACACAAACAAATCCCACTCGACCAAGAAGCAGCGTGGCTAGAAGTGTGCAACCAAGCCTTGGAGCTAGTCCAACGTGGCTTTGACAGCACGCCCGCCCTGCAACTGCGGCTTCATGGCGATTGTCATCCTGGCAATATTTTGTGGACACCCACCGACCGACCCGAAGGCGGTCCGCATTTTGTGGATTTGGACGACGCACGCACGGGCCCAGCGATTCAAGACTTGTGGATGCTCGCCAGCGGCGACCGTGCGCAGCGCAGCAGGCAGTTGGGCCTATTGATAGACGGTTACGAAGAGATGCGCGAATTTGATCGGCGTGAAATGGCTTTGATCGAGCCTTTGCGCACACTGCGCTTGATTCACTACAGCGCTTGGTTGGCGCGGCGTCAAGACGATCCATCGTTCCAACAAAATTTTCCGTGGTTTGGCACCAGCGATTATTGGGCGGGGCAGGTTCACATGTTGGTCGAACAATGCGAGGCCATGCAAGAGCCGGCGCTCATTGTCTGACGCCGCAGCGCAGATCAGCAGCCCAAAAGAGCAGCCAAATCAAGGATGCTGCTTGCATGCAAATCGTTGCCCAATTGAGGCGACACATCTTTCGGCTGGGCAGCACCAAACTCCAAGGGCCGCTCAATGTAGGCGGTGCGCAGGCCGCAGGCGCGGGCGGCGGCTAAGTCGTCGTGATGGGCGGCGCACAGCATCACTTGGCTGGGCTCCAGATCAAACACCTTCGCCACGCCCAAATATGTGGCCGGATCGGGCTTGTAGGCACGAAACACCTCGGCCGACAGCACACAGTCCCAAGGCAAACCAGCGCGCTTGGCCATGTTCGTGAGCAAGCCTATGTTGCCGTTGGAGAGGCTGCAGATGGTGAAGCGTTGTTTGAGGCGAGTGAGGCCTTCCACACTGTCAGCCCAAGCGTCTAAGCGGTGCCATACGTGGTTGAGGTGCACGCGCTCAGATTCAGTGAGATGACTCAAACCAAACTGAGGCAGCAGCGTCTCCAAAATCATGCGGTGCAGCTCGTCAATGCGCGTCCAGCCCAACTCGCCTGAACGCACACGCGCCATCGCGGGTTGGTAGCCGGCGCGCCAAGCCAGCGCAAAGGCATTGCCATCAACATGAGGGTAGAGCGATTGCACCTCGCGCAGGATGCTGCCGTGCCAGTCCACGACGGTGCCAAAAATATCAAAGGCCAACACGCCGGTGTTGGCCTTGATCGACGAGAGGGGTGAGTCCATGTGTTGCATGGACAGGTTTTTACACCAAAAGCGCGTTGATGCGTTTCACATAGGCGGCAGGGTCTTCGGGCAAACCGCCTTCGGCCAGCAGGGCTTGGTCAAACAAAATGTGCGCCAAGTCATGGAAATGCACCGAGCCATCGAGCTTTTTGACCAACGCGTGTTCGGCATTGACTTCCAAAATCGGCTTGACTTCGGGCGCGGCTTGACCTGCTTGTTTGAGCATGCGTGCCAATTGGGTGGACATGCCGTGGTCTTGCACCACCAAGCAGGCGGGTGAATCGACCAAGCGGCTGGTCACGCGCACGTCTTCGGCTTTGTCTTTGAGGGCTTCTTTGAGCTTGGCCAAGACGGGTTTGAAGGCTTCAGCCGCATCTTCAGCGGCTTTTTTCTCGGCCTCATCTTGCAGTTTGCCCAAATCGACGGCGCCTTTGGCGACTGACTGCAAGGGCGTGCCGTCAAACTCGTTCAAGAAGTTGAGCGCCCATTCGTCCACACGGTCGGTCATCAGCAGCACCTCGATGCCTTTTTTGCGGAAGACTTCGAGCTGGGGGCTGTTTTTGGCTGCAGCCAAGGTGTCGGCGGTGATGTAGTAGATGGCCTCTTGGCCTTCCTTCATGCGGGCTTTGTAGTCGGCAAAGGACACGCTGGTGGTGTCGCTGGTGGTGCTGGCAAAGCGCAGCAGTTTTGCGATCTTGTCTTTGTTGGCAAAGTCTTCACCCAAACCTTCTTTGAGCACAGCGCCAAATTCGGCATAAAACTGGGTGAACTTGCCCGCGTCGGCTTGGTCTTCTTCGCTGGCGTCGGCAACGGGCGTGTCGCGTTTGGCCAAATCTTCTAAGAGCGAGAGCACGCGGCGGGTGTTGCCTTCGCGGATGGCTTTGACATCGCGGCTTTCTTGCAGCAGTTCGCGGCTGACGTTCAAGGGCAGGTCGGCAGAATCCACCACGCCTTTGATGAAGCGCAAATACATGGGCATCAAGGCCTCGGCGTCGTCCATGATGAAGACGCGTTTGACATAGAGTTTCAAGCCTGCTTTTTTGTCGCGGTTGAACAAGTCCATCGGTGCCTTGGCGGGGATGTACAGCAGTTGGGTGTACTCGGTGCTGCCTTCGACGCGGTTGTGGCTCCAAGCCAGTGGCGCTTCAAAGTCGTGGCTGATGTGTTTGTAGAACTCGGCGTGTTGCTCAGGCGTGACGTCTTTCTTGGGACGCGCCCACAGCGCATTGGCTTGGTTGACGGTTTCCCATTCGTCGGTGATGACCATCTCGCCGGGTTGGTCGTTTTCGCCTTCTTTCCACTCTTCTTTGCGCATACGAATGGGCAGCGAGATGTGGTCAGAGTATTTGTTGATGACGGATTTGAGCTTCCAGTTGCTGAGGTATTCCTCGGCGTCATCGCGCAAATGCAAGATGATGTGCGTGCCGCGATCCGCTTGGGTGATGGTTTCAACCTCGAACTCGCCCGTACCCGTGCTGCTCCAGCGAACACCTTCTTCGGCTTGGAGGCCAGCGCGGCGCGATTCCACGGTGATGCGGTCGGCCACGATGTAGCCCGAATAAAAGCCCACGCCGAATTGGCCGATCAAGGCGCCTTGGTCCTTGGCGTCGGTTTTTTGGTCGCCGCTCAATTTGCCCATGAACTCGCGCGTGCCGCTTTTGGCGATGGTGCCCAAGTGGTCAATCGCCTCTTGCTGGCTCATGCCAATGCCGTTGTCAGAAATGGTGAGTGTTTTGGCTGCTTTGTCAAAACTCACGCGCACTTCTAACTCGGGCGTGTTTTCAAACAAGGCAGCGTTGTTGAGCGCTTCATAGCGCAGCTTGTCGCAAGCGTCTGAGGCATTGGAGACCAGTTCGCGTAAAAAGATTTCTTTGTTGGAGTACAGCGAATGCGTGACCAAGTGCAGCAGTTGCGACACTTCGGCTTGGAAGGAATGGGTATGTTTGCTCATGGTTTGAAAGGGTAGAAAGTCAAAAAACAACGCCACAAGATGTGGGGCGCGGTCAAGGATTTCAAGAGCCAATCAAAACCGCTCATGCGGCCCCAAATACCGCCACTGCCCCACAGGCAAGTTGCCCAGCACAATGCGCCCCATGCGTATGCGCTTCAAACCCACGACCAACAAGCCCACTTGCTCGCACATGCGCCGAATTTGGCGCTTCTTGCCTTCGGTCAGCACAAAGCGCAGTTGTTCTGGGTTTTGCCATTCCACTTGGGCGGGTTTTAAGGGCTTGCCATCTAAGCTCAGGCCGTGGCGTAGCTTGGCCAGTAATTCTTTGGGAAACACTGACTGCACATTGAGTGTCTCGCCTTGGTAGGTCACACGCACCAAGTATTCCTTTTCCATGTGGCTGTCTTCGCCAATCAATTGACGTGCTACGCGGCCGTCTTGGGTGAGCACCAACAAGCCCACAGAATCGATGTCTAGGCGTCCCGCCGGAGCCAAACCGCGCAGTTGCGAGGGTTGGATGCGGTTGTGGGTCGGGTCTTCGCGCCAGTGGTTGCGTCCGTGGATGAGGGTGATGGCGGGCTCGTGGCCGTCTTCGGCTTGGCCGCTCACATAGCCCATGGGTTTGTGCAACAAGATGGTGACTTGGGTGCTTTGGTGGCCTTTGGCGCGAGGGTCGATCTCCACTTTGTCAGCCGCCGTGACCTTCACGCCCATGAGCGCGGGCTGGCCGTTGACCAGCACCCAACCTTGCTCAATCCAAGCGTCGGCTTCGCGGCGCGAGCACAGGCCGAGTTCGGCCATGCGTTTGTTGAGTCTTATACTTTCCATGTCATTAATCTTTGAAGTGGTGTATGCGTGAATTAAGAGTCATTTGTGCCGCCACACTTTGCCTTCTAGGGCAGGCTGCATTTGCGGGGTATGACGAAGCTCTCGCCGCGTTGCAAAAGAAGGACTATGCCACAGCTCACCCTGAGCTATTGATTGCGGCCAACAAGGGCGATGCCCGAGCATGGAACGCCTTGGGGGTGATGTATTTGCAAGGCTTAGGCGTCAAGCGCAATGATTCCAAAGCTTTGGAGTATTTTGAGAAGGCCGCATCCGATGGCAATGCCAACGCCCTTAACGGTATTGTGCAACTGCTGGGTCAAGGCAGCGAGACGGTGAACAAGGACCCAGAACACGCCCGAGCATGGGCGTGGAAGTTCGCACATGAAAAAACCGCCAACCCTTACGCGGCATTTGTGTATTACCAACTGGCTATTCAAAACGAATTGAGCATCTTGGATCACAAAGGCAATGTTGATCGCAAGCGCTACCAAGAATTGGCCAGTCGTCCAGAAAACGCCCGTGAACTGGACGCTAAGGCTTTTGAAATGCTTTCCATTGCCGCAGAGGGCGGTTATCCGCCAGCATTGTCTATCGCGCAAATGACTTTGCTCGAACGCAGTGGTGAAGGCGTTGCAGAGCGTGCGATAGAGCTTGACGCGCTGATTCAAGAGAAATACAAAAACCAGATTCCGGTGCAAATGGCGATTCAGCTCAACCAAGAAGTGACAAACTTGAAAAATCTTCAGTTGCTCGGAAAAACCTACGTTTCCCCGCGTTTGTACAAAGATGCCCTGCCTTTGGTGATGGTGGCGGCTTATGCGGGCAGTCAAACCACCACCGACACCTGCGATCGCGCCAAGGTCAGAGTCACCCAGCTGCAAGTCATTGAACCCATGCGCGACAAAATTACCTTGCCTATAGAGGCGCGCTTGTTGGATGATGTTTTGTTTCTCAAAGGGCGTTGGCGCGAGCTGTGGACGATCGATGTCTGCGGTAAAACCGTGACAGTCCCCGTGCGTTTTGAGGTCGATGGCTGGGCGGGTGCTAACTTCACCGTGGAGGGAAAAGCCGTCAACCTCGCAAATTGAGACGGTTTTTTCGCTTAATCATTATTAATGTATACAAAATCCTATATTGATATTAAAATATCGGGTTAACGATTTTGGTGATTAAGATGAGGAAATTATTACTCCTACTTTGTGTGGGTATATGGAGTCAGTCTGCGCTTGCCGATTACGCCGCTGCACTTGCCGCAATGCGCGACAAAGACTACGCCAGCGCTGAGCCCTTGCTTCAAGAAGCGGCACGCAATGGCGAACATAGGGCTTGGAACGCTTTGGGTGTGCTGTATTTGGAGGGAATGGGGGTTGACAAAGATGAGGTCCAAGCCTTGGGTTATTTTGGCAAAGCTGCTGCTGCTGGCAATGTCAACGCCTACAAAAGCTTGATCAACATGTATGCCGTGGGCTCAGAGTCCGTGCCCAAGAACCCTGCTCGCGCCAGAACATGGGCGCTCAAACTTGCACAAACCAACAACAATTACGCGGCCTACACTTTTTATCAATTGGCCGTTCAAAACGAGCTCAATGTGTTGGATGAGAAAGGCCAAATTGATCGTGCACGCTATGCAGATTTGGCCAAACGTTCAATTCAGGAGCGCGACTTGGACAGCCAAGCCTATTCGCTGTTGTCTTTTGCGGCTGAAAGAGGGTATGCACCGGCCGTGGCTGAGGCGCAATCGATTTTGCTATCGCGCAGTGGCGAGGCCGTGAGCGAAAGAGCCTTGTTGTTTGATGAGGAAATTCAGGATCGCTACGCCACAAAACTCGCTGCGCAAACCGCCAATAGTTTGCAACAAGAAGCTGAAAAATTAGACAAACTCAGGCGATTGGGCAGTAGCTTCGTGTCTGTGCGTCTTTTCAACTTGGTGCTGCCCAAGGCCTCGGCGGTGGCCTATACCGCCAGCAACACAGATCCCCAAGCCTGCCCTAGAAACCAAATGCGCGTTAGCCAGATGCGCATCACGCAGCCCATGCAAGAAGCTCAGTATTTGCCGGTCAATGGTCGATTGTTGGGCAATATGTTGTTGATCAAAGGACATTGGAGTGAGAGCTGGACACTCAATGTTTGCGGTAAGGCTGTAGAGGTTCCGGTGACATTTGAAGCCGATGGTTTGGCAACCGCTGAGTTTTCTGTCGATGCGGCGGGTGCGCGATCGGTCACACCCTGAACATGGAAATCGGGTGACAGTAGATTGAGTTAAAAACTGCTAACTTGTAGTACATTTCTGCTTATTAGTGAATTAATTTCAAATAGAAATTAATTTAAGAATATTACTAAAGAAATACGGAGTGGGTATGAGTACAAGTGATGCAGGTCTCGCCGCCAACAATCAAGTGAGCCACGGCTTAAATTTACATCTGTTGCTGGCAGACCCCACGCAAATGCCGCAGCTCATGATGGCCATCGCGGCCAAAGAAAGCGAAACCAGCAAGGCTCTGCGAATGCTGAATTTTGTGCATTTCGCACGCTTTTTACCCACGCCAGACAACTCAACGCTTCAAGTGATCACCAGTTTTGATGGGCCGCTGGAGGCCTATGCGCTGGACTTCGTGATTGCCATTGGTCCCATCTTTGATGCGATTTTGGGCTTTGTCAAAGACCATCCGCCCTTGCCTGTCAAGGAGCATCCTGAGGCATTTTTTAATTTCGTCAAGCTCAACAATCGGGTGAGTGTGCAAGCGCCTGCCTTGGTGTGGGATGACTATCCAGTGTTCAGCGCTTATCCCGATTTGACGGTCGTCGATATTTTGGGCCCCAGAAAAACACCGCCACCTGTGCGCCCCGTTGCCCCTGCCACTGTGCCATTGCACGATGTGCAAGGCAATATTTTGAAGGGTTATCGGGCGGACAAAGCCCGGCACTATTCGCTGCGCATTCAGGACGCGGCACAGGCGCGAGCCTTGATTGCAAAGCTGGTTGATGGTGACCCCGCACAATTGCTGCCACGTGTGACCAGCGCGCAAATTTGGGATGAAAAGCCCGCTTGCATGCTCAACCTCAGCGTCTCAGCCGAGGGCTTGCGTGCCTTGGGCGTGCCTGCGGGATTGTTGGCTCGCTTTCCGGAAGTCTTTTTGCAAGGCCCCGCCGAAAGCACACGTGCACAACGCAATGGCGATGTGGGCGATAGCGCCCCTGAACATTGGGAAATAGGCAGCACCAGCACACAAGTGGATGTGATGGTGTCGTTGTTTTCCAATGAAGACGAGCACAGCCAAAAACAATTTGACGCTGCGCATCGACACTTACGACACGCATTTGAGCAACACCATTTGACCTTGGTCCGCGAGCACGATGCTTGGACCATGCCCGAGGGGCGTGTTCACTTCGGCTACAAAGACGGCATTGCCCAGCCTCGCCTTGCGGGTGTCGACAGTGGCGAAGACACTGACTTGCAGCCCTTGGCGGGCGTAGGCGAATTTTTACTTGGGCAAAACTACACAAGTGTTTATGGCGGCAAAAGCTTAGGCGATTTACCAGCGGCATTGTGTGAAAACGCCACCTATGTGGCCTTGCGCGTGCTTGACCAAGACGTCGCAGCGTTTGAAAACTTGCTTGAAAAAGTCAGCACGGAACAAAGTTTAGACAAAGAATGGGTCGCCGCCAAAATGATGGGTCGCTGGCGCAATGGCGAGCCACTGGCGCAGTCCCCGCAAGGTGCTGGCGCAGATGGACAGCCCGTGCCCACAGGCATCAACGCATTTGACTATGCGCCTTCGTTGGCTTATCCCAACCAAGTCAACGATCATCAAGGTTTGCAATGTCCGGTGGGCTCGCACATTCGGCGCATGAATCCGCGCAGCAGCTTGGTGGCGGGGCAGCCATATAGCCGCCGCATCATTCGCCGTGGCATGTCGTATGGTCCTGCTTGGCACAAAGACCAAGCCGATGCCCAGCGTGGCTTGTTTGGCTTGTTCATTTGCGGCGATCTAAGCCGCCAGTTTGAATTTTTGATGCAGCAATGGGCCAACACAGACAGCTCGGCCAGCGGTATTGAAGACACGCAAGACCCCATCATTGGCAGCCAGACCATGGGTGGCTTGTGCCGTATTGCACAGCCCAATGGCGCAGCGCCCGTGGCATTCAAGCTGCCAAGGTTGGTCAACACCAAAGGCAGTGTGTACATGCTGATGCCGGGCATCAATGGCTTGCGCTGGCTGGCGCAAGGCGTGGGGTTTGACGATTCAGCCGCCAAACGAATTGGGCCAGCGCAATGGCTGTCCGAAGCGCCCAGTGTGCAAACACGCTCGCGGTTGGCACCGGAGATTTTCGATCCTATGGATCCGAACTTCTTGAACGATCCTTATCCCTACTACGCGTTATTTCGCAAGCACGCGCCCGTGGTCAAAGTGGCGCGGGGCAGCTACGAATCGTATTGGGTATTTAGCCATGAATTGTGCGAGCAAGCGGCGAACGATTCCGCCACGTTTTTGAAAAATCCAACGACGGTGGATTTGGCGGGGCGGGGCATGTTTTTCATGGATCCACCACAACATGCGTTGACGCGTCAAGCGATCAATCCGCTGTTTGCAAAAGCCATACAAGGCATCAACGACTCAGCACTAGCCACAGCCAAGCAAAGGCTGGACAACTTGGCACTGGCAAAGACACCGTTTGATTTGGTGACTCAGTTTGCCACCCCAGTCACACGCGATGTGTTCATGAAAATGTTTGGCGTCCCGCCCGAGATGTGGCAGACCTTGGGGTCATGGATTGAGACCATGCTCTACTGTTTTAACCCCATGTTGCCCAACGATCAGCGCGCGCCCACTTATGCCGCAGCAGGTAAGGTATTGGCTTATTTTGGTGCGATGGCGGGCGGATGTCCTGCGCACTCACCCCAGCCGCAAGAGGGGCTGTTTTGCGATATGTTGACGCTGCTCAACACGCCCGCTCTGAGTGCACAAGAGTGCATGCAAACAGCCATGAATTTTGCTTTGGGCGGTTATTTGTCAAGTGCGTTCTTGGTGGGTACGGCAGTTTTCAATTTGCTGACGCGCCCCGATGTGTTGACGCAATATATCGCGGGCGATGTTGCGTTGCGTGCGCAAGTGTTTGAAGAGTTAAAACGCTTTGACGCGCCTTTCCAAATGGCTGACCGCTATGCCTCCACGCCAATTCACTTGGGCGGGCTTGACATACCCCAAAACGCTTTGGTGACGCTGGTCTATGGTTCAGGTAATCGAGATCAGGCCGTATTTGGGTCAGATGCGGATGTTCTCAATATTCATCGAACCCATGGGATGAATAAAAACCTTGTCTTTGGCAGCGGCGAACACAATTGCATTGGCGCGCCCTTGGCCAGCCAAGTGGTGCCCTTGGTGGTGGATGCCTTGTTATCGCGGTTCTCAGAATTGGCCTTGGTGCCTGGCGCAGCCGTGTTCATGGATGACCCGTACTTTCGCGGTTTCAACCAGTTGATGCTGGCTCCAAACTTAGTCTGACATGATTCTGCGCTTTGAAAATTTTGAGATTCATCCGGAGGAAAGGCAGCTGCGTGTGGCAGACGCTTGGGTTGAAGTGGGCGCACGTGCCTTTGATTTGCTGTTGTTTATGGCTCAAAAACCCAATGTGATTCTTGGTAAGCAGGAAATCATCGAGGCGATTTGGCCTCATGTGGTGGTGGAGCAAAACAACTTGCAGGTGCAAATTCACGCCTTGCGAAAAGTGCTCGGGGCTCACACCATCAAAACAGTCAGTGGGCGAGGGTATCAATTAACAGCAACTCCGCTGGCGAATCAAGGCTTTGCGTTGAGTGCCGAATCTGGCTCAGAAACAGGAAGTTCCAAAGAGAGCCGTGCTGAATCTATCCAAGGCAACTTGGTGCTGCAACCTGAGCCCATATTTGGTCGCCAGCAAGAGATGGACTTTCTCACTCAAGAAATCGCAACACGGCGACTCATCACCATTTTGGGTGAAGGAGGGCGTGGCAAATCTTTGCTCTCCCAGCATGTGGCGTCAGTCTTGAGGCCACACTTTCAAGGAGGGGTGTGGTGGTTTGACTTGTCGTCGGTGCAAGAGCGAAAAGGTTTGATCGATCTGATTGTTCAAACCGTCGGATTAGATTTGGCCAATGTGCGCGAGCCTATGGATGGGCTGGTCGATTACATGCAGTCGCAAAGCATGTTGTTGGTGTTTGATGGCTGCGAACATGTCATCGATGCGGTGGCAGAACTGATCGAGAAGTTGTTGCGTTTTTCGACGGGACTGAGAGTGCTGGCGACAAGTCAGGTGCAACTTCGAATCAGCGCAGAGTGGGTGTTCTCCTTGCAAGCCTTGCCCATACCCGAGGACAACGTCGCGAAGAAAGCCTTGGAGTTTGGCGCAGTGCGTTTGTTGTGTGAGCGCATACAAGCCCAAGATCGCAGCGTGATCATCGATGAGAAAAATTTACAGACCATGACGGCCATTTGTCGCCAGCTCGACGGCAACGCCTTGGCCATCGAATTGGCGGCCGCGCGTGTTCCCATGTTGGGGCTCACGGGCGTGTTGGAGCGCCTCAATGAGCGCTTGGAATTGTTGACCAATGGAAACCGGAATTCCTTGTCCCGCCATGTGAGCTTGTTGGCTGCATTGGACTGGAGTCATCAACTTTTATCGGAGCCCGAGGCGCAAATGTTTCGCCGATTGGGCGTATTCAAAGACGGTTTTAGCTTTGAAGCGTGTCAAATTTACTTTGGGGATGAAGCGCCAAGCGACTGGACGGTGATGGACGTTCTCAATAGCTTGGTCGAGCGCTCGATGGTGGCAGTTCAAAGCACTGAGCCACCCCGATTTCGTTTGCTTGAAACCAACCGCACTTACGCCTTGCACCAGCTGGCCTTGGCAAAAGAGCGCGAGATTTGGACGCGCAAACACGCCTATGCCATGCGGAAATTGTGCGAACAATTGAGTCGTGCTCGCAAAGACAAGCTGCTGTGGTCTGAAATGAACAACATACGGATGGCTTTTGAGTGGGCGGTGGCGCAGGATGATGTGTCCAGTCATGAGCTGGCGATAGCGCTGGCCGTAGCCTCCGCGTGGCTCTTGAGTGTTGCAGGGCAGGTTTCTGAAGCTTTGAAGCGTTTGCTGCTGGTCCAGCCTTGGGTAAATGACCAAATTTCTCAAGAGTTGGCGGCTCGCTATTGGCAGTACTTGGCGCGCTGTGGCGTTCGCGGGCGGCTCTCCAGCTATTTGTGCGTTGGGTATTTTGAGTTGGCTGAGCGCCACTTTGTGGCCTTGGGGCATGGTCGACACATTCATGCCTGCAAACGCATGAAGGCGGAAGCCTTGTTGGACAGCCAAGATCTAGAAAATGCTCAGCTCACATTGAGCCAAGCCCAAGCGATGGAGTCACCGGGCTGGCCCATCACAGACAGATTGCGGCGTATGAGAATTCAAGCCCTGATAGAGGCGGCACGCTCTGACTACAAAGCTGCGCTGGCTACGGCTGAGTTTGCCTTGGCGATGGCCGTGGCAGACAAGGTGGAACGCTATGAGGCAACCATCCAAGCAGACATTGCGGGCTTTCATATCGGGTTGGGTGACTATTCAAAGGCTGTGGATGTGTATGACAAGCTTGTGGTTGGGCTGAAAGATAAATATTTTCAAAAGCTCACCTTGGCGCATGTGATTGGAGGCTTGGTTTTCGCATTGGTTCAAATTAATAAGCTGGACGAAGCCGTCAAAGTGTGCCTTGACCATGTGTCGTTGTTGCGCCGCAGTAGCATCTTCATGAACTTCTGTGACGTATTTGCGTGGTTGTTGGTGCGCCTTGAAAAGCCTTTGATAGCCGCCAGATTCAACGGTGCCGCACAAGCTTTTTATGAACGCTCAGGCTTGCATCGCGAGTCCTTGGTGCAACGCGCGCGCGATGCAGCTTTGACGGCCATGGTTCAGCCAGAACAGTTCGAACATATCGCGCTTTGGCGGGAGGAGGGTGCCCGTTCCTCTGAAGGTGAGTTGGCCTCACAATTGACCAGCGAGCTTGAGCAATTTAATAACTTTTAAGTTCTTTTAAATTCCGTATAAATCGTTTTTTTCCTACCATTTCTCAACAGTTTGTAAAACGCTTATCCAAGGCCGTTGCGCAAATATGCAAAGAAAAGGTGGGTGCTATGAAAAAACTTCTGATGTTCATGATCTTGTCCTTGTGTGGACTTGCTGCACGAGCCGATTACTTCGCAGCTTTAGAAGCTTTGCGTAAAAAAGAACACACGGTGGCTGAACAGTTGCTGTTGGAAGCGGCTGAAAAAGGCGATGCGCGAGGCTGGAATGCCTTGGGTCTGATGCGACTGGAGGGTTTGAATGGCAATCAAGACGAAGCCCAAGCCATCCAGTATTTTGAAAAAGCTGCGGCTGCTGGCAATGTCAATGCGCTCAAGAGCTTGATTGAAATTTATGGCAAAGGCACGGCCTCGACGCCGAAAAATGTGGATCGAGCGCGTGATTGGGCTTGGAAATTTGCAACCGGCAAAAATGCGTATGCGGCTTTTGCTTTTTACGAACTCACTGTCAATAACGAGTTGAGCGTTTTAGACGAGCGGGGACGGTTCAACCGTGCGCGATACGATGCCCTTGCTAACCGATCTATGCAAGACCGTGAGTTGGATGTTCGCGCATTCTCCATGCTGTCCTTTGCCGCCGAAAGAGGCTATGCGCCAGCGGTGCAAGAAGCGCAAAAAATCTTGCTCTCGCTGAGCGGCCAAAATGCCGATGATCGATCGGTGGCCTTTGATAACGACATTCAAGAAAAATATGCAGACAAACTGTCCAACCAAGCGTTGGCGCAATTGGATGAACAAGGTAGAAAACGCAAAAGCTTGCAACGCTTAGGACAAACATATGCGTCGGTGAATCTCTACAACCAAGTGGCAAGCGCTTTGGTTGCCTTGGCCGATTTGAATGAGTCCGCATGTGATCGTTCGAAAATAAAAGTCACGCACTTTCAGGTGATTGAACCCATGCGTGCGGCGGAGTATTTGCCGGTATCGGCACACTTGTTAGACGATGTGTTGCTGGTCAAAGGTCGCTGGAAAGAGCGTTGGACGGTCAATGCCTGTGGCAAAACCATGGAAATCCCTTTGAAATTTGAGGCCGACGGTTGGATGGGCGCAAGGTTTGCAATAGATTCCAGCGGTTTTATGTTGGCGAATGAATAAAGCTCAACTCGACCAACTGCGCAAGGCCTCCAACTGGAGCACCCGAACCCCGCCATATTCAATGCGAATTGCGCCTTGCTCTTGCAAGGTGTTGAGCGCCACGTTGACTCGCTGGCGCGATAAGCCCACCAAATAAGCCAGCTCTTGTTGGGTAATGCGTAGCACCTCGCCCACGCCATAAAACAAGGCGGGGTTGAATAACGCTGCTAGGTTGCGCGCGACGCGCATGTCTGGGTCGTTGGAGCGGTCAATCTCACGCGCTTGAATGAACTGCGCCACGCGCTCGTTGAACTGGTTCATCACAAAGCGATTAAAACCAATCGAGTTATCCAACAACCAGTGGAATGTATCGACTGGAATGCCCGCCACCACGCTGTGGCGCAAGGCCATGATGTTGTAGCGATAAGGTTCGCGCTTGAGGGCCGTGCCTTCGCCGAACCAGCCACCAGGCGGCACGCCAGTGAAGGTGATGGTGCGTCCACTCGCGCTGTCGGTGCTCATTTTGAGCAAGCCCTCAATCACACCAAACCAAAACGTGACGGGGCGACCCATGCGGCAGACATAGTCGCCCGTCTTAGGGTCGCTGACCACAATTTGCGGTGCAACAAATTCGCGCTCTTGCGCGGTGAGCAAAGTCAGCCAAGGAATTTGAGCCAACTCCTGCGCACTGGCTTTGCGACGGCGTTGGTACACGCTGGGTTCTTGCGTCATCGCCATGCACTCCTCCTGTCAGATACGGGTAAGTTGTGTTAGGGGTCTTCCCTCAATTGTCGTCGTAACGACAACTTGGCGTCAAATCAAGGCCTAGTATTCCGATTAATTCGACGCAAGCCCCGCAGGGGTGGCGATTTTTTCAAAAAAATAACAAACCAAGGACAAGGAATGCAAACCACGTTCCCCCGACTGTTGCTCAAGCATGCCAAGGAGCGCCCCAGCGCTGCTGCCATGCGCGAGAAGGAATACGGCATTTGGCAAACCATCTCGTGGGCTGACATGGCGCACATGGTCGAACACATGGCTTGCGGTCTGCACCAAGCGGGGTTGCAACGGGGCGAACATGTGGTGGTGGTGGGTTCCAACCGCCCGCGTTTGTATGCCACCATGCTGGCCGCGCAGTCGTTGGGCGCAATTCCTGTGCCGCTGTACCAAGATGCTGTGGCTGCCGAATGTGTGTTTCCTTTGAACAATGCCGAAGTGCGTTTTTGCGTGGTCGAAGACCAAGAGCAAGTGGACAAGTTGCTGGAAATTCGTGAGCAATGCCCGCGCATCAGCCACATCTTTTTTGACGATCCACGCGGCTTGCGCAAATACGACGAACCTGGCTTGGCCTCGCTGGAAGAATTGCTGGCTGCGGGCAGCGTGTTTGCCAAGCAACACCCCGATTTCTTTGTCAATGAAATAGAAAAAGCGCACACCGACGACGTGGGTGCGATGTTTTTCACTTCCGGCACCACAGGCAACCCCAAGGGCGTGGTACACACCCACAACTCGCTCATCAACCGTGCCGAGGCAGGTGCTAAGTTTGACCACCTCACGTCTGGTGAAGACGTATTGGCCTACTTGCCGCCGGCATGGATTGGACAAAATATTTTCAGCTATGCGCAGTGGTTGTATTGCGGCTATGTGGTCAATTGCCCCGAGTCGGCGGCCACGGTCAACATCGATCTGAAAGAAATTGGGCCGACCTACTACTTCGCGCCCCCGCGCGTGTTTGAAGGCTTGTTGACCAGTGTGATGATTCGCATGGAAGACGCCAGCCGCATCAAGCGCAGCATGTTTCATTACTTCATGGACGTGGCCAAACGCTACGGCCCCACCAAGATGAGCGGCCAGTCGATTGGCTTGCTTGGTTCGGTTTTGTATGGCTTGGGCAACTTCTTGGTGTATGGCCCCTTGCGCAACAACCTCGGCATGAGTCGTGTGCGCGTGGCCTACACCGCGGGCGAAGCCATTGGCCCTGATTTGTTCAGCTTTTACCGCTCGATCGGTGTGAACTTGAAACAGCTCTACGGCTCGACCGAAACCGCAGTGTTCGTCTGCTTGCAGCCCGACCACGAAGCGCGTGCCGACACCGTGGGTGTGCCTTGCGATGGCGTTGAAATCAAGGTGGCTGAGAACGGCGAAATTTTGGTGAAGTCAGCGGGCTTGCTCAAAGGCTATTACAAAAACCCTGAGGCCACGGCTGAGGTGTTGACGTCTGACGGCTGGTACCACACCAGCGATGCGGGCTTCTTGGATGCGCACGGTCACTTGAAAATCATTGACCGTGTGAAAGACGTGGGGCGCATTAAGGGCGGCGCCAACGACGGTGCGATGTTTGCGCCCAAGTATGTGGAGAACAAGCTCAAGTTCTTCCCGCACATCAAAGAAGTGGTGGCTTATGGCGACCAACGCGCGCAAGTGTGCGTGATGATCAACATCGACTTTGATGCCGTGGGCAACTGGGCCGAGCGCCGCAACTTGCCTTACGCGGGCTACACCGACTTGGCGCAAAAGCCCGAGGTCTATGGTCTGATTCAAGAGTGCGTTGAAAAAGTCAATGCTGATTTGGCGCAAGACGCCTTGCTTGCAGGCAGCCAAGTCAGCCGCTTTTTGGTCTTGCACAAAGAGTTGGACGCCGACGATGGCGAACTGACCCGAACCAACAAAGTGCGTCGTGGCTTCATCGCCGACAAATACAGCGCCTTGGTGGACGCTTTGTACAACGGCGCAAGCACGCAATTCATTGAAACCCAAGTTAAGTTTGAAGATGGCCGCACCGGCAGCGTGAGCGCCACGCTCAAGCTGTCTGACGCCAAAACCTTCACGCCGGTGGGGAGAGCCGCATGAGTAAAAAAATAGGTGACGTCATCTTAGACGTCAAAAACATCAGCCTGCGCTTTGGCGGCGTCAAGGCGTTGACCGATATTTCCTTCAACGTGCGCGAGCACGAAGTGCGCGCCATCATTGGCCCCAATGGCGCTGGTAAAAGCTCCATGCTCAACTGCATCAACGGTGTGTACACGCCGTCGGAAGGTTCGATCACCTTTCGTGGTCAAACCTTCAGTCACATGGACAGCCACCAAGTGGCGAGCATGGGCATTGCGCGCACCTTCCAGAACCTGGCCTTGTTCAAAGGCATGAGCGTGCTCGACAACATCATGACCGGGCGCAACCTGCGCATCAAGAGCAATTTGTTTTGGCAAGCCCTGCGTTTGGGACCCGCCGAACGCGAAGAAATTGAGCACCGCGAAAAAGTTGAACGCATCATCGACTTTTTGGAAATCCAAGCCTTTCGGAAAACCCCCGTCGGGCAATTGCCATACGGCTTGCAAAAGCGTGTGGACTTGGGTCGCGCTTTGGCCTTGGAGCCGCAAGTCTTGTTGCTCGACGAGCCGATGGCGGGCATGAACGTGGAAGAAAAGCAAGACATGTGTCGCTTCATCTTGGATGTGAACGACGAGTTCGGCACCACGATTGTCCTGATCGAACACGACATGGGCGTGGTGATGGACATTTCTGATCGCGTGGTGGTGCTCGATTACGGCAAAAAAATTGGCGACGGCACACCCGACGAAGTGCGCAACAACGAAGAAGTCATCAGCGCCTACCTCGGCACATCGCATTAAGGATTCGACATGGGATTTTTTCTAGAAACACTGTTTGGCGGCCTGATGGCGGGCATGTTGTATTCGCTGGTCGCGCTGGGCTTTGTGCTGATCTTCAAAGCTTCGGGCGTGTTCAACTTTGCCCAAGGCGCGATGGTGTTGTTTGCCGCGCTGGCCATGGCACGTTTTAGCGAGTGGATTCCACTTTACTTAGGCGTGGGTAACTTTGTCTTGATCAACCTGTTGGCCTTTGCCGGTGCGGCCTTGGTCATGTTTGTGGTGGCGTGGTTGGTCGAGTACTTGGTGCTGCGCCATTTGGTTAACCAAGAAGGTACGACCTTGCTCATGGCCACGCTGGGCATTACGTATTTCTTAGATGGCGTCGGCCAATCGATTTTTGGCAGCGACATCTACAAGATCGATGTGGGCATGCCCAAAGAGCCCTTGCTGTTGTTGGAATCTACCTTTGACGGCGGCATCATGATCAACCAAGAAGACTTGGTGGCCGCGGTGATTGCCGCGGTGTTGGTGGCTTTGCTCAGTGTGTTCTTCCAAAAAACCACCACTGGACGCGCCTTGCGTGCGGTGGCCGATGACCACCAAGCTGCCCAGTCGATTGGTATTCCGCTCAACCGCATTTGGGTGGTGGTGTGGTGTGTCGCAGGCGTGGTGGCCTTGGTAGCGGGCATGATTTGGGGCTCTAAATTGGGCGTGCAGTTCTCGTTGTCCACGGTGGCTTTGCGCGCCTTGCCCGTGGTGATTTTGGGCGGCTTGACCTCAGTACCCGGCGCCATCATTGGCGGCTTGATCATTGGCGTGGGCGAAAAATTGTCCGAAGTGTTTTTAGGCCCCTATGTGGGCGGCGGCATAGAAATATGGTTCGCCTATGTCTTGGCCTTGGGCTTTTTGCTGATTCGTCCGCAGGGCTTGTTTGGCGAGAAGATCATTGACCGCGTGTAAGGAAGAAAAAAATGTTTTACAGAGAAAACGGTCAATTTAAAACCAGCTACAAGGCAGACCAGCAAATCTTCCCCATCACGCAAGACCGAGTGGGTGTGTTGTTGCTCATTGCCTTTGCATTCATCGGCGTGCCGTTGTTGGCCGACGAATACATGCTGCGCGCGATTTTGATTCCCTTCCTCATCTTGGCCTTGGCTGCTTTGGGGGTGAATATTTTGGTCGGCTATTGCGGACAAATCTCGCTCGGTTCAGGCGCCTTCATGGCGGTGGGCGCGTATGCGGCTTACAACTTCTTTGTGCGCATTGAGGGCATGCCTTTGATTCCCGCGATTTTGATGGGTGGCGTGTTTGCCACGCTGGTGGGCATGTTCTTTGGCATTCCGAGCTTGCGCGTCAAAGGCTTGTATTTGGCGGTGGCTACGTTGGCGGCACAGTTTTTTTGCGACTGGGCGTTTTTGCGCATCAAGTGGTTCACCAACGACTCGGCCTCAGGCACCGCCTCGGTGGCCGATTTGCAGGTGTTTGGTTTTCCCATCGAGACGCCGTTTCAAAAATACATGTTTTGCTTGAGCTTTTTGGTTGTCTTTGGCTTGCTCGCCAAAAACTTGGTGCGCGGCGCGATTGGACGCGAGTGGATGGCCATTCGCGACATGGACGTGGCCGCAGCCGTGATTGGTATTCGCCCGATGTACGCCAAGCTGAGCGCCTTTGCGGTCAGCTCCTTCATCGTGGGCGTGGCAGGCGCGTTGTGGGCTTTTGTGTATTTGGGCTCATGGGAGCCGGCGGCGTTTTCGGTGGAGCGCTCGTTTCAGTTGCTCTTCATGGTGATTTTGGGCGGCATGGGCTCGGTAATGGGCAGCTTTTTTGGCGCAGCCTTCATCATCATCTTGCCGATTTTGATCAACTTGTTGTTGCCGGTGTTGGGTGCTTGGGTGGGTTTGTCAGTGGACACAGCCACCATCTCTCACGCCGAGCAAATTATTTTTGGCGCGCTGATTGTGTGGTTCTTGATCGTTGAACCCCACGGCTTGGCGCGTTTGTGGAGTGTGGGCAAACAAAAGCTGCGTTTGTGGCCTTTCCCGCATTGATTTTTCTGAGTGGTTAGACAATTTTTTAGGAGACTTCCAATGAAACTTCGTTCCTTCTTGCTGACCCTCGCGGTCACAGCCACAGGCCTGAGCGGCGCTGTGCTTGGTACATCGGCCTATGCCCAAGCCAAAGAGCAGTTTTTTCCCGTGCTGCCTTACCGCACCGGCGCTTACGCACCCAATGGTGTGCCTTGGGCCAACGGTTATGTCGATTACTTGAAACTTGTCAACGCACGCGACGGTGGCATCAACGGCGTCAAAATTTCGTTTGAAGAATGCGACACCGCCTACGCCACCGACCGTGGCGTGGAATGCTATGAACGCCTCAAAGGCAAAGCCGCTGGCGCGATTTATCAGCCGCTGTCCACAGGCATTACTTTTGCGATGACTGAGAAAGCACCGACTGACAAAAACTCGCTCATCACTGGCGGCTATGGCCGTTCAGAGTCCAGCGACGGTCAGGTGTTCAAGTGGAATTTCCCTTTGATGGGCACGTACTGGTCAGGTGCTGACATCATCATGCAGCACATCACCAAAAAAGAAGGTGGCAACCTCAAAGGCAAAAAAATTGCCTTGGTCTACCACGACAGCCCCTATGGCAAAGAGCCCATTCCTTTGCTGCAAGAGCGCGCCAAGATTCAAGGCTTTGACTTGCAACTCTTGCCCGTGACCGCGCCCGGCGTGGAACAAAAAGCCACTTGGTTGCAAGTGCGCCAAGCCCGTCCCGACTATGTGTTGTTGTGGGGCTGGGGCGTGATGAACTCCGCAGCCTTGAAAGAAGCTGTGGCCACAGGCTATCCCCGCGAAAAACTTTTTGGCGTGTGGTGGTCGGCTGCTGAACCCGATGTCAAAGACGTGGGCGAAGCCGCCAAAGGCTACACCGGCTTGGTGGTGACGGGTGACGGCGGCAAAGTTATTCAAGACGTCAAGAAATTTGTGCACGACAAAAAACAAGGCACAGGCCCCATCGAAGAACTCGACACCACCTTGTACAACCGTGGTTTGGTCAGTGCGGTGTTGGCTGTCGAAGGTGTGCGCCGTGCGCAAGAACGCTTTGGCAAAGGCAAGATCATGGACGGCGACCAAATCCGCTGGGGTTTGGAGAACTTGGCTTTGGACGACAAAGCCCTCGCCAAATTGGGTTTGGCCACCATCATGAAACCCATTAGCACATCCTGCTTGGATCACGAAGGCTCACGCTCTGCGCGTTTGCATACTTGGGATGGCAAAAAATGGGTGGTGTCTTCTGACTGGATTGAGGCCGATGAATCCATCATCAAACCCTTGGTCAAACAGTACGCCGACAAATATGCTGCTGAGAAAAAACTCACACGCCGCACAGCGGCTGACTGTCAGTCATGAGCCCCAGCAACATCGTTCTGAACGTCAACGGGATCGAGGTTATTTATAACCACGTGATCTTGGTGCTCAAGGGCGTGTCGCTGCAAGTTCCCGAAGGTGGCATTGTGGCCATCTTGGGGGGCAATGGCGCGGGCAAAACTACCACGTTGCGCGCCATCTCCAACTTGCTGCAAGGCGAGCGCGGTGCTGTCACCAAAGGCAGCATCGAGTTTCGTGGCGAACGCATTGAAAACCTCACGCCCGCCGACTTGGTCAAACGCGGCGTGGTGCAAGTCATGGAAGGGCGGCATTGCTTTGCCCACTTGACCATTGAGGAAAACTTGTTGACCGGCAGCTACACCCGCTCCAGCAAAGCCGAAATTGCGGCCAACTTGGAGAAGGTCTACAACTACTTTCCGCGTCTCAAAACACGCCGCACATCGCAAGCCGCCTACACCTCGGGCGGTGAGCAACAAATGTGCGCGATTGGCCGTGCCATCATGGCCAACCCCAACATGGTCTTGCTCGATGAGCCGTCCATGGGCTTGGCACCGCAGATCGTGGAAGAAGTCTTCAACATCGTCAAAGACTTGAACGAAAAAGAAAAAGTCACCTTCTTGCTGGCCGAACAAAACACCAATATGGCTTTGAAGTACGCCGACTACGGCTACATCATGGAGTCAGGTCGTATCGTCATGGACGGTGCTGCCGCAGACTTGGCCAGCAACGAAGATGTCAAAGAGTTCTACTTGGGCGTGGGTGGCGGCGAGCGCAAGAGCTTCAAAGACGTGAAAAGCTACAAACGTCGCAAACGGTGGTTGGCCTAAAGCCCCACGAGAAAGAACAGGCATGTCTGCACATTTCGATGCACTGGAAACCCGCAGCCCTGCTGAGCGCGAAGCGGCGCTCATGGCGGCTTTGCCGCAACAAGTGGCGCACGCGCAAAAGCATTCGCCCGCGTTTGCCACCAGCTTGGCTGGGGTAGATGCCTCGCGCATCAACAGCCGCCAAGCCTTGGCTGCGCTGCCTGTGATTCGCAAATACGAATTGCTGGCACAACAACAAGCTTTGCGCGAGAGCAATGTGTTTGGCGGCTTTGCATCCATTGGCTTTGGCCGCGCCATGCCGCGCGTGTTCGCCAGCCCAGGCCCCATTTATGAGCCAGAAGGTACACGCGCCGATTACTGGCGCATGGCGCGTGCTATTTACGCAGCTGGCTTTCGCGAGGGTGAGCTGATTCACAACTGCTTCAGCTACCACTTCACCCCCGCGGGTTCGATGATGGAGACAGGCGCCCATGCGCTGGGCTGCACCGTGTTTCCTGGCGGCATTGGACAAACCGAACAACAAGTGCAGGCCATGCGCGAACTCAAACCTGCAGGCTACATTGGCACGCCAAGCTTTTTAAAAATCATTGTGGAAAAAGCCGCAGAGCTAAGTGTGTCGCTGCCCAGCTTGCGCAAAGCCTTGGTGTCTGGCGAAGCCTTTCCGCCCAGCTTGCGCGATTGGATGGCCGAACGCGGCATCGCTGCTTATCAATGCTATGCCACGGCGGATTTAGGCCTCATCGCCTACGAAACCTCCGCCCGTGAAGGCTTGGTACTGGACGAGGGCGTGATTGTTGAAATCGTGCGCCCCGGCACAGGCGATCCTGTGCCCGAAGGCGAGGTGGGCGAGCTGGTGGTGACCACGCTCAACACCGACTACCCGCTGATCCGCTTTGGCACTGGCGATTTGTCGGCGGTGCTAACGGGACATTGCCCGACAGGGCGCACCAACACCCGCATCAAAGGCTGGATGGGGCGCGCTGACCAAACCACCAAAGTGCGCGGCATGTTTGTTCACCCCGGGCAAGTGGCCGAAGTGGTCAAGCGCTTTCCCGAAGTGGCGCGTGCGCGTTTGGTCGTCACAGGCGAGATGGCCAACGACCAAATGGGCTTGCAAGTCGAGGCGCAAGCCTCCGACGCCTTGGCACAAAAAATAGCCGAAGCCGTGCGCGACATCACCAAACTGCGCGCCAGTGTGAGCTTTGTCGCCATGGGCAGCTTGCCCAATGATGGCAAGGTGATTGAGGATGCGCGGAGTTATCAATGAGTTAATTCTCTGCCAAGCAAAGCTAGGCAACTCCCGATACACGTCCGTGCCTGTCTCGTTTAGTATGTCCAATGAATAATGAGGAGACAAAATGAAAAAACTTCTAAGCTTGAGCATGGTTGCATGGGCCTTTTGGGGTGTGAACGTCTATGCGGCTGATTACCCCAACAAAGACAAGCCCATCACCATCGTCGTGCCGTTCACGGCGGGTGGTCCGACCGACCGCGTGGCGCGCGACTTGGCCGAAGCCATGCGCAAACCCTTGGGCGCGAACTTGGTGGTCGAAAACGTGGTCGGCGCAGGCGGCACGATTGGTGCCAACAAGACAGCCAAAGCCGCACCCGATGGCTACACCGTGCTCTTGCATCACATCGGCATGGCCACTTCGCCCGCGCTCTACCGCAAAATGCCTTACGACACCCTCAATGATTTTGAGTACTTGGGGCTGATCAACGAAGTGCCCATGACCCTCATTGGCCGCCCCAATTTGCCCGCCAACAATTACAAAGAATTGGCCGCTTGGATCGCCCAAAACAAAGGCTCGGTCAACTTGGGCAATGCAGGCTTGGGCGCGGCCTCACACCTGTGTGGTTTGTTGTTTCAAAGCGCGATTCAAATTGACATGACCACCGTGCCCTACAAAGGCACGGCGCCCGCGATGAACGATTTGATGGGCGGTCAAATCGATTTGCTGTGCGACCAAACCACCAACACCTCCAGCCAAATCGAAGCCAAATCGGTCAAGGCGTTTGCGGTGACTACCTTGAAGCGCTTGAGCACTCCCGCGCTAAAAGACTTACCCACCTTGAACGAAGCCGGTTTGAAAGGCTTTGAAGTCAGCATTTGGCACGGACTGTACGCGCCCAAAGGCACGCCACCCGATGTGCTTGCCAAACTCAGTAAAGCCCTGCAAGCCGCCTTAAAAGACCCCGAGTTCATCAAAAAAGAACAAGGCTTGGGCGCGGTGGTGATGACAGACAAACGCATTGAAGGCGCGGAGCACAAAAAATTTGTGGCCTCAGAAATCGCCAAGTGGGGGCCGATCATCAAAGAGGCCGGCACTTACGCTGACTAAGCCCATTGCACCTAAGTGACCGACAAACCGCAGGGCTTGTTGCATCATTCGGCGTCTACACACAGGAGTCCCGTATGTCGTTTCTCAAGCATCTGTCGCTGCGCCTCTGCACAGTGGCCTTGGCCGTGGTGGGTTTGGCAGCCCACGCAGACACATGGCCGAGCAAGCCGGTGCGCATCATCGTGCCGTTTGCACCGGGCGGCACAACCGACATCTTGGCGCGTGCGATTGCGCCCGAACTCACCAAAGCTTTCGGGCAGTCGTTCTTCGTAGAAAACAAAGCTGGCGCGGGCGGCAACATGGGCGCAGAAGTGGTGTCCAAATCGGCGGGTGACGGCTACACCTTGCTCATGGGTACGGTCGGCACGCACGGCATCAACCGAGCGCTCTACGACAAGCTGCCTTACGACCCGATCAAAGACTTCATTCCCATCACCTTGGTGGCAGGCGTGCCCAATGTCATGGTGGTCAATGCCGACAAGGCCAAAGAGCGCAACATCAACAACGTGGCCGATTTCATTGCCTACGCCAAAGCCCACCCCGGACAGCTCAACATGGCGTCGAGTGGCAACGGCACATCCATCCATTTGGCGGGAGAGTTGTTCAAGAGCATGAGTGGCACTTTCATGGTGCACTTTCCGTACAAAGGCTCTGGCCCCGCGCTCTTAGACCTGATGGGTGGCTCCACCGATGTGATGTTTGACAACCTGCCTTCGGCCATGCCGCTCATCAAATCGGGCAAGCTCAAAGCCTTGGCGGTGACGAGTGCACAACGCTCAGGCGCATTGCCTGACTTGCCCACCATCGAACAAGCGGGTGGCCCCACACTCAAAGGCTATGAAGCCAGTTCTTGGTTTGGTTTGCTCGCGCCTGCTGGCACACCGATGGATGTGGTCAACCGTATTCAGCAAGAAGTGACCAAATCGCTCAATACGCCAGCCATCAAAGAGAAATTGCTGGCGCAAGGCGCGATTCCCGGTGGCAACACCTCGGCAGAGTTTGCCAAATTCATCGACGCAGAACACAAAAAATGGGCGCAAGTGGTCAAGGCCAGCGGCGCCAAAGTGGACTGATCAATAGCTGTAAACGCCGTGGCCGGTTTTGCGACCCAAGCGGCCGGCAGCCACCATTTCTTTGAGCAGCGGGCAGGGGCGATATTTGCTGTCGCCAAACTCGCTCAGGTACACCTCCATCACCGCCAAGCACACGTCTAGGCCAATCATGTCGGCCAAGGCCAAGGGACCAATCGGCTGATTGCAACCGAGCTTCATGCCGGCATCAATGTCTTCGGGCGTGGCCAAGCCTTCGGCCAGTACAAAAAATGCTTCGTTGATCATCGGCACCAAAATTCGGTTGACGACAAAGCCTGGCGCGTTCTTCACCGTGATCGGGCTTTTGCCCAAGCGCGTGGCCAAGTCGTGCACTGCGTCATGCGTAGCGTCAGAGGTTTGCAGGCCCCGGATGATTTCCACCAGCGCCATCATCGGCACGGGGTTGAAAAAATGCATCCCAATGAAGCGGTCGGCGCGCGTGGTGACTGCCGCCAGTTTGGTGATTGAAATGGACGATGTGTTGGACGCGACCAGAACCGAGGCGTCCAGCAGCGCATCGACTTGCTTCAAAATTTTGACCTTGAGGTCGAAGTTTTCAGTCGCCGCTTCGATCACCAATTGCGCGGACTTGAGGTCGTCATAGCTCGTGCTGCCTTTGATGCGCGAGAGCGCCGCAGCCTTGTCAGCCTCGGTGATTTTTTCTTTCTTGATGAGGCGATCCAAACTGCCTGCCACCGTGGCTATGCCTTTGGCGACTGCGGCCTCAGAAATATCCACCATCACCACGTTCACCCCCGACACCGCGCAGGCCTGCGCAATGCCGTTGCCCATAGTCCCTGCGCCGATGATGCCCACGGTTTGAATGCTCATTTGAATGCTCCCTAAGCTGGTTGGATGTCAAAAGCTTGAATGTTAGCGGGGCAGGAGAGAGGTTTGCTGACAGGGTGTTAAAAATGGCGATTTAAAAAACTAGAATGAAAAACTATGCGGTTCAACTGGCTGCCATCATGTTGCCTCTGCATAGATTCGTTGAACCTCGCACTCATCGGCGCCAAACATGCCTACATCAGAAAAAATCAAAGGCCCAGCCTCCTATTTTCCGTCTATTGAAAAGAAGTACGGGCAACCCATTGCGCATTGGCTGACACTGGTGAGTCAACGCGAAGACATGAAGCACATGGAAATCGTCGCATGGCTCAAATCTGAGCATGGGCTTGGACATGGCCATGCCAATGCAATCGTGGCTCATGTTCTGGCCGCGAAGAAAAAATGATGATTTGAAAGGAAAAATGCCATGCAAATTACAGTTGAAAGCCAAGTCAAAGCGCCGATCGACCTAGTCAGGCAAGCCTACACAACGCCTGAGCACATCGTGCAGTGGAACGCTGCATCTGACGACTGGCACACCACCCAAGCCAGCGTTGATCTGCGCGAGGGCGGCAGGTTTTCGTCACGCATGGAAGCCAAAGACGGCAGTTTCGGTTTTGACTTTGCAGGCGTCTATACAAAAATAAAGCACCATGAATGGATTGAGTATTCTTTTGGCGACAGAACTTGCTCGGTTGAATTCAAGCCCGCATCAAGCGGCGTGCTCGTTCGAGTGAGTTTTGTTGCCGAGCAAGAAAACCCCATAGAGCAACAGCGCCAAGGCTGGCAGGCGATTTTGAATAATTTCGCAAAGCATGTTGAGTCGCTCACTTAACGCAACACGTTTTAGTTAGTCAACTTCTCCATGCCCCTTCCAAGCACCCAATTTACCCAAGGCCTTGGCCTAACAGTTCCCATCATCCAAGGCCCCATGCTCGGCGCAGGCACGGTTGACATGGCGGTGGCCGTGTCTAATGCAGGTGGCTTGGGTTCGTTTGCCGCGTCTTCATTGCCGCCCGAGGGCATTCGCAAAGCGGTGCAAGACATTCGGCAAAAAACAAACCAACCTTTCAACATCAATTTGTTTGTGCAAGCTTCCCCGCAGCCCACAGCGCAAGAGTTGCAACAGGCGTTTGAGTGGCTCAATCCATTTCGACAAGAGTTGGGCTTGCCACCCGCGCAGCCGCTGGACAAATACTGCGAAGATTTTGCTGCACAGCTCGACATGTTGGTTGAATTGCGCATTCCTGTGGTGAGTTTTACCTTTGGTCTGCTCGATGCAGCGTCCATCGAGCGCTTGCACCAAGCGGGCAGCGTGGTGATTGGCACGGCAACCCATGTGGCTGAGGCGCTGGCGTGGGAGCGCAACGGTGCCGACGTGATTTGCGCCCAAGGCGCAGAGGCAGGTGGCCATCGCGGCACGTTCATGGGAAGCTATGAGTCCAGCATGATCGGCCTCATGAGTTTGTTGCCACAAGTGGTGGACAGTGTGCGAATTCCGGTGGTGGCCGCAGGCGGCATCATGGATGGACGGGGCATTGCAGCGGCCTTGATGCTGGGTGCGCAAGCCGCACAAATGGGCACGGCATTTTTGACAACGGCAGAGTCCACCATTCATCCCGCTTGGAAGGCGCACATTCGTCAAGCGGCAGACACGGCCACGCAAACCACCAAAGTTTTTTCGGGCAGATCGGCACGCGGTCTTGCTAACGAATTCATGCAACGCATGAAGGCGCATGAACACGAGGTGCCTGCGTATCCGGTTCAAAACGCGCTGACGCATGACATCCGCCAGGCCGCACGCAGCGCCAATCGACCTGAGTTTTTGTCCATGTGGGCGGGTCAAGGCGCTGGCCTCACGCGGACGCGGGCTGAAGATATTTCGATTGCGCAGCTCATGACGCAACTCGGTGCCGAGCTTGAACAGTCGTTCAAGCGTTATTCGTAATGCCCATCAAAGGCAACGCTTTGTTTAGCTCTTGAACCGTTTGCGTGTCAGCCGCAAGGCAATGACCCAAGCCCCACCCGCATACACCGCCAGCACAGCCAAATGCAGCACGGGCTGGGTAGGCCACTGGTCTAAAAACAAGGGACGCACCAGCGCAATGGCTTGCGTCAAAGGCAACCACGCCGAGATGTCGCGCACCAAGCCCGGCAATTGGTCGCGCGGAAAGAACACACCGCTCAAAAACATCATGGGCGTTAAAAACAGTGTGAAGTAATAGGTGAAGAAATCGTAGCCTTTGGCCAGTGCATTGAAAATCAAGGCCAAGCAACTGAAGGTGATGCCCACGCACAGCAAAATCGGCCAAGCGGCTAGCAGCTTCCAACTGTGGGTGATGCCCAGCCCCATCATCACGCCCAAGATGGCGGTGATGGTGAACACCGATTTGAATGCCGCCCACAGCATTTCGGCCAACAGCACATCGTCCAGACGCATGGGCGCGTTCAAAATGCCGTCCCAGGTCTTTTGCACATGCATGCGTGAAAAGGCTGAGTACAAGGCCTCAAATGTGGCTGCGTTCATGGCGCTCATGCAAATCGAGCCACTGGCCAAAAACAAGATGTATGGCACTTTTTGCCCATCCAGCGACACCTCGCCAACCAAGGCCCCCATGCCATAACCAAAAGCGACCAGCCACATCAAAGGTTCGGCAATGTTGGCCACGAGGCTGGGAATCGCCAGCTTGCGCCAGACTAATAAATTGCGCATGAAGACCGGCCAAAAACGAAACGCGTTGTGCATGGTTTAACCTTCTTCGCGGATTTGGCGTCCGGTGAGTTTCAAAAACAAATCTTCCAAATTGGCAGGACGGTGCAAAGTGCGCAAACCCGCATGAGAATTGAGCGCTTGCAGCAAAGGCGCAGCGTCCACGGTGTAGAAAAACACGGTCTCGCCACTGGTTTCAACGCGTTGCGCCAAGCTCCGCAAGGGGCTGTCAAGCAAGGCCATTGCGCCGTTGCCGAACACTTCCACCACGTCGGGTTCGAGGTGTTGGGTGATCAAATCGCGCGGTGTGCCTTCGGCAATTTTTTGACCGTGATCGAGCACCAACAATCGGTCACACAGCCGTTCCGCTTCGTCCATGAAGTGGGTGGTCAGCAATATGGACTTGCCTTGTTGCAGCAGTTGTTGCAAACGCTCCCACATCAAATGGCGCGCTTGTGGGTCGAGGCCGGTGGTGGGCTCGTCGAGCAACAAGACATCGGGGTTGTTGATGAGGGCGCGCGCCAAACTCAAGCGTCGTTTCATGCCGCCTGAGAGCTGGCCGGGTTTGGCATCGGCTTTGTGGGTGAGGGCAGCAAACTCCAGCAATTGCGGAATGCGTTGCGCAATCTCGGCTTTTTTCATGCCGAAGTAACGACCAAAGACCATCAGGTTTTCGGCGCAGGTGAAATCGGGGTCGAGCGTGTCGAACTGGCTGACCACGCCCAACCGGGCTTTGATGGCGAGCGCGTCTTGCGGCATTTGTAAGCCAAAGGCATGAACGCTGCCCGACTCCGGGCTGGACAGCCCCAAGCACATGCGCAGCGTGGTGGTTTTGCCAGCGCCATTGGGACCAATCACGCCCAAGCATTCGCCGGGGGCGATGTGGAAGGACACGTCATTGACGACGGTAGCGTCACCATAGCGCTTGATCAGGTTTTTGCATTCGAAGAGTGGGTTCATTCCCGCATTTTGCCGAAATTACTGGATCGGCGAAAAATATGAATAGTTGACGCAAACAATTTAATTCGCACTCAATTTGCAAAAGTTTACAAATAGAACAATGTGTTGTTAACCCAAACAACTTCCTCAGAATGCCAAGTTCTAATTCACGCTATTTGATAGCGATCCTGATGCTATTGATTTCTTGCGCGAGTTTTTATGTTTTTATAACAAAACATGTCG
>CAILCI010000047.1 GCA_903832625.1 uncultured Burkholderiales bacterium | reverse complement strand
TCGGTGGCGACATTGCCTGTGGCACCTTTGGCATAAGGGCAGCCGCCCAAACCCGCCACCGAGGTGTCGAACTGCCACACACCCAACTGCAACGCGGCCAAGGTGTTGGCCAAGGCTTGACCGTAGGTGTCGTGAAAATGCCCCGACACGTCTTTGAGCGCGAAGTGTTTCAAAGTGGCCTCCATCGCCGCTTCGACCTTGCGCGGCGTGCCGACGCCAATGGTGTCGGCCACGCCCACATGTTGTACGCCAATTTGTTTCATCAGGCCTGCGAGGTAGGCCACTTTTTCCGGCGCCACATCGCCCTCGTAAGGACAACCCAACGCACAACTCAAAGCACCGCGCACATAAATGCCGGCATCGCGTGCGGCTTGCACCACAGGGGCAAAGCGCTCCACGCTCTCGGCAATCGAGCAATTGATGTTTTTTTGGCTGAAGGTTTCGGTCACTGCGCCAAACACCACGATTTCGTCGGGCTGGCTGGCCAAGGCGGCTTCAAAGCCTTTCATATTGGGCGTGAGCACCGAGTAGCGCACACCTTCGCGGCGTTCAATGCCCGCCATGACTTGCGCGTTGTCGGCCATTTGCGGCACCCATTTGGGACTGACGTAACTGGTGACTTCGATCTCTTTCAAACCCGCGTCTTGCAAGCGGTGCACCAACTCAATTTTGGTGGCCGCAGGCACGGGTTGTTTTTCATTTTGCAGTCCGTCACGCGGCCCTACATCGACCAACTTGACGCGGTGGGGAAGACTTTTGATGACACTCATGTTTTCAACTTCAGCAATTCCGCGCCTTCGGCCACTTGGTCGCCCGGCGCGTACAACAATTCGATCACCTCCCCGTCGGCAGGCGCGGCAATGGTGTGCTCCATTTTCATCGCTTCCATGACCGCCAGCGCTTGTCCAGCCTTGACTTTGTCACCTGTGTTGACCAAAAACGACACCACCTTGCCCGGCATGGGCGCGCTCAGGCGTCCGCCCGCTTCCTGCACTTCACCCGCGTGCGCCAAAGCATCCAGCCATTGAATGCGGCTTGCGCCTTGGGGCGCAAACACATGCGCCGTGCCGTCGGGTTGCACAAACACCTGCGCGAGAAGCCTTTGTCCGGCGAAATCGATCACCAACTGTTCGCCGTCTTCACGCCACAGCAATTCAGCCGACGTATCGCCAATTTGCAATTGAAGTTGGCCGTTGTGTGCGTAAGTCAGCGCAGCGGTGTGGTGTTGTCCTGCCCACATCACACCAAATTTGCGCGTGGTCACGCCAAAGGCTTGCCAGCCATCGCGGCGGCTGAATGGGTCGTGCGTTTGCGTGGCTTGTTCTTGCTGCACGCAGTGCGCCACCACGGCGGCGGCCAGCCAAGGCAAGCCGATAGGCTCTTGTTTGAACAACACGGCTTCTTCGCGGGCAATCAAAGCGGTATCGAGTTGCGCCTTGGCAAACGAGGCGCTGCCAATGACGTGGCGCAAAAACTGCACGTTGTTGGACACGCCCACAATCCGCGTCTCGGCCAAGGCCACGTCCAGCCGCGCCAGCGCTTGTTCGCGGGTGTCGCCGCGCACAATCAGTTTGGCGATCATGGAGTCGTAATGCGGGCTGATGGTGTCGCCCTCGCGCACACCGTCGTCAATGCGCACAGTGGCCACTTCAAAGCTGCTGCTGTGTGGTTTGCGGTAAACCTGCAAGCGGCCTGTGGCGGGCAAAAACTGGTTGTCCGGTGTTTCAGCGCAAATGCGTGCCTCAATGGCATGGCCGTGAATGCGCAACTCGCTTTGCTGCGCGGGCAGCGGCTCGCCACTGGCGACGCGCAATTGCCATTCCACCAAATCCAAGCCAGTGATGGCTTCGGTCACCGGATGCTCCACCTGCAAACGGGTGTTCATTTCCATGAAGAAAAAACGCATATCCTCGGGGCGGTCGTAAGCGGTTTGTTCGACGATGAATTCCACCGTGCCGGCGCCCACGTAATTCACCGCTTTGGCGGCGTCAACGGCGGCCTCGCCCATGCGTTGGCGCAAAGCGGGCGTCATACCGGGTGCGGGCGCTTCTTCCAACACCTTTTGGTGGCGACGCTGCACCGAACAATCGCGTTCAAACAAATACACGCAGTTGCCGTGGCTGTCGCCAAACACCTGAATTTCAATATGGCGTGGGCGTTGCACATATTTCTCGATCAGCACCGCATCATTGCCAAAGCTGTTGATGGCTTCGCGCTGACACGAGGCCAAGGCGTCGGCAAATTCGGCGCTGGCATTGACAATCCTCATGCCCTTGCCGCCCCCGCCCGCACTGGCTTTGATGAGCACGGGATAGCCCATGCCGTCGGCCTCACGTTGCAACAACGCCGGGTCTTGGTCTTGCCCGTGGTATCCGGGCACCAAAGGCACGCCCGCTTGCGCCATCAGGCGTTTGGATTCGGCCTTCAAACCCATGGCGCGAATCGCGTCAGCGCTGGGGCCAATGAAGACCAAACCCGCAGCGACGCAAGCTTTGGCGAAGTCTTCGTTTTCGCTCAAAAACCCATAGCCCGGATGCACGGCTTGCGCGCCCGTGTCTATCGCAGCCTGCAAGATGCGCTCCCAACGCAAATAGCTGTCTTTGGGCGCATTGCCGCCAATGTGCACCGCCTCGTCGCACAGTTGCACATGCTTGGCTTGCGCGTCGGCATTGGAATACACGGCCACGGTTTTCACGCCCAAGCGTCGCGCAGTAGCTGCCACGCGGCAGGCAATTTCGCCACGGTTGGCAATCAGGATTTTTTTGAACATGGTCGTCTTTCGCTCAGATGAGCCAATTGGGTTTGCGTTTTTGCAAAAACGCTTGCACGCCCTCTTTGCCTTCGGCACTGGCGCGGATGTGGGCGATGCCTTCTACCGTGTGGGCGATCAGCTCCGGCGTGATGGCGTGGTCGGCTACCGCGTGCAAGAGTTGTTTGCATTCGCGCAAGGCGTTGGGGCTGGCAGCGCAGATGTGGTGCGTCAACTCGTCCACCTTGGCTTGCAGTGCGTCGGCACTCACCACCTCGTGTACCAAGCCCAGACGATGCGCTTCGGGTGCGTTGAAGCGCTCGGCGGTCAAGAAATAACGATGCGCGGCACGCGCACCCATGGCGCGAATCAAATACGGGCTGATGGTGGCGGGGATGAGGCCAATTTTGACTTCGCTCACGCAAAACTGCGCAGTGTCGGCGCTCACCGCCAGGTCGCAAGCGGCCACCAAACCCAAGCCACCCGCATAGACATCGCCTTGCACTTGGGCAATGGTGGGTTGCGGGCATTGGTCAATGGCTTGGAGCATGGCCGCCAATTCACCCGCGTCGGCCAAGTTTTGGGCATGGGTGTAGTCAGCCATGCGGCGCATCCAGTTCAGGTCTGCGCCAGCGCAAAAGGCCGAGCCTTCAGCGGCCAAGACGACGCAGCGCACGTTGGCGTCTTGCGCGACTTGCACAAAAGCCTGTTTGAGTTCGGCAATGACTTCTTCGTTGAAGGCATTGCGCACTTCGGGGCGCGCCAAGGTGATGGTGTGAACGCCGTTGTGGGTAGAGAGTTTGAGATGGTTCATACAAAGCTCACATGCGGAAAAGGCCAAAGCGCGTGTCTTCAATGGGTGCGTTGAGCGATGCGCTCAAGCCCAGCGCCAGCACGCGCCGGGTGTCGGCGGGGTCAATCACGCCATCGTCCCACAGGCGCGCGGTGGCGTAGTAAGGATGGCCTTGCACTTCGTATTGGTCTTTGATCGGGGCTTTGAAGGCTGTTTCTTCCTCCGCGCTCCACTGACCGCCTTTGAGCTCGATACCATCGCGCTTGACGGTGGCCAGCACGCTGGCCGCTTGTTCGCCTCCCATGACGCTGATGCGCGCGTTCGGCCACATCCACAAAAATCGGGGCGCAAATGCTCGGCCACACATGCCGTAATTGCCCGCACCAAAACTGCCGCCAATGATGACGGTGAACTTAGGCACTGCCGCTGTGGCCACAGCCGTGACCATCTTGGCGCCGTTGCGCGCAATGCCCTCGTTTTCGTATTTGCGTCCGACCATGAAGCCGGTGATGTTTTGCAAAAACACCAGCGGCGTTTTGCGTTGGCAACACAGCTCAATGAAGTGCGCGCCCTTCAACGCCGACTCGCTGAACAAAATGCCATTGTTGGCAATGATGCCCACGGGCATGCCCTCGATGCGGGCAAAGCCGCACACCAGCGTCGTGCCAAAGCGGGCTTTGAATTCGTCAAACTCCGAGCCGTCCACGATGCGGGCAATGATTTCACGCACATCAAAGGGCTTGCGGGTGTCGGTGGGAATGACGCCGTACAGTTCGCGGGCGTCGAATTGAGGTGGCACGGGTTCGTGCAGCGCAATATTGGGGCGCTTTTGCGCATTGAGGTTTTTCACCGCCTGCCGCGCCAGCGCCAAGGCATGCACATCGTCTTGCGCCAAGTGATCGGCCACGCCAGACAACCGGGTGTGCACATCGCCGCCGCCCAAGTCTTCGGCGCTCACCACTTCGCCCGTGGCGGCCTTGACCAAAGGCGGGCCACCCAAAAAGATGGTGCCTTGGTTTTTGACGATGATGGTCTCGTCACTCATCGCCGGCACATAAGCACCGCCCGCCGTGCAACTGCCCATGACCACGGCAATTTGCGCAATGCCTTGCGCACTCATTTGGGCTTGGTTGTAGAAGATGCGGCCAAAGTGATCGCGATCAGGAAACACCTCATCTTGGTTGGGCAAATTAGCGCCCCCCGAATCGACCAAATAAATGCAAGGCAAATGGTTTTGCTGCGCCACTTCTTGGGCGCGCAAATGTTTTTTGACGGTCAGCGGGTAATACGTGCCGCCTTTGACGGTGGCATCGTTGCACACCACCATGCAGTCCATACCATTGACGCGGCCAATGCCGGCAATCAAACCCGCGCTGGGTGCATCGTTGTTGTACATGTTGAATGCGGCCAGCGGCGCGAGTTCTAAAAACGGCGTGCCGGGGTCAAGCAGCATGTGCACACGTTCGCGGGGTAAGAGCTTGCCGCGTGCTGTGTGTTTGGCACGCGCCGCTTCGCCGCCGCCTTGGGCGATGCGCTGCACATGCTGGCATAAATCATCGACCAGCACCTGCATGGCGGCGGCATTGGCCATGAAGTCTGCGCTGCGCGGATTGAGTTGGGATTGCAACAAAGCCATGAGCTGTCTCTCGGGGTGAAACCAATGCACAGCATAAAGCCTGCGGGGTCGCAAGCTGCGCCACAATGGTTGCAAATCCTGCCACAATCTGGGCTTCTTATGTCGCGCTCAAACCTGCCATTTCAGCCGCCTTTGCCCAGCACCTTGGTGAGATCGCCGCCAAGTCAACACAAAGCGCGTGCTGAAACGCCAATTGCCTTCATTCAAGCCATCGTCAAGGCCTATGAAAGGCGCGGCATGAACCCCGAAACTGCACTCGCCAAGGCACAAATTGAGCCAAAGCTTTTGCACAAGCCCCGCGCCCGCGTGACCGCGCTGCAAATGGAAACCTTCTCGGCCACCGCCATGCAAGAGCTGGACGACGAGGCCTTGGGCTGGTTCAGCCGCCGCCTGCCTTGGGGCAGCTATGGTTTGCTGGTACGCGCCTCACTCACCGCGCCCACATTGGGCTTGGCCTTGGCACGTTGGTGCAGGCATCACGCACTCTTGACCGACGATGTGGTGTTGCATGTGTCAGAGCAAGATAGCATGGCGTGTTTGCAATTGGACGAGCGGGTTGACTTGGGTGAGCTGCGCGAGTTTTGCATTGTCTCCACCCTGCGCAATGCCTTGGGTGTGGCTTGTTGGTTGAGCGATTCACGCATTGCGCTGCGCCGTGCAACGCTGCGTTTTGCGGCGCCCGCGCACCGCGCCAGCTACCCCTTGTTGTTCGACGGCGAGGTGCAATTCGACGCGCAACACAACGGCTTGTGGTTTGACGCTGGCTATTTGGCCTTGCCCGTGCGCCGCGACGAAGCGGCTTTGCAGCGCATGTTGCAGCGCGCTTTGCTGCTCACCGTCAAGCCTTATCGACGCGACCGCTTGTTGGTTGAACAAGTGCGCCAAGCGTTGACGCAACACCCGCAACACTGCCGCAATGCCAAGGCCTTGGCGGCGCACCTCAACCTGTCTGAGCGCAGCTTGCACCGTCAACTCAAAGAAGAAGGCGCGTCGCTGCAAGCCCTGAAAGACGCCGTGCGCCATGAACTCGCCACCGAACTGTTGCTGCGCACCGCCAAGCCGCTCAAGCAAGTGGCCGAGGCCGTGGGGTTTCGAAATGAAAAGAGTTTCAGCCGGGCGTTTAAAGCGTGGTCCAAGCACACGCCGGAAGAATTGCGGCAATCAAGCGGTCAAGCTTTAGGTGGCATTTAGGTGGCAAATAGGCTGCGCATGTCATCAAACACATGCACAGCGCCGGCTTGGCGCAAAGCCTCAGCTTGGCCGTGCGCCGCATAACCCCAAACGGTCGCGCCAGCGGCAACACCAGCGGTAACGCCCACGGCGGTGTCTTCAATCGCCAAGCAACGGCGCGGGTCTTTGCCCAAATGCGCAGCGGCTGCCAAATACACATCGGGTGCGGGCTTGGTGCGCGGCACTTCATGGCCGCTGAAAATGCGGCCTTCAAAGTAGTTCAGCAAACCGACTTTGCCCAGCATCAGATTGATTTTGAAACGATCCGCGCCGGAAGCACAGGCAATTTGACCTTGGTGCACATCGAACACGCGTTGCACCGCGTCGTGAATGTGCGCAATGGCTTGAATGTCTTTGTCCAAGCGTTCATTGCGCAGCCGATAAAAGCTGTCCATGAACGCATCGGTCAAGGGCTTGCCCGTGTGGGCCTCGATCAAGTCGGCGCGGTTGCGCACCGCGTGGCCGACAAAATGCGCCATGCACTCAGGCAGCGTCAACTCCCAGCCCTCGCGTGCCAACATGTCACGCAACGCGCCACAGGTGATGGATTCGCTGTCCACCAGCACGCCATCGCAATCAAACAACACAGCATCAAAGTTCATGGCTGCATTATCGAGCTTCAGCCTTGCTCGCCGTCCACATAGAACCAGCGGCCTTGTTCGCGCACAAAGCGGCTGCGTTCGTGCAGCCGCACAGCGCGGCCTGCCACGCGGTAGCGGGCGACAAATTCGACCTCGGCGCTGTGCTCGCCTGTGATCTCATGGGCTTTGACTTCCAAACCCAACCATTTGGCAGTGGGCTCAAAATCAAGCTGCGCGGGGCGCGTGCTGGCGTGCCATGTGGCTTGCAAATAGGCGGCATCTTGGCGCACAAAGGCGCTGTAGCGCGAGCGCATGAGGCTGTGCGCGTCGGGCGCAGGCTGGGTGTCGAAATGCGCCATAAACACACCGCAACAAGCCGCATAAGCAAGCTGTCGCTTTTGCGCGTCTAGGCGACCGCAGGGGCAGGCTTCAGACGCGGTCATGACCAGACAAACCAGCGCACTTCAAGCCAGCGCCCGCTGAATGATGATTTTTTGCACATCGCTCGTGCCTTCGTAAATTTGGCACACGCGCACATCGCGGTAAATCCGCTCCAGCGGAAAGTCGTTCACCACGCCATAGCCGCCCAAGGTTTGGATGGCGGCGCTGCACACGCGCTCGGCGGTTTCGCTGGCAAAGAGTTTGGCCATGGCCGCTTCTTTGAGGCAAGGCTGTCCAGCGTCGCGCAAAGCGGCAGCGTGCCACATGAGCTGACGCGCCGCCTCCAGTTGCGTGGCGCATTCGGCCAACCGAAAACCGACCGCTTGGTGGTTGAAGATGGCCGTGCCAAAACTCTCGCGTTCTTTGCTGTACTTCAAGGCCACGTCAAACGCGCTGCGTGCCATGCCAATGCTTTGCGCGGCAATGCCAATGCGCCCGCCCTCCAGGGCGGAGAGCGCAATTTTGTAGCCTTCGCCCTCGGCACCAATCAAGTTCTCAGCAGGAATGCGGCAATTCTCAAAGTTGATTTGCGCGGTGTCACTGCTGTGCTGGCCGAGCTTGTCTTCCAGCCGCGCCACTTGGTAGCCTTCGGCGTGAGTCGGCACCAAAAAAGCGCTCATGCCTTTTTTGCCTGCGCCTTTGTCGGTCACAGCAATGACGATGGCCACATGGCCGTTTTTGCCGCTGGTGATGAACTGCTTGACGCCGTTGATCAGGTAGTCGCCGCCGTGTCGTGTGGCGGTGGTGCGCAGCGCGGAAGCGTCCGAGCCGACGTGCGGTTCGGTCAAGCAAAACACGCCCAACATCTCGCCTTGCGCCAGCGGCGTGAGCCATTGTTTTTGCTGCGCTGCATTGCCGTAGCGCATGAGGATGGCGTTGACCGGGCAATTGGTCACGCTGATGGCCGTGCTCGTGCCGCCGTCGCCCGCTGCAATTTCTTCTAACACCAGCGCCAGCGTGAGGTAGTCCAAACCCGCGCCACCCAAGGCTTCAGGCACGCAAATGCCATACGCGCCCAGCGCGGCCAAGCCCTTGTGCGCTTCTGTGGGAAAGGTGTGTTCTTTGTCCCACTGCGCCGCATGAGGCCAGAGTTCTTGCTGGGCAAAGTCGCGCACAGCGTCGCGGATCATTTCTTGGTCGGGGGTGAGCAACATGGCGCGCCTTATTTAAACCAATTCCAAAGCCACAGCCGTGCCTTCGCCGCCGCCAATGCACAGCGTCGCCAGGCCTTTTTTCAGGCCACGCGCTTTCAAGGCGTGGATGAGCGTGACCATGATGCGGGCGCCTGACGCGCCAATCGGGTGTCCCAGCGCACAAGCGCCGCCGTTGACGTTGACTTTGTCGTGCGACACATTGAGCTCTTTCATCAAGGCCATGGGCACCACGGCAAAGGCTTCGTTGACTTCCCACAAGTCCACATCGGCCACTGACCAACCGGCTTTGGCCAAGGCTTTTTGGGTAGCGCCCACGGGCGCAGTGGCAAACCATTCTGGCTCTTGCGCGTGGGTGGCGTGGCTGACGATGCGCGCCAGCGGTGTGCAACCGAGTTTTTTGGCGGTGCTCTCGCGCATCAAGACCATGGCGGCTGCGCCGTCGTTGATGGACGAGCTGCTGGCGGCGGTGATGGTTCCGTCTTTTTTGAAGGCGGGTTTGAGCGTGGCGATTTTGTCGAGCTTGACTTTGCCGGGGCCTTCGTCAATGGACACCACGGTTTCGCCCGCACGGGTTTTGACGGTGACGGGGGTGATTTCGGTGGCGAATGCACCGCTCTCGGTGGCGGCTTTGGCGCGCTGCACGCTGGCGGTGGCAAAGGCGTCTTGTTCGGCGCGGCTGAAGTTGTATTTGGCAGCGCAGTCTTCGCCAAAGGTGCCCATGCTGCGGCCTGGCTCGTAGGCGTCTTCCAAGCCGTCGAGCATCATGTGGTCAAAAATTTTGTCGTGGCCGAGTCGGTAACCGCCACGGCCTTTGAGCATCAAGTAGGGCGCGTTGGTCATACTCTCCATGCCGCCGGCCACCAACACGTCGTGCGTGCCGGCCAGCAACATATCGTGCGCAAACATGGCGGCTCTCATGCCCGAGCCACACATTTTGGACAACGTCACCGCGCCCGCGCTTTTGGGCAAACCGCCTTTGAAACCCGCTTGGCGCGCAGGCGCTTGGCCTTGTCCTGCCATCAGGCAGTTGCCAAACAAGACTTCGGTCACCAACTCGGGGCTGATGCCTGCGCGTTGCACGGCAGCGCGAATGGCGGCTCCGCCCAAATCGTGCGCGGCCAAGCTGGAAAAGTCGCCCTGAAAACTGCCCATGGGCGTGCGTGCGGCGCTGACGATGACGATGGGATCTGACATGAATGAATCTCCTTGATGTGGTTTTTTTAAATACCGCGTGGATAGCGTTTGAAAGCGTGGCGAAACACATCGACCACTTCGTGCGAACCGGTCATGCTCACGCCCAAGTCTTTGACCAAGCCGTCGGCCACGTCGTAAATCCAGCCGTGAACGGTGATTTTTTGACCGCGTCCCCAAGCGTCTTGCATGACGTTGGACAAGGCCACGTTGCCCACTTGTTCAATGACGTTCATCTCGCACATCACGCGCTCCAACTCGACTTGCGGCAAGTGGTTCAAGCGCTGACGATGGCGCAAGCGCACGTCTTGCACATGGCGCAACCAGTTGTCAGCCAAGCCAATGCGTGTGCCGCGCGTGGCCGCCAGCACACCGCCGCAGCCGTAATGGCCGACCACCATGATGTGCTCCACCTTGAGCGCGTCCACCGCATACTGAATGACGGACAACGCATTGAGGTCGGAATGCACCACCACGTTGGCAATGTTGCGATGCACAAACACCTCGCCGGGATCGAGCCCCGTGATTTGGTTGGCCGGAACGCGGCTGTCGGAGCAACCAATCCACAGGTATTTGGGCGTTTGCTGATTCGCCAAGGTGCTGAAAAAACCGGGGTTTTCGCGCTCCATGCGCGCCGCCCAAGCGCGGTTGTTGTCAAACAGGTGTGCCAGTGATGTGCTCATCGGTGTCTTTTTTCTCGTGGTGTTAACAAGTCTCGGCAAACAATTCTCGCCCAATCAACATGCGGCGAATTTCGCTGGTGCCTGCACCAATTTCGTAGAGCTTGGCGTCGCGCCACAAACGCCCCAAGGGGTAGTCGTTGATGTAGCCGTTGCCGCCAAAAATTTGCACGCCCTCGCCCGCCATCCAAGTGGCTTTTTCGGCGCACCACAAAATGACGGAAGCACAGTCTTTGCGCACTTGGCGAACATGCTCGGCGCCCAACAGGTCCAGGTTTTTGGCCACGGTATAGGCAAAGGAGCGACCCGCTTGCAGCACGGTGTACATGTCGGCCACTTTGCCTTGGATGAGTTGGAACTCGCCAATGCTTTGGCCAAACTGCTTGCGCTCATGGATGTAGGGCACGACGTTGTCCATCACCGCTTGCATGATGCCCAAAGGCCCGCCCGTGAGCACCGCACGTTCGTAGTCCAAGCCGCTCATGAGCACTTTGGCGCCGTTGTTGAGGCCGCCCAAAATGTTCTCTGCGGGCACTTCGACGTTTTGAAACACCAGCTCGCCCGTGTGGCTGCCGCGCATGCCCAGCTTGTCGAGTTTTTGCGCGATGGAAAAACCCGGCATGCCTTTTTCAATCAAAAAAGCCGTCACGCCGCGTGCGCCCAATTCGGGTTCGGTTTTGGCGTAGACCACCAAGGTGTCGGCGTCGGGGCCGTTGGTGATCCACATTTTGTTGCCGTTCAACAGGTAGTAGCCGCCTTTGTCTTGCGCCTTGAGCTTCATGCTGATGACATCGCTGCCCGCACCGGGCTCGCTCATGGCCAATGCGCCCACGTGTTCGCCGCTGATGAGTTGGGGCAAGTACTTGGCGCGTTGCGCGTCCGTGCCATTGCGCTTGATTTGGTTGACGCACAAATTGCTGTGTGCGCCGTAGCTCAAGCCCACGCTGGCCGAGGCGCGTGAGATTTCTTCCATCGCCACCATGTGCGCCAAATAGCCCATGTTGGCGCCGCCGTATTCCTCGCCCACGGTGATGCCCAGCACGCCCAAATCGCCCATCTTGCGCCACAAGTCCATGGGAAATTGGTCGTCGCGGTCGATTTGCGCCGCGCGGGGCGCAATCTCGGCTTGGGCGAATTCGCGCACGGCGTCGCGCAGCGCATCGACGTCTTCGCCGAGTTGAAAATTCAGGCCGGGTAAGTTGTTCATGGGGGTCTCCTAATAATGTTGCCTGACGATGGCTAAGGTTTGCTGCATCAAAGCGCAGGGCGATTCTTGGCCGTCGGCGTCCAGATGCACCACCTCGGCAGTGGTGACGATGAGTTTTTTTCCTGCCCGAACCACCAAGCCACGCGCCCGCAATTCGCCGCCTTCAAAGGCCGCCAAAAAATTGATTTTGTATTCGACGGTGGCGACTTCTTTGCCCTCGGGCGTTTGCGTCAAGCCTGCGTAGCCGGCGGCAATGTCGGCCAAGGCGCCCATCGCGCCGCCGTGGTAGCCGCCTTGTTGTTGCGTCACACGCTCCGAATACGGCAGGGCAATTTCGCACATGCCGGGCGCGACCGACACCAAGCGCGCGCCCAAATGCTTCATCATGCCTTGGCGCACAAAGCTATTGTGTATGCGTTGGTGCAATTCAGGATGGCTCATGCTTTGGCTCCTTTGGTTTTGGCAAGCAAGGCACGGGCTTCTTTTTCGTGCACTTTGACCTCGTCCAAATTGGCCTGGATTTCGGCCATTTGCGCTTCGAGTTGGCGTTTGTGCGCCGACAAAACGAGCAAGAATTTTTGCAACTGCGGCCCGGTGTCGCGCGGGCTGTCGTACATGTCGATCAGGTCTTTGGCCTCGGTCAACGACAAACCCAAGCGCTTGGCACGCAGCGTGAGCTTGAGTCGGGTGCGGTCGCGCGGGCTGTAGACGCGGTTGCGTCCGCCGGGCCCCGAACGCTCGGGCTGCAACAAACCCATGTCTTCGTAAAAACGAATGGCTCGGGTGGTGAGGTCAAACTCACGCGCCAAGTCGCTGATGGAATAGGTGGTGGCCATGTGTTTCGGTTGACGTTTACGTAAACGTCAATTATGCAGGCAAATTTGTCGGTTTTGACTCAACCCCAAGGCGGCAGGGTTTGTTCGCATAAGACTTGTTTGTGCAGCGCGTAATCGGGCATCACGCTCTTGACGGTTTCCCAAAAACGCGGGCTGTGGTTCATCACGCGCAAATGGCTGAGTTCATGCGCCACCACATAGTCGATCACGTCCAGCTTGTGGTGAATCAGTCGCCAATTGAGCCGGATTGACCCGTCTGCGCTGGCACTGCCCCAGCGCGTGGCGGCGCTGCTGAGCGAGAGCTTGTGCCACTTCACGCCCAACTGCGGCGCGAAGTGGTTGAGCCGTTGGATGAACAACGCCTTGGCTTGGCGCATCAACCAAGCTTGCACCGCGTCACGAATTTTGGCCGCTTCGGCGTTGAGCGGCAGCCCCACGCGCAAGCTGTGTTGCCCCGCGCCTTGCGCAGCGGGTTCAAACTGGGCGCTGCCTTTTTTCAGCGCGGGGCTGGAATCGACCACCACTTGCAAGCTGCCGCCCAAATAGGGGATGACCACGCCGTCGCGCCAGACAATTTTGGCCGCACCCAATTGCGCTTGTCGCTCGCCCATTTCCACCAGCTTGCGCTCAATCCAGTCCGATTTTTCCAGCAACGCCGACTCCACCTCGGCCAGCGACACCCAGCGCGGTGCGCTCACCTCCAAGCCGTCTGCGCCAATCGCCATGCCAATGGTGCGACGCTTGCTGCGCTTGAACGCATAGGAAATATGCGTGCCTCCAAGCAAAATATGCCGGGAAGCCTTGGGGTGCCTATAGTTTGCAGGAGGAAGCACATCAGAAAGGTACTCTCCAGCCACAAATGGCTCGGAAGGCTTTATTTTCCTATGCCTTGGCTTTTGAGCAGGCGGCGGCGGGGCATCGAACATGTCGAGCACGAGTTGCATCAAGCCTCTCATGCGCCGCGCTCCGTCAGGCCTTGGCGGAGGCGCTGGGATAGGCCTCTGGGTCGAGGCGGCGCATTTCAGCCTCAATCCATTGTTCAACTTCGCGACTCAAATCTTCGGGATCGCGCCCCGCGCTGCTGATGGGCGCGCCGATGGACACATCGACCACGCCCGGGCGCTTGATGAAGGCCTTGCGCGGCCAGCATTTGGCCGATGTCACCGCAATCGGGATGACCGGTGCGCCCGTGGCGACCGCCAACCGTGCGCCGCCGCTCTTGTATTGGCCTTGTTGGCCACGCGGGATGCGTGTGCCTTCAGGAAACATGATGACCCACACGCCTTTGTCCAACAAATCTTTGCCCTGCTCCACCACCTTGGCAAAAGCCTTGGCGCGTTGGCTGCGATCGATGTGGATCATGTCCAAGCGCCCAATCGCCCAGCCAAAAAACGGCACATGCAGCAACTCGCGTTTGAACACATAGGCCAGCGGGTGCGGCATGATGGCGGGCATCAAAAACGTCTCGTAGGTGGACTGGTGTTTGACCAACAAAATTGCCGGGCTTTTCTCGCCCAAAGGCAAATTCTCAAAGCCCTGAATTTGGTAGCGCACGCCCATGATGACGCGCGCGCTGGCAATGCTCAAGCTCAACCAACGCTGCGCCACGCCATAGACCACCGCGCTTTTGCAGCCCAGCAGTGACGCGCCCACCACCGCAAACGCATAAGGAATGATGGTCACCACCATGAAGGCCATGTGCAGGCAAGAACGCAAAAAGGCCATCATGCGCTGGCTCCAGTTCTGGGCAAGGGTTCGTTGAGCAACCATTCCACAAAGGCCGTCAGGTCGGTGTGTACATGGGTGTCTTTGGGGAAATCTGCCGACAGGGCTTGGTCGCGAAACGCCGCGCCTTTGCCCGTCAACACCAAATGCGAAGCGCAGCCGACTGCCGCACCGGCTTGCAAATCACGCAGGCTGTCGCCCACGGCGGGCACGCCCTTCAAGTCCATGCTGTAGCGCTCGCCAATTTGCTCAAACAAACCCGATGCGGGTTTGCGGCAGCCGCAGGTTTCGTCGGGGCTGTGTGGGCAATAAAAAATCGCGTCCACGCGCCCGCCCGCGCTGGCCAAGAGCTTGTGCATTTTGGTGTGCATGGCGTTGAGCGCCGCCACATCAAACAAGCCGCGCCCCAAACCCGATTGGTTGCTCGCCACCACCACATGCCAACCGGCATGGTTGAGCCGCGCAATGGCTTCTAAAGCGCCGGGCAAGGGCTGCCATTCGTCGGCACTTTTGACGTAGTCGTCGCGGTCCACATTGATGGTGCCGTCGCGGTCGAGGATGACGAGTTTGGTTTGCATGGTGCGATCTTAGGCGGCAAGGCAAGACAAATCGGCCACACGGTTCATGGCGATGTGCAGCGTTTTGAGCAAGCCGAGTCGGTTGTTGCGCAAATTGACGTCTTCGGCATTGACCATCACGCCGTCAAAGAAGGCGTCCACCGCGCCGCGCAAAGCGGCCAGCGTTTGCAGCGATGCGGTGTAGTCGCCCGCGTCAAACAAGGCATCCGCTTGGGGCGCAATGCCTTGCATCTGGGCGTAGAGTGCTTGTTCTGCGGCTTCTTGCAACAATTCGGACTTGACCAAGGCTTGCACCTCGCCCGCCTTTTTCAAGATGTTGCCAATGCGTTTGTTGGCAGCGGCCAGCGCCGCCGCTTCGGGCAAGGCCGCGAAGGCGCGCACGGCTTCGAGTCGTTTGGACACATCGCCCAAACGCTGGGGCTGCAAGGCCAACACGGCTTCGACCTCTTGCGCGCTGTAGCCTTGCTCGCGCAGACTGCCGCTCAAGCGGTCGTAAATGAAGGACGACAACGCCGCCAAAGTGGCCTGCGGGTCGGCGATCTTGTCGCCAAAAACAGGCACGGCTTGCGCCAACAAGGCGGACAAGTCGAGACTCACATGCGCGTCACTCAACATGCGCACCACGCCCAAAGCATGACGGCGCAATGCAAACGGGTCTTTGTCGCCCGTCGGCACATTGCCAATGCCAAACATGCCGACCAAGGTTTCGAGTTTGTCGGCCAAAGCAACCACCAAGCCCACCTCGTTGCGCGGCAGCGTGTCGCCAGCAAAACGCGGTTTGTAATGGTCTTCAATCGCGTGCGCCACGGCGTCACCCAAGCCGTCATGGCGCGCATAGTAGCCGCCCATGATGCCTTGGAGTTCGGGGAATTCGCCCACCATGTCGGTCAGCAAATCGGTTTTGGCCAAGTGCGCGGCGGTATCGACGGCTTGCACGAAGCTGGCGTCTTTGGCTTGCGGCAGCCATTGGGCGATGCCCTTGGCAATGGCGCGAACCCGCTGGGTGCGTTCACCCTGCGTGCCCAGCTTGTTGTGATAGACCACCTTGCCCAATCCCTCTACGCGAGACGCCAAGGTTTTTTTGCGGTCTTGGTCGAAGAAAAATTTGGCGTCGGCCAAGCGCGGGCGCACCACGCGCTCGTTGCCGCCAATCACTGCAGACGCATCGTCTGGCGAGATGTTGCTGACCACCAAAAACTGGTGCGTCAACTTGCCCGAAGCGTCAAGCAGCGGGAAGTATTTTTGGTTGGCCTTCATGGTCAAGATGAGGCACTCTTGCGGCACGTCCAAGAATTGTGTTTCAAATTCACACACCAACACATTGGGGCGCTCGACCAAGGCCGTCACTTCGTCCAACAGCGCTGCATCGTCAATGGCTGTCACGCCGCCGCCAACCTTGGCCGCCGCGGCTTGCAACTGACGCGCAATCTCGGCGCGACGTTCCACAAAGCTGGCAATCACTGCGCCGTCTTTTGCCAGTTGGCTGGCGTAGTCGTCGGCATGGGCGAACACCACAGGCGAGACCTTGGCTTCAAAGCGATGGCCTTGGGTGCTGCAGCCTGCCGTCAAGCCCAAGGCTTTCACATTCACCACCTTTGCGCCATGCAAGGCCACCAAGCTGTGCGCGGGGCGTACAAAGTTCACGCTGCTCCAGCCCGGCAGCTCGCAATCGGTTTCTAACTGGTAGCTCATCACCTTGGGAATGGGCAGCTTGGCAATGGCCTCGTCCAAGGCTTTTTGCAACCCTTGTTGCAAGCTCGCGCCCGTGACCACGCTGTCGTAAAACAGGGCTTCGGCTTTGCCATCGGGCAGGCGTTTGAGTTGCGGCACCGCCTCGGCGCTCGCGCCCAGCGCTTGCAATTTTTTGAGCAACGCGGGTGTGGCGTTGCCGCTGGCGTCCAAACCCACGGCCACCGGCATGAGTTTTTGTTGCACCGCTTTGTCAGCCGCTTGTGCCACCACTGCCGTGATGTGCGCCGCCAATCGGCGCGGCGAGGCATAAGCCGTCACCACCGACGCCGCCGTGGCCAAGCCTTGTGCTTTGAGTTGTTCCAGCAACACGCCCGCGAAAGCATCGCCCAATTTCTGCAACACCTTGGGTGGCAGTTCTTCCACAAACAGTTCGACGAGAAGGTTTTGAGTTGTCATTTTTAGGCGTCTCTCACGCTGCTTTTTTGCTGATTTGTGCGACCCATTCGCGCGGCGCCATCGGAAAGCCCAAGCGTTCGCGGCTCTCGTAATAGCTTTGCGCCACAGCGCGTGCCAAGTTGCGAATGCGGCCAATGTAGGCGGCGCGCTCGGTCACGCTGATGGCACCACGCGCATCGAGCAAGTTGAAGGTGTGCGCGGCTTTGAGCACTTGTTCGTAAGCGGGCAGCGCCAAATGTGCGCCCATCAAATGCTGGGCTTGCTTTTCGTGCGCGCCAAAGGCGGTGAACAAAAACTCGGCATCGCTGTGCTCAAAGTTGTAGGTCGATTGCTCGACTTCGTTTTGTTTGTAGACATCGCCGTAAGTCAGGCCGTCGGTCCATTGCAAGTTGTAGACGTTGTCCACGCCTTGCAAATACATGGCCAATCGCTCCAAACCATAGGTGATCTCGCCCGTGATGGGTTTGCAGTCAATGCCACCGACTTGTTGGAAATAGGTGAACTGCGTCACCTCCATGCCGTTGAGCCAGACCTCCCAGCCCAAGCCCCAAGCGCCCAAGGTTGGATTTTCCCAATCGTCTTCGACAAAGCGGATGTCGTTTTTCTTGAGGTCAAAGCCCAGCGCTTCCAGCGAGCCCAGATACAACTCCAAGATGTTGCTGGGCGCGGGTTTCAACACCACTTGGTATTGGTAGTAATGCTGCAAGCGGTTCGGGTTTTCGCCGTAACGGCCATCTTTGGGGCGACGGCTGGGCTGCACATAAGCGGCCTTCCAAGGCTCCGGCCCCAAGGCACGTAAAAACGTCGCGGTGTGCGAAGTGCCTGCACCGACTTCCATGTCAATGGGCTGCAACAAAGCGCAGCCTTGCTCTGCCCAATACGACTGGAGTTTGAGAATGATTTGTTGAAAGGTCAGCATAGTTGCCCAGCCAGCTCAAAGCCAGCCCAAAGATGAGCGGGTCAAGACGCCCGCAAACCTTCGATTTTACGGCGCGAAACGGCGTTGGCCGTGGCGGGCTAAATAGAGCTGCCAAGAAACCCCTAACAATGTGCCCAATGCCAACAACACCAACGGCCACAATCCATAAGCGCAGACCCATTGCGCATAGGGCGTGGGCGGCTCATCGACGCCCCGCACTTGTGCGATCAGGGTGTCTTGCACGCCGCTTGGCAGGCGCGCCACCAATTGGCCTTGTGCATCAATCACAGCGGTTGCGCCAGTGTTGGTGGCTCTGAGCATGGGGCGGTGCAGCTCCAGTGCCCTCATACGCGAAATATTCAAATGCTGTTCAATAGCAATGGAGTCACCAAACCAAGCGATATTGCTCATATTGACCATGAGGGTGGGCGCATTGGCTGGGTCGCCAAACCTTTGCGCCAACTCTTCGCCGAACAAGTCCTCAAAACAAATATTGGGCGCGATGCGCTCACCACGCCACATCATGCTGGGCTGAATCAAGCCACCGGGAGTGAAATCACCGAGCGGAATATTCATCAAATCCAAAAACCATCGAAACATGGGTGGCACAAATTCACCAAACGGCACCAAATGGTGTTTATCGTATTGATAATTGGCGGTGCCAGGCAGCAGCCCAAGCGCCGAGTTGGTGTAGATTTTTTGATCCTCGCCCAACAGCGGAATGCCCACCAAAGCTGCTTGCTCGCCGTGCGCAAACCGTTGACGAATGTCTTGCCAATAATTGACAGGAAGTTGGTGCGGGAAGTAAGCAATTGCCGTCTCCGGCGTCACCACCAAGTCTGCCGTCGTGGACAACAAGGCCGTGCGATAGTTTGCCAAGGCTTGTTGCGCGCCTGCGCCAAACTTCAAGTCTTGCGCCACATTGCCTTGCACCAAGGCCACGCTGAGGAACTTGTTCGATTCTTCTCCAGATTGCTGGCTCGGCGATGTCCACCAAGCCCAAGTTGCAACGCACATCACAAAGACTGACAACGTGACTTTGTAGGCAACCGGCCGAAACACACGCTCTTGTTGCTGTGCAGCCAACCACATAGACAAAGCGGCAGATAACGCACTCAAACCATACACGCCCACCCAAGGCGCCCAATGTCGCAGTACGCCATCCACATGCGCATAACCTGCGGCAGCCCACGGAAAGCCCGTCCACAACGTCCCGCGCGCCCACTCTGCCAATACCCAAGCTGACGCAAACACCAAGCCACGCGCGATCCTTGGCGCACCTGCTTTGGCATAGCGATGAAACACCAGCCCAGCCAAACCGTACAGCAGCGCAAGCCCGCTGCCCAAGAGCCCCACAGCCAACACGGCCAAAACCGAGGCCAAGCCACCATAAACATGCAATGCAATAAACAGCCACCACGTAGACCCAATCAACCAAGCGCTCGCAAAAACCCAGCTTCGAACAAACGCCTCTTGATAACTCGGGCTTCGGTCTAAAAAATAAGCAAAACCGCTCAAGCTTGCCAATTGCAACCAAGCTTGGGGCTGCCCATAGGCGTCGCCGGCGATAGGCCATGCCATAGAAGCCGCTTGCAAACATCCCAGCACCGTCAGCATCAGCAAGCAGCGCAGTTGTTTCATGGCTTGTTTTGGCTCGCGATCGTGGGCACGTTTTCAGCCGGCACATTCACTTTGAACCATTTGACCGCGCCACCGCGGGTGTGCTGCACGGTAAAGCGCAGCCCGGCCAATTCGTAATACTCACCGCGCCTTGGCACATGGCCCATGGCATGCGCAATGAGGCCGCCAATGGTGTCAAATTTATTGTCCGAATCAAACAGGTTGGCAAACACCGTTTCGTCCAACTCAAAAGCCTCGATCACGCGCTCAAGCGAGCTATCACCGCTGACCCGATACGTTTTATCTGCTAGCGCAAACACATCGCCCGCTTCTTGGTCTTCGTCGAACTCGTCTTCGATGTCGCCGACGATTTGCTCCAACACATCTTCAATCGTGATCAAACCCGCCACGCGGCCAAACTCATCAACCACCAAGGCCATGTGATTGCGGTTGTTGCGAAAGTCGCGCAACACATCATTGAGGCCTTTGCTCTCGGGGATAAAGACTGGCGGGCGCAGCAAGGTGCGCAAATTCAAAGCCGGGGCGCGCTGGAGCTTGAGCAAGTCTTTGGCCAACAAAATACCCACCAAATTGTCCCGCTCGCCCTCAAACACCGGAAAGCGTGAGTGCCGTGTGTCAATGACTTGGTTCAAGGTGTCATCAATGCTTGCATTGAGATCGATCAAATCCATCCGAGCCGCGGCCACCATCACGTTGCCAGCCGTCAAATCGGCCATGCGCAAAACACCTTCGAGCATGACGCGAATTTCTGCATCGATGACGTGGTTGTCTTCTGCTTCTGAGAGCGTGCCCAGCAACTCTTCACGCGAGTCGGGGCCGGGGTGGATGAATTCTTGCAGTCGCTTCCAGTAACTGCGGGAATCTTTCATCTGCTTTGAACGAGGGAGAGGGTCTGTCACGGCCAATCGGCGTATTGCCACATAAATCGAAGCCCTAAGGATAGCCTACGCGCATGACAGTTGGAACTGGCGTTTACTCCGCCGATTGATGCCGCGCCTTGCGAACACCTTGGCGAATTTCTTGCACCTGCGCCAAAAAGTCCCAAAAGCGTTTGCTGTCTTCCTTGACGTTGTAATTGACCTGCGCAAACTGGTCTGACACCACTTCGCTCAAACGACTCTCCAAAGTGCGTTTTGGCAAACGCAAATAGGCCTCTGTCTCCGAGCCGTCACGCTCCAAAGTGGCGCCGCTTTTGCGGGCAATGCGAATCATGGGTGCGTTTTCGCTCAAGGCATGGATGTAGATGAGCGATATTTTTTGATTGCGCGCATGCATCACCGCCCGCTCAAACAAACGTCCGCCATAGCCTCGCCCGCGCGCACTGACGCACACGGACACCCCGAATTCAGCGCTCGGCTGTTTGCCCTCGCCTTTCATGATGGCCAAATGTGCCATGGCAATCACTTCTAAATCGCGGTTGAAGATGCCATAAATTTCGTCACGCTCAAAGTCCAAACCTTGGAGATAACGGATGATTTGTTCATCGGTCGCGGCATAGCCGAATCGCAAATACCGGTCGTGCTCCCCCAATGACAACAAATGCTGCGTCAAAGCCGGCAAATGCGTTGGATCAAGCGGACAAATGGGAACCAAGACCGTCTCCGAACGCACAGCATTGAAAGGCACACCCGACCAGCGTAAAACCTGGCGAGCGCCTTTCATTGTGGAACGTGCTGCAAGTGTGAGCAGTGTCATTGATCGAAATTATACGGGTTTTCCCTGATTCTTGCTGATTGCTTACTTTCATTTTCTCAATCGGGGTGAATACGGATGAGTTTTATGCCCATTCCATGCAGAATCGAGCTTTTCGGAGACCGTTAGACATGAACAAACCTTGGCTGAATGCTTACCCTGCAGGCGTACCCCACGATATACATCCCGAGCAATACCGCTCTGTTGTCCATTTGCTGGAAGATTCTTTCAAAAAGAACGCAAGCGCCCCTTTTTCCGTTTGCCTGGAGCGATGGATGAGCTATGGCGAGCTCGATGAAGCTTCGTCCGCCTTTGGCGCGTGGTTGCAAAGCCTTAATTTGCCCGAGGGCTCTCGGGTGGCCATCATGTTGCCCAATATCCCCCAATTTGCCACCACCATGGCGGGGGTTTTGCGGGCAGGTTTTGTGTGCGTGAACGTCAACCCCCTCTACACGGCACGAGAACTACAACACCAACTCAAAGACTCAGGCGCGACCACCATTGTTATTTTGGAGAACTTCGCCCACACGCTGCAAGACGCCATCCAAGACACCGCCATCGACAACGTGGTGGTTGCCTCCATGGGCGATATGCTGGGGGGACTCTACGGCCATTGGATTACCTTCGCGGTGCGTCATTTGGCGCGCATGGTGCCTGCCTTCAAAATTCCACTCACCAATGCCAACGGTCAATCGCGCAAGGTTGTTTCCTTCAAAAATGCGTTATCCAGCGGAAAATCTCTCCAACTCAAAGCCGCTTCGCTCACCCCCGATTCCATCGCATTTTTGCAATACACAGGCGGCACAACCGGGCTCTCCAAAGGCGCGGTTCTGACCCATGGGAACATCGTGGCTGCTATTTTGCAAGCAGACACCTGGTTTTCGCCAGCTGTCGTGCGCGTTGGACACGTCAACAAAATCAACTGCATTGCGGCTCTCCCGCTTTATCACATTTTTGCGCTAACGCTGTGTTTTCTCACCATGCGCTGGGGTGCGCACATGACGCTCATTCCCAACCCACGTGATATTCCAAAGTTTGTGGAAGTTCTCAAAAAACGTCCATTCCATTTATTGCCGGCAGTCAACACCTTATTCAACGCCTTGTTACTTAACCCGCAGTTCAAAACTCTCGATTTTTCAAGCTTATGTGTATCGCAAGCCGGGGGCATGGCAGCTTCTGCTGGTACTGCCAAAAAATGGCAAGAAGTTACGGGCTCAACCATGATCGAAGGCTGGGGCATGAGCGAAACCTGCGCGATCGGCACAAACAATCCGGTGATCGCCAACCATTTCAGCGGCAACATTGGTCTGCCCTTACCGAGCATTGAAATAGCCATCAAGAACGACGCGGGCGACAGCCTTCCCATTGGTGAGTCGGGTGAAATTTGCATCAAAGGCCCCAATGTGATGACCGGGTATTACATGCAGCCTGAAGAAACCGCCAAAGTTTTCACCCCCGATGGGTTTATGCGCACCGGAGACATCGGCATCATGGATGCAGAAGGCTATACCCGAATTGTTGATCGCAAGAAAGACATGATTTTGGTCAGCGGTTTCAACGTGTTCCCCAATGAACTGGAAAATGTTATTTCACTTTGTCCAGGTGTCGTGGAATGTGCTGCCGTCGGAATTCCAGATGAAAAACAAGGTGAAGCCATCAAGATTTTTGTCGTTCGTTCTGATGTCACTTTGACAGAAGATGATATTGAACGCTATTGCCGCCAAAACCTCACTGGCTACAAAATGCCTAAATACATCGAATTCCGCGATGAATTGCCAAAAACCAATGTTGGTAAAGTTTTACGGCGTGAACTTAGAAACAGCAAATAATCTATGACTTCTCTGCCATCTGGAATCACTCTTTTTGAGCGCGGATGGCTGTCCTCTAACAACATTTTGTTAGAGGACGACGAACAAAGCTTATTGGTTGACTCAGGCTACTTTAGCCACAGCGCACAAACCATCTCACTTGTTCGCGCTCATCTTGGCGAACGCTCACTTAGTAGGCTGGTCAACACGCATCTACACAGTGATCACTGCGGTGGAAATGCAGCGCTACAACAACACTATCCTGAACTCAAGATCTTTGTCCCTCCCGGCAACAGTCAGCACGTGTTTAGCTGGGATCCTGTGCTTCTGAGCTACGAGCCTACTGGGCAAAATTGCCCACCTTACATCGCGCACGGCGCATTAGATATTGGCGACTCATTTGTGGCGGCCAATTTGCGCTGGGACATCCTCGCAGCGCCTGGTCACGATCCACATTCCGTTATGTTTTTCAACCAATCGCACGGTATTTTGATTTCCGCCGATGCGCTTTGGGAAAACGGTTTTGGGGTGGTGTTTCCTGAAATCGAGGGAGTCGACGCATTTGACGAGGTTGAATCCACCTTAAATTTCATCCAATCACTTGATGCACGACTGGTCATTCCTGGCCATGGGTCAATTTTTTGCGAAGTTGATGACGCGCTCAAACGCGCATACAAGCGTCTAAATTATTTCAAAGAAGCGCCACAAAAACACGCACTCTATGCCGCCAAAGTTTTGCTTAAATTCAAGCTACTGGAACTTCAAACCTGCCCAACAAGCATTTTTAAAGCTTGGGCGAGAAACACAAGTTACCTTCATTTGCTGCAAACCAAGCATTGGCCGAGCATGTCTTTTGATCATTGGCTGAACATGTTGCTTGAACAACTACAAAGCAGCAACGCTCTTGCAATTGAAGACGAGGCAATCATCAACAAATAGTTGGAGAGTTATCAATTGAACGGCTGTTTAGGCATAAAAAAAAGCCACTCCATGACTGGAGTGGCTTTTTCACTTATAACAGCCTGACGATGTCCTACTTTCACACGGGAACCCGCACTATCATCGGCGCTAAGTCGTTTCACTGTCCTGTTCGGGATGGGAAGGAGTGGTACCAACTTGCTATGGTCATCAGGCATAACTGGTTGTTGAGTTGCTTTTGAGGTCAACCCAACGAATTCATAGAGTTTGGAATTAGCTTGTAGTCTTGCGACTGGTTTTTGAATGCGTCAACTTGGCATAACTTCCTTGATTGAAGACTCTCTGTGAGGAGGTCTGAATCAAAGTTATAGGGTCAAGCCGCACGAGCAATTAGTATCAGTTAGCTTAACGCATTACTGCGCTTCCACACCTGACCTATCAACGTCCTGGTCTTGAACGACTCTTTAGGGGGCTCAAGGCCCCGGCAGATCTCATCTTGAAACGAGTTTCC
>CAILCI010000046.1 GCA_903832625.1 uncultured Burkholderiales bacterium | reverse complement strand
TGCAACCACGGGCCAAACCAGCCTTGTGCGCCAAACATCAGCACATAAATGAGCCCCGCCACCACAGGCGAGACCGAAAACGGCAAGTCCACCAAGGTGGTTAAAAAAGCTTTGCCGGTGAATTCATACTTGGCAATCGCCCACGCAGCAGCCACGCCAAACACCAAATTCAGCGGCACAGCAATCAGCGCCGTAAAAAAAGTCAAGCGAATGGCGGATAAAGCGTCTGGCTCTTGCAGCGCTTGCCAATAGGTGTCGACGCCTTTGCGCAAAGCCTCGGTAAATACCGCGGCCAGCGGCAAGATCAAAAACAACACCATAAAAACCAAGGCCACAGCGGTCAGGCTATAGCGCACCCAAGGGCGCTCGGTGGTGGTCACACTCATGCGGGTGCTCCTGTGCGACGGCGTTGCCAAGCCTGCAAGGCATTGATGACCAGCAACAAACAAAACGAAATGACCAACATGACCACCGCCACCGCCGTAGCACCGGCGTAGTCATATTGCTCCAACTTGCCCACAATGATGAGCGGCGTGATTTCAGACACCAGCGGCACATTGCCTGCAATGAAAATAACAGAGCCGTATTCGCCAATTGCTCGCGCAAAAGCCATGGCAAAGCCCGTCAGCAGCGCAGGCGCAATGCTCGGGAAAATGACGCGGCTAAAGGTTTGCCAGCGCGTGGCACCCAGGCACGTCGCGGCTTCTTCGAGTTCTTTTTCGGTGTCTTCCAACACCGGCTGCACGGTGCGCACCACAAAAGGCAAGCCAATGAAAATCAGCGCAATGACCACGCCATTGGGGTTGAACGCGAGCTTGATGCCCAGCGGCTCCAAGTACTGTCCAATCCAGCCGTTTCCAGCCAACAACGCGGTCAGCGAAATGCCTGCCACAGCGGTGGGTAAGGCAAAGGGCAAGTCCACCAAAGCATCCACCACTTTTTTGCCAAAAAAGTTGTAGCGCACCAACACCCACGCAATGAGCAAACCAAACACCACATTGACCAACGCCGCAATCAGCGACGCGCCAAACGTCAATTGGTAAGAGGCCAACACACGCGGGCCAGTCACGGCGGCCCAAAACTGTTCCCAAGTGAGGGTGAAGGTTTTGAAGACCAGCGCAGACAAGGGAATCAACACAATCAAACTCAAATACGTGAGCGTGAACCCCAGCGTGATGTTGAAGCCGGGCAACACACGCGCAGGTTTGCGACTGCGCGTCAGAGAAAACAAGGCCATAGCGTTACTTCACCGTATAAATTTTGTCGAACTGACCACCGTCGTTGAAATGCACTTTTTGCGCCTCACTCAGCGAGCCAAAATATTCGCTCACAGGCACCAACTGAATGGGCTTGAACGTGCTGGCGTATTTTTTCAGCAAGGCGGGGCTGCGTGGGCGCAGCGCGTGCTTGGCCGCAATTTCTTGGGCTTCGTCGGAATACAAATAATCAAGATAAGCCTTGGCCAATTCGCCCGTGCCTTTTTTAGCCACCGTGCGCTCCACGACTGCCACGGGGTTATCAGCAATGATGCTGACCGAGGGCAGCACAGCGTCAACCTTGCCTTCGCCAAACTCGCGGTCAACTGAGACGACTTCGGACTCAAACGTCACCAACACGTCGCCAATATTGCGTTGCAAAAAGATGGTGGTTGCGTCGCGTCCGCCTTTGGCAAGAATGGGCACGTTCTTGAACAGCTTGCCCACAAACTCTGCGGCTTGAGCATCGGTTTGGCCTTTTTTGCGGGCATACGCCCACGCAGCCAAATACGCCATGCGGCCATTGCCGCCTGTTTTGGGGTTGACGATGATGACTTGCACGCCAGGCTTGATGAGGTCGTCCCAATCTTTGATGCCCTTGGGGTTGCCATTGCGCGTCAAAAACAACATGGTGGAGCTGGTGGGCGCGGCGTTGTTGGGAAACTTCTTCGCCCAATCTTTGGCCACCACGCCGTTGCTGGCTAAAAATTCAATGTCTGTGGTGGTGTTCATCGTCACCACATCGGCTTCTAAGCCATCAAACACCGCACGCGCTTGCGCGCTCGATCCGCCATGGGCTTGGTCGATTTTGACGTCTTTGCCCGTGGTTTTTTTGTAGTGCACCACAAAGGCGGCGTTGTAGTCTTTGTAGAACTCACGCGCCACGTCATAAGAGGCATTGAGCAAAGTTTGAGCACTGGCCGATGTGGCGGCCAAGCCGCTGATCGCAAACACAACGCAGACCAAGAGATGTTTTTTCATACAGATTGCATTTCCAAAGTGTGAGGACTCGACGCACAAAGGCTAGATTTGAACACCAGTGGCGTGGCCACCATTTTTTGAAACGACTATTGAATCAAAAAATTCACTTGCTCAAATAAATTTGATCAAAACTGCCGCCGTCTGCAAAGTGGTCTTTGTCGGCTTTCTCCCAGCCGCCAAAGGCTTGTTCGATGGTGAACAAAGGCAATTTGGGCAATTGTTTAGCGTACTTGGCTTGGGCTTTTTCTGAGATGGGGCGGTAGAAGTTTTTGCCAGCAATGTCTTGGCCTTCGTCGCTGTAGAGGTATTGCAAATAGGCCTCTGCCACTTTGCGCGTGCCTTTGCGATCCACGTTTTTATCGACCACGCTCACGGGCGGCTGCGCCAAGATGCTGATGGAGGGATACACAATGTCAACCTTGTTGCCAAACTCTTTGTCCAGCAAATAGGCTTCGTTTTCCCATGAAATAAACACATCGCCCTGCCCGCGTTGTGCAAAGGTGACGGATGAGCCACGTGCGCCGGTGTCGAGCACAGGCACGTTTTTGTACAGGGCTTTGACGAAATCTTTGGCTTTTGCGTCGCTGCCGTATTTGCGTTTGGCGAATTCCCAAGCGGCTAAATAATTCCAGCGTGCGCCACCCGATGTTTTGGGATTGGGTGTGATGACTTGAATGCCGGGCTTGACCAAATCGTCCCAATCTTTGATGCCCTTGGGATTGCCTTGGCGCACCACCAACACAATGGTTGATGTGTAAGGTGCGCTGTTGTGCGGCAAGCGTTTTTGCCAGTCTTTGGGCACGAGGCCACCGTGTTGGTACAAAGCGTCAATGTCGCCTGCCAAACCCAGTGTCACCACATCGGCATCAATCCCGTCGATGACGGAACGTGCTTGCTTGCCCGAACCACCGTGCGACTGTTTGATGCTCACGTCTTGACCCGTTTTGTCTTTCCAAAACTTGGCAAAGGCGGTGTTGTATTCGACGTACAGCTCGCGGGTCGGGTCGTAAGAGACGTTGAGCAAGCTGATGGCTGACTGGGCTGAAGCGACGCCGCTGGCCACGAGCAAGGCCGCAACCGCAATGGCTTTGATGAATTTTTGACGTTGAATCATTGTGTTTTCCTTGAAACCGTTTTTGCAATGGACGGATTCTGAAAGCACAGGCTTCAAATAGGAACTACAGAGTTATTGGTTGTTTATTACTGAAACATCTAAAGAGCATTTTTGAATCAAGCGCAGACCCTCAAACGCACCGCGTCTCCCACGCGCAAGCTACCACCCGAGATCAAACGCGCAGTCACGCCGCCGTGTCCCCGCATGGCGTTGTAGCCGCCGTGACCCAGCTCAGTTTCCATGCGTGAACAAGGGTCGCAGCTGCCAGTAACCTGGAGAATCACCTCCTCGCCTATGCACCACTGCAAGCTCACGTCTTTCCACAAAGCACGCATGGCGAGCAAGTTGAGGCCTGAAATGACCAAGTTGCGGCGCAAGCGACTGGCATCTAAGCTGGGAGATCCCATCCATGCGGCAATGGCGGGTAAGTGTTCAGCTTGTAGGAGCGTGATTTCGCGCTTTTGCGCGGCATCGCCCAGGCGTGATCTGGCCGATCTGCGGTCACCGATCAGCCCGCGCCCAACTTCTGCATAGGCCTCTTGGCTTGAAACGACGGGGACGGCTCGATCGGGGCGCAGGTAGATGGCCTCTAAGCGACCCAAGTCGCGGAAATGTTGCGTGAGTTCACGCAGGTTTTGGCTGGTCATGCGCATGAGGCGTTAAAACTTGATGTGTGTGATTGTCAATGCTTTAGCCGCCTTGCATGACAAGGCAACACCCAAGCCTTTGAAATACGCGGCTCTGTGCTGGAGCTTGCGTCTTCATCACTACGCTTTATTTGCCCGACGGACACCGGGAATCTAATACAAAGGTATCGCAGATTGATAATCAACCCAAAAGACTTTCACCCCCCAAGTCTTGAAGTTGTCACAAAAACCCTTATCATTAGCACTCAAGACAACTGAGTGCTAACAACTCTCGGTTGCCTCCGCTTTTTTCAACCCTTGTTCATCATTTGGAGATGCAATGAAACTTCGTCCTCTCGCCGATCGTGTGATCGTCAAGCGCATTGACAGCGAAACCACAACTGCTTCGGGCATCGTCATTCCTGACGCCGCAGCCGAAAAACCCGATCAAGGTGAAGTGCTGGCCGTGGGCCCAGGCAAAACCAACGACAAAGGCGAAACCAAAGCCTTGAGCGTCAAAGTCGGCGACCGCGTGTTGTTCGGCAAGTACAGCGGCCAAACCGTCAAGATCGACGGTGATGAGCTGTTGGTCATGAAAGAAGACGACCTGTTCGCGGTTGTTGGTTAATTAGACATTTTTAGGAGCTACACAAAATGGCAGCAAAAGACGTAATTTTCGGCGGCGAAGCCCGCGCACGCATGGTTGAAGGCGTGAACATTTTGGCCAACGCGGTCAAAGTGACTTTGGGTCCCAAAGGTCGCAACGTGGTGTTGGAGCGCTCATTTGGCGCCCCCACCGTGACCAAAGACGGCGTGTCCGTGGCCAAAGAGATCGAACTCAAAGACAAATTGCAAAACATGGGCGCACAGATGGTCAAGGAAGTTGCTTCCAAAACCTCTGACAACGCAGGCGACGGCACCACCACCGCCACCGTGTTGGCTCAAGCCATCGTGCGCGAAGGCATGAAATACGTGGCCGCCGGCATGAACCCCATGGACTTGAAACGCGGCATCGACAAAGCAGTGACTGCCTTGATCGAAGAGCTGAAAAAAGCCACCAAAGCCACCACCACCAGCAAAGAAATTGCCCAAGTCGGCTCTATCTCTGCCAACAGCGACCACAGCATTGGCGAAATCATTGCCAACGCGATGGACAAAGTGGGTAAAGAAGGCGTGATCACCGTGGAAGACGGCAAATCGCTGAACAACGAACTCGACGTGGTCGAAGGCATGCAGTTTGACCGTGGCTATTTGTCACCCTACTTCATCAACAACCCCGAAAAACAAGCGGCTTTGTTGGACAACCCCTTTGTGTTGTTGTTTGACAAAAAAATCAGCAACATCCGCGACTTGTTGCCTACCCTGGAAGCCGTTGCCAAAGCTGGCCGTCCTTTGTTGATCATTGCCGAAGACGTCGAAGGCGAAGCCTTGGCAACTTTGGTGGTCAACACCATCCGTGGCATCTTGAAAGTTGTGGCCGTCAAAGCCCCTGGCTTTGGTGACCGTCGCAAAGCCATGTTGGAAGACATCGCCATCTTGACTGGCGGCAAAGTGATTGCCGAAGAAGTCGGCCTGACCTTGGAAAAAGTGACTTTGGCCGATTTGGGCCAAGCCAAACGCATCGAAGTGGGCAAAGAAAACACCACCATCATCGACGGCGCTGGTGCAGCTGCTGACATCGAAGCCCGCGTCAAACAAGTGCGCGTGCAAATCGAAGAAGCCACTTCTGACTACGACCGCGAAAAACTGCAAGAGCGCGTGGCCAAATTGGCTGGCGGTGTTGCCGTGATCAAAGTGGGCGCAGCCACCGAAGTCGAAATGAAAGAGAAAAAAGCCCGCGTCGAAGACGCCCTGCACGCGACCCGCGCTGCTGTGGAAGAAGGCATTGTGGCTGGCGGCGGCGTGGCTCTGTTGCGCGCACGTCAAGCGGCTGGCACGATCAAAGGCGACAACGCTGACCAAGACGCTGGCATCAAGCTGGTGTTGAAAGCCATCGAAGCACCTTTGCGCGAAATCGTCTACAACGCCGGTGGCGAACCCTCTGTGGTGGTGAACGCTGTGTTGGCTGGCAAAGGCAACTACGGCTTCAACGCTGCCAATGACACTTATGGCGACATGATCGAAATGGGTATCTTGGACCCCACCAAAGTGACACGCACTGCTTTGCAAAACGCAGCGTCTGTGGCTAGCTTGATGTTGACGACCGAGTGCATGGTGTCCGAAGCGCCAAAAGAGGAATCTGCTGGCGGCGGTATGCCTGACATGAGCGGTATGGGTGGCATGGGCGGCATGGGCATGTAATTGCCCGGTTGCTTGGACTGAGGGTTTGCGCCCTCACCCAGCCCCAAAAAAGCCCCGCAAGGTTCGCGCCTTGTGGGGCTTTTTCGTTTCTTCTTGCTTTGCTTTTTGCCTGCTCCGAAACGGGAAGGGTTGGGGCAATTGGCTCACTGTCGCTGCGCGCCAGAAAGTCGCCAACTGCCCCAACCCTTCCCGTTTCTTTTTGGGGGACGAAAGAATTCACCGCCGAAGTTGTTTGCGCTAACGATTCCTCAGCCCCGATCGCGGAGGCAAAGCCGATGAGCGATTTTCTGAGCGAAGCGAAGATGAGCCAGCGGCTTTGCCTCCGCGATCGGGGCGTGCGAGCGCAAGCCTCAACGCATCAAGGCTTCCAACTTGACCGCATCAACGCAAAACGCCCGAATTCCCTCGGCCAGTTTTTCAGTCGCCATTGCGTCCTCGTTCAAGGCATAGCGGAAAGAGGCTTCGTCAAAATGCATTGCTGGCAAATCCAAGGACGCAGCGGCTTTGGCGTCCAACGCGCGATTCAACGGTGCATCGCTTGCGGCCAATTGCGCCAGCAAGTCGGGGCTGATGGTCAGCAAGTCGCAGCCCGCCAGCGCGGTGATTTGCCCAACATTGCGAAAACTCGCGCCCATCACCTCGGTGGCAATGCCGTGGCGTTTGTAGTGGTTGTAAATGGCCGCCACAGACTTCACGCCGGGGTCGTTGGACAAGGCGTTGTCGGCCTCCACCCACGCTGCGCCCGCCGACTTTTTGTACCAGTCGTAAATACGTCCCACAAAGGGCGAGATGAGTTGCACTTGGGCGTCGCCGCAGGCCACCGCTTGGCAAAACGCGAACAACAACGTCAGGTTGCAGCGAATGCCTTCGCGCTGCAACTCGGCGGCCGCTTGTATGCCTTCCCACGTCGAAGCAATTTTGATGAGCACGCGTTCGCGCGGCACGCCTTCGGCCTCGTACAAAGCCATGATGCGCTTGGCGCGGGCCACGGTGGCCGCGGTGTCAAAGCTCAGGCGGGCATCGACTTCGGTGGACACGCGCCCGGGGATGGTGGCCAAAATTTCTTGGCCAAAGCGCACCAGCAGGCGGTCAATTTGCAAGTCCATCGGCTCTGCGCCGTGCGCGGCCACGGTGGCTTTGAGCAAGGGCAGGTATTCGGGCTTTTGCACCGCCTTCAAGATGAGCGACGGATTGGTGGTGGCGTCTTGGGGTTGAAACTGGGCGAGTTGCTTGAAGTCGCCAGTGTCGGCCACGACGGTGGTGAGTTGTTTGAGGGCGTCGAGTTGGTTCATGGCCTCATTATCCAACCAGTCAAAAAGACAACAAAAACGGCAATGGGATAATCGCCTCCATGAAAATTTCCACACAACGCGCCATCGACCGTTGGGTCGGCCAAGTCCTGTGCGCGCTGGTGTCGCTGTGGGTAGGCATGTTGCGCTCAATGGGCTTGGGCGCAGCCAAGTCTGCCCATGTGACGCCACGTATTTTGATCATTTTGCTGTCTGAAATGGGCTCTGTCGTGCTGGCCAAAGCCATGTTTGACACGCTCAAAGCGCAGCATCCGCAGGCCGAGTTGCATGTGTTGCAGCTCAAGAAAAACCAATCGGTCATGCGCTTGATGGGTTTTGTGCCCGAGGCGCATTTGCATTCCATCAACGATGCGTCATTGTTCTCATTACTGGGCGATTTGTGGCGCACAACGCGCACTTTGCGCGGCTTGCGTTTGGACGGCGTGATTGACTGCGAACTGTTTTCGCGCATCAGCGCTTTGCTGTCGTATGCCTGCGGCGCGCGGGTGCGGGTGGGTTTTACGCCGCACACGCAAGAAGGTCTGTACCGTGGGAGTTTCATCAACGCGCCGGTGCCCTACAACACCTACCAACACATCAGCTTGCAGTTTGTCGGTTTGGCCAAGGTGTTGTTGGACGGTTTGACTTGGTCCGACGCGCAACTGCGCCAACGCACCACGCGACCGCTCAACCGCATGGTCTTGCCCAAGCTGCACAGC
>CAILCI010000045.1 GCA_903832625.1 uncultured Burkholderiales bacterium | reverse complement strand
GACAGCTATTCCGACGCGCACCAACACGCGCTCACCTTGGAAAAGAAAAACGGCATGACCTTTGTGCATCCGTTTGACGACCCCGATGTGATTGCCGGACAAGGCACGGTCGCCATGGAAATGCTGCGTCAGCTTCAAGGCCTGAACATTCACCAACTCGACGCCGTGTTTGTGGCCATTGGCGGGGGTGGACTGATTTCAGGCGTGGCCAATTACATCAAGGCCGTCAAACCCGAAATCAAAGTGATTGGCGTGCAAATGGACGACTCCTCGGCCATGATGCAGTCGGTGGCCAAGGGCAAGCGCGTGGAGTTGAGCGATGTCGGTTTGTTTTCGGACGGCACAGCGGTCAAGCTGGTGGGCGAAGAAACCTTCCGCATCTCGCGCGACTTGGTGGACGAGTTCATGACGGTGGACACCGACGCGGTGTGCGCTGCCATCAAAGATGTGTTTGTCGACACGCGCAGCATTGTGGAGCCCGCAGGCGCATTGGCGGTGGCAGCCATCAAACAATACGTGGCCACGCACAAAACCAAAGGCGAACACTATGCCGCGATTTTGTGCGGCGCCAACATGAACTTTGACCGCCTGCGCTTTGTGGCCGAACGCGCCGAAGTGGGCGAAGAGCGCGAAGCCTTGCTGGCCGTGACCATTCCCGAGCAGCCGGGCAGCTTGCGCGGTTTTTGCGAACTGATTGGCGCCTTGCCCAGCTTGGGCGGCAGCAAAACGCCGCGCCAAGTCACCGAGTTCAACTACCGCATGAGCGACTCGGCTCAAGCCCATGTGTTTTTGGGCGTGACCACGGGCGTCAAAGGCGAGAGCAAAAAAATTGCCAGCTACTTCAGCAAAAACGGCTTTGAGGCAATTGATCTGACCCACGACGAATTGGCCAAAGAGCATTTGCGCCACATGGTGGGCGGACATTCGGCACTGGCGCATGAAGAACGGTTGCTGCGCTTTGAGTTTCCCGAGCGCCCAGGTGCGTTGATGAAGTTTTTGCTCGCCATGCGCCCAGGCTGGAACATCAGTCTGTTTCATTACCGAAACCAAGGCGCGGACTATGGCCGCATTTTGATGGGTCTACAAGTCCCCAAAACCGACAACAAAGCCTTTGACAAGTTCTTGAAAGACTTGGGCTATCCGTTTGTGGAAGAAACCCACAATCCGGCGTATCGCTTGTTTTTGCGCAGCTGAGTTATTTGTTGGACTGCAACTCAAGCATGAATGCTCTGCCTGAGCTCATGCTCTCGCCCAAGCTCACGCGGCGTGCTTGGGTGCTTTGCAGCACATAACCATCAGCGACTTGTTTGCCCACGCGAAATGGCTTGGCGGGCTGACCATCGACCGAGATCAGCGCCACGCCTTGGGTGTTTTCTGGGTTGATGACGCCTACCAATTGAAAGCGAGTGGCGGGGTCAATCTCTGGCGCTTGCACGGGCTCTTGTGCTTTGACACCTCCGCCTAAAACACGCGTCACCCTTGACTCATCAAGAACCACTTGCTCCAGCGCCGCGTCAGACACCAGCGCAGGCTCGGTGTCAAGCGCGAGCCATTTCAAGCCCCAAGTCACTCCGCTAAAGGCCACCGCGCCCCAGAGTAAAAACCCCAGAGCTCGAACCCAGCGAATGGAGGACAAAACAAAGCCAAATCGGTGCAACATCCTCCTATTATCATTCAGGGCATGAAAACCCAATACTTTTCTCCTCTCCCCAAACGTCTTGCTCAACGAGGTTTTACCTTGATTGAGCTCATGGTGGTGTTGGCCATCATTGGCATTTTGGCCGCGCTGATCGTGCCCAATGTGCTCAACCGAGCAGAGGACGCACGAGCCATTGCGGCTCGCACCGACATCAACAATTTGATGCAATCGCTCAAACTCTACCGATTGGACAATTCGCGCTATCCCAGCGCCGAGCAAGGTTTGCAAGCCTTGATCGCAGCGCCCACGACGGGTCCCGCAGCGAGCAACTGGAAGCCCTACATCGACAAATTACCCCGCGACCCTTGGGGCAACGCCTACCAATACCTCAATCCTGGCGTCAGAGGCGAGATTGATGTCATGTCGCTAGGCGCTGACGGCCAAGTCGGTGGCGAGGGCAAAAACGCCGACATCGGCTCATGGCAATAACGTCCCAACACCAGCGCCTTTGAATGCAACCACAACGCGGCTTTACCTTGATCGAGTTATTGGTGGTGCTGGTCATCATTGCGATCGCGGCTGTGAGCGTGACTTTGTCGGTTCGAGACACGCAGGCGGATTTGTTGCAAAGAGACGCGCAGCGCCTCACGGCTCAACTCGAAGCCAAGCGCAGCGCCTCGCGAACCAGCGGCGTTGTTTGGGTATGGCGGGTGCAAGGCAATGGCTATGTGATAGAGCCCACAACGGCTCAAAAAAACGACGCCCCTTTGCAAATCACGTGGTACAGCACAGGCTTGGTCGCGCAAACCAATTCGCCCGATGGCCGTGTTGTCTTAGGCCCCGAGCCATTGCTTTCTCCCATCAGCATCGATTTGAGCATCGACTCAGGCAAGTCGCCGACACGTTTGCAAATAACCAGCGATGGCCTGAGCGGGTTCGAGGTCAGGCCATGAAGCAACTCGGCTTTACCTTGATTGAAGTATTGGTCGCGCTCGCCATCATGGCCTTGACTCTGTCGGT
>CAILCI010000044.1 GCA_903832625.1 uncultured Burkholderiales bacterium | reverse complement strand
GCAAAGTCTTGGGTTTGCAGCACAAGCGTTCCCTGAGGTTGGATGGTGTTCCACGGCGCGCCCAAGCCCACCAGCCATTGCGCGGGCCATTCGGAGCGATGGTTGTCAACACTGATTTTTAGCTCGCTCAAGCTTGGCGTGAGGTGCAGCACCAAAGGGCTGGGGGTACAGCAAGCGCTGTGCAAACTCAGCTGCAAGCTCAAACGCCATTGCGTCAAGCTGGGCGCAAACGTCCATTGCAGCCGAGAAGGCAAGGTGGTCATTGAATTGGAATTGTCTGCGCCGCCCGCCAACACAGCCTGCGCCGAGCCTTGCCAAATCGTGCCTTGTGGATCTTTCAGGAGCACTGTTTTGTGGCTAGCTTGGACAATCGCATAGGCAACCCAGCGCGCTGGCGCTTGGCTGATCAAAGCTGCCAAAGCGCCCAGTACCACCGCAAGGTAGAGATGCATTTTGGGTTGAGTAGGCATGGTTTTCATGATCAATGGGGCAGTCGCATGATCAAGCTGCCGCTCCATTGGCCTTCATCTTGTGTCAAGTGCGCTTCGTCGGGCGTTGATTGCGCTTGCGTTCTGGCATTCACAAGCCAAGCGGAGAGAGCTTGAGGCGGTGCATTTTTGACTTGCACCAAGGCTTTGTCCGCTTGGCGGGTGATGAGAAAACGATTTTTTTCGCTGCTGCTGAGGCTTTGCAAAACACGCCAAGAATCGTCCAAAGACAAAGGCGTTTGTTGACGCAATGCCGCAACCTGCGCCTTGAGGCTTTGCATGTCGTTGAGTTGATCAGCAATATGTTGTTGTTCGGTTTGTGCTCGCGTCATGGCCTGCCAGGCCGGCGCAATACCCACAAACCAAATGAATAGGCAGGTGAGCAAGACAGCCAAAACGCTAAGTCCTCGCTGCTCACGTGCCGAGAGTTGTTGCCAGCGTTGCTGAGGCGTCATGGGGCGACTCCAGATTGAACCAACCAAGCGCCATCCGGACTGCGTTCGAGTTGTAGGTGTTTGGCTTGAAGCGCTTTTTGTAGGCTGAGCTGCTGCAAGTTGGAGAGCCGTAAATCTTTGATTTTTAAGCTGCCGGCGCTGTAGTCGAAATTTGTCAAGGCAGCGCTTTCGGGCAGTCCAGAGGCCAAGGCGTTGAGCATGAATTCCAAATCATGACCCGTGATCGCTCCAACGCTTTGTTGTAGTTTGGCGGTTTCACGCTTCATTTGTAGCGGCGCATCCACCACCAAATGAATGTTTGGAAAAGTGCTGATGAGCACTTCTTTGAGCTGCTGTTGGCGCTCTTGAGTCAACTTGTTTTCATGCCAAGCCAAGACATTGAGTCCCAGCAGTTGAACCAGCAGCAATATGCCCGCACCCCAACGAATGGGACGCCAAGCAGGCGCGTGCACAAAGTCCTGAGTGAGCTTTTGGATATCGCGCAAGAGGCGCTGAGCCCGGCCTTGCGCCCATTCGCCTTGGGCCAAATCCCATGCCGATTGACTTGCCGCAATCCAGCGTTGGGCGGACGTTTCTAGGCGCGGCTCTTGCTGCAGCAAACTTTGCACGCGTTCGGTCATGGCGGGTTCGGCGTAAATCGCTGGCAGCGATTCCAGGTTGACACCTAAGCCGCTCCACTGCTCGGGATGAGGGGGCAAAAGCGTTACCCCTTGGGCATGGGTGAGAACACTCAAAGATTGCTGAGGTGTCCCCATCACATGCAGCTGCGATGGCTCGCTAGGGCAAAGCTCAGACACCAAGCGTTGCACCCGAATGCCTGCAGCCTGCAAAGGCGCGAGGACCTCGCGCAACCAAGCTTTATCGCAAACCGCCACCACAACGCGGCCTCCTTGTGTGCTCACCGTGGGCGGCAAAACAATGTGGAGTTGAGCCGTCTCGTCGAGCAAGCGATCTTCCAACAGGCTGTGCACAACCGCGTTCAGGCGCGAGGTTTTTCCCATGGGAGGCAGATCGATCGTCAACCAAGACATGCGCGTGACCGGGATCACACCGACCACACTGCCGCTGTGTTTGGACAAGACGCTGGCGGCTGCCTGCCCTGTGCGCAACGCCTTGAAGCCATCTGAGAAGACGTGGCTGTATCCGAGCTGCGCTTGGCTGCTTTGATGGGGAAGGGCGATGACCAGCATGTTGACGAGTTCCTTGTGAGGAGGTCTTGTATTTTCGTATTAAAAATCAGCCCAGTACCCCGAGTCGCGCCACAAAACTTTGAGGTTGGTGTTGTCGCGTTGTAAAACCGAGCGCTCTAACAGGGTGAGCTGGGGCATGCGCAGGCGTCCTAGCGCTTCAAAATAGCGGGTGTTGACGCTGGCTTGATCCAGCCCCAGTGTGGTGGTGTTTTTGCCCAAGGCTTTGGTGAATGCATTCAAGTCAGGCCAAGGCGCGTTTTCACGCAGACGCACCAGCTGTTGGGCATCGGCCATTGAAACATTGGGTATGAAGGCATACAAAACCAAGGCGCTGGCCGTGTTGACATTGATCGGCGTCGCCACTGGCAAGAGGGTGACATAGGGCGTTATTTTTCGGATGGTTTGCGCACTCAAGCCCCACCAAGCCAGTTGCGATAAGCGCTGGGGCATGGGCGCGGCGCGTGGGTTTTGGAGCTGAGAGCTCACCAAACCTTGGACAAGGCTTTGAAGCTCTTGATCGGGCAAACCCAGCGCCGAAAACAAGCGTCGAAATGTTTGTAAATAGGACAGATCAATACTTTTATTTTTGTACAAATTGGTGATGTTGAGTCGCGCCTGCAAGTCGCTGATTTGCCCTGACAAATACACTTGCTGCGCCAAACTGTCTTCGTCGCCTTGGCTCACTCCGTCTGGCAAAGCCGCAATAAAGGTTGAGAGTTTGGCTTCTTGCAAAGGAATGGACCAAGGCTCAGACAGGTTGTCCGTGCCGCCTGAGCTGGCGTCGCTGCGGGCGTCTTCGCGCAACACTACGCGCGACCAATCCAGCGCCCCCACCAACAACCATCGCGCTTGTGCGGCCTGTCTTTCGGTGCTTTCAATTTCAATGCCCCGCCATTGCTGCCACATGGCGGCAGCGGCAAAAGTGGCGACCAGGGCCACCATCAGCATCGCCATCAGCAAGGCTGCGCCGCGTTGTCGAGTAGATGCCTTTTGGTTCATGATTTGGTGTTGCTGAAGTTGGGTCGCGACCAGTCCAGCGTTAAGCGGCCATGCAAGAGGGCAGCGCTGGGCAAATCAATGCTCAGACGTACCGCATCGGGTGGGCTGATGCTGCCAGAACCGCTGGACGTAGGGTCCGCACTTGAAAGCGGATTGCTCCAAGCGTTGGAGCGGAGGTAATAAATTTGCCATTCATCGATGGGAATGAGCACAGTCTCGTTGCTGGTGTTGGTCTGAGCGCCTTGTCCCCATTGGGTGGCGATATTCCACGCTTGTTGAAGCGAGGCTATGTCGTTCATGGGCTGTGATTGCCAGCGCACCCATTCGCCCTTGCCTGTGCTGGCGTTGATGCGCAAAGTCCAAGCCACCACGCAAAGTCCGGCCTCTTGCGCGTTGCTGGTTTGGACGCTGGTGCGGCGAATCATGCGCAGCACGCGACCATCCCACGCCAGTCCGGCATCGTTGATGCCGCCGACCACTTGCATCGCATTCAGATCCCAGCGCCACTGCGCCAAGCTGGTTTGCACGCTGGAGATGGACTGGCTGTATTGCTGAGTCGTGTCCTTGGAGCGCAACATCGTGTCCAAGCCGCGCCATCCCAAAAGCGATAAAACGGCCATCAAGGAAATGGCAATCAACAACTCAATCAGCGTCAAGCCGCGTTGTTTCATCTCAATACCTCCCCATCACAGACGTGGTGCGCAAAATGGGGGTTGTGCCATCAAACACTTGAGCATCAATGCGTCTAAACGATGGATTGGGCGTGGTGCGCACGCGCATCAGCACATCAAAGTCGCGGCTCGCTTGACGGCAAGCTATGTGGCTGTCGCCAACGCCTGGCATTTGTTGGGACAACCGCAATTGCTCAATCGCGTTGTCCGCACACAGTTGCGCCAACAGCGCATCGGCTTGTCGTTGCGCGTTGTGTGTCAAGGCGCCGCTGACTTTCACGCCCACCGACAGAGTCAAGGCCATGATGGCGAGCGCGACCAATACTTCAATCAAGGTAAAGCCGAGTTGCTTCATGGCCTGACCTC
>CAILCI010000043.1 GCA_903832625.1 uncultured Burkholderiales bacterium | reverse complement strand
CTCAGTGGGAAAAACATCACCAAAACGTCAAAGCCAAGCTGCGTTTAACACCTACTCAAGAGCCTGCTTGGCAGGCATTTTCGGCCGCTGTAAGGCCGCTGGAAAAACCAGAGTTTGAGCTGATTAAAAGAGAAGATTTAGAAAAGCTCAACACACCAGAACGCATTGAGAAAATGACGGCTGCCCATGAAGCACGCCAACAAACTATGCAGGCGCACTTGAAACAAATGAGCGAAGCAACGCTGGTTTTTTACAACCAACTCACACCAGAACAGCAAAAGGTATTTGATGCAGAGAGTCTGCCGAGGCCGTTTCATCGGCGCTAAGAGCAGACGCTAAAAACTCAAATATCAATATTGGCCGCGCGCAAGGCGTTGGTCTCAATGAAATCGCGGCGAGGCTCGACCTCGTCGCCCATCAACATGGTGAAGACCCGATCAGCTTCAATCGCATCGTCAATTTGCACACGCAACAAACGACGCACTTGTGGGTCCATGGTGGTTTCCCACAGCTGGGCTGGGTTCATTTCACCCAAGCCTTTGTAGCGCTGACGTGCGGTCGCGTTTTCAGCTTGCGCAATCAACCACTTCATAGCTTGACGGAAGTCGCTGACTTTTTCTTCCTTGGCACGTTCGCCCTCGCCACGTTGCACGCGTGAACCTTCATTCAACAAACCACGGAAGGTTTGCGCGGCTTCAGCCAAGGCCGCGTAATCGGCGCCGTGGACAAAGTCTTGCGTGATGACACTGCTTTTGACGTTGCCATGGTGGCGGCGGCTGATGCGCAAAATCGGTTTGTCGGTGCGTACATCAAATTCTCCCGATGCTTCGGAGCCGCTGCCCAATTCGCGTAGCTTGGCTTGCATCGCCACAGCCGAAGCTTCGGCTTCGGCCAAGGTATCCAAATTGACCGACACGCCATCGGCCATGGCGCGCAAGGCTTCGGCGTCCATGAAACCACTCAAGCGGGCAATCACCGCTTCGGCCAATTGGTGTTTGCGTGCCAATTCAGCCAAGGTATCACCACTCAAGGTTTGCGGGCTGTCGCCACCAGTCGTCACACTGGCTTCTTTCAAAGCAATGCGCAACAAGAAGCCGTCCAGCGCTGAAGCATCTTTGAGGTAGAGCTCTTCTTTGCCGGCTTTGACTTTGTACAAAGGCGGCTGCGCAATGTAGATATGGCCACGCTCAACCAACTCAGGCATTTGGCGATAAAAGAAGGTCAGCAACAAAGTGCGAATGTGCGCACCATCCACGTCCGCGTCGGTCATGATGATGATGCGGTGATAGCGCAGCTTGTCCACGTTGAAGTCGTCCGTCGCAGCTTTGCCAGACTCTGCACTGGCTTTGCCAATGCCCGTTCCCAAAGCGGTGATGAGCGTCAAAATTTCATTGCTGGTGAGCAACTTTTCGTAACGTGCTTTTTCGACGTTCAAAATTTTGCCGCGCAAAGGCAAGATGGCTTGGAATTTGCGATCGCGCCCTTGTTTGGCTGATCCACCGGCGGAGTCACCCTCCACGATGTAGATTTCACACAGAGCGGGGTCTTTTTCTTGACAATCGGCCAATTTTCCGGGCAAACCCATGCCGTCGAGCACGCCTTTGCGGCGTGTCATTTCTCGGGCTTTGCGCGCAGCTTCGCGCGCACGCGCAGCATCCACAATCTTGCCGCAAATGATCTTGGCGTCATTGGGACGTTCTTGCAAATAATCGGTCAGCGTTTTAGCAACGATGTCTTCGACCGGCGCACGGACTTCACTCGACACCAACTTATCTTTGGTTTGGCTGCTGAACTTGGGCTCAGGCACTTTGACCGACAACACACAACACAGACCTTCGCGCATGTCGTCACCGGTCACTTCAACCTTGGCCTTTTTAGCGAATTCGTGTTCTTCAATGTATTTGTTGATCACACGCGTCATGGCTGCACGCAAACCGGTCAAGTGAGTGCCACCATCACGTTGTGGAATATTGTTGGTAAAACACAGCACACTCTCGTTGTAGCCATCGTTCCACTGCATGGCCACTTCCACACCAATGTTGGTGCCAGGAATACCGCCATAGGTTTCAGCAGCACGTTCGCCTTCGGCATAAAACGCATTGGGATGCAACACTTTTTTACCGGAGTTGATGAAGTCCACAAAGCCTTTGACACCACCTGCACCTGAGAAGTCATCCTCTTTGCCAGTGCGTTCATCGAGCAAACGAATGCGCACACCGTTGTTCAAAAAGCTAAGTTCGCGCAGACGCTTGCTCAAAATCTCATAATGAAAATCATTGTTCTGAGTAAAGATGTCAACGTCAGGCAAGAAGTGCACTTCAGTACCGCGTTTTTCAGTGTCGCCAATCACGCGCATGGGTGAAACTTCAACACCATTCACAGTTTCCAGCAAGCGATTTTGCACAAAGCCTTTGGCAAATTCCAAAACATGCACTTTGCCTTCGCGTCTCACCACCAAGCGCAAAGATTTGGACAACGCATTCACACACGACACACCCACTCCGTGCAAACCACCAGACACCTTGTAACTGTTCTGGTTGAACTTGCCACCCGCGTGCAATTCGGTAAGGGCAATCTCAGCCGCGCTGCGCTTGGGTTCATGTTTGTCGTCCATCTTCACGCCCGTGGGAATGCCACGGCCGTTGTCGGTCACGCTGATGGAATTGTCTGAATGAATCGTCACCACAATGTCGTCGCAATGACCGGCCAAAGCTTCGTCAATCGAGTTATCCACGACTTCGAACACCAAATGGTGCAAGCCTGTACCGTCTGACGTATCACCGATGTACATGCCAGGGCGCTTGCGAACGGCTTCTAAGCCTTCCAAAATTTGAATCGAGCCCTCACCATAGCCTTCTTGTGCGGGTGGGTTGTTGTCGGTGCTTTGAATTGGTTCTGTCATAACGAGTCAAGGTGTGCGAGGCTCAGGTGCCCCGCGCTGTCAAAAAGTGAAAAGCATTAGATGCGCATGGGCATCACAACATACTTGAAATTGGTATTTTCAGGAATGGTGATCAAAGCGGAGCTGTTGGAATCGGCCAAATCGACCTGCACCATGTCTTGGCTCATATTGGTCAAAACATCGATCAAATAAGTGACGTTAAAACCAATTTCAATCGCGTCACCGCTGTAATCGATTTCGAGTTCATCGCTGGCTTCTTCTTGTTCGGCATTGCTGGACGCAACACGCAAACTGCCTGGATCGATGTTCAAACGCACGCCTTTGAATTTTTCACTGGTCAAAATCGCTGTGCGTTGCAAGGTAGCCAACAAAGCGGTACGCCCCAAGATGATCGAGTTTTGGTGATTTTTGGGAATGACGCGGTTGTAATCGGGGAATTTTCCTTCAACCAATTTGGTGACGAATTCCATTCCTTCAAAACTGAACTTGGCTTGATTGGATGCAAATTGCATTTCAATCGCACCTTCTTTGTCGCTCAACAAACGCTGCATTTCAAGTACGGTTTTACGCGGCAAGATCACTTCTTGGCGTGGCACTTCCACATCCAAAGTAGCCGAGGCAAAAGCCAAGCGATGCCCGTCGGTAGCGACCAAACTCAGCTGCTGACCTTCTGCGACAAACAAAATGCCGTTGAGGTAGTAGCGAATGTCATGTACGGCCATCGCAAAAGACACTTGATTGAGCAATTCTTTGAGCGTCTTTTGCGGAATGCTGAACGAAGGGCCGAAGCTAGGTGCTTCTTGCACCAAGGGGAAGTCTTCTGCTGGCAAGCTTTGCAAAGTAAAGCGGCTCTTGCCACCTTTCAAAATCAACTTGTTTTGACTCGATTCCAAGCTCACTGTTTGATCCGAAGGCATGGTTTTCAAAATGTCGATCAGCTTGCGAGCGCCCACGGTGGTTGAAAAATTACCGGGGTCACCATCGAGTTCTGCATTGGTGCGAATTTGAATTTCTAAATCGCTGGTGGTCAGTTGCAAAGAGCTACCTGTTTTGCGAATCAACACATTGGCCAAGATGGGCAATGTATGACGCCTCTCCACGATGCCAGCCACAGATTGCAGTACCGACAAAACCTTGTCTTGCGTTGCTTTGAATACGATCATGTCTTCCTCTTGATTCCTTAATTTAGATTAGTAGTAGTAGATAGGCACCGAGCACATCTGTGGAAAACTGTATTTTCCTCTTTTTTTTCAAGCACTTGCGTTGCTCTCAAAGATGGTGACAACTGCGCTTTTGTGGTGTCCGTCAAAACTGGATAACTTTTCATTCATTCATTCGGTTGTGGATAACTCATGTGTTGTTCAAAAACCATCCACAGAGTTATGCGTGAGTTGTTTTAGCCTTTGAGGGTTTGCTCCAAAACGTGGAGCTGTTGGTTCAGCTCGCTCAATTGCTGCCTTTCAGCGGAAATTTTGCGAACTGCGTGTAAGACCGTGGTGTGATCGCGCCCACCAAACAACTCGCCAATCTCGGGCAAGCTCTTTTGTGTCAGCTCTTTGGCAAGATACATGGCGATTTGACGCGGACGTGCAATGGAGGCCGGGCGCTTCTTTGAATACATGTCCGCCACTTTGATTTTGTAGTAGTCGGCCACTGTTTTTTGAATGTTTTCAACCGAAATTTGGCGATTTTGAATCGATAGCAAATCGCGCAGGGCGTCGCGCGCCAACTGGATCGATATTTCTTTTTGGTTGAAGCGCGAATAAGCCAAGATTTTGCGTAGCGCTCCTTCGAGTTCGCGCACGTTAGACCGCACGTTTTTAGCAACGAAAAAAGCCACTTCTTCGGGCATTTCTGCGCCTTCATGGCGGGCTTTACTGATCAAAATCGCGACCCGCATCTCAAGCTCTGGTGGCTCAATAGCCACAGTCAACCCTGCGTCAAAGCGAGAAACCAGACGTTCGTGAATGTCTGTCAAGCCCTTTGGATAGGTATCGCTGGTCATCACAATGTGCGACTTTTTGGCGAGCAAAGCTTCAAAGGCGTTGAAAAACTCTTCTTGGGTACGCTCTTTATTGGCAAAAAATTGAACATCGTCAATCAAGAGCAAATCGAGCGAGTGGTAACGGTCTTTGAATTCGTCAAAGGTTTTGCGTTGGTAGGCTTTAACCACATCAGAGACAAATTGTTCTGCGTGTATGTACAAGACCTTGGCTTCGGGTCTCTCTTCCAAAAGACGGTTACCCACAGCATGCATCAAATGGGTTTTACCTAGACCAACACCGCCGTAAATAAAGAGCGGGTTGTAAAGTTGTCCAGGCATAGTCGCCACATGGGTGGCGGCAGCGCGCGCCATGCGGTTGGCTGAACCTTCCACTAGATTGTCAAAAGTCAGCGCAGTATTGAGCCGCGTGCGTGGGCCGCTGGGTGTGTTTTCCTCAATCCCAACAAAGCTTTCGGGTAGAGCTTCAATTTCTTGAATAAATGGTACGGACCTAGGCTTCACAAGGTTTTCTTTGGGAGTGATCGCTAACTCCAAAAGGATGGGTTGACCATACATTTGTTGCAAGATGTGGCTAATTCGTCCCGCATATTGAGCGCGAACCCAGTCGAGTTTGAAGCGGTTTCCCACCCAAACCACAACTTTGCTGAAATCATTGGCGACGTTCGCTACCAGGGGTTTGATCCAGGTGTTGAACTGTTGTTCTGGTAATTCTTGAGCCAGTTGATCGATGCATGCTTGCCACAATCCGTCGCCTGAGCCGTCTGGCAAACTGTCGATGGTGGAAGAAGATAAGCCCGTTGTCATATAAGTTGTTCTGTGGATAGCTTTGCCTGAGGGCTCGCAAAAACGTACTTTATCAAAAATTTATCCACAGGGGGAAAGAATATTTCTCAAAGGATTTGAGGGAAAATAGAACAAGTTGATCAAGGCATTGACGAAATGACAAAAAATTTGCGATAATCATGGGTTTCCCTGATCAACAGGGGTCTAAATTTTGGGATTTTTGTCATGAAACGCACTTACCAACCTTCTAAAACACGCCGCGCTCGTACACACGGTTTTTTGGTTCGCATGAAAACACGTGGTGGCCGTGCTGTGATCAATGCACGCCGCGCCAAAGGCCGCAAACGCTTGGCAGTCTAATTATTGTGGCCTGCTGCCTGTGATGTCCGCGAGGTTTTATTCGTGGAACATTTAGAACAGTGGGCGCAATTTCAGGCCGTCATGTCAGCCAGCAAGGTGTGGAGAACGCCGCACTTTGTGTTGCACCAGTGGCAGCCAAAAGACGTTTCCAATTCGAACCTCTCTCAAAACACCTTGGTCTTGGGTGCTTTGACGCCCAAACGCTGGGCTAAGCGAGCGGTGACACGAAATTTGTTGAAAAGACAAATTTTTAACGTGGCACGCGCATTTGCGCACGGCTTGCCTCCGACCGCCTACGTGGTTCGCTTGAGTGCGGCATTTGATGCAAAGCACTACGTCAGCGCTTCTTCTGAGGCCTTGAAATTGGCGGCCAGGCAGGAACTGACACAATTATTTGCGAAACTCACAGCATCATGATTCAGTTATTTTTGATTCGCTGTGTCAAAGCTTATCGCTTACTGCTGAGTCCTTGGCTGGGTTCGGCTTGCCGATTTGAACCCACCTGCTCGGCTTATTCTTTGCAAGCCTTGCAATTGCATGGTGCCTTGCACGGTAGTTATCTCACGCTCAAACGTCTTGGCCGCTGTCACCCTTGGTGTGTGGGTGGCCATGATCCTGTTCCTTTAGAAAAACCTGTTTTTTCTTCTCTGCTGACTTCAGCCAAACTCGGAAAGAAATCGTCATGAACGACATTCGTCGCACCATTTTGTGGGTGATTTTTGGTTTTTCCATGATCCTGTTGTGGGATCAATGGCAAATTTTTAATGGGCATCAGGCCACTTTTTTCCCAACGCCTAAAACGCCCAGTCAAGTAGAAGCGGCAAAAACAACGGCAGCGTCACAAGTGCCCAATGCGGTCAGCACAAACGCTCAGCCGGGTGTCTTGCCTGTGGAAGAAAAAGCTGCGGCTGTGCAAACGCCCAAGTTTGAAATCACCACCGATGTCCTGAAAATCAGCGTTGATGCACAAGGCGCCACGATTGCTCGGGTTGAGTTTTTGAAGCATGCCGACCACAACCATCCTGGCAAAAACATTGTCTTGTTGGATGAATCCAACGAGCGCGTTTACACAGCGCAAACTGGGCTGATTTCCGGGGCGGGGAATGTAGCTTTGCCAACGCACAAAACACCGATGAACTTACGTCCAGGTCCGGTGAGCTTGGTCGAGGGACAAGACAAACTGTCGGTCTCTTTTGAGTCAGAAGCCGTCAACGGTGTGAAGTTGGTCAAAACCTATGCGTTCAAACGGGGTGAATATGACATCGCCGTCACGCATCAGATCGTTAACCAGAGCGGTCAAGACATCACGCCGCAGCTCTATTTCCAATTGGTGCGAGACGGAAACAAACCACAAGGCGAGTCGTCTTTTTATTCGACTTTTACAGGCCCAGCGGTTTATACCCAAGCCAAAAAATACGAAAAAATCAAATTTGAAGACATTAAGAAAAACAAAGTGGATGTTGAAAAGCAATCGAACAATGGCTATATCGCCATGGTTCAACACTACTTTGTTAGCGCTTGGGTGCTGCCCGATGGTTTGAACCGCAATATTTCTTTGGATGCGGTGGACATTGGCGCGACCACACCCGATTGCTGCTACCGCGCAACCTTGATTGCGCCATTGGACACCCTCAAAACGGGCGAATCCAAATCGGTCAGTGCCATTTTCTATGCGGGTCCGCAAGAAGAAAAGAAGCTTGAAGCTTTGTATCCAGGCCTAGAGCTGGTCAAAGACTATGGCTGGTTGACGATTCTCGCCAAGCCTTTGTATTGGTTGTTGGACCAACTCTACAAGCTCATCAACAATTGGGGATGGTCAATTGTGGCTTTGGTGGTTTTGCTCAAGGCTGCGTTTTTCTGGCTGAATGCACATGCTTACCGTAGCATGGCAAAAATGAAAGCGATCAATCCTCGCATCACTGAAATGCGCGAACGTCTCAAAGACAATCCGCAGCAAATGCAAATGGAGATGATGAAAATTTATCGCGAGGAAAAGGTCAATCCGATGGGCGGTTGCCTGCCAATCGCGCTGCAAATTCCGGTGTTTATTGCCCTGTATTGGGTTCTTTTATCCACCGTTGAGATGCGCAATGCGCCATGGATTGGCTGGATTCAAGATCTTTCTGCGCCCGATCCTTTCTACATCTTGCCCGTGTTGATGACTGCGACCAGCATGTTGCAAACTTGGCTCAATCCCACGCCGCCCGATCCTATGCAAGCCAAATTGATGTGGATCATGCCGCTGGCTTTTAGCGTGATGTTCTTCTTCTTCCCTGCGGGCTTAGTCTTGTATTGGTTGACCAACAACATCTTGTCAATCAGTCAGCAGTGGGTGATCAACAAGAAACTGGGCGTCAACAAATAACGACGCAACCTCGTTGTTTGCTCAGCACGAAACCCCCATCATTGCCATTGCAACGGCGCCCGGACGCGGCGCCGTGGGTATTGTGCGTGTCAGTGCAAAGCATCTCAAAGACTTTGCCACACTTTTATGTGGCAAATCGCTGATACCTAGACAAGCCACTTATTTACCGATTTGCGATGCGCAGGGGCAAACGATTGACCAAGTCATTGCTATTTACTTTGCTGCACCCCACAGCTATAGCGGCGAAGATGTGTTGGAGCTTCAAGCGCATGGCGGCCCCGTCGTGTTGCAATTGCTGGTCGCGCGTTGTTTGGAGCTGGCGGCGCAAAAAGACGCGAACAATATTGCACGATTGCCGCAACTGAGATTGGCACAACCCGGTGAGTTCACCCAACGCGCATTTTTGAACCACAAACTCGATCTTGCGCAAGCAGAGGCCGTGGCTGACTTGATCGATGCGAGTACGGAAGCAGCGGCGCGCAGCGCGAGCCGCTCCCTCAGCGGTGAGTTCTCACGACTGGTCATGACGTTGCGAGATGCGGTGATTCATTTGCGCATGTTGGTTGAGGCAACGCTTGATTTCCCAGAAGAAGAAATCGACTTTTTGCAGCAAGCGGATGCACAAGGTCAACTCGACAGGCTCCAATCGCAATGGCAGCACATCATGCAGCGCACCCGACAAGGCGCCTTGTTGCGTGAAGGCATTCGAGTGGTGATTGCTGGACAACCCAACGCGGGCAAAAGTTCCTTGCTCAATGCACTTGCAGGCGCAGAGTTGGCTATCGTGACGCCCATTGCCGGCACAACACGCGATGTGGTGCAACAAACCATTCAAATTGCCGGCGTTCCATTGCATGTGATTGACACAGCTGGATTGCGTGACAACCCGCAAATTGACGAAGTAGAACGCATAGGTATTGCGCGTGCTTGGGCACAGATTGCACAAGCAGATGTAGTGCTTTTTTTGCATGACCTCACACGCCAACACGATGAAGCTTATGCCAAGGCGGATGCACAGATTGCGAGCCTGTTGCATGACAAACTAAGCGTCCACATCCCCGTGCTTCATCTATGGAACAAAGCCGATGTTTCGACCGCTTCAAGCGGCAGCGACAACCCAGAAATGCACCTCAGTTTGTCGGCCAAAACTGGCGCGGGGCTGGAGGCATTGCGACAAAAGTTGTTGGCCGTTGTGGGTTGGCAAGAGGTGGGTTCAGAAGGCTTGTTCATGGCGCGTGAGCGGCATGTGCAGGCACTCACGCATATGAACGAACACATGCAAACTGCGCAGGCCATGCTCCATCATAAAAACCCTGCATTGGACCTCTTGGCGGAAGAGTTACGCTTGGCTCAAAACGCGTTGAATGAAATCACCGGTGAGTTTTCTAACGAAGACTTGCTGGGCGTTATTTTTTCAAGCTTTTGCATCGGTAAGTAAGCCTTCGTGGCTCTATAAAATCACCCCATGATGAAAAAGCCTTTGAGCGACGCACATATTTTGGCCTTGGCCCACGACACGCTGGACATCGAAGCGCAGGCGGTGTTGCAACTCAAAGAGCAGCTCTCGGGTAGTTTTGTTCAAGCCGTGGCGCAGATCCTCAAACTTTCCGGACGAGTCGTGGTCATGGGCATGGGCAAGAGCGGTCACGTCGGCAGAAAAATCACAGCGACCTTGGCTTCCACTGGAACGCCTGCAATGTTTGTCCATCCCGCAGAAGCCAGCCACGGCGACTTGGGCATGGTGACCGATCAAGACTTGGTGCTGGCCATCTCCAACAGCGGCGAAAGCGACGAGTTGTCAGCCATCTTGCCCGTCCTCAAACGCTTGGGCGTCCCATTGATTGCGATGACAGGCGGCCTGCAATCGAGTTTGGCCTTACATGCAGACATCGTGCTCAACAGTGGTGTGAGCAAGGAGGCTTGCCCGCTCAACCTAGCGCCAACAGCTAGTACCACAGCGCAATTGGCCTTGGGCGACGCTTTGGCCGTGGTGTTGTTGGATGCACGAGGCTTTAAGGCCGAGGACTTTGCTCGCTCTCATCCTGGCGGCTCACTTGGGCGGCGCTTGCTCACCCATGTGAGCGATGTCATGCGCAGCGGCAACGCAGTGCCAGCTGTTTCACCAGAGAGCAGTTTTAGCGAACTCATGCGCGAGATGAGCGCCAAAGGCTTGGGCGCATCCGCTGTTGTCAATCATGCCAACCAAGTGTTGGGCATCTTCACCGATGGTGATTTGCGACGCCTCATTGAAAAAGGTGTGGACATGCGCCAACTTACCGCACAAGACGTCATGCACGTCAGCCCCAGAACAGTTCGCCAAGATGCTTTGGCCGTAGAGGCCGCCGACTTGATGGAGCAACACCGTATCACCAGCGTGTTGGTGGTAGACGCGCACAACAAGTTGTGTGGCGCTATCAACACCCATGACTTGTTGCGTGCGAAGGTGATTTGATGACCGCTATTTCAAATCCTGCATTGCGCTTTGAGCCTGAACTGCTGCTTCAAGCACAAGGTGTGCGCGTGGTCTTTTTCGACGTTGATGGTGTATTGACCGATGGGGGCTTGTTCTTTTCAGAATCTGGAGAGGCGTTGAAGAGGTTTTCAACCTTGGACGGACATGGCCTGAAGATGTTGCAAAAAGCGGGCATCACGCCCGCGGTCATCACTGGGCGCGACAGCCCTGCATTGCGGGCTCGTTTGCTGGCATTGGGAATTGAGCATGTGCGCTACGGCACCGAAGATAAAGCACCCGCAGCGCAAGAGATTTTGAACATCCTCAAGCTAGATTGGCACCAAGCCGCCGCCATGGGTGATGACTGGCCCGACATAGCCGTGATGCAGCGCGCGGCCTTTGCCTGTGCTCCTAGCAATGCACACATCGAAGTCAAAGCCATCGCACACTGGGTTACATTGCGCGAAGGTGGACATGGCGCAGCACGAGACTTGTGCGATTTGCTGTTGGTGGCTTCTGGGCAATACGCCCATTTGCTCAAAGGCTATCAAACATGACGGGGCTCAAAAAATTCACCCTTGGCTTGCGCTTGGCGTGGGATCGATTGGCGGTTTACTTTCCTATTTTTTTGATGGGTGTCATGGCGCTGACCAGTTATTGGTTGGTGCGCAACACACCCACTTGGAGCGCGGGCGAGTTGGAGCCAGCGCTCAAACATACGCCAGACTATTTCATGAAAGATTTTTCCGTGCGCGTTTACGCCACCGATGGGCGACTCAAGAGTGAGCTATTTGGCGTCGAAGGCAGACATTTTCCAGATACCGACACGGTTGAGGTCACTCAACCCCGTGTGCGCTCGTACGACATGGCGGGACGTGTGACCACCGCGCGTGCGGAAAAAGGCTTGGTCAACGCAGACGGTTCAGAAATTCAGTTGTTCAAAAAAGCAGTCGTGGTGCGAGAGGCCAATGGCTCAGCCTCGCCTAGCCAAGAGTTGCAAAGCGAGTTTTTGCATTTGTTTGCTAATACAGAGGTCATTCGCACCCATTTGCCGGTTGTTTTGATGCGCGGTGATGGCGACAAGTTCAGCGCTGACCGCATGGAGTACGACAACCTGAGTCGGCAAATTCAACTCCAAGGGCGTGTGCATGGCTTGCTTGTGCCGCGCACGAAGAAATAAAAAAGGCTCCCGAGGGAGCCTTTTGTTTGAGGTAGAGAGAGCTTAGTAGCCGCCGCCACCAAAACCACCGCGACCGCCGCCGCCTTCACGGCCGCCACCAAAGCCGCCGCGACCACCGCCGCCGCCGCCACCTTCACGGCCACCGCCGTAAGGGCTACGGAAACCGCCGCCACCGCCGCCGCCTTCACGGCCACCACCGAAACCGCCGCCGCCCGTACGTGGGGGACGTGGCTCCATGGGACGAGCTTCGTTCACCACGAGGCTACGACCACCCAAAGGCGCGCCGTTCATGCCTTCGATGGCTGCTTGAGCTTCTGGATCGCTCGCCATTTCAACAAAGCCGAAGCCTTTTGAACGGCCAGTGTCACGTTCCATCATGACTTTAGCGCTGGTCACAACGCCGTATTGGGAGAACGATTGTTCGAGATCGCCATCGCGAACAGAATATGGCAGATTGCCAACGTACAGTTTATTGCCCATGAAAGGGACTCCTTAAAACACAAAAAACAAGCGATGGAGTCCCGAAGCGAAACTGACCGATCACCAAAAACCACTACAAATCGGAATTGTCAAAATTGCAGCTAATCCATTATCGAGCACAAGTCGCAGAAAATACCAAGAGTTTTCCTTTAATAGCAAGAAAAAATGCTAAAAAAACCACACTTTAGGGTTTACCACGTGGATTCGCGCTCGGGAGTGCCACTAATTTTATGGATTGACAGATCTGCGCCTTCGAATTCTTCCTCTTGGGTGAGTCGCAAGCCCATTGTCATTTTCAGAACGCCGTAGATGACGAATCCGCTGACCAATGCCCATGCAACGGCAAGTAATGTACCAGCAAGTTGCGCAGAAAAATTCACGCCGCCTAGCCCACCCAAAGATTGAGCGCCAAAAATACCAGCCGCAATCCCACCCCAAGTGCCGCAAAGCCCGTGTAATGGCCACACGCCTAATACATCATCGATGCGCCATTTGTTTTGAGTGAGTGTGAACATGCCTACAAAAATAGCACCCGCAATACCGCCGACCACCAACGCGCCCATCGGGTGCATCACGTCTGAGCCTGCGCAAACCGCGACCAAACCGGCCAGCGGGCCGTTGTGCACAAAGCCCGGATCATTTTTGCCCAGCACCAGCGCGACCAAAGTGCCGCCCACCATTGCCATCAAAGAGTTCAAGGCCACTAGGCCAGACATCTTGTCCAAAGTTTGTGCGCTCATCACATTAAAACCGAACCAGCCCACAATCAAAATCCAAGCACCCAAGGCCAAAAATGGGATGTTTGAGGGTGGATGCGCCGATATTGCGCCGTCTTTACGGTAGCGATTGCTGCGCGCACCCATCAACAAGACGGCAGGAAGGGCGATCCAGCCCCCCAAAGCATGAACAACGACCGAGCCTGCAAAGTCGTGAAATTCGTCGCCTGTGAGCGCCTTGAGCCAAGCCTGAAAGCCAAAATGTTGGTTCCAAGCAATGCCCTCAAAAAACGGATACACAAAACCAACAATCACAGCCGTAGCGATCAATTGAGGCCAAAACTTGGCTCGCTCGGCAATGCCGCCAGAAATAATGGCCGGAATCGCGGCAGCAAAGGTCAGCAAGAAAAAGAACTTGACCAGTTCGTAGCCGTTCTTTAGCGCCAAGGTGTCTGCGCCCACCATGAAGCTCACGCCATAAGCCACGCCGTAGCCGATGACAAAGTAAGCCAAGGTTGACATGCAAAAGTCGACCAGAATTTTTACCAACGCATTGACTTGGTTTTTCTTGCGAACTGTGCCTAATTCAAGAAAAGCGAAGCCAGCGTGCATGGCAAGCACCATGATGGCTCCTAGAAGAATGAACAAAGCATCCGCGCCCTGTTTGTGTGCATCCATGGTTGAATCCTCGGAAAATTGATTTATTTTGGTGCGTTTTTAGCGCAAATCTTAAAAATGCACACAAAACAAGCAAAAAATGCACCAATAAAAAGAAATTATCAATAGTAAAAATTAAATGCGCCCGCGCCAATAAATCACCAAACCAATTCCACCCAGTACTGCAACAGAAGCGAATCCCAAGCGTGGGCTAAGCGCTTCGTTGAGAAGGACAACGGCACCTAGGGCTGCGATCACAGGCACACAGAGCTGAACAATGGCAGCCGTGGTGGCGCGCAAATGCGGCAATACGCCATACCAAATGGCATAACCCATGCCAGAGGTCAAAGCACCAGAAGCTATGGCAAAGGCGAGGCCTTGCGCATCAAATCCAAGCGTGGTCAGTGCCGAGGCGAACAAAGCAAGGGCAAACGGCACAGCTCGCACAAAGTTGCCAGCCGTACTGGCCGTGGCATTGGCAACACCTCGACCGCGCAATGAATAGACGCCCCAAGCCACACCGGCGAAGATCATCAACACAGCCCCATGCCAAGGCGGTGCAGAAGCGCCGGGGAGGAGCAACACTAATAAGCCCGCACAGGCAAGCAACAGCCCCAACCATTGCACAGTGTGCAGACGCTCACCCTTGTACAAACCATAACCCAACATGCTGGCCTGTACCGCGCCGAACAACAACAAAGCACCCGCACCAGCGGGCAACGTCAAGTAAGCAAAAGAAAACCCAGCGGCATAAACAAACAAAGCCAAGCCAGAACCCCAACTGCCGTTATCGCGCAATGAGTCACCACGATGGCGCAGCAATGCAAATAAAACCACAGCGCCCGAGAGAATACGAATCAGGGTGAATGTTCTGGCGTCAATGTGTTCCCCGCGCAAAGCCATGCGGCACAGTAGCGAGTTACCAGCAAACGCCAACATGGCGGCGAGGGTGTATAAAAAAACTTTGGCTTGGGTCATTGGCAAAGCATAGTTTGCCAACAAGCCCAAGCCAGTAAGGGTTAGCTTGAATGAACGCTTACTTAGCGATCACGCGAACCATCTCCAAGCACTTGTTGGAGTAACCCCATTCGTTGTCATACCAGCTCACGATTTTGACGAAGGTGCTGTCCAAAGCAATGCCCGCGTCGGCGTCAAAAACGCTGGTGCAAGGCTCGCCACGGAAGTCAGTGGCAACCACTTTGTCTTCGGTGTAGCCGAGCACGCCTTTCAAAGCGCCCAAGCTTTGCGCTTTCATTTCGGCACAAATTTCGGCGTAGGTGGCTTCTTTGTTGAGCTCAACGGTCAAATCGACCACTGACACGTCGCTGGTGGGCACGCGGAAAGACATGCCGGTGAGTTTTTTGTTCAACTCAGGAATCACCACGCCCACGGCTTTGGCGGCACCTGTGCTGGAAGGAATGATGTTTTCCAAAATGCCGCGACCGCCGCGCCAATCTTTGTTGGAGGGGCCGTCCACGGTTTTTTGGGTGGCGGTGGCGGCGTGAACCGTGGTCATCAAACCGCGTTTGATGCCCCATTTGTCGTTCAACACTTTGGCTACGGGTGCCAAGCAATTGGTGGTGCACGAGGCGTTCGACACGATGGTTTGACCAGCGTAGGTGGCGTGGTTGACGCCGAACACGAACATGGGGGTGTCGTCTTTGGACGGGGCGGACATCATGACTTTTTTCGCGCCTGCGGCCAAGTGTTTTTCTGCCGAAGCTTTGTCCAAGAACAAACCTGTGGCTTCGACCACCACGTCGGCGCCGACTTCGTTCCACTTGAGCGCTGCTGGGTCACGCTCTTGGGTCAAGCGAATTTTTTTGCCGTTGACGATCAGCTGGTTACCTTCAACCGACACATCGCCTTTGAAGCGGCCATGCACGCTGTCGTACTTGAGCATGTAAGCCAAGTACTCGGGCTCCAACAAGTCGTTGATGCCGACGACTTCGATGTCTTGGAAATTTTGAAACGCCGCACGAAACACCATGCGCCCAATGCGGCCAAAGCCGTTGATACCGATTTTGATGGTCATGAAAATACCCTTTTGAAGTTAAAAATTGATCGTTCAACCCGCAAGCACAGCTTGCACGGTGTCGGCCACGTTCTCAGGCGTGAAACCAAAATGTTTGAACAGCACGGGCGCAGGCGCTGATTCGCCATAGGTGTCGATGCCCACCACGGCGCTCACGCCATATTTCCACCAACCGTCGGTCGAGCCCATTTCTACGGCCACACGGGGCAGGCCTGCGGGCAATACAGCGGCTTTGTAGTCGGCGCTTTGGCGGTCAAACGTCGTTGTGCTGGGCACAGACACCACGCGCACCGCAATTTTGCGTTCGGCAAGCAAAGCTTGTGCTTTGAGGGCGAGTTGCACTTCTGAGCCAGTGGCCAAGATGACGGCTTGTGGCTTTTTCTTCATGCCCACTTCGCTCGGCTCGGCCAGCACGTAAGCGCCTTTGCTGATGGCGTCGAGGCCAGAAATTTCGCCCGCCTTCTTGTGCTCTGGCGAATCGCCTTTGGGCAAATAGGGCAGGTTTTGGCGGCTCAACAACAAAGCGGTGGGTTTGTTCTTGTTTTGCAAAGCCACGGCCCAAGCCACGGCGGTTTCGGCGGTATCAGCGGGACGCCAGACATCCAAATTGGGGATGAGGCGCAGCGAAGCTGCATGTTCGATGGATTGGTGCGTGGGTCCGTCTTCGCCCAAGCCAATGGAGTCGTGGGTGAAGACGTGGATGATGCGCTGCTTCATCAACGCCGCCATGCGGATGGCGTTGCGTGAGTAGTCGCTGAAGGTCAAGAATGTGCCGCCATAAGGAATGAAGCCGCCATGCAGCGCCACGCCGTTCATGATGGCAGCCATGCCAAATTCGCGCACGCCGTAGTTGATGTGACGCCCGCCGACACCGGCTTCGTTTTTCACGACATTTCCGGCTAAGTCAAAGCGCAAGTTGGGCGTGGCTTTGGTATTGGTGAGGTTGGAGCCGGTCAAGTCGGCGCTGCCGCCCAAGAGTTCGGGCAATGCAACGGTGTAGGCTTCCAAAGCCAATTGGCTGGCTTTGCGGCTGGCCACGGTCTCGGCCTTGGTGTGGGCGCCAATGACCGTGTCCACCACAGTTTGTGCAAAGGTTTTGGGCAATTCGCCCGCGACGCGGCGCAGCAGTTCTTTGGCCAAGGCGGGATGCGCGGCTTTGTAAGCGGCGAAGCGGGTTTTCCAGTCGGCTTCAAGCGCTTTGCCTTTGGCGGCAGCGTTCCAGTCGGCGTAAATGTCTTTGGGGATTTCAAACGGCGCGTGGTTCCACCCAATGGCTGCGCGGGTGAGGCCGATTTCGTCCGCGCCCAAGGGTTCGCCGTGGGCTTTGGCCGTGTTGGCGCGGTTGGGGCTGCCTTTGCCGATGCTGGTTTTGCACACAATCAGGGTGGGTTTGTCAGCGCTGAGTTTGGCGCTGGCGATGGCTTTGCTGACCGCTGCGGCGTCGTGTCCGTCGATGGGGCCGATGACTTGCCAGCCATAGGCTTTGAAGCGCTCGGGCGTGTTGTCAGCAAACCAAGGCGCGACTTGGCCGTCGATGGAAATGCCGTTGTCGTCGTACAGCGCAATCAGTTTGTTGAGTTTCCAAGCCCCGGCCAAAGAACAGGCCTCGTGGCTGATGCCCTCCATCAAACAACCGTCGCCTAAAAATACATAGGTGTGGTGATTCACGATGTCATGGCCGTCGCGGTTGAACTCGCTGCCCAAGAGCTTTTCAGCCAAGGCCATGCCCACTGCGTTGGTGATGCCTTGCCCCAAGGGGCCAGTCGTGGTTTCTACACCTGGCGTGACGCCCACCTCGGGATGGCCCGCGGTTTTGCTGTGCAGGGTGCGGAAGTTTTTCAACTCGCTCATGGGCAAGTCGTAACCCGTGAGGTGCAGCAAGGCGTAAATCAACATCGAGCCGTGGCCGTTGGAGAGCACAAAACGGTCGCGGTTCAACCAATGCGGATTTTTTGGGTTGTGCTGCAAATGCTCGCCCCACAAAGCCACCGCCATGTCGGCCATGCCCATGGGAGCGCCGGGATGTCCTGAGTTGGCTTGTTGAACAGCGTCCATTGCCAAGGCACGAATTGCGCTGGCCATTTGTTGTGTATTTGCCATGTCAGGCGGCTCCGGGGTGAGAATTGGGGAAAAGCGAGATTTTAGCGGGGTGGGATTGCTTGGCGATTCGTCATCGCTAAACTAAGCTGGTGTATCCAGCCATCAAACCCCTTCAAGACAAACGTGCAACCGCGCTGCTCCTAGCCGCTGGCCGAGGCGAGCGCATGCGTCCTTTGACCGACGTCCATCCCAAGCCATTACTCAGCGTGCGCGGCAAGCCCTTGATGCAATGGATGATGGAGGCCTTGCGGCGCGGTGGCGTGCAACACTTGGTGATCAACACCGCTTGGTTGGGCGAGCAAATTCCGCAACACTTTGGCGCGATGTTTGAGCAAGCCCATGGCCCCGCGATGCATTTGTGTTACTCGCAGGAAGGCCTTGATTTTGGCGAGGCTTTGGAGACCGCTGGCGGCATTGTGCGTGCCTTGCCCGCTTTGGAGGATGTGTTTTGGGTGGCAGCGGGCGATGTGTTTGCACCTGAATTTGAGTTTTCTTTGCAAGCCTATGAGCGCTTCAAAGCCAGCGACCAACTTGCCCACATTTGGTTGGTTCCCAACCCTGAGCACAACCCCAACGGCGATTTCGGTTTGTCAACGCAAGGCTTGGCGCTGAACTTGCCAAAACTTGCGCAGTCAAGCGCCGCAGACCATGAGTTGCCGCGCTACACCTTCAGCACCATCGCCTTGTACAAGCGCGCATTTTTTGAAGCCGCTTGCTGCGATATTCCGGCGGGCAACCCAGCAGGCATCAAAGCGCCACTGGCGCCCATGTTGCGAGCGGCGATGG
>CAILCI010000042.1 GCA_903832625.1 uncultured Burkholderiales bacterium | reverse complement strand
TCGCTCGGTGCTGGCGCATCAACTGGCCTTGCCTGAAGTGGTCAACGCCAAGCGCCTCTGCCAAAACACCACGGCCGATGTGTTGTATCAGCCTGCTTGGCAGCGTTACCAACACCATTACGCCAAACTCAACGGTCAGTTTTCGCAGGTCTATCCGGGCGTGTTGGAGGGCTTAAAAAATATGCAGCAAGCGGGCTGGCGCTTGGCGTGCTTGACCAACAAGCCACTGGCGTTTGCACAAGACTTGCTCAAAGCCAAGGCGCTAGATGGCTATTTCAGCCACGTGTTTGGGGGCGACAGCTTTGAGCGCAAAAAACCAGATCCCATGCCCTTGCTCAAAACCTGCGAGGCTTTGGGCACACAGCCCGCCCAAACCTTGATGGTGGGCGATTCCAGCAACGACGCCCAAGCCGCCCACGCCGCAGGCTGCCCCGTGGTGCTGGTCACCTACGGCTACAACCACGGCGAGCCCATACGCGCCGTCAAAGCCCATGCTTGGGTAGATTCGCTGGCTTTGATAAACTGAGCACTTATGTTCATTCACCGCAGCACAGTCACAGGTTGTCACGACCGGGGAGCTTGGCCCTGGCGTCAGCCACGTCCTGCGCACATTTAACGCACGGTCACTGAAGCTTTTTCAGCGTGCATCGCGCTTTGTTTGCTCAAGCAACAAAGCACTTGTTTGAATGAACGCCCCGCGCACCGTGGGGCCGAGCTGTGGAGGCTCATCGCCGTGATCTCAGAAAACGAATTCAATCTTTTGGCCCAACAGGGCTACAACCGCATTCCATTGATGGCACAAGCGTTTGCCGATTTGGAAACCCCGCTCTCGCTCTACCTCAAACTCGCCCATGTGCAAAACCACGGCGCGCACAGCTTTTTGCTGGAGTCGGTGGTCGGCGGCGAGCGCTTTGGGCGCTATAGCTTCATTGGCTTACCCGCCCGCACTTTGTTGCGTGCCAGCGGTTTTGGTGCCGAGGCCAAAACCGAGGTGGTGACCGACGGTCAAGTGGTCGAAACCCACGCAGGCAATCCGCTGGACTTTGTGCAGGCTTACCAAAAGCGCTTCAAAGTGGCGTTGCGCGAAGGCTTGCCGCGCTTTTGTGGTGGCTTGGCGGGCTATTTTGGCTACGACACAGTGCGCCACATCGAGAAAAAACTCGAGCACTCTTGCCCGCCCGATACCTTGGGTATGCCCGATATCTTGTTGTTGCAAACCGAGGAGCTGGCGGTCATCGACAACCTCTCGGGCAAGCTGTCTATTCTGGTGTATGCCGACCCCACGCAACCGCAAGCCTATGCCAAAGCCACCGCGCGTTTGGCCGAGTTGAAGCTTCGACTCAAAGCCAGCGTGCAAGCGCCCGCGATTGAGCCGCGCCAAAGCTTTGAAGCGCAACGCAGCTTCGCCAAAGCCGATTATTTGGCCGCGGTCGATCGCGCCAAAGACCTCATTGCTGCCGGCGACTTCATGCAGGTGCAAGTGGGGCAGCGCATTCACAAGCCGTTTGCGGCCAGCCCGCTGTCTCTCTACCGCGCCTTGCGCTCGCTCAACCCCAGCCCTTACATGTATTTCTACAACTTGGGCGACGCCCATGTGGTGGGCGCATCGCCGGAAATTTTGGTGCGCCAAGAGTCCACACCGGACGGCCAAAAAGTCACCATCCGGCCCTTGGCGGGCACACGCCCGCGCGGCGCCACGCCCGAGGTGGACAAAGCCACCGAGCATGAACTCATCAATGACCCCAAAGAACGCGCCGAACACGTCATGCTCATCGACTTGGCGCGCAACGACATTGGCCGCATCGCCAAAACAGGCAGCGTCAAAGTGACCGAGGCGTTTGTGGTTGAGCGCTACAGCCACGTCATGCACATCGTGAGCAATGTCGAAGGCTTGTTGCTCGACGGCATGAGCAATATGGATGTGCTCAAGGCCACGTTTCCTGCTGGCACGCTTACGGGCGCGCCCAAGGTTCACGCAATGGAATTGATCGACCAACTGGAACCCGTCAAACGTGGCGTGTACGGCGGTGCATGCGGCTACCTGAGTTTTGCAGGCGACATGGACGTGGCAATTGCGATTCGCACCGGCATCATCAAAGACAACACCTTGTATGTGCAAGCCGCAGCAGGCGTTGTGGCCGACTCAGTGCCTGAGTTGGAATGGAAAGAAACAGAGCACAAAGCCCGCGCTTTGTTGCGCGCAAGTGAGTTGGTCGAAGAAGGTCTGGAGTGAACGTCATGCAAAAAATCAAACTGCTCATGGTCGATAACTACGACAGCTTCACCTTCAACTTGGTTCAATACTTTGGCGAGTTGGGCGCAGACGTGGAAGTGCACCGCAACGACGAAATCACGCTCGAAGGCATCACCGAACGCAGACCCGATTTGCTGGTCATCTCGCCCGGCCCTTGCTCGCCGGCAGAGGCTGGCGTGTCGGTGGCGGCGATTCAACACTTTGCTGGCAAGCTGCCTATTTTGGGCGTGTGCTTGGGCCATCAAGCCATTGGCGCGGCCTTTGGCGGCAAGATTGTGCGGGCGCAAGCCTTGATGCATGGCAAAACCAGCGTCATCACCACCACGCAAGAGGGCGTGTTCGCGGGCTTGCCCAAAGCCTTCACAGTCAACCGCTACCACTCGTTGGCGATTGAGCGGGCGCATTGCCCGCCCTGTTTGAAACCCACTGCGTGGACGGATGACGGCGAAATCATGGGCGTGCGCCATACCGAACTCAACATCGAAGGCGTCCAGTTCCACCCCGAATCCATCCTCACCGAACACGGTCACGCCATGTTGAAAAACTTTTTGAATCAGGAGAAGTGATGACCACCGCACAACCCATCACCCCGCAAGAAGCCTTGCAGCGCGCCATCGAGCACCGTGAAATTTTTCACGACGAAATGTTGCACATCATGCGGCTCATCATGGGCGGCGAGATGTCGCCCGTTTTGATGGCCGCTTTGGTCACTGCCTTGCGTGTGAAAAAAGAAACCATTGGCGAAATCACCGCCGCTGCGCAAGTCATGCGCGAGTTTTCCACCAAGGTTCATGTCAGCGACACCACGCACATGGTGGACATTGTGGGTACGGGCGGTGATGGTTCGCACACCTTCAATATTTCCACCTGCTCCATGTTTGTCGCCGCCGCTGCGGGCGCAAAGGTCAGCAAACACGGTGGGCGCAGCGTGAGCAGCAAAAGCGGCAGCGCCGATGTGTTGGAGAGCTTGGGCGTCAACATCAATTTGTCGCCTGACAGCATTGCCCAGTGCATTGCGCAGGTAGGCATTGGGTTCATGTTTGCGCCCAACCACCATCCGGCCATGAAAAACGTCGCACCCGTGCGCAAAGAATTGGGTGTGCGCACCCTTTTCAACATCTTGGGGCCTTTGACCAATCCAGCAGGCGCGCCCAATATTTTGATGGGCGTTTTTCATGCGGATTTGGTGGGCATTCAAGTGCGTGCATTGCAGAACTTGGGTGCAGAACACGCCTTGGTTGTCTATGGCCGCGATGGTTTGGACGAGGTCTCGCTCGGAGCCGCCACCTTGGTGGGTGAGCTCAAAAACGGTGAGGTGCGTGAATACGAAATTCACCCCGAAGACTTTGGCCTGTCCATGAGCAGCAATCGCGCTTTGCGTGTGGACACGCCCGAGCAATCGCGCGCCATGCTGATGGGTGTGTTGGACAACCAGCCCGGCGCAGCGCACGACATCGTGGTGTTGAACGCTGGCGCGGCCTTGTACGCGGCCAATGTGGTGAGCAGCATTGAGGCTGGCATTGCCCGTGCGCGTGAGGTGTTAGCCTCGGGCGCAGCCAAGGCCAAGCTGGCGCAGTTGGTGGCTGTGGCGCATCAACTCAGCACCCCATAAAACAAGAAAGAACCCATGTCAGACATTTTGAACAAAATCGTTGCCGTCAAGCACCAAGAAATTGCTGCTGCGCAAGCACGCAAATCGCTCGCCGCTGTGCGCGCCGACGCCGAGAGCCGCGTGCTCACCCGCGATTTTGTGGGCGCCTTGCGCAGCAAAATTGCAGCCGGCTTGCCTGCGGTAATTGCCGAAGTTAAAAAAGCCAGCCCCTCCAAAGGCGTGCTGCGCGAAGACTTTATTCCGGCTGACATTGCGCAAAGCTATGCCGAATTTGGCGCAGCTTGTTTGTCGGTGTTGACCGACAAAGATTTTTTTCAAGGCAGCGTTGATTATTTGAAGCAAGCCCGCGCCTCCTGCGACTTGCCCGTGCTGCGCAAAGACTTCATCGTCGATCCCTACCAAATCTATGAATCTCGCGTCATGGGCGCAGACTGCATTTTGCTCATCGCCGCTTGCTTGGACGACGCGCACATGGCTGAACTCGAAGCGATTGCCCGCAGCCTTGACATGGCGGTGTTGGTGGAGGTGCACGACGCGCCTGAGTTGCAACGTGCCTTGAAACTCAAAACCCCGCTCATCGGCATCAACAACCGCAACCTGCGCACCTTTGAGGTGTCGCTCGACACCACGCTTGCGCTCATGAAAGATGTGCCTGCCGACCGCTTGTTGGTCACTGAGAGCGGCATCCTGCAAGCCGCTGACGTGCAAAAAATGCGGCAAGCCAATATCCACGCCTTTTTGGTGGGCGAAGCCTTCATGCGTGCGGCTGATCCGGGCAAAGCCTTGGCCGAGTTGTTTGAACTCTGAGCGTGTGACTCAAGACCTGTTTGCTGACGACGCCCAGCACAGCCCGCAAGCCCCGCGCTTAAAGGCTTGGGCGCCCGAGGACTGGCCTGTTCAAGCCGATTGGCAGCCCACACTTCAGGCTTTTTGGCAAAGCCCAGAGGGTCTTGATTTGGCGAGCTTTGTCCAGCAACGTCTCCAAAAGGGCGCGGTCATTTACCCGGCGCACCCCTTGTGGGCTTTGCAACTCACCCCTTTGAGCCAAGTGCGGGTGGTGATTCTGGGGCAAGACCCGTATCACGGGGCGCATCAGGCGCAAGGGCTGTCGTTTTCGGTTGCACCGCACGTGCCCATTCCGCCCTCATTGCGCAACATCTTCAAAGAATTGCAGCGCGACCTGAATCTGCCTGCGCCCCAAAGCGGCTCGCTGCAAACCTGGGCCGAGCGCGGCGTGCTGTTGCTCAACACCTGCTTGACGGTGGAAGACGGTCAGCCTGCCAGCCACGCCAAAAAGGGCTGGGAGAGTTTGACCGATGCGCTGCTGCGTCAAGTGGCGCAAACTTCGCCTTTTTGTGTCTACATGCTGTGGGGCGCTCATGCTCAAGCCAAAGCGCAATTGATCGAGGCGGTGAGTGCTCGCTCCGGTCGAGAAGCTTTGGTTTTGACGGCCAATCACCCCTCGCCTTTGTCGGCCACCAAATCACCGCAGCCCTTCATCGGTTGCGGGCATTTTTCGCAAGCGCAGAAGTGGTTATTAGATAGAAATCAAGCGTTTAGCTGGAATATTTGAAAAATATCTGCTATAGTCACGGATTCGCCGGAGGGGTGCCCGAGTGGCTAAAGGGGGCAGACTGTAAATCTGTTGGCTTACGCCTACGCTGGTTCGAATCCAGCCTCCTCCACCAGCGAAACAGCATTTGTTGACTGGGCGGCCTGCCGCTGTGTGGGTCAAAGCTCTTGGCTCGATGCGGGAGTAGTTCAATGGTAGAACCTTAGCCTTCCAAGCTAATGACACGGGTTCGATTCCCGTTTCCCGCTCCATCTCGCTGTTTCAAGGGTTGTTTGGCAAGCAAGATTTGCCCTTGTGGCTCAGTGGTAGAGCACTCCCTTGGTAAGGGAGAGGTCGCGGGTCCGATTCCCGCCAAGGGCACCAAATTTCAGTGTAATTCAGTTACTTTTTTTCGGAGTCCGAAGATGGCAAAAGGAAAATTTGAACGTACCAAGCCGCACGTCAACGTTGGCACGATTGGGCACGTTGACCACGGTAAAACCACGCTGACAGCGGCGATCACCACGATCCTGTCTGCCAAATTTGGTGGTGAAGCCAAAGCGTACGACCAAATCGACGCGGCTCCTGAAGAAAAAGCACGCGGTATTACCATCAATACTGCGCACGTTGAATACGAAACCGCCACACGCCACTATGCGCACGTGGACTGTCCTGGTCACGCCGACTATGTGAAAAACATGATCACTGGCGCGGCTCAAATGGACGGCGCGATTTTGGTGTGCTCGGCCGCTGACGGCCCT
>CAILCI010000041.1 GCA_903832625.1 uncultured Burkholderiales bacterium | reverse complement strand
CTTGAAAAATTTGAAATCAGCAAACTTGAGTTAACTGGCATGTTTGGAAAAATGAGGCATTATGATTTCCAATTTAAAGGAAAACATTATGTGGGTGATTGTTTAGGGTTTAAATATCTGTTGCACAGGAATCAATATTTCTTTGACAATGGCCAAGTGAGCATATCGCCATCAGAAGGTGACCATGTGATCGATGGAGGTGCTTGTTTGGGCGATACTGCTTTGGTGTTTGGCAATGCAGTAGGTTCCAATGGCAAGGTTTACGCTTTTGATCCGGTTTATGAGCATGTGCAAGTTTTAGAACACAACGCAAAACTTAATCCAGCTTTGAATATAAAAATATTTCCATGCGGTCTTTCTGACAGCGATCATATGTGCGATCCAATTCGAGTGAATACTTATAGCCCCGGGTTTAGGGTTGCCGGTAATAAAGTTCCACTCAGAGCGATAGATTCATTGGTTATTGAGAAGGAAATAGAAAAAATTGACTATATTAAATTGGATGTTGAGGGTGCAGAACTAAGTTCTCTCAAGGGCGCTATGGGTAGCATTAGGCTTTTCAAACCCAAATTGGGCGTCTCCCTTTATCACAAACCCAATGATATATTTGAAATACCAATTTTCCTGAATGAAAATTTCCCAGATTATCAGATGTATATCAATCATTATACAATTCATAATGAAGAAACTGTGTTGTATTGCACATCTCCCAACCATTGAAAGAATTTTGTATGAAAAGAAGTTTGGCCTTATTGCTTCTGCTTGCAATTTGTATTTATGGCCAAGCGGAAACTATCTCTATTAACTTCAAAGATATCAATGGCGAAAAAAGTAGCTTTGAAGCGGTGGTGAAGGCGCCAAAGAGTGAAGGGAAGAAAAAGGCATTGGTTATATTGCATCATTCGGGTGGATGGGCCGCTGGCACCACAAGGCTTTACGCAGATTTTTTCGAGTCCAATGGCTTTGTAACGCTAGAGCCCATTATGTTTGCCAAGCGTTCGATTCCTTATGAAAATGCAATTCCAGAAGTATTTGCCTCGTTAAATTATCTTGCGACCCGAGATGATGTTGATAAAAATCAAATTTCAGTAATGGGCTTGTCTTATGGCGGTTTATTGACCACCATTGTGGCCACCCAATGGGTGAATGACAGATTCAATCTGGAAGGTAGTAAATTCAAAAAATTCGCACCACTTTATCCATTGTGCTGGGTTGGAGAAAGATTCATTACCCGGGACGCATCTAGAAAAAACAGAGGTCTAAAAGAGTTTTTTCCAGAAGAGTTTATGGATAAATGGGTGGGCGCGCCCATGTTAATTTTGTCGGGCGCCAAGGATTCTTATGACGATCAAGACCCCAAAGCTTGCCAACAATTGATCGATTTAATGCCTGATGACACTCAAAAAAGTATGTCAAAGAATATCGTATTTGAAAACGCAACGCATGCGTGGGACCAAATCTATTCGAATTTTTACACTGTCAGTGGCTGCAAAGGCAGGGGTTGTTCAAACACCAACCTACCCGACAGCGCAGTCACCGAACAGGGGAAAAAAGAACTGCTCAAATTCTTCACAAGCGAATAACTTAACCCCGCATCATGGGGATTTAATACTTCAATGATGCGCTTGTTTGCTGCTCCACCACCAAATCCAGCACACCCAAAGATTGGTCTTTGTCCATGATGCGCGCCTTGAGCGAGCCAGGTTTGGGGATGGTGATGCCTTCGACCTCCAACACAATGCGGTTGGTCAGACTGGATTGAAAATCCACATGCACTTGGGTGTTGAAGATTTCCTGATCCTCCAAATCGCAAATCATGGTCAAGTCACGGGTTTGCGGGTCGTTGGCTTCGCGGCTGAGGTAAAAGAGCAGCGTCACTTTGGGCAGAAAAACCGGAAATTTAGGCGCTTCCAGTTTTTCGTACACATCGATGATTGAGACTTGGTTGGTGCGCGTATCCACCAACACCCGATTGGCAGCAATGGCGAAATAAACGTCCAACATCGTGCTTACTGGTTTTTAAACTGCGCAGGGCGCTTGTTGACAAATGCGTCCATGCCTTCTTTTTGGTCGCTGGTGGCAAACAAGGCGTGGAACAAGCGGCGCTCAAACATCACGCCGTCGGCCAAGCCGCTCTCAAAAGCGCGGTTGACCGATTCTTTGGCCGCCATCGTGGCAATTTGTGAATAGCCGCAAATCATCAAGGCTGCGCCCAAGGCTTCTTCCATCAGTTTGTCCAGTGGCACCACGCGGCTGACCAAGCCCGCTTTTTCGGCTTCAGTGGCGTCCATCATGCGGCCTGTGAGCGCCAAATCCATGGCTTTGGCTTTGCCCACGGCGCGGGGCAAACGCTGTGTGCCGCCCGCGCCGGGAATGACGCCAAGTTTGATTTCGGGTTGGCCAAATTTGGCGTTGTCTGCGGCGATGATGAAATCGCACATCATGGCCAATTCGCAGCCACCGCCCAAAGCGAAACCGCTTACCGCCGCGATGACTGGTTTGCGGATGCTGCGAATGGTTTCCCAGTTGTCGGTGATGTAGTCGTTTTTGTACACGTCGGCAAAGCTGTAGGTCGCCATCGCGCCAATGTCTGCGCCTGCGGCAAAGGCTTTTTCGTTGCCCGTGATGATGGTGCAGCCAATCTGGGCATCGGCTTCAAAGGCTTTCAAGGCGTTGCCCAGCTCAATCATCAAGGCCGCATTCAAGGCATTGAGTTGTTTGGGGCGGTTCAAGGTGATGATGCCCACTTTGTCGGCTTCGATATGGGTGGTGATGAATTCGTAGGTCATGAGAGTTTTTCCAAGTTGCAAACTGCATCAACTATAGCCAAGGCCGAAGCTTGTTTTGACCAAGGGTAAACATTAGCCAACCGATCGGTCGGTTAATGATAAATTTCCCCTTCATGCAAGTGGCTCAAGTCAAGCCCGTTCAAACCGCACAACCCAACCACACCAAGTTCCACCATGACCCAACCCGACCAAGAAGCCAGCGTTTTATACGAAGAGCGCGGCGCTGTCGCCTTGCTCACGCTCAACCGTGCCGCAGCGCTCAACAGTTTTACCCGCCGCATGCACCAAGAGCTGTGGGCGGCCTTAGACCAAGCCGAGGCCAACCCGAGCATTCGCGCCCTTGTCATCACGGGCGCGGGGCGCGGCTTTTGCGCGGGCGCAGATTTGTCGGAATTTGACTTCGCCCCCGGCCCCGACTTGATTGAGCGCGCCAACCCTGGCCCCGTCATCGAGCAAGCCTTCAACCCCACAGCCCGCAAACTCCAAGGTCTGCGAATGCCCGTCATTGCCGCCGTCAACGGTGTGGCCGCAGGCGCGGGCGCATCGTTGGCCATGTGTTGCGACATAGCCATCGCCGCACCCAACGCGAGCTTTATTCAGGCCTTCAGCAAAATTGGTTTGATTCCTGATGCGGGCGGCAGTTGGTTGTTGGTCGAGCGCTTGGGCATGGCGCGTGCCATGGCCTTAGCCTTGACGGGTGACAAACTGGGCGCAGCCCAAGCCAAAGAATGGGGCTTGATTTGGGATGTGGCCGACGACTGTTTGGCCGCTGCCTTGAGCTTGGCCGAGAGACTGGCCACTATGCCCACACAAGCTTTGGTGCAAACCCGTCATTTGCTGCGTGAGGCCGGCACGCGCAGCTTCAGCGCGCATTTAGACGCCGAACGCGACGCGCAATCGGCCTTGGGGCGCACCCACGATTACATCGAAGGCGTGAGCGCCTTTTTGCAAAAACGACCTGCGGTATTCAAGGGGCAATGATGAGCGTCGATCCACACACCTTGGCGCAGCAAGTCGCCCAGTCCATGTACGCGGTAGACACCGCCACCAAAGACACCATGGGCATCGAGATGTTGAGTTGCGAGCCTGGCCGCGCCGTCATGCGCATGGCTGTGCGCGAGTTGCACTTGAACGGTCATCAAATTTGCCATGGCGGATTTATTTTCACGCTGGCCGATTCCACCTTTGCCTTTGCTTGCAACAGCTACAACAAAGTGGCAGTAGCAGCGGGCTGCAGCATCGAGTTTTTAAAATCCGCCCGTTTGGGCGACGTGCTGACCTGCGAGGGCGTGGAACAAACCCTCTCAGGCCGACACGGTATTTACGACATGCGCGTGACCAACCAACACGGCGAAACCATCGCCATGTTTCGCGGCAAAAGCGCACAAATTCAAGGAACGGTGATCCCATAATGACAGCCACTGCACTTCCCTTAGAGCCAATAGAAAAGGCCAGCATTGACGAGCTGCGCGCGCTGCAACTCAAGCGTTTGCAAGCCACGCTGCACCATGCCTACAACAATTCGAGCGCCTACCGCGCCAAGTTTGATGCCGCAGGCGTGCATCCCAGCGACTGCAAAAGCTTGGCCGATTTGGCTAAATTTCCCTTCACCACCAAAGCCGATTTGCGCGACAACTACCCGTTTGGCATGTTGTCCGTGCCGCGTCAGCAATGCGTGCGCATTCATGCCTCCAGCGGCACCACGGGCAAACCGACGGTGGTCGCCTACACCCAAAACGACATCGATACTTGGGCGCAAATGGTGGCCCGCAGCATCCGCGCCGCAGGTGCGCGCAAGGGCGACATGGTGCATGTGAGCTATGGCTATGGCCTGTTCACCGGCGGCTTGGGCGCGCATTATGGCGCTGAGCGCTTGGGGCTCACCGTTGTGCCTTTTGGTGGCGGCCAAACCGAGCGCCAAGTGCAGTTGATTCAAGACTTCAAGCCCGACATCATCATGGTCACGCCCAGCTACATGCTCGCCATTGCCGATGAGTTCGAGCGCCAAGGCCTGAGCGCAGCAGAATGCAGCCTGCGCCTCGGCATTTTTGGCGCAGAACCGTGGACCAACGACATGCGCCGCGCCATCGAAAAACGCTGCGGCATCGATGCTGTGGACATCTACGGTCTCTCCGAAGTCATGGGCCCGGGCGTGGCTAGCGAATGCGTGGAAACCAAAGACGGTCCAACGATTTGGGAAGACCATTTTTATCCCGAAATCATCCACCCCGAAACCGGTCAACCCGTGGCCGACGGCGAGATGGGCGAATTGGTCTTCACCAGCCTGAGCAAAGAAGCGCTGCCCATCATCCGCTACCGCACACGCGACCTCACGCGCTTGTTGCCTGGCACAGCACGCACCATGCGCCGCATGGAAAAAATCACCGGTCGCAGCGACGACATGATGATTGTGCGCGGCGTGAATGTGTTTCCCTCACAAATTGAAGAATTCATTTTGAAGCGACCCGAACTCGCGCCGCATTACCAATGCGTGCTGACCCGCGAAGGGCCCATGGACAACCTCAAAGTCGTGATCGAAACCCGCCCCGGCACGGATCCGCAATCAGACGCCGCACAAGCCGCAGCCCGTCAGTTGCAGCACGACGTCAAAACCTTTGTCGGCACAACCATCGCGGTCGAGCTCAAAGCCGAAGGTGGCGTGGAGCGCAGTCAGGGCAAGGCCAAGCGGGTGGTCGATTTGCGCTGAGTTCGAACTCAAGCCAACCAAGCCTTCACCTTCGTCGGTACATCCACACCCAAGCGCCAAGTGAACACATCTTTGGCGCTGGGCAAAGTCAGGCTCAGGCGCAACAGACGTTGATCGCGGCTGACCAGAGCTGTTATTTTCTTGGCTGCGCCGGCATAGAGCTGCACATCGTCGAGCTTTTTCAAACGCCAGCCGCTGGCCGATTTGCCGCTCAACTCTAGCCCCAGCCATTCATCGCCCGGTGCGAAGCCTGCTGCGTGGGCGGCACTGGCGTTGAGCACTTGCTTGATGTGTACGCCGTGCTCTTCGCTCACGCGCAGCCCCAAGCGTTGCGCGAGTTGCGCTGGGTCGCGGTGTATTGCGACGCCGTGTGCGGTCAGCAAACTCTCAAGCGGCAAGTCGCGTGTGCCATGCACCCATGCTTTGAGCTCTCGCGCCCATGAGCGACCTGTGAGTTCTTGCAGTACCGCCAACACATCGGCTTCTTGCATGGGGCCGGCGTGGCAGCGCTTCCACAGGCCGCGCATCACGTCGTCCAAGGTGACACTGTGATTGCGCACACCGTGTTGGCGCAGGCTTAAGTCGAGGCACAGCGCCACCAAAGCGCCCTTGGTGTAATAGCTCACGGTAAGGTTGGGCGTGTTGGCGTCGGGGCGGTAGTATTTCACCCAGGCGTCAAAGCTGGATTGCGCCACGCTTTGTACGTTGCGCCCCGGTGTTTGCAGCACTTGGTTGATGGTTTTGTTGATCAGACGCAGGTATTGCGCGTCGTCAATCAAACCCGCACGGCGCAGCAACAAGTCGTCGTAGTAGCTGGTGAAACCCTCAAAAAACCACAGCAGTTGGGTATAGTTTTCTTGGGTGTAGTCGTAGTGCGCGAACTCTGCGGGGCGCAGGCGTTTGACGTTCCAAGTGTGAAAATATTCATGGCTGATGAGGCCTAAGAGCGTGGTGTAGCCCTCGCTGAGTTTGTCCTCACCCACGCGCGGCAAATCGCTGCGTTGACAAATTAGGGCCGTGGAATTGCGGTGTTCCAAACCGCCATAGCCCGCAGCCACCACGTTGAGCATGAAAACATAGCGTTTGAACGGAATGTGCGAGCGTTTGTTGCCATGCCAAAACGCGATGGCGGTTTCGCAAATCTTTTGTGCATCGCGCAGCAAACGCGGCGCATCAAACGAGGGCGCTGCACCCGCCACCACAAATTGGTGCTGAACACCGCAAGCGCTGAATTCGCCCGACCAAAACTCCCCCATCTCCACGGGGCTGTCGGCCAATTCGTCATAAGTGGCGGCGCTGTAGCGGCCAAAGCCTTTGGCATTGGTTTTGAGCGGCGTCAAGCCCGTGGCCACGCGCCAAGCGGGATTGTGTTTGGGCGCGATCAGCTCCAGCGTGTGCGCGGTGTCGTGCTGTCCGGCGACTTGCAAACACAGGCTGGTGGCGTTGAAGAAACCGCGTTGTGCATCCAGCCATGCGGTGCGCACCGAGTCGTCGTGCGCGTGAATGCGGTAGCTCAACACCAGCGGCACATCGGGCTGGGCGTCAATTTGCCACGTGCATTTGTCCAACTGCGTGATCTGCACTGCCTTGCCGCCTTGTTGAGCCTGCAAACCCACGAGTTGCTTAGAAAACTCGCGCACCATGTAGCTGCCCGCAATCCACACGGGCATGGACACACGCTGCTGCGCGGCGGGTTGGGCAATGGTCAAGCTCACGCCGTAGAGGTGGGCGTGCAAGTCGGCAACTTCTAAGCGGTAGTGCAGGGCAGGTTGGCTGGGCATAGCGTTTTTAAACAATCAAGTAGCGCCCGCACCCAGCAGGCAGGCCAAGGTGGACACCACCGTGAGGCGAAAGCGCATCGTCATCCATTCGCGCAAACCCGCTTCGGGCCAGGTTTTGCGGTCCACCAAATAGCAGGCAATCAAGAGCAAGCCAAACACAGGCAGCCCCGCATAGGCTGGCATGATGACCGCCACCCAAGATACCAGCGAAGGCACGACGCCCCAAACCATGTGAAATGTGCGCTGCGGTGCGTTGTGGCGCAAGCCAATGCCCCAATGGATGCCGCCCAAAAACGAGGTGATGGTGGCTGCATAGCCCGACAAAGCCAGCGCCACATAAGGGTGAGCTTCTGGCGTGACGATCCACAACAGCAGCGCCAACACCACAAAAGGAATCAAGCCGCCGTAGCCCAAGCGTTGAATCAAAACGCCGATGTCGCTGTCGGGTGTCAGGGGGGTATGAGGCATGGTTTATTTGCTCGCGTCGGCCAACAGTTTTTCGATTTGCGTGGTGTTGATGGCGCCCGGCACGCGAGCGCCGTCTTGTGCGATCAATGTGGGCGTGCCATTGATTTTGTACTTGCGACCAAACTCCACATTGCGCTCGATGGCCGCGGTGTTGCAGTTGCCTGCGGGTGGCGTGAAATCGTTGGCCATGACGTTGTGCCAGGTGGTGGCGGGGTCTTTGGCGCACCAGACGGCTTTTGATTTTTCGACCGAGTTCGCGCCCAAAATAGGATACAAGAACATGTAGATGGTCACGTTGTCCACCTTGGACAAATCGCGTTCAAAGCGTTTGCAAAACCCGCAGTTGGGGTCTTCAAAAATGGCCAGCTTTCGTTTGCCGTTGCCGCGCACGATGGTGATGGCGTCTTTGAGTGGCAGCGCGGCAAAGTCAATCGCACCGAGCTTGGCTTCGCGCTCTTCGGTGAGGTTGCGGCGGGTGCGGGTGTCGATCAGGTTGCCTTGAATGAGGAAGCTGCCATCGGCATCGGTGTAATACAGCTCGTTGTTTTCTAGGCGCAACTCGAACAGGCCGTTCATGGGCGTGCGGCTGACCTCTTCAATTTTGGGCAATTGCGGAATGCGCTCGGCAATGTTTTTGCGGATCGCAGCCTCTTGGCCTTGGGCAAAAACGCCGGTCATGCACAAGCCCAGCATTGCGGCGCTCAAGAGTCGAAAAAAACGTGTCATAAAAACCACCAGTCTCACAAAAAAATCAATCAATCAGCGCATGGCCTGCTGCATGGTCCAGCGCTTGAGCTGTGGCGCGGCGTTGAAACCTTTCATGCCCCAGTTGCGCAACCATTGCAGGCTCGTGTTGGGATGGTCAAACAATCGCTGCAAACCGTCGCAAGCCAGCCAAGTGGGCAGCATATCCGCTTTGCGGGCGCGTTCGTAGCGGCGCAAAAACAAGCGATCGCCGGTGCTGCGCCAATAATCTGCGCCTTGGCGGGAGGCCAATACCTGCGCCAACTCGGCCACATCGGCCAAGCCCAAATTCAGCCCCAAACCCGCCAGCGGATGGATGTTGTGTGCCGCGTCGCCAGCCAGCGCCCAAGCACTGCCGTCGGCAAATCGCCCAGTCCATTGTTCGGCGCGCGCCAATTGCAGCGGCCACGCGGCGCGTTGTGTGGTCAAGTTCAGCTTGCCAAGGGATTGATGGCTGGCCAGCGCCACCGCTTGGGCAAAGTCTTCGGGGCTGGCGGCCAACATGTCGCTGGCGCGCTGCGGCGGCAGCGACCAGACCAAGGCCACTTCGCTGCCTTGCGCGCCACCCAAGGGCAGCAAGGCCAAAATCTCTAAGCCCTGCGCGCCTTGGCTGAACCACTGAAAGGCTTGACCCAAGTGCGGCGCACTGCATTGCAAGCGCGCTGCCACAGCGGTTTGTTGGTAGGGCAGGGTGTCAAAGCTCACGCCCAATTCATCGCGGCTGACGCTGTAGCGGCCTTCGCAAATCACGGTGAGGTCGGCGGCAGCGGCATGATCGAGCAGGGTGATTTCGGCTTGGTAGCGCACCGCTTGCGCCAATTGCGCTTCCAGCACAGGCACGTCCACCATCCACGTCAAACCTTCAGGCGAGGCGCTGTCAAAGCTGATGAAGCCACCATCGTCGCCCCACACGCGCATGTGTTGCACGGGTGTGGCGTGTGTCTCGTCGGGCCAGCAACGCAAATCGGTCAGCAAGCTGCGTGAAGCGCTATTGAGAGAGTAAGCCCTAACATCTTCGTGTTTTCGCGTGGGTGATTGCACCAGAGCCACGCGCAAGCGTTGCCTGGCCAGCAGCAGTGCCAAACTGCGCCCCACCATGCCATCGCCGCGAATGCAGACATCGAACTTTTGCGTCATAGCCTTGGATTGTAGGAGGGCGCGCGCCAACCCTCTGGTTTGTATGGGTGGCTCGTTACAATCTGAGGCTCACTTGATTTATCCATAGCCAGCGCTAGTTTTTTGCGCGTTCGAGGAATTCCCATGAGTTTGAAATGCGGCATCGTTGGCCTGCCCAACGTTGGCAAATCCACCCTGTTCAATGCGCTGACCAAAGCCGGTATTGCGGCGGAGAACTACCCGTTTTGCACCATCGAGCCCAATGTGGGCGTGGTGGAAGTGCCCGACCCACGGCTCAAGCAACTCTCCGACATCATCACGCCCGAGCGCGTCGTGCCCGCGATTGTGGAGTTTGTGGACATTGCCGGCTTGGTGGCGGGCGCGAGCACAGGCGAGGGTTTGGGCAACAAGTTTTTGGCGCACATTCGCGAAACCGATGCCATCATCAACGTGGTGCGCTGTTTTGAAGATGCCAATGTGATTCACGTCGCTGGCAAAGTTGACCCGATTTCAGACATTGAAGTGATTCAAACCGAGCTGTGCTTGGCCGACTTGTCGGCTGTTGAAAAAGCGCTGCACCGTGTCACCAAAACCGCACGTTCGGGCGACAAAGAATCCATCAAACTGGTGGCGATCTTGGAAAAATGCCAAGCCGCTTTGAACGAAACCAAGCCCGTGCGCACGATTGATTTCAGCAAAGAAGAGCTGCCTTTGCTCAAGCAATTCTTCCTGATCACCGCCAAACCCGCCATGTTTGTCGCCAACGTGGACGAAAACGGCTTTGACAACAACCCCTTGCTAGACCGCCTGAAAGCCTTCGCTCAAGCGCAAAACGCTCCCGTTGTGGCCATTTGCGCCAAGTTAGAGGCCGAAATGAGCGAAATGAGCGACGAAGACCGCCAAATGTTCCTGGAAGAACTCGGTCAAGAAGAGCCCGGTTTGAACCGCCTCATCCGCTCGGCCTACAGCTTGCTGGGCTTGCAAACCTACTTCACCGCTGGCGTGAAAGAAGTACGCGCGTGGACCATCCATGTGGGCGACACCGGCCCCCAGGCGGCGGGCGTGATTCACACCGATTTCGAAAAAGGCTACATCCGCGCCCAAACCATCGCATTTGACGACTTCATTGACCACAAAGGCGAGCAAGGCGCAAAAGATGCCGGCAAGATGCGCGCAGAAGGCAAGGAATACGTGGTGAAAGACGGGGATGTGATGAACTTTTTGTTCAGTTCTTGATCTTCGACGTTGCTGAGTCAAAAGCCGCTCGATGAGCGGCTTTTTTGTGTCCAACTTAAAAGAACAACGTTACTGTGTCTAAGCTTCCTAGCCATGTCGTCAAGATTAAACCAACGCCTCAAGTCACGGCTGTTGAATTGCTTGCATTGCGGGAGCGATTAAATTTGTCTCGCTCAGTTTTTGCCAGATATTTACGCACCAAGCCCAGAACCTTAGAGAACTGGAAGCAAGGCCGTGCGAAACCTAATCCACATGCTGCGCTGCTCATACGCTTGGTTGAAAAGTATCCTGATACGTTTGAACGTTTGGCGACGGTTTAAGTCGCCCGATTGTTCAAATCATTTGGCTGCTCTTAGTAATACATCCAAGGTAGTTGCAAACGGATAGCCTGATCTAGTGCTTTGGGGCAGATTAGGAATTGCATTTAGATCCCAATTGATATTTTCTAATGTTGTTGCCTGCGTGACCTCAAATACAAGATAGGCCTCGCGGCTTGGCGTGCTTGGATAGCCGAGATCAATGAGCTGTTGCTTGCTCATAAGGCTTGGACCTTGGACTGTACTTGTGACGCGCAGCAAACCCTGCAATGCTCCTGCATTTTCGGTGTGTAGCAAAACGTACTTTGCACCAACAACCTCAGAAGTCAAATGAAGCCCGCCCTCCGTCGCACCCATTCGAAAGTTATACAGACCGCTTTTCAAAATCCAATCTAGATGTTGTTGATTCTTGTACCAGCCAATCAATACATGCGTATCAGCTGGTGGAGTGTGGCGCTGTTTATGCTCCCATATCTCTGGAACTGAGTTGTACTGTGCTCGGTTCTCCTCAGCAAGTTGAGAATCATTGTGTTGGCTATTGTGTATTTTGTAAGACTCGTAGGTTTGACGCTCGCGAGCAGTGGTGCGATCGCAAACATGTTTGACCACATCGCGTAAAAATACTTTCAAAGCTTCAGTGGAACTTCCTGGGCGAAGTGCAAAAGCACCTAAGCCTGGTAAGACTTCATGAAAACTTTGAAATGGATCGCCACCCTGTTCATCACCTGGATACAACACATAAGCTCCATGAGAGCGGCGAATAGCATCTCTGTATGCGTGCATTTTTAGTAAGTCGGCACGCTTGTAAGTCCCTGATATTTCAGCCTGCTTTATGGTTTCTTGTTCTAGATTTTCAAACTCATTTGAATTGATTTCAGATGAGTTGGGTACTTTTAAAAGTTCAGTGGCTTGTTCTAGTCGGTATTTGGCATCGAAATGAACATGTACCATCAACTCTTGTTGTTCAGCTTCTTGTTCAGTAAAAGCACTTGGCCAAATGCTGAGCGTGTAATCGGGTCGCATGGTTTGTGTCCATGAGCCTGATGCTTTTGAATCTTGGTTTGATCTGAAGCTGCGGTTGTAGCTGAATCTAACTTCTAGTTCGCGGCCTGCTTGCTTGGACTTACCGCTTAGCGGGAAATACTGCCCCGCTTTAAGCTTGAGCCCGAATCCGTCGCCAGTAGGTTCAATGAGCTTTTGTATGTCTGGAGATTCAAAGTCAAACAAAACTTTGATGATGTTGAGTAATTCAAAAAATACCCAATACTCATAAAGCGTCGCCACATCACGTTGCCCAACACCGTAAACTTTGTCACCACCCTCCCAAACGAGTCGTGCAGCCATAGAAAAATTAGTCCATGCCTGAAGTACTTGGCGATAACCTTCGCGACGCTGCAATGTTGGACTGCCTAAAGGTAAATATGTCGGCTCGCCTGTGTGTCGCAATGTATCGCAGCCTAATGCTTGGTCTAGTTTTGTAATGAGAGCATCCAGTTCAGTGAGAAGCCGCTCATGTTTTTTGGACTGCAACAAAGTGCTATTTAGTAACTCGCTTAAAAACTTTCTAAAACCACGCAAGGCGAATTTCACAAACCTGTTTTCAGGCGTATCAGTTGTGCGGCTCTTCTGTCTAACAGTGATTTGCTCGGGAAGCGTTGGTAGCGTGGTGTTTAGTCTGTGGTTAGCAGGTGTAGCCATGCGGCGACTTCCAGAAGCCAGTTGGCGCATCAGCTTACCTGTTGGCTTGAACCCACGAACCAAGGGTTGTTGTGTTTCTTCCTGAGTCCACGCTTCATGAGGATGGGTCGCAATTCGTTGCAATGCGTGGTCAAAACTGGGTGTATTGAGCAGAGCACGAACAAATGCAAACCGTTGTCCAATGGTGATCTCATCTTCACCAACATCTGGCGTGGCGTTAAATTGACTGGCCGCTTGCCAGTCTTGCAGCAGTGCTACGCAATGATTTGTAATGTCATTGAGCATCCACTGGTAGTCGGTGCGATAACCTAACTTTCGCGAACGTACTTCTATGTTTGTTGTGCCAATGGTGTTGTTGTTCTCATCCAGCACAGATAGTTTCAAAGTTCCTGTCGCCAAGCCGGGGTTCAGAATGCCGCAATGTTGACGACTTTGTAATTTACTTGGAATGACCAAATCTGCACCAGCCCCCCAGCTTTGAGTGGATGCAAGTCGCCATGTATTTTTGGGCAGAGCGTACTCATATCGAACGCCTTCGAGTACCTGAATTTCAGCCTCACCTAGTGAGTTGGCTTCGCCAATTGAAATCTGAGTTAAAGCCTCTAAGCCTGCGCCTAATTGGCTCTTGCCAAGAGGGACAAGGTCGAGTAAGCCGACAACTTCAGCGTTCGCATCGGTTATCTTGGCGCTTGCTGTTTCAGCCATGTGGGTTGGCCTAGGGATCAGTTATCAACGAAGCTGGTAAAGCCTTCGTCTTTGAGGCGTTTTTTCATGCGAGCCACTTTATTTTTTGTCAATGGTAAGTCATGTGTATTGGCAAATTTTTCTAAAGTGTCCAACACACCAGACAGCTTGCGGGCTGATCCGTGAAGCTTTGGCATAAGTTTTTGCATAACCTGTGCGTCTAGCGCATCGCGGTATAACCAGTTTTCACCGCTCAGCTCGTGGTGAATGGCAAAAAACCTTGAGATTTCTTTGGCACTTCGGTAGCCAAACTCCGCCCCCACTTCTGTGAGCGGTTCAAATAAGGCCATCAAGTCTGCCTTAAGTTTTTCAGAAATGACTACGCCGTCTTTGTCTTGCAAATCATTTAAATGAGCCTCCGATTGAGCGCGAGCGACAAGCGCCTCTGCAAAGTGAGCACCTTTCCCTGTCAGTGATTTGATGTTGACAGCAGAGGGAGAATCTAAAAACGATGCCATTTGCTCAGCAGCCACACGAAATTCAATGACATTTGCACGATCTAACACCTTTGGGCTGAACATGTAGGTTGTTTCGTCAACGTTGACTGTGCCAATGATGAAGACATTTGGAGAAAGGGGCAGCCGAGCCGGTACTTGAAGATCGTTGTCGGCCAATAGAGTGCCTTGCCCGTGTAAAGCAAGCGAGGGTGTAGAGGATTCCATGGCCGACAAAAAATCTGCGAAATAACGCTCAACGTGTGAGAGGTTCATTTCGTCCAGAATCAAAAAATGCGGCTTTTTGGGGTTGGCGATCGCACGGGTGAGTAACTCGAGTGTGCCGCTTGCTGGGGCACTGTAGCGCTTTTCGTGGAGAGCGTCTGCATAGCCTAACAATGGCTCGTTGTTTGTCCAATCGGCGCCAACTGCAACCATACAAATTTGTTCATCCGGCTTTTCACTTAACCAATGTGCAACAGCTTCGGCTAGTTTTGTTTTGCCTGAGCCTGAAAGGCCTGTCAATATTGTGAAGGGTTTGGTTGTTTGTGATGACAGCAAGCGTATAAGTAGACTCTTCGAAAAAGAAAGCCTAGTTGTATTAGTCGAATTAAAAAATTGAGTTGCAAGATCATTAAAGCTGCTCATTTTGAAATTATTTGAGTTTTTATTTGGCATAGAGAGCATCTCATGAAATATGTTTATGATTTTTAAAAATTCATTTGCTATTTCGATTGGATTAACGTTTTCTGAACAATCGAATTGTTTTAGAACTCTTGCGCTTTCATAATTTCCATGTGGAAAAGCAGGAAGTCCAGCAACCACGTCTTTAGGCCATTCAGTTGGCCAATTCCCATCTGTCTCGTTAGCGGTAACGCTGATGCCATAGGTGACAAAAAGTTGGCTTGTCTCAGTGCGAAAAAGAATTACTGGATAGACTCCTTTTACGCTAGCGCCTTGTTCTTTGCCTAAACATGCCAGCCAGGGTGTATGCGTTCTTTGACCCTGGCCAAAGCTGGTTTTGAATCGGAAATTTAGATTTTCTTGGTCTTGCAAGCTTTCGGGTATGTTGATTTGACTCAAGCCAGACGATGAGTCTTTGGCTTTTTCAATGAAATTTCCAATATATTCGGACAGGTCTGATGTTTGACTTGGATTAAGCATTTGATAATTCTTCAGAATTGAAATATCTTATGACAAGACTTCGAAGGTTTACTTATTGCGCTTTGAGTGCCATCAGACTTGTCTTGAAAACATCCAAACCCACCCCACCGTCACCCCCAAATAGCGCCCAAACTTACCCAGCGCCATATAGCCCAAGCAAGGCCAAAACGGTAGTTTGAGCCAGCCAGCGCAAGGCGCGGGCGCTTTTGGGCGTGTCTGATTGCAAACGGTTCACCACATGCTCCGCGCCTCTTAAACATTTGATCGTTTACGCGTAAACCCAATCTTCGGTGGTCAAGATGCTTAATTTTTTCAATGCCGAATCCGCACTCACTAAAACAGCATTCACATGCAGTGCGTGAGCCGCAATTTGTAAATCGAGTGCTGCCAATGGGGTGCCTTTGTTTTCCAATTGCGCTCGAAGCTTGCCGTATGTTTGCGCCACATCGTTGTCCCAGGGCAAAACCGCAACATGTTGCAAAAACTCCTTGACTGCATGGTGAAGTGCAATAGCCGCCGGCCTTTTTGCTAACCCAAAGGCCAACTCACCGGCCGTGATTGCTGAGATGCAAACTTGATGCATGGGCACAGCCAGCAATCGCTCAGTGGCTTTTGGATGGCGTTTGATGAGATGGCTAACCGTATTGGTGTCAAGTAGATAGAGGTCTGGCATGTGCACACTCAGGGTTCATTTGGTTTTTGCACAGTTTCAAAAGGGTCGCGTTCTTGACTACTCTGATGGCCTTGGGTTAAACGCTCAGCGTTGCTTAAGAAGTCTTCGGGAACAACTAAATTTTCTGTAGCAGCCAAGAAACCACTCCAGTCATCAGGGCGGCGCGAGAGGATGACATCTCCCGTTGCTGAGTCTTTGCGAATGAAAACTTCTTGGGTGTCAAATCGATAAGCCGCGGGTAGTCGAACAGCTTGGCTGCGACCGTTCACGAATAATTTGGCAGTTTGTGACATGTTGCGCTCCTATCGCGGATGATAGATATTAAAGTATATACCGCTATTCTTCTCACCCCACCACCCAAACCCACCCCGCCGTCACCCCCAAATAGCGCCCAAACTTGCCCAGCGCCATATAGCCCAAGCAAGGCCAAAACGGCAGTTTGAGCCATCCGGCCACGGCGCAGAGTGGGTCGCCGACGAGGGGTAACCAACTCAGCAAGCAGGCTTTGGGGCCGAGCGTTTCCAGCCAGCGCAAGGCGCGGGCGCGTTGGGGCGTGTCTGTTTGCATGCGGTTCACCACATGCTGCGCGCCTCTGCCCATCCACCAAGTCAATGCGCCGCCCAAGGTGTTGCCCAGCGTGGCCACGCCAATGGCAGGCCAAAACAGTTCGGGGTTGAGGTGAACCAAGCCCAACACCACGGGCTCAGAGCCCAGTGGCAGCAAGGTGGCTGAGATCAAGGCCACCACAAACACGCTGCTCAGGCCGTATTCGGGCAGGACGAGCAGGCGCAACAATTCATGAATCCAAACTTCCATAGTCGCCAAGTGTAGGCGGGCAAACATGGTTTGGCAGTGCTCAAATTTCAGGCAGGTACAATCTGCCTCCCCCAGAGTTTTTTCACCGTTTTTTTCTATCACCCATTCCATGAACATCGGCTCTTTTGTATTGGCAAACAATTTGTTTGTCGCGCCGATGGCTGGCGTGACGGACAGGCCGTTTCGCAAGTTGTGTAAGCAACTGGGCGCGGGTTATGCGGTGAGCGAAATGGTGACTTCGCGCCCCGATTTGTGGAGCAGTCTCAAAACCTCGCGTCGGGCTGACCACACGGGCGAAGTTGGACCTATTGCCGTACAAATTGCAGGCACGGACGCGCACATGATGGCCGACGCCGCGCGCTACAACATGGACCGTGGCGCTCAAATCATCGACATCAACATGGGTTGTCCCGCCAAAAAGGTGTGCAACAAATGGGCAGGTTCGGCCTTGATGCAAGACGAAGCGCTGGCGCTGTCCATCATCGACGCGGTGGTGCAAGCTGCGCTGCCGCACGGCGTGCCTGTCACCCTCAAAATGCGCACTGGCTGGTGCCAAGCACACAAAAATGCACCTGTCTTGGCGCGCGCCGCCGAAAGTGCAGGCGTGCAAATGGTCACCGTGCATGGTCGCACCCGCGAGCAAGGCTACAAAGGGCAGGCCGAGTACGACACCATCGCCGCCATCAAGCAAGCACTGCGTATTCCCGTCGTGGCCAATGGCGACATTGATTCGCCAGAAAAAGCGCAAGAAGTCTTGCGCCGCACAGGTGCCGACGCTGTGATGATTGGCCGCGCCGCGCAAGGCAGGCCGTGGATTTTTCGCGAGATTGCGCATTTCTTGGCCACTGGCGAGCACTTGGCGCAGCCTTTGGTGGCCGAGGTGCAACGCTTGTTGCTGGCGCATTTGCAAGAACACTACGATTTGTATGGCGAGCGCACGGGTGTGCGCAGCGCCCGCAAACACATTGGCTGGTATGTGCGCGATTTGCCGGGCGCTGAGGCGTTTCGCCAGCACATGAACGGCTTGGACGACACAGTGGCACAACAAGCCGCTGTGACCGATTTTTTCGATGGTTTGGCAGCGCAGTACGAACGCTTGCCGCAACCTGTTTTATCTGTAGAACCTTTGGCAATTCATGAGTAAGAAGAACATTGAAGAGGTGGTGCGAGCCAGCCTTGATGCGTATTTCCGCGACCTGCGCGGCACAGAACCCGACAACTTGCACGACATGATGGTGCGCGTGATGGAAAAACCCCTGCTCGAAGTGGTGATGCAACACGCCGAGGGCAACCAATCGCGTGCGGCCGAATGGCTGGGGCTCAACCGCAACACATTGCGCAAAAAACTTCTCGATCACAAACTCATCAAATAAGCGATCTCATGCAAGCACTCATTTCCGTCTCTGACAAAACTGGCGTCGTCGAACTCGCACGCGAATTACACGCCTTGGGCGTGAGCCTCATCTCCACTGGCGGCACGGCTAAATTGTTGGCCGAACAAGGCTTGCCCGTGCGCGAGGTGGCGCAGGTCACGGGCTTTCCAGAAATGCTGGACGGGCGCGTCAAAACTTTGCATCCCAAAGTGCACGGCGGCTTGTTGGCACGGCGCGATGTGCCAGAACACATGGCGGCTTTGAAGGCGCACGACATAGACACCATCGACATCTTGGTGGTCAACCTCTACCCGTTTGAAGCCACCGTCGCCAAAGCAGGCTGCACCTTAGAAGACGCGATTGAGAACATCGACATTGGTGGCCCCGCCATGGTGCGCAGCGCGGCCAAAAACTGGAAAGACGTGGCTGTGCTCACCGACGCCACGCAATACGCCGGCGTGCTGGCCGAGCTCAAAGCACAAGGCAGCTTGAGCGACACAACCCGTTTCGGCTTGTCGGTGGCGGCCTTCAATCGCATCAGCCAATACGACGGCGCAATCAGCAACTATTTGTCTTCCATTCAGTTTGAATCGGCCACGGGCGAGCCCAAACGCCGCGAATACGCCGATCAAGCCAACAGCCAGTTCGTCAAGCTGCAAGATTTGCGCTACGGCGAAAACCCGCACCAAACCGCTGCCTTCTACCGCGACTTGTTTCCAGCGCCTGGCTCCTTGGTCACGGCCAAACAATTGCAAGGCAAAGAACTGTCTTACAACAACATTTCCGATGCCGACGCGGCGTGGGAATGCGTCAAGAGTTTTGACGCGCCGGCTTGCGTCATCGTCAAACACGCCAACCCCTGCGGCGTGGCCGTCGGCAAAGATGCGCTGGAGTCCTACAGCAAGGCGTTTCAAACCGATCCCACCTCGGCCTTCGGCGGCATCATTGCCTTCAACCGCGAGGTCGATTTAGCCGCAGCCCAAGCGGTCAGCAAACAGTTTGTCGAAGTTTTGATGGCGCCGAGCTACAGCGCCCAAGCCTTGGAGTTGTTCAAAGCCAAAGCCAATGTGCGTGTGCTCGAAATTGCCTTGCCCACCTTGAGCGGCAGCACGCCTTGGAGCCAAGGCCGCAATTCGCATGACATCAAACGCATTGGCTCAGGCTTGTTGATGCAGACCGCTGACAACCACGAGTTGGCCTTGTCCGACTTGAAAGTCGTCACCCAAGTGCAGCCCACCGATCAGCAATTGCAAGACCTGTTGTTTGCTTGGAAAGTGGCCAAGTACGTCAAGAGCAACGCCATTGTGTTTTGCGCCAATGGCATGACCATGGGCGTGGGGGCTGGGCAAATGAGCCGCCTCGACTCCGCCCGCATTGCCAGCATCAAAGCGGGTCATGCCGGTTTGTCGCTGCAAGGCACAGCGGTGGCCAGCGATGCGTTCTTCCCCTTCCGTGATGGCTTGGACGTTGTTGTCGATGCCGGTGCGAGCTGCGTCATCCAGCCCGGTGGCTCCATGCGCGACCAAGAAGTGATTGACGCCGCCAACGAGCGCGGTGTGGCCATGGTGTTCAGCGGCGTTCGCCATTTCCGTCACTGATTCCATGCGCATATTGTTGGTCGAGGACAACCTGGTGTTGTCCGATTGGTTGAGCCGCACCCTGAGCAAAGACGGCTACGTGGTCGAATGTTGTTACGAAGGCGAGGACGCCGCGCACAGGCTGAGCGACGAGAGCTATGACTTGGTCATCCTCGATCTTGGGCTGCCGCGCATGAAAGGCGAAGAAGTCCTGCAACGCCTGCGCTCGCGCCACAGCAATGTGCCGGTGTTGGTGTTGACGGCGCAAGACGTCATGGCTTCTCGCGTGGCCTGCCTCGATTCGGGTGCGGATGACTACGTCACCAAACCCTTCAATGTGGCCGAACTCGAAGCCCGTATTCGCGTGCTCTTGCGCCGCAATGCCAACCACCGCAATCCCACCCTCACCTGTGCCGACCTGAGCTACAACAGCAACACCCGCGTGTTCTCGCTCAAAGACCGCGACTTGGCGCTCACCCCGCGCGAACATTCGGTGCTGGAGACTTTGATGATGCGCGGTGGCTCTACCGTCAGCAAAAAAGCCTTGGCGCAAAGCCTGTTCACGCTGGAAGAATCGGCCTCGGTCGATGCGGTAGAAATTTACGTTCACCGTTTGCGAAAAAAACTCCAAGACAGCCAAGCCGTCATCCTGACCTTGCGCGGACTGGGGTATTTGCTCAAGTCCAATGCGGTTTGAGAGTTTGCGCCGTCAACTGACGCTGGCCTTGTTCTTTCCCTTGTTTTTGTTTGCGCTGTGGGATGTTTGGAGCACCCACCAAGAAGCGCAAGAAGCGGCGACCGCCGTGCAAGACCACATGCTGCTGAGCGCAGCGCGCATGATGGGCCGTCACATCAGCAGCGACGCGAGCCAAATCCGCGCCGATTCACCGCCCGTGGCTTTGGAGTTGTTGGACGCGCCTGGGGACGATCATGTGTTCTATCGCATCTCTGACGCGCGCGGCAATTTGTTGGCCGGCTACGACGAGCTGCAAGTGCCTGAGCTTGACTTTGCGCCAGAGCAAATGCATTCGGCCATGAGCTTTGTGGCGGGTGCGCCTGTTCGCGTCATCACTTACGCACAGCCTTTGTTGGCGGGTGAGCCTGTGCTCATCCAAGTTGCGCAAACTCTCCTTGCGCAGCAACAGCAATTCAAAACCTTGTGGTGGAACGCCTTGCAGCGCCAACTTGTGTTTGTGGTTTTATGGGGCGTTTTGTTGATCTTTCACCAACACCTCAAACGCTTGGCGCGACACATTCAGTCTCAAGGCCGTTTCATGACCGACGCCGCACATCAACTGCGCACGCCATTGGCTTTGCTCAACACGCAAGTGGTCTATGCCTTGCGACATGCGCAGGCCGACGTGCGACAAGAGGCCTTGGATGCCATGCACACCACCGTTCAGCACAGCGCCCATTTGGTCAAGCAACTCTTGTCCTTCACGCACTTCGAAAGCTTGACTACAAAACAGTTGGCATGGGTCAGCACCGATGTGCGCGCTGTGGTTCAAGACGTGCTGGAATCGTTCGCTTTGTCAGCGCAGCAAGCGCACATTGATTTGGGCTATGACGGCACAGACCAAGCCGTCTGGTGCCAAAGCGACCCCGTCTTGCTGAGAGAAATGTTGTCCAACTTGGTAGACAACGCTTTGCGTTACACGCCGACAAGTGGCGCAGTGACCGTGGGCGTGACGCACAAGCAGGGGCGGCCGATCATCTTTGTGCAAGACAACGGCCCCGGCATTGCCCCTGCCGAACGTGAGCGTGTTTTCGAGCGTTTTTACAGACTCGACCCGACCACAGCAGGCAGCGGCTTGGGTTTGTCAATTGTTCGAGAAATTGCACAAAACTTAAAAATATCTCTTGAACTCACCCAGCCCAGCACAGGTTCGGGGTTGATCGTGCGTTTGATTTTTTAAAACCCACCGCATTGAAAGCGATTAGAAAGTCGCTCTCCCATAAATTCGTACACGGCTTGAGTTTGCTCAAGTCGTTTTGTTTTTTCGCAGTCACCCGACTGCTTTCTTCAGTACGAAATCAATGCATATTCAAAAGAAAATCCTCCTGGGCTCACTCGTGGCCTCTTTGTTCTCCGTCGGTGCGCACGCGCATGAAGAAAAAGCCAAAGAAGGCTTGACTTATAACAGCGGCGTCAACTCTGTCACCCTCTACGGTTTGTTCGATTTGACCGTGGCACGCAAAACCAATGCCGACACCAAAGGCAATTCAGGCGTCAATTTGCAAGACGACCCATGGTTCAGCGCCAGCCGCTGGGGCTTGAAAGGCCAACGCGATATGGGCGACGGCTTGAGCGCTATCTTCAAACTTGAAAGCGAGTTTGCACCCACGACAGGCAAAGAAAATGACAAAGCATTTTTCAACCGCGATGCATGGGCAGGTTTCCAAAGCCAAGACTGGGGCAAGTTGACCGTGGGTCGCCAAAATGGCTTGGCGCGTGACTTCTCCAGCATTTATGCAGATCCCTACAGCAAAGCCCAACTCGACTTGGAAGAGGGTGGCTACACCAACGCCAACAATTTCAAACAATTGGTGAACTATGTGGGCAGCCGCAATGACCGCAGCATCGTGTGGAAAAAAGAATTCGGCCCCGTCGTGGCTGGCTTGGGTTACAAGTTTGGTGGCGTGGCCGGTGACATCAATCAAGGCAGTGTGCGCAGCGCGGCGTTGGCCTACAACGGCAACGGTTTCTCGACTTCCACTTCGTTCACCAAAGCCAACGTGGCAGGCTTGATGCATTCCACAGGCACGATTGGCGGCAATTTGCAAGTCAACCCCTTGCTGCGTTTGAATGCAGGCTACTTCGCGTTCAATGCAGACCAAGGCGCTTTGGGTCAACGCAAAGATGACGTCTACACCTTGTCCGCCAACTTCACGCCCAAAGGCAAAGTGGGCTACGCACTGGGCTACCAAGTGACCGACGTCAGCAACGCAGCACTGAACGCCAGCGGTGTGGCATTCAACCCCATGCAAGCCGTTTCTGATCCTGCCTTAGGTCGTGCCAACGGAAAATCTAAAACCCACTACGCATCGGCCATTTACAGCTACGACAAGCTGACTGACTTTTACGTTGCAGCCGATCACCTCAAACTCGACCAAGCCAGCTTGAGCAGCGCTGCCAACGGCCAAACCTCGCAAACTGAGTTGGCAGTGGGCGTTCGCTTGAAGTTCTAAAGCGCACCCTTTTATTTTGTAGGAGCTAGGCCTCGTGCCTTTGAAGCGTGTCGAAAGGCACGCTTCCTTTTTATTTGGAGATCGAAAAATCATGCAACTCACACGCAGACATTTATTGCAAGCGGCTGGCGCTGGCTTGGTGCCCAGCCTTGTGCAAAGCGAAGCTTGGGCGCAAGACGCTTATCCCAACCGTCCCATCACTTGGGTTTGTCCTTACGCAGCGGGCGGTAATGCTGATATTCGTTCACGCCAAATTGCGAAGAACTTAGGCGATCTGTTGGGTCGCCCCGTGGTGATTGATAACCGCGCAGGCGCGGGCGGCAACATCGGCACCAGCGTGATTGCCAAAGCCAAACCCGATGGCTACACGATTGGCATGGGCAACTTTGGCCCCTTGGCGATCAACCAGCACTTGTTCAAGAACATGAACTTTGATCCGCTCAACGACTTGGTGCCCATTGCCTTGATCGAAAAAGGTCCCTTGATTTTGATGGTGCGCAGCGACTCGCCTTACAAGAGCGTCAAAGACATTGCGCTAGCGGCCAAAGCGTCGGCGGGGCGCGTGAGCTATGCGTCGGGCGGCATCGGCGGGTCTCACCATTTGTGCGGCACCCTGTTTGCCAGTGCTTCGGGGGCAGAAATTTTGCATGCGCCGTTCAAGAGCGGTTCTGCCGCGACCAACGCCTTGCTGGGTGGTCAAGTGGAGTTCATGTTTGAACTCACGTATGCGGCCTTGCCCTCGCTGCAAGCAGGCACCTTGCGTCCCTTGGCCATCAGCAGCAAAACCCGCTCGCCCTTGTTCCCGCAAGTGCCGACCATGATCGAGCAAGGCTATCCCACAGTAGACGTGTTGAATTGGCAGGGCTTGGTGGCGCCCAAAGGTTTGCCTGATGCCTTGGTGCAGCAACTCAACAGCGCCGTCAACAAAGTGCTGGAGCAGCCCGATATGCGCCAAAAAATCATGAGCCAAGGCAACGATGTGGGTGGCGGTTCGCCACAAGCTTTCATGGATTTGATCAAGGCCGAATCACAGCGCTGGGGCAAGGTGGTGAAAGAGGCGAAAATGGAGGTGTTTTAAACCCCCAAGGCCGTATTTTGAGCTTGACCACTTTCGAACAACTCCAGCTCAATGCGGCTTTGCAGCACAGCTTGTCCACGCTCGACATGGCTGTGCCCACCCCCATTCAAGTGCAAGCCATTCCGCCCATCTTGCAAGGCGCGGATGTGCTGGCCACCGCGCAAACCGGTTCAGGCAAAACCTTGGCCTATGCCTTGCCAGTGTTGCAACGCATCATGGCGCAAGCCGCACCGCGCCTAGGGTTTGATCGCAATTCACGCAGCCTTCAAGCCCTTGTCTTGGTGCCTACCCGCGAGCTGGCGGTGCAAGTCAGCCAAGTTTGGCGCGATGTGGCGCGGCCTTTGACGCAGTCCATCAAAGTGGGCGTGGCCTTTGGCGGCGTCTCCATCAACCCCCAAATGATGAGCCTGCGCGGCGGCGTGGATGTGCTGGTCGCCACGCCGGGGCGTTTGCTCGACTTGATCGAACACAACGCGCTGAGTTTGTCGCAGCTCAAGCATTTGGTGCTCGACGAAGCCGACCGATTGCTGGACTTGGGCTTTAGCGCTGAGCTGCAGCGCATTTTGGCGCTGGTCGCCAAGCCGTGTCAGACCTTGTTGTTTTCTGCCACCTTTGAGCCCGCAGTCAAAGCCTTGGGCGAGGCCATGCTGCACCAACCCGTGCGCTTGGCCGTGGACGATGTGCCAACCCAACCCGCCGACATCGCCCAAAGCGCGATACAAGTGGATGAGAAAAAACGCACGGCCTTGCTGCGCCACCTCATCAAACAAGAAAAATGGCCGCGCGTGTTGGTGTTTGTTGCCACCCGTTATGCCTGCGAACATGTGGCCAATAAACTCTATCAGGCGGGCGTGTTTGCCACCGCCTTGCATGGCGAGATGAGCCAAGGCGCACGTCAAGATGTATTGAACGAATTCAAAGAAGACCGCTGGGAAGTGCTCGTCACCACCGACTTGGCCGCACGCGGTTTGGACATCGCCAATTTACCCGTGGTGGTGAACTACGATTTGCCGCGCTCAGCCACCGACTACACCCACCGCATAGGCCGCACCGGACGCGCAGGCGCCAAAGGCGTGGCGGTGAGCTTTGTGACCGCAACGGCTTTGGCACATTGGCGTTTGATTCAAAAACGCGAAAAAATTCAATTGCCCCTGACCGTGAGACCCGGCTTTGAACCCACCGATGTGCCACCGCCCGTCAGTGCCTTGAACGATGGCAATGGTGGCGTCAAGGGCAAGCGGCCGAGCAAGAAAGATAAGTTGCGGGCGGCTGCTGCGAGCTTGAAGTCAGAGGCACCTTGAACGATGGACGGTTTGAGAAAACCGCTCAATCATTCGCCTCATCCCCCTCCAAATCTCCATGCATGCTGGGGCGTGCATCGGCCTCAGCCACGGCGCGTTTTGCCCGCACGCCGTGTTTGGCCAAAATCTCGACGTAAAACTGGGGTTCTTTGGCGTTTGAGGCGGCGTCAATGCGGGCAATGATGTCGTTCAAATGCACCACTTCAGCGGCTTCGGCGTTGGTGCCAAATTTGCAGTCGAAGTCCCAAAAATCAATGCCTTCGGGCAGGACGCGGCGACGTTCGCGTTTGAGGTATTTGCGCAACTCGTGCTTGATGGCTTCTAGCAAACGCTCGGGGTGTTTGCCTTCGACTTGGAGTTGGAATGTTTTTTTCATGAAGAGTCCTTGTGGGAAAAATGCGCCCAGAAGGACGGTCAATGTGAGTGAGAAAATTGTTTATGGCGAGAGCTTGTACTTGACTTGGAAAGTCACCGCGCCATGCAAGCGGTCGCCAATGGTCGGGATGAAGCTGATGTTGAGGCCGAATTGTCTGCCTTCTAGCTCCATGGTGGGAACAATGGCTGGAAACCAGCCGCCTTTGTTCATCAAAGGATAACCGTCAAACGCGCCCAAAGCCGCACCTGCTTTGAAGCCACCAAAGCTAAAAGGCATGGCGTAGACACCCACATAGTGCGAGGTGTCGCGCACGCTGTTTTTAAAAAAACCAGCGGTGAATGAGTAATCCGATGTCAAGCTGGCCTCAACGCCAAGCCCCGTGTTGGCCGAGTTCAGGTCTTGATCGCGCTGCAAGTGATAGGAGTAAAAACCGGGATTGATCCAAACATCGGCCCACACCGCAGGGCTCAAGCCCAGCAAACTCAATAGCCAAAATAGTTTTTTCATCCTGCAATTAAAGCTTGCGCGAATGCTTCAACGGTTTGTGCAATGTCGGCTTCGCTGTGAGCCGCGCTCACAAATCCGGCCTCGTAGAGCGCGGGTGCAATGTAGACGCCGCGATCCAGCAAGCCGTGGAACAAGCGGTTGAACTTCGCGCCGTCGCTGGTCATGACTTTGGCGTAGTTGTGCGGCAACTCAGGCAGCAAGAAAAAGCCAAACATGCCGCCTTGGCAATCGGCGCTGAAGGGCACGCCAGCTTTCGTTGCAGCAGCGCTCAGGCCATCGACCAAGCTTTGGGTGCGTGCGCTCAAAGCATTCCAAAAACCGGGCTTGGCAATTTCTTTGAGCGTGGTCAAACCGCAGGCGGTGGCAACTGGGTTGCCACTCAGCGTGCCGGCTTGGTAAACCGGACCCGTGGGCGCCAACTTAGACATGATGTCGCGTGGCCCGCCAAACGCCGCCAAAGGCATGCCCCCGCCAATCACTTTGCCCAGCACGGTGACGTCGGGCTTGAAGCCGGCAATGTCTTTGGCATAGATGCTTTGTGCACTGCCCAAGGCCACACGAAAACCCGTCATCACCTCGTCAAACACCAGCAAAGCGCCGTATTGGGTGCACAGCTCGCGACAACGTTTCATGAAGGGCACGCTGGCGCGCACAAAGTTCATATTGCCTGCAATGGGTTCAATCATCACGCAGGCCAATTCCTTGCCGTGCAGCTGAAACGCTTGTTCGAGTTGCTCGATGTTGTTGTACTCCAGCACCAAGGTGTGCTGCACCACTTCGGCAGGCACGCCTGCGCTGGTGGGATGACCAAAGGTGGCCAAGCCAGAACCTGCTTTGACCAGCAAGGCATCGGCATGGCCGTGGTAGCAGCCTTCAAATTTGATGAACTTGCTGCGTCCGGTTGCGCCACGCGCCAAGCGCAAAGCGCTCATGCCTGCTTCAGTGCCGGAGCTGACCAAGCGCACCATTTCCATGGAGGGGACGTGCTTCAAAATTTCTTCGGCAAGTTCAATTTCGCGCTCGGTGGGCGCGCCAAACGAGAAGCCGTCGAGCGCGGCTTTTTGCACGGCTTCGAGCACCACGGGATTGCCGTGACCCAAAATCATCGGGCCCCACGAGCCGATGTAGTCGATGTAGCGCTGGCCGTTGGCATCCCAAAAATAAGCGCCTTGGGCGCGTTGCACAAAACGCGGCGTGCCACCGACGGCGCGAAAAGCGCGCACGGGCGAGTTCACACCGCCAGGAATCACTCGGCTGGCGCGTTCAAAGAGGTCAATGTTGCGGTCGGTCATGATGTGCTCTAGTGTCGGGTTTTGTGTTCAGGGAGAGAAAAATCTTCTGCGGTGGCGAGGCTGTGGTCTTCGCCGTCTTCGTCTGCTTCCTCGTCGTCGGCTTCGGCCCAAAACAAGCGGTCGGGCAAGACGTGTCCCATGCCGGGGCGAAAGCCGTTGTTGAGGCTTTGGTCGAGGTAGCCCAAGGCTTCGTGCGTGGCCGATTCGAGGTCTGTGCCAGACGACAAAATGGCTGTCACCGCGGCGCTCAGTGTGTCGCCTGCGCCGCTGAAAATGGCGTCAAAGCGCTCAAACTTTTCGCTCACCATGACGGTGTGTGCTGTGGCCAAGACGTTTTCGGTGTGTTGATCAGGCAAGTGGATGCCTGTGACCAGCACATAAGGCACGCCCAAATCGGCAGCGGCTTTGGCGATGTCACGCGGGCCGGGGTTTTTCTCGTGGCTCCAGTCGGGCAGGAGCCAGCGCCACAAGGTGCTGTGGTTGCCAATCAACAAAGTGGTTTGCGGCAAGATGAGTTCTTGAAACGCATCCAAATAGCTCTCGATGTGCTCATGATCCCACCACGACAAATTGGGCATGTAAGCGACCACCGGCACATCGGCATAGTCGGTGCTGATTTCGGCGATGGTGCTCAAATTCTCGGGGTTGCCACAAAAGCCGACCTTGATGATTTGCACGCTGATGTCTTCCAAAATCGTGCGGGCTTGTTCGGCCACGGCGTCTTCGTCGAAGGCGATGTGGTCAAAAATCTCGGCGGTGTCGCGCAAATAGGTCCCTGTGACCACGCTCAAAGCATGCGCGCCCACGCTGGCGCAAGTCAGTGCATCGGCGGTGATGCCGCCCGCGCCGCTGGGGTCGTTGGCATTGAAGATGAGCACACACGGGGGCGCGTCACCTTCAGGGTTGATCAGCAATTCGGGGGGCTGGGGAGGGGTTTCTTGCGCCATAAGTGGGTCTATACAATGGATTTCATTCTATGCGTTGACGAAAGAGAAGCATTGTGTCTAAAACTTGGATGTGCCTGATTTGTGGCTGGATTTACGACGAAGAGGCCGGCGACCCCGAGCACGGCATTGCCCCCGGCACGCCGTGGGATCAAGTCCCCATGAACTGGACCTGCCCAGAATGCGCCGCCCGCAAAGAAGATTTTGAGATGGTGCAAATTTAAGCAGGATTATTTTTAAGCCTTTTTGACCACCGCATAGCGCTCCAAAGTCTTAGCGCGTGCCTCGGCGTGGTCCACCACGGGGTGCGGATAGTCTTTGCCCAAGCTAATGCCCGCGGCCTGCAGCTCCAAGGGCGACGCCAGCCAAGGCGCGTGTATCAACTTGTCGGGCAGTTTGGCCAGCACGGGCAAGTAGCGGCGGATGAATTTGCCGTGGGCATCGAATTTTTCGCTTTGGCTGATGGGGTTGAAGATGCGAAAGTAGGGCTGCGCGTCGCAACCGCTGGAGCTCGCCCATTGCCAGCCGCCGTTGTTGGCGGCCAAGTCAAAGTCGTTGAGGTGCAGCGCAAAATATTGCTCGCCCCAGCGCCAATCCAGTCCTAAGTCTTTGGTCAAAAAGCTCGCCACCACCATGCGCAATCGGTTGTGCATGTAGCCGCTTTGGTTGAGTTGCGCCATGGCGGCATCGACCAACGGATAACCCGTGCGCGCCTCGCACCAAGCGGCAAACAGTTCTTTGGCGTGTTTGCCGCTTTCCCAGCGAATTGCGTTGTATTCGGGTTTGAACGCGCCAGTGACGACTTGCGGATGGTGGAACAAGATTTGGTGATAAAAATCACGCCAAATCAGCTCTGAGAGCCAAACTTGTGCGCCTTGCGAGCCTGCCAACATGCGGGCGTGGGCGGTGGCGGCCAGTTGCCGAATCGAGACGGTGCCAAAGCGCAAATGCACGCTCAAATAACTCGGTCCTTTGATGGCCGGAAAGTCGCGCGTGTCTTGGTAAGCATCCATGCGCTCAAAGAAGTCTTCAAACAAGGCATTGCCGCCGGCGCTGCCTGTGGGGATGTGCAAGGCACTCAAATTGGTGCTCTCAAAGCCCAGCTCTTGCAGGCTCGGGACGGCTTGGCGATAAGGCAGTGGGCGCTGGACAAGCGATTTGACGTATTTGCCCACGGGGTAGGCGCGTAGATAAAAGTCGTCAACTTTTTTCAGCCAAGCGTTTTTGTAGGGCGTGAACACGCCATAGGGCTTACCGGAGAGGTTCAACACCTCGTGGCGCTCAAAAATGACTTGGTCTTTGTAGGTCTGAAAACCAATGCCCAAGTCGGCCAATTTGCCTCGCACTTTGGCGTCGCGCTCCAAGGCGGCAGGCTCGTCGTCGTGGTTGGCAAAGACTTCTTGCACGTGAAGCGCATGCGCTAGGCGGGGAATCTCGTCCAAGCTCCACGCATGGCGCACGATCAGCCCAGCTTCGGGCTGTCCGGCCATGCTGCGCAATTCCGTGTCTAGTGCGACCAAAGATTCGCGGATGAACTCGACGCGGCGGTCTTGGCGCGGCAAGGTGTCCAAAATCGCCTTGTCGAAGACGAACACGCAGTGCAGCGCGTGGCAGCGCTTTAAGGCCTGAAACAGCGCCGCGTTGTCGTGTGCACGCAAATCGCGACGAAACCACATCAGCCCGCTGGCGACGCGTTCCACGGGGTTCAAAGTCTTGCTCATGTTCGCCCTTAAAATTGTCGGATGACCGCTGATTCTGCCTTCACCAACTTGACGCATCACTTTTTGATTGCCATGCCCAGTTTGGAGGATGTTAATTTTTCCAAAAGCGTGGTCTATGTGTGCGAGCACAGCCAGCGCGGCGCGTTGGGGCTGATCATCAACAAACCCAGCGACTTGAGCATGAGCGGTTTGTTTGACAAAGTCGATCTCACGCTCAAACGCGACGATTTGCAGGCCACGCCCGTCTTCAAAGGCGGCCCCGTTCACACGGAGCGCGGTTTTGTGCTGCACGAGGCCTTCACCACCGAGGGCGCATCCGAACAAGAATCGATTTACGCCTCTACCATGACCATTCCCGGCGGCTTGGAGATGACCACCTCCAAAGACGTGCTCGAAGCCATTGCCACAGGCGCAGGCCCCAAACGAGTCTTGATTTCGCTGGGTTATTCGGCGTGGGGCGAAGGCCAACTGGAGTCGGAGTTGTCGGAAAACAGTTGGCTCACCGTGAGCGCAGACACCGCAGTGATTTTTGATACGCCGGTGGAGCAGCGCTACGAACGCGCCATGTCCTTGCTGGGTTTGCAGTCTTGGATGCTGTCGTCCGAGGCGGGTCACGCATGAGCGGCGAAGCCCTCAAGCTGCCGCTGCCAGCAGGCCTGGCGTCTTTCATGGCGTTTGACTATGGCCTCAAACGCACGGGCGTTGCCTTTGGCAGCCGCCTCTTGGCCAGCGCCCAGCCGCAAGCCACGGTCCATGCCGAGGGCGATGCACGGTGGGTTCAAATCAAACAACGCATCGACGAATGGCAGCCCCAAGCGCTGGTGGTGGGCGTGCCGTTTCATCCCGATGGTGCAGAACACGAGAACACGCTGCGCGCGCGCAAGTTTGCACGTCAACTCAAAGGGCGCTTTAACTTGCCCGTGTTTGAAGTGGATGAGCGCTACAGCACCACTGAGGCACTCAGCCAAGGCGCCAAAGATGCCGACGCGGCTTCGGCGTGCATCATCCTCGAACAATTTTTCAGGGAATATTTATGAGTCAAGGCAATTTGTTGTTGGACGCAGAAAGCCTCTACGGCGAACTGCTCAAAGGCGTGCGCTCCCTGCTCACGCCCACCACACGTTTGGTGGGCATCACGTCGGGTGGTGCGTGGCTGGCCGAGCGTTTGCAGGCCGATTTGCAACTCAGCGGCGAATCCGGCGCGATCAGCTCGGCCATGCACCGCGACGATTTTGCGCAACGTGGCTTGTCCGACGGTGGCCAAACCAAGCTGCCGTTTGAGATCAACGGCGCACACTTGATCGTGCTCGACGACGTGCTCTACACCGGGCGCACCCTTCGTGCGGTGCTCAACGAGTTGTTTGACTATGGCCGACCCGCCAGCGTCAAACTGGCGGTGTTGGTTGATCGAGGCGGGCGCGAGTTGCCGATTCAGGCTGACTTCGCCGCAGCGCGTGTGGCCTTGCCGCCCGAGCAGTCGTTGTCGCTGGCGCGCAATGACAACGGCGTGTTCAATTTTTCTGTCAAGGGCTAAAGCTCACATGCTCTACAAACGCAATCCCCAACTCAACAAACACGGTGAGCTGATCCATTTGCTCTCGACCGAGGGTTTGTCGCGTGACATCCTCACCCACATCTTGGACACAGCGGCCAATTTTGTGTCGGTGAATGACCGCGAAGTCAAAAAAGTGCCTTTGCTGCGCGGCAAAAGCGTGTTCAATTTGTTTTTTGAAAACAGCACCCGCACCCGCACCACCTTTGAAATCGCGGCCAAACGCTTGTCGGCAGACGTGTTCAATTTGGACATTGCCCGCTCCTCGGCCAGCAAAGGTGAGTCGTTGTTAGACACCATTGCCAACCTGAGCGCGATGGCAGCCGATATATTTGTGGTGCGCCACAGCGAATCGGGCGCGCCGTATTTGATTGCCGAACATGTGGCACCGCATGTGCATGTGGTCAACGCGGGCGACGGTCGCCATGCTCACCCCACGCAGGGTTTGCTGGATATGTACACCATCCGGCATTACAAAAAAGACTTCAGCAACTTGACAGTCGCCATCGTCGGCGATGTGCTGCATTCGCGTGTGGCGCGTTCCGACATTCACGCCTTGACCAGCTTGGGCTGCGCCGAGGTGCGGGTGGTCGGACCCAAAACCTTGGTACCGAGCGATTTGTCGGCCATGGGCGTGAAGGTGTTCAACACGCTGGAAGAAGGCATCAAGGGCTGCGATGTGGTCATCATGCTGCGTTTGCAAAACGAACGCATGAGTGGCGCGTTGCTGCCGTCGAGCCAAGAGTATTTCAAATCCTTTGGCTTGACACCCGAGAAACTGGCTTGGGCCAAGCCAGACGCCATCGTCATGCACCCCGGGCCGATCAACCGAGGCGTGGAAATTGATTCTGCAGTGGTCGATGGTCCGCAGAGTGTGATCTTGTCGCAAGTCACCTTTGGCATTGCGGTTCGCATGGCGGTGATGTCCATCGTGGCAGGGAACGAAGCATGAATACCTTGATTCAAAATGGCCGGGTGATGGACCCCGCTTCTGGCTTGGATGCCTTGGCCGACGTGGCCATTGCCAATGGTCATATTGCAGCAATTGTCAAAGCGGGCGAGGCCTTGCCCTCAGGCTTCAAAGCCGACCTTGTGTTTGATGCCAAACACTGCGTGGTCGCGCCCGGCTTGATCGACTTGCAGGTGCGCCTGCGCGAACCCGGCCATGAACACGAAGGCATGTTGGAGTCCGAACTCAAAGCGGCGGTCGCCGGAGGCGTGACCAGCTTGGTGTGCCCGCCCGACACCGAACCCGTGCTGGACGAATCGGGCTTGGTGGAAATGCTCAAGTTTCGCGCCCAAAAATTGCAGCGTTCGCGCGTGTATGTGTTGGGTGCTCTGACACGCGGCTTGAAGGGCGAAGTGCTCACCGAAATGGCCGAGCTCACCCACGCTGGCTGCGTGGGCTTTAGCCAAGCCGAGATGCCGATTGAAAACACGCAAGTGTTGCAACGCGCTTTGCAATACGCAGCGACATTTGGTTACACCGTGTGGCTGCGCCCGCAAGACATGCACTTGGGCAAAGGCGTGGCCGCCAGCGGTGCTTTGGCCACACGCTTGGGCTTGAGCGGCGTGCCTGTCGCGGCCGAAACCATTGCGCTGCACACGATTTTTGCGCTCATGCGCACCACCCGCGCTCGGGTGCATTTGTGCAAACTCTCCAGCGCCGAAGGTGTGGCATTGGTGCGTTCGGCCAAGGCAGAGGGTTTGCCCGTCACAGCTGACGTGAGCATCAACTCCTTGCACTTGATCGACAACGACATGGGCTACTTTGACAGCCGCGCCCGCGTCACGCCAGTGTTGCGCCAACAAAAAGACCGCGAGGCGCTGCGTGCGGCCTTGGCCGATGGCACGATCGATGTGCTGGTGTCAGACCACACGCCATTGGTCATCGACGAAAAAGCCTTGCCCTTTGCCGAGGCCGAGCCGGGCGCGACGGGTTTGGAGCTGCTCTTGAGTTTGTCCATCAAGTGGGCGCAAGACCACAAGCTGCCGCTCATGCGTGCCTTGGATGTGCTGACCGCGCAGCCCGCCAAGTTGCTGGGCGAGGTGGCGACCAAATCGGGCTTGGGACATTTGACCGTGGGCGCGTCCGCCGACGTGGTGGTGTTTGACCCCGAGGCACATTGGCAAGTCTTGCCTGAAAAACTCCACAGCCAAGGCAAGCACACACCGTTTGCGTTTGACATGAGCGGTTTCGCCTTGCCTGCGCAAGTCAAAGCCACTTGGGTGTCTGGCCGATTGACTTACCAAGCCTGAGACCGAAGATGAAATTTGGCGTGCTGCTGAAAATTTTTCGGGTGATCGGCGCGCTGGCGAATGGTTACTGGCGCTTGAAAACCCAGTTTCGCAAACTCAATGCACACCAACAGGCACGCGAAATTGAGAACTGGTCGCGCAATTTTTTACGTCTCATTGGCGTGGAAGTGCGTATTCAGGGCGAGCCTGCCAAGGGGCCGGTGCTCATGGCGGCCAACCATATTTCTTGGTTGGACATCAACGTCATGCTGGCTGCCAGCCATTGCCGCTTTGTGGCCAAGTCTGAAATTCGTGGCTGGCCGTTGATTGGCACCTTGACCACTGGTGTGGGCTCGCTCTACATCAGCCGCGAATCCAGCCGAGACGCGATGAGGGTGGTGCACCAAATGGCGGCTGCGCTCAAAGCCGGCGATGTGCTGGCGGTGTTTCCCGAAGGCACAACGGGCGACGGCCAAAGCCTGTTGCCGTTTCATGCCAATTTGTTGCAAGCAGCGATCAGCGCCGATGTGCCTATTCAGCCCATTGCCTTGCGGTTTTTAGACGCCGCCACGGGTCAGATCAGCTTGGCACCCTGCTACATCGGCGACGACACCTTGGTCGGTTCGATTTGGCGCACCTTGACCGCGCCGCCTTTGTTGGTGAGCGTGACTTACGGCACGCCCGAGAAAGCCAACGGCAAAACACGGCGCGAGTGGGCGCAGAGTTTGCATGCCACCATTGCTGCGCTACTATGAGTTGATGAACAGCAATACAAAACATTGGTCCGGTGATATTTGGGGTGGCTTAGCTGCCATGTTGGTGGCCTTGCCTTCAGCCATCGCGTTTGGAGTGACGATTTTTTCGCCGCTAGGCGCTGACTTCGCCGCCAAGGGCGCGCTTGCTGGCATGTTGGGCGTGGCCGCTTTGGGGCTGATCGCGGCAAGTTTGGGTGGCACTGAACGCTTGATTTCCGCCCCCTGCGCCCCAGCGGCTGCGGTGCTGTCGGCGCTCACGATTCAAATGGTGCAGGCCAACAGCGACGCGCCTTCTATTTTGTTGACCTTGTTGTTGGTGAGTTTGTGCAGCGCTTTGGCGCAAATAGGCATGGGCGTGTTGCGCATTGGCGAGTTGATCAAGTTCATGCCTTTTCCAGTGGTCAGTGGTTACTTGAGTGGCGTGGGCTTTGTGATCGTGCTGAGTCAACTGCCCAAATGGCTGGCTTTGCCAAAAGGCATGGGCTTATTCGCTGGCTTGGTCTCCCCCACGCAGTGGCAATCTCCAAGCTTGTTGATTGGCGCAGCAACCGCGACCGTGATGGTGCTGGGGCCGCGCATCAGTCGCCAAGTGCCTGCGGTCATTCAAGGTTTGTTGGCGGGCTTTGGGGTGTATTGGTTATTGGCCTATACCGCTTGGCCAGAGTTGCAGCATTTGCAGGGCAACCCATTCATCATTGGATCACTTGAAATCAGCGATCAAGGCATGGTGCAAGAGTTGCAAGACTCTTGGGGGCAGTTCATGGCCTCGCACTGGCCAAGCTTTGAGCAAGTGCTCTATCCAGCGCTGACCTTGGCTGTATTGCTGTCGATTGATACCCTCAAAACTTGTGTGGTGTTAGATGCGCTCACAGGATCGCGTCACAACTCCAACAAAGAACTCATTGGACAGGGTTTGGGCAATTTGTCGTCAGCTTTGATCGGCGGTATTCCTGGCGCTGGCACGATGGGTGCCACTTTGGTCAACAAGGCAAGTGGTGGGACAACGCATTGGTCAGGCGTGTTTCAGGGGGCGTGGTCTTTGCTTGCTATTGTGTTGCTCACCCCTGTGATAGCTTGGGTACCTGTTGCAGCCTTGGCGGCCTTGTTGGTGGTGGTGGGCATCAGAATGGTTGATTGGCATTCCGTGCGTTTTTTAAAGTCCAAAGACACCGTGCTTGATTTCGCCATCATTGCGTCAGTGGCCGTGGTGGCCAATACGGTGAGTTTGATTGCGGCCTCTGGCTTTGGTGTAGCCCTGTCGGTGGTGTTGTTCATGAATGAACAAATTCATACTGATACGATTCGACGCAAGATGTATGGCAACCAATTGTTTTCTACGCGCGCACGCGGCCAGCAAGAGCGCAGACTGTTGCAAGATATGGGCGGACACACTGTGGTGTTTGAGTTGCAGGGCAGTTTGTTTTTTGGCACCACCGAT
>CAILCI010000040.1 GCA_903832625.1 uncultured Burkholderiales bacterium | reverse complement strand
GAGTCCGGCATTTTGTTGGCCTCACTCTGCGCGGTGCTGCTCAATCTGTTTTTCAACGGCGCTCACGCCGATGACGCGGCAGCGGTGACAGCAGCCAAACAGGCGGATGCACATTAAGCCTGTTGGCAATTTAGCCCCATAAAAAAAGCGTGAACCTGTGAGGGTTCACGCTTTTTTCTTGTGTGCTTCAAAAGTCTACAAAAAACCCTGCCCTGCGCACCATAAAACAACTCCCTCGCTCTCCCCCAAACTCCCCACAAAAGTGCATTCCCCAACTTGAAGCACAATTTGCACCATTGCAGACACAAATGGGCGCGAGTTGTATACAAAAACACTGGCACTTAAATTGCAAGTTTGCGGGTATCTTGTTTCAACTCTTGCCTTTGACCTTTGGAGCTTTCATGACAAAACGCACCTTCTTAAAAACCGCTGTAGCGCTGGGCCTGGCCGTGAGCTTTGGCTCAGGCATGGCGCAAAGTTTGACCCCCATCAAATTCCAGCTCGACTGGCGTTTTGAAGGTCCTGCGGCCTTGTTCTTGGTGCCTGCGGCCAAAGGTTATTTCAAAGACGCCAAGCTGGACGTCACCGTTGATGCTGGCAACGGCTCGGGTGGCGCGGTCACGCGCGTGGCCTCTGGCACTTACGACATGGGCTTTGCCGATTTGGCCGCCTTGATGGAGTTCAACGCCAACAACCCCGACGCGCCCAACAAACCCGTGGCGGTGATGATGGTCTACAACAACACGCCCGCCTCGGTCATGGCCTTGAAAAAGTCCGGCATCAAAACCCCCGCCGATTTGAGCGGCAAAAAACTCGGCGCACCGGTGTTTGACGCAGGCCGCCGCGCCTTCCCCATCTTTGCCAAAGCCAATGGCATCTCCAATGTGGCTTGGACGGCGATGGATCCGCCTTTGCGCGAAACCATGTTGGTGCGTGGCGACATTGACGCCATCACAGGCTTCACCTTCACCTCGCTGCTCAACTTAGAAGCGCGCGGCGTCAAAACCGACGACGTGGTGGTGCTGCAATACCCCGACTACGGCGTGAAGTTGTATGGCAACGTGATCATCGCGTCGCCCAAGCTGATCAAAGAAAACCCAGCCGCCATCAAAGCCTTTTTGAGCGCTTTCGCCAAGGGCATGAAAGACGTGTTCGCCGACCCCAAAGCGGCGATTGAAACCGTCAAAGCACGCGACGGCATCATCAACACCGAACTCGAAACCCGCCGTTTGCAATTGGCGCTGGACACCGTCATCAACAGCCCGGACGCCCGCGCCGAAGGTTTTGGCCAAGTCAAGCCGCCGCGTTTGGTTTTGATGGCGTCGCAAGTCTCGGATGCGTTCAACACCAAAAACCGCATCGATCCTGTGTCGGTGTGGAACGGGAACTTTTTGCCCAGCGCGAAAGAACTTGACGTCTTGCCCAAGCCCAAGAAGTGAGCGGTCAAGACTTCATGGCTACAGAAAATTTTGTTGATTTCCAAGACGTTTGGCTGGCCTACAACGAAGAGTTGCTGGCCGAGCAGCACTTTGCCGTCGAAGACATCAACTTGCAAGTCAAGCAAGGCGAGTTCATCGCCATCGTGGGGCCTTCGGGCTGCGGCAAATCGACCTTCATGAAGCTCACCACGGGCTTGCGCAAGCCCAGCCGTGGCCGCATTTTGGTCGATGGCCGGGAAGTGGACGGGCCACTCAAAATCAGCGGCATGGCGTTTCAAGCGCCCTCGCTTTTGCCTTGGCGCACCACGCTAGACAACGTGTTGCTGCCGCTCGAAATTGTTGAGCCTTACCGCAGCCAGTTCAAAGCCAAGCGCGCCGAGTTTGAAGCGCGCGCGATTGAACTGCTCAAAAGCGTGGGCTTGGGCGGCTATGAACGCAAATTCCCCTGGCAGCTCTCGGGCGGTATGCAACAGCGCGCCAGCATTTGCCGCGCCCTGATTCACGAGCCCAAAATGCTGCTCTTGGACGAGCCGTTTGGAGCGCTCGACGCCTTCACCCGCGAAGAACTGTGGTGCACCTTGCGCGACTTGTGGACGGAGCGCCAATTCAATGTGATTTTGGTCACCCACGATTTGCGTGAATCGGTGTTTTTGGCTGACACCGTGTATGTGATGAGCAAGAGCCCAGGCCGCTTTGTGGTCAAGCGCCACATCGATTTGTCGCGTCCGCGCGACTTGGAAGTGACCTACACCCCCGCCTTCAGCGACATCGTGCATGAGTTGCGCGGCCACATTGGGGCGATTCGAAAATCATGAAACAAAAAACTCTTGAACGCTGGGCGCCTTGGGGCTTGTTGGTGCTCACACTTGTGCTGTGGCAAACGGTGTGTAGCGCCTTCCAAGTGTCTGAATTTATTTTCCCCAGCCCTTGGCGCATTGCCCAGCAAACCTTTGAATTCAAAGCCGTGATTGCCGCCCACGCTTGGCGCACCTTTTGGGTGACGATGGCGGGCTTTGGCATTGCCATTGTGGTGGGCGTGTTGCTGGGCTTTGTGATTGGCAGTTCGCGCTTGGCTTATGCCGCGGTGTATCCGCTGATGACGGGCTTTAACGCGCTGCCCAAAGCGGCTTTTGTGCCGATTTTGGTGGTGTGGTTTGGCATTGGCGTGGGGCCGGCAATTTTGACGGCTTTTTTGATCAGCTTCTTTCCCATCATGGTCAACATTGCCACGGGTTTGGCCACTTTGGAGCCCGAACTCGAAGACGTGTTGCGCGTTTTGGGCGCAAAGCGCTGGGACGTGTTGGTCAAAGTGGGTTTGCCACGCTCCATGCCGTATTTTTTTGGTTCACTCAAAGTGGCCATCACCTTGGCGTTTGTGGGCACCACCGTTTCTGAGATGACGGCGGCCAATGAAGGCATTGGCTACTTGCTGATTTCTGCGGGCTCGGCCATGCAAATGGGTTTGGCTTTTTCGGGTTTGGTGGTGGTCGGCGCCATGGCGATGGTGATGTATGAGCTGTTCAGCTACATCGAAAACCACACCACGGCTTGGGCGCATCGCGGATCACAAGAGGTCTAGATGCCATCCAGAACCCATTAGTGTTATTTTCATATTTAATTGACAAAATCAACAATATACAAATTTCCGCAATTAGTATTGAATTTGCCAATAATCGACAAAATTAATAATATCATTCTGCCCTGTGCCAATTTTGGAATCATTCCTCGTTTGGCAAAACCAACTAACACAGGGTGGAATGTATGGACACAACGCTTGAAACTGCTGCAGATGCGCCACATTTAGGCCCGACTTTCAGCGACAAGGTTTTCTTACTGTTTTTAGTGCTCGTTTTGGTGGCGGTCACTTTGCTGGGCATCAAAAACTACCAAGAAGGCCTTAAAACCGAGACCACCAAGGAAACGGGTGAGGCTTGGTTGGCTTGGTTGAGCGATGCGGCTGAAAAACGTTTTGACGACAACTACCCGGTTCAAGCCTGCAAAGGCGGTATTCAAGCGCCCGCTAACGCCTTGAAGCGTCCCAATGCCCAAGATACACAAGCGTCACCTGCACTTGGCACTTGGGGAGCTTGCTACCAATACCTGACCACCCAGACGCCACTCAAAGATTTGCGCAACCCATTTACAGGTGAGTTGCCCCAAATGATTGCCCAGTGCTCCACGGCCGACATCAGCACGGCAGGCGCCATCGTGCTGGAAAACTTGGTGGCCACACCGCTGGGCTCAGCCACTCCCTATGTGGCCAAGCAACTCGTGAGCAGCGACCCGATTGACTACAAGATGCAGTTGCGCTTAACGGTCTGCGACAAGGGCGGCGACAGCATCAAAGTCAGCGAATTCGATTTCTGAGGTCAGGGTTATGGAAAAAACAAAAAACATCTACATCAAAGACCTCGACATCCACGCCATTTTGGGCGAGGAAGAAGAAGCTCAAATCGACAGCAATTTGCCCTTTAGAAAATGGCTCTACTCTTGGCTGCTCGACCCCCACATTCCGGGCAATTACCACAAGGCAATTGACAAGTGGGTGAGCATTTTGATCATTGCCAACTTGTTTTCGTTGGTGTTTGAACACGTTCCCGCGGTGTTCGAACCCCACAAAGCCTTGTTTGAATTTTTTGATATTTTTTCGGTCACCGTTTTCACCATCGAATACATCATCCGCTTTTACCTAGCGCCTGAAGAAGATGAGTTCAAACACAAAAAAATGGCTCGCTTTGCCTTTGTGAGCAGCCCGTTTGCCATCATCGACTTTTTGGCGGTGGCGCCGTTTTATTTGAAATCCTTCATTCCGATTGACTTGCGCGTCTTGCGGTTTTTACGGCTGTTGCGGATTCTCAAACTCTTTCGCGTGATCGTGCCAGCGTTTCATGAATTCCAAGAAATGAACAAGCAACGCACCTTCCGCCAAAAAATTCATGCCTTGGTGTTTCCTAGCCCCTATGGCGGCGCAATGTTTGAGATTTGCGAGGTCTTTATCGCGATTTGGGTGTTGCTGTCCGTGATTGCGGTGGTGCTGGAATCGGTTCAGAGCATTGAGTATGTGCTCAACCTGCAGTTTGTGATTTTGGACGCCGTGGCTGTGGCCATCTTCACCGTTGAGTACAGCTTGCGCATTTATTCTTGCGTTGAGGAACCCGGCTACAAAGGTGCATTTGCTGGTCGCTTAAAACAAGCGCGCGCGCCCTCAACCTTCATTGACTTCATGGCGATCTTGCCCTTCTTTTTAGAAGTGTTTTTGCACCACTTGTTTGACTTGCGGTTTTTGCGGGTGTTTCGTTTGTCTCGATTGCTCAAACTCACACGCGGCAACGATGCCACGCAAATTTTGTTCAAAGTCGTCTCGCGCGAATGGCCGGTGATGAGTGCTTCGGCTTTCATCATGGTGCTGCTGGTGATTTTGACCGCCAGCTTGGGCTATTTGTTTGAACACGACGCACAGCCTGACAAGTTTGAAAACATCCCCACTTCCATTTATTGGGCTGTGATTACCTTGGCGTCTGTGGGCTATGGCGATATTTCACCTGTGACGCCGATTGGTCGCACCTTGACCATTTTGTTGGCCTTGATGGGCATTGGTATTTTCGCCATTCCTGCTGCGCTGCTGTCTTCTGCTTTTAGCGATGAGTTGGTCAAAGAGCGCGATGCGTTGAAGGCCAATTTATTCAGCGTCCTCAAAGACGGCGAAATCAGCGAGGAAGATGCCATCACGATTCGTGCTGAATCCAAACGACTGCATTTGTCGCACGAAGAAATCAACGCCTTGATCGAGCAGGTGATCAAAGAACATGAGATGGAAGAACGAAGTCCCTTGCCAATTCACAAAATTGGTGAGCGCCCCGAGTTGGCCATTGAACATTACAAGTATTTGCTGAGTCAAATTAGACAGTTGGGAATTCACACCAACTCGAGTCAATTCGAACAAACCGTCCACAACACCCAAAGGCTCAATCAGCACGAGTTGGATCTGTGGAAAAAAATTCAAGCACACCACTAACTAAATAGAACACCATGACAGGATTGAAGCGCTACATCATGGAGGTCCTCGATGGATCTCCAGACCACAAACTCAGCCACTATGTTGAATGGCTCATCACGATCGTCGTGTTGATCAACTGCACGGCTGTGATTGTTGAGTCCATCCCTGAGGTTCACGCAAACTTTCAAGAGTTCTTTCATGAACTGGAGTTTTGGAGCGTGATGTTTTTTACAGTGGAGTACTTTTTGCGGGTTTGGTCTTTTGGTGCGCGTTACAACAAAGACGAAGGCGGTGCTTGGAAAGGCCGCAAAGAATATATGTTCAGCGCATTTGGCTTGATTGACTTTTTTGCCACCATGCCGCACTACCTGCACATGTTCTTTCCTTATCTCGATTTGCGCATTTTGCGTGTTCTGCGTTTGTTGCGGATTTTGAAACTCTCCAAATACAACACAGCGCTGCAAGACTTGTTTCATGCGGTGCATTCGGAGCGTCAAGCATTTGGTTCCGCTGTATTTTTGCTGACCATTGCGACCATCGTGTCGGCTTCGCTGATGCACTTTGCCGAAGGCCATGCCCAACCGCAATACTTTGGCACGATTCCTCACTCTATTTATTGGTCAATCGTCACCATCACATCGGGTTGGGGCAACGTTGACCCCATGACCAAAGGCGGGGAAATCATTGCCTTGGTTACCGGATTTTTGGGCGTGTGTATGGCCGCGATCATGACGGGTATTGTGGCTTCGGCTTTCTCCAACCAAGTGGCACGCAAGAAGGCCGCTTTTGAAGCGCAATTGCGCGAGATTTACGCCGACGGCGATATGTCTGATGAAGAACAAGCCAGCCTCAAACGTTTGCAAGCGCATTACAGGCTCAGCGATGAACAAGTCGACGCCATGCTCAAACGCGCCCAGCTCGAAGCACTCAAGAGAAAAAAACAATGAGTTACGTCATGAACCCCGCCTCCTTCTCGCTCAATTTTTATGAACGTGTGCAGCGGCGCACCTATGAAATTTTGGATGCCGCTGTCCACGATAGCGCCAGCACAGCTTGCGAAATTTTTATTGCCCTGCTTGTGATTGCCAACGTGGTGGGCATCATCTTGGAGTCCGTGCCGTCTATTCACGAAAATTATGAGCATTGGTTTCACGCCTTTGACGTTTTTAGCGTGTCCGTTTTTTCAGTCGAGTATGTGCTGCGCGTTTGGTCCTACTGCCAAAAGTACGCACGCGAAGAGGCCTCTCGTTGGCAAGGCCGAAAAGACTATGCGTTTAGCTTTTACGGTCTGGTGGATTTCTTCAGCACTGTGCCCTTTTATTTGCAATTGATTTTCCCAGGCGCCGATTTGCGCGTGCTGCGGATGTTTCGATTGATGCGAATTTTCAAACTCTCTCGCTACAACAGTGCATTTGAAGACATGGTTGCCGCCATCAAAGCCGAACGCGATTCGTTTTCATCGGCCGTGTTTTTGTTGCTCATCAGTTGCTTGTTGTTTTCCTCTCTGATCTACATCATCGAAGGCCATGACCAGCCGGATATTTTTCCATCCATTCCTGCTGCGATGCACTGGTTCATCGTCACGATTATTTCGGGTTGGGGCAACGTGGATCCCGTCACATTTGTGGGCACTATTTTGGTGATCTTCACGCAAATCCTGTCTATCGCGCTCGCCGCCATCCTCACCGGTGTGGTCGCAACCGCCTACACCGCGCAAGTCGAACGTCGCCAAGCCTTGTATGAGATGGAAGTGCGCGCTGTGCTCGAAGACGGCGTGATCACGGAAGACGAAAAACAACGTTTGCAACTCATCCAAGCCAAGTTCGGTATGTCGGACGACCAAGTGCAAGCAATCGTGCAGCAAATGGACGAAGAACGCCGTCAAGAGCAAGCCGCCAAAGAGCGTGCCGAAGAACGTGCCAAACGGCGCGGATGATGTGATGAACTGTGCCTGAGCGACAATCTGCCCATGAGTCGCTGGCACGCACAACTAGACATTCGCTATACCTTAGAGGACACACGCACAGTCGCCCGTTTTTCACACAACGGGCCATTGCGTGTGTTGCAAAGCCTCTATCCTGAAGGTGATGCCGTGTGTCACAACGTCTTGGTGCATCCACCCGGCGGATTGGTTAGCGGAGACACCCTGGACATTCAGCTCCAACTCAATGCGCACAGCCATGCCTTGATTACCACCCCTGGAGCCACGCGTTTTTATCGCTCGGAGCAAGGTATAGCCACCCAGCAGGTTTCGGTAGAAGTGGGCGAACATGCTCGGCTTGAATGGTTGCCCTTAGAAACTTTGGCCTACAACGGCTGTCACGGACTCAATCAAAGCGTGTTTCGGCTCGCACCCAGCGCAGAAATGATGGCTTGGGACATCACCGCTTTGGGTCTGCCCCATGCCAATCAACCGTTCGAACAAGGTCAATTACAGCAACACATGGAAGTTGGCGGACTCTGGCTTGAACGAGGCTTGATTGACGCGCAAGACAAACGCTTGCTTAACTCGCCAGTCGGTTTGGCGTCACAGCGCTGCTTAAGCACCTTTGTTTTTGCCAGCGGCTCTGCATTGAGTCCCGCGCGGCGCAACACTGCGCTTGATGCGGCACGCGAGTTCATTGATAAGGCAGGCAAGGACATCCATGCTGGCGTCACCGCACCCAACGACCAGATGTTGGTGTTGCGCACCTTGTCTGCGGTCACCGAGCCCACACAAAATGTGTTGCGCGGCGTGTGGGCGTTGTGGCGTGAACACCTGTGGCAGATGCCCTCCACGCTGCCACGTATTTGGGCCATGTGATCAAGGAATATGCAGTCCTTGTGCAGCGGCTAGTTGCTGCAATTTTGTGCGTGCAAGGGCAACATCATTCAAAGGCGATTGTCGTGCTTTAGCCACTTCGGCAGCGGTAAATTCTTGGAATTTTTCGGGCTTGTTTTCTACCAAATTCGCAAATACCCAGTTGCTCACATTTGCCACCGACTGATCATCTAAGCCCGAGCCCATCAAGCCTGGAATTTTGAGTAAAAATTCGCGTCCACCATCGAGTTTCAAAAATACGGCCAGACTTCGCATGTCAGGCACTTGGGCTTGTGGCGCACCCGATCCATCGAGCCCGTGGCATCCTGCGCAATGCAATACGTATTGGCTGCGAGCGCTGCTGGTTGGCGCTTTTGATTGCGCGTTGCGAGAAACGACAGCTTCGCCCAGCACCCCGGATTGAGCGTTGTGCCAGATGAATCCCCAGCACAGCCAGACAATGACGCTCAGCCTCCATGCGCGCATGTCACTTGGCTCCCAACAAGCCTAAGCGCATCAGACGTGTTTGGGGTGGGCTGCCTGTCGATTGACGCAGGTCAGCCCACTCTTGGGGCGTATTGCTGACGGTTGGGTTGCCTTGCAATCCGCGCACGTACTGTGCAATGGCTGCCAAATTGGTGTCATCCCATTGCGCCGCAAATGACGGCATATTGCCCGAAAAGTTTTGACCGTTGACTTCGATGCGCCCCGCCAAACCCTTCAGCAACACCGTGGGCAAGTACTTGGGATTCGCGCCCAAAACAGCCCAGTGCGCCCCTGTGAGTGCAGGTGCAAGACCCACGGTGCCACTGCCATCGTTTTGATGGCAAGGCGCGCAATGAGCCTCAAACAAAGCTTGCCCAGAACTTTGCGCATAAGCGCTACCCAAGATGCCTGCCAAAGCGCAAGCGAACAAGGATCTCACAAGCATCATGCCAACCCCACAATCAGAGACGTGGTGCAATGGAACATCGAGCTGGTGTTGGCCATGCACCAGTTGATGTCGTTGTGCACGCCCAGCCGATAGCCCGGCCTCTCGCGCTCGTTGTTGTTGCACAAGCATTCACCGCAAGCGCCTTTGCCGCAGCAGTCGTTGTAAGACACCAAATAATGCTTGCCGTCTTCGGGGTTCATGCACGTGCCGACCCAACTCACCTTAGACGCCTCGGTACCCGGGGGGCATTGGGTGAGTGAGCCACCGCAACAGGTGCACAAAAAGCCATCGAACGCGCAGTAGCGCCAATATTCACACTGCGTGGGATCAAGCCGAGGATCGGCTTTTTTGCTGGGCGTGCCCGCGTTGGCCGACATGAATTGCCCGCTTCTGTCAAACGGCAACATGGGCAAGACCGCGCCCCCCACCAAAGCCACACCGAGTTGGCTGATGAAGCTTCTGCGACCGTGTTGGTGCGCGACCTTGCGAACACTGCGCTCGGTCAAGCGATCCAGCCAATTTAAAAACCATTGCATGGTGCGACTCCTTTAGGCGGCCGAGCCGCTGAGATAGTGCTGGATGGTGGGCACATTCATGTCGTGCGCATTGAGCAAGCTGTCGAGCTGCTCACGCGAATTGACCAAACCTTTGGACACCACGAGGCCTTGCGCGTTGAGCAACACGGCGTAGGGCAAGCGCGAAACGCGGTAAGCACGCCCCAAGTCGCTCGACAACACATAGGGCATGTGCCCCAAACCTTGTTGTTGGACAAATTGCAAATGCTCGGCTGCGTCGCCATCGCTGGCAAGCACGACTTGAAGTTGGCGCTCGTCTTTGGCGACCGACTTGAGCACAGGCAGCAATTTTTTGCACACAGGACAAGTAGGTGCCAAAAAGAAAATCAACTGCGCCGCAGATTGCGCGCCGCCAATTCTGACCCCCTCCGATTGCAGCCCCACCAAATCAAATTCGGGGGACGCATCACCGACAGGCGGGCCAGAGTCTGTGACCAATGCCCCCATGGGCGCGACACGCTCAAACAGCACGCCCACTTGGCGCGAGATCGCCCACAGCAAGACCGCCAGCACCAACACCGCCAACCACAACAAGATCAACGAGATCGTCAACGCATCCATTTCACACTCCTTAAAACGACCGTTGACGCAGCAACGACTGATGAAACAAGACCTGATGAATCGCGGTGTAGAGCACCACCGACAACACCAGTGCGGCGCACACCACCGCAAAATCAAACACGGTCCAAGGCTGGGCTGGAACAGTCTGCATCGCCAACCCACCCAGCAAACTCAGCAAGGCATTGCGCCACACCAACGCCCAAGACACAGGCAAGGCCTGCGCGCCGCAACCGCAATCGATGCTGCGCTTGAGCCACAACTGCATAGCCATGGCCAGTGCGTACACCCACAACAAGACCACAGCGCTGACCGCACCCCACGCGCGCCAAGGACTGAGCAAAGCCAATGCCGTCACACCTTCTAGCGCAATCAGGGCTTTGCCTGCTCCTGCGCGCAAGGATGCAGGCACGGAATATCCCGCCAAATGGTGTTCCAACAAGACCACATCGCCCAGCTTGACCAAGGCCGCATGGGCAAACAACACGGCCAGCGCCGCCGAAGCGATGGTGACCAACAAAGGGTTGAGCAATATCTCTGTCATGGTCAACCTCAATCGTGCGACTCAATGTGCGAAGGCGCTTCGCCAGAGCGAGCAATGGTGGTGATCAATTGTTTAGGGCCTGAATTGCGCCACTGCCAGACGCGCAGCGCGCCGGTTTCGCCATCGACGACATGCAGGCGCTCGCCGTTTTTAGAAATCGTCAAGGCAATAGCGTTGTGGCCAGGCAGCACGCTCAAGCGCTTACCCGTGTGCACATCAAAGGTCCACAGTTGTTCGGCGGGTCGTTTGTGTGAGCCTTCCGCGCCATGGCTGTGCATGGCAAACACGGCGCTTTGCCCGGTGGGGTCTACCGCAAACAACTGATAACTGCCGGGACGCCAGCCCTTGCGTTGGTCGGCTGCGCTCACCAAGTTGTGAACGCTCGACACCTGCGCCACTTCACCGCCCAGATTGAGTTGCGTCAACACCCCTTTGAAGGACACAAACCAGTAACTGTCGCCCACTTGCTCGGCATGGTGAAACCAAGCGTCGTTGTCGGCATCAAACAGGACTGCCGTGGTTTGCCGCTGCACCAACTGGCCTTGTTCGTTGAGGGTCAAAGTCGCCACTTTGCCGTCGCCGCACAACATGGAAATTCGCATCGGATGCGTGGCCGCAGGCAGAACACCCCAGCAACCGGGCGTGGGAATTTCGGCCAACACTTTGCGCTGCGCCACATCGACCACCGTGATGGAGGTGGCAGGCGTCGCGTTTTGCACATAGACCCACTGCCCTGTGCTGTTGGTACGCACCAAACCTCGGTAGGTCAGCGTTTGCGCGCGTTTGCTGGGCAAAATGATTTCATGCTGAAAAGCCAAGCTGTTGCGGTCATAGACCTCCAGCACATCGGTGCGCTCACCGCGTGTGCTGCGACTCATGTGTGTGGTCGCCACATAAATAGCTTTGGCAGGATCGACCGTGTAATTGCCCGCATAAGCCGTCGAGACCATGCCCAACAACTTGCCCGTTTGGGCATTGAAGACTCGCAGTCGCCCATCCGAGATGTGGTTGATGGCGATATCGCTGACGTACACGCGGGCACTCAAACTTGGGTCGATGCTCGTTGTGGTCAAAGTTTCAGCCGGCAACTCTGCCGATGCCACGCCAGCGATGCAGCTTGCAGCCAACGCTGCGCCCAGAACGTGCAATTTCCAATGTTGAGACTGCGCCATGACCAAAGACTCCTTGTGCTGTGGCGGGATAAGGATTCAGTCTAAGAACTTTTGAGCCCCGTGGCTATCGAGATTTGGCACAGCTCGATTCGGGTTTCCACCAAGCGATCACGCGATAAAGTGGAGGCTATGCAATCCATGGCTACTCATCAACGTCTTGGCGCCCGCGTGAGCATTCCTTGGTCGCGTGTGGTGCATACCCAAGATGCGCATGAACAAGCGCAGGCGCAAGAGGGCTGGTCGCTGCACTATGAACAAATGTCCAACGGCCAATTTGAAGGCCGCGTCAATTTGCTGCAATTGCCTGGTTTGAGTTTGGTGCAAGAGTCTGCCAACCAAGCCATGCGACAGCGTGGCGACTTGAGTGGCGACAGTTATTTGTTTGCCCTGCCGTGTTCGCACAATGCGGGACAAGCAATTTTTTCCGGGCAAACGGTGGGTGCAGATCAACTCATGATTGGCCCCAGTGATGGCTTGGACTTGTGCACCCCCAGACACTTCAAACTCATGGGCGTTGTGATTGATGCCGACTTGCTTCAATCGGTTTGGCCACAAACACAAGGTCAAGCGCTACAAGACGGGCTTAAGCAACAACGCGTGATGGCCATCGCGCCACAAGTCGGGCAGTATTTGGAACGCATTCAGCAAGCTGCCTTTTCTCGGGTGCAACAAGATGCCGATTTATCCGACTGCGCATTGACCAGCTTGCGCGATGAGATCATCTTGGCCTGGGCCAATGCCTTGCCTGAGCGCTGCGACCTGAGCGATTTAAAGACCACGCAAAGCCGCAAAAAAGTGGTCGATCGCGCCTGTGAATGGATGCTGCAAACCAGCAGCGACCAAGTGCTGTCGATGCTGGAATTGTGCCAACGCCTCGGCGTGAGCCAGCGCAAACTGAGCTATTGTTTTCAACATGTCTTGGGCATGAGCCCAATGCAGTACCAGCGCACCGCACGCCTCAACCGTGTGCGCGCCGAGTTGAAAAAAGCCCAACGCGATGAGGGCGTGTTTGACATTGCCTCACGCTGGGGCTTTTGGCACATGGGGCAGTTCTCGCAAGACTACAAGCGCTTGTTTTGCGAGCTGCCTTCGGCCACCTTGCTCAAGCACAAGCGCTGATGGATGTCCCCCAAAAACGCCAAGGTGTCTTGTAAACAAGCCTTGTCCATGGGCGCAGGCCAAGTGCTGTGCAAGACCGCCACCCAACGCCCTTGGGGGTGAATGTAGATTTGCTGACCAAAAATTCCTAAGGCGGCAAACAAGCCGCCATCTAAATTGGACAAGGCCGCGTTGCCCACCGGAAATGTCCACCACTGGTAGCCATAGCCCATGGGCTCATAGCCTTTGACCTTGCCCGGTGCGGTCATCGACGAAAGCTCGCTGGACGTGGCTTGCGCCAACCAATCGACGGGCAAGACTTGCGTGTTTGCAGCGCGACCATTGTTCAAGATGAATTGGCCGAAACGACCAAAATCGCGCAAGGTCGCGCTCAAGCCACTGCCTGCAAACTCTTGGCCATCCGGGGCATCCAGTTGCCAATAGGCGTCTGATTCCATGCCGCAAGTGCGCCAAATTTTTTCCGACAAATAGTTGCTCAAGGGTTGGGCAATGGCGCTGCGCAAAATTTCACCCACCAAATAAGTTTCGCCCGTGCTGTAGTTGAACACGGAGCCGGGCGGTGCCAGCCGAGGCAACCCACGCATGTAATCCAACAAACCGTGGCGCACCTGCGCCACTTGCAGCGCCAACATGTGTCGGCGGTCTGAGTGCGGGTCTGTGTAGTTTTCATCCCATTTCACGCCAGAGCGCATTTGCAGGACTTGCCTTAGGGTGACGCCGTCATAGGCTGAGCCGATGAGCGCGGGTACGTAATGCGTCACGGGTTCGTCCAAGTGCTGGATGTATCCGTCTTGCAGGGCTGCGCCCACCAAGGTAGACGAGATTGATTTGGCCAATGAAAACGACAACCAGCGCGTCTCGGGCGTGTTGCCCTGCGCGTAGTGCTCCATCACACATTGACCTTCATGCAATACCAACAAACCCGCCGTGTGATTGCGCTGCATAAAGCTGCCGACCTCCAGATTCATAGGCTTGCCCTGGGGCAAAGCTTGAACCTGCGCGCCACGCTGAATCACCCGCGTGGGGTAGAGCTGATCCATGTGACGATAGGTCGGCGCTTGTTGGGCGGGAGGCAAATTCATCAGTTGGGCATAGGTGCCCAATGACGATGGGGGATTTCTAACGTCATTCATTCGCCCACTGTAGAGGGCTGGCGTCACCATCGGCTATCAAAAAACGGCAAGCACTGGGGTAAACCTGAGTCTGTGAGTGCAGCATTTTGATAGTCAAATGCGAGCTTATCGATCATTCTTGCAATTGAAATATTTTTACTCGGAGAACCTATGTCACTCTTGAACATCCATCGTCGCGCCTTGGCTGTATTGGCTTTGAGCGTGCTGGCCACGCTGGCGCAAGCACAAACTTATCCCACCAAAATGGTCACCATGATGGTGCCCTACCCGGCTGGCGGCGGTTCAGACTTTTCTGCCCGACAAATTCAAAACGAATTGAGCAAACAACTCGGACAGCAGGTCATGGTGGACAACTTGGGCGGCGCATCGGGCGCATTAGGCGTGCAAAAAGTCTTGTCTTCGCCCGCCGATGGTTATGAAATTTTGCTTGGTTCACCCATGGAAATGGTGCTTGCACCCATTGCCTTGAACGCCGTCAAATACAAGCCCGAAGACATGCGCTTGGTCGGTCAATTGGTGACGACCACCATGGTGTTGCTGACCCGCAAAGACATGCCCGCCAACAACATCAACGAGTTGGTGGAGTACTCCAAAACCAAAGAGCTCTCTTACGGCAGTGTTGGGCCAGGCAGCCTCTACCACTTGGTGGGCGAGCGATTCACGCAGTTGACCAACGCCAAAACCTTGCATGTTCCCTACAAAGGCATGGCCCCTGTGTTGTCAGACTTGATGGGTGGCCAAATTGACATGGTGTTTGTCCCCTTTGTTGGCAATGTCCCTTCGCTGATTCAAGAAGGCAAAGTCAAGGCCTTGGGCATCACCGCCAAACAACCCTTGGCCGCTTACCCCAAGCTCGACCCGCTGGCTGCTCGCAAGGGCTTTGAAGGCTTTGAGTTCGATCTGTGGGCAGGCATTGCCGTGGCTAAAAACACACCCAACGATGTCGTCAACAAGCTCAACAAAGCCATTGCCGCCAGCTTGCTCAACCCCGATGTGCGCAAAGCCTACGAATCGACCGGCAACTCGCTGCCCAAACCCATGACGCAAGCCGAATTGGACAAGCTCTACGTCTCCGAAATTGCGCGCTACCAAGCCATTGCAAAATCGATCAACTTACAGCCTCAATAAATTCGGCCCTCCATGACCACGCCTGACCCCATCACCTCACTCGACGCAGAACACCTCTCGCAAGCCATCCACACCCAACAGGTGTCTTGCGTCGAGGTGATGCAGGCGTATTTACAGCGCATCCACGCCCTCAACCCGCGCTTCAACGCCATCGTCAACTTGGCCGACGATGAGGCCTTGCTGGCGCAAGCGCGTGTGTGCGATGACGAACTCGCACGAGGCCAATCACGCGGCTGGATGCACGGCATGCCGCAAGCCATCAAAGACACGGGCGCGGCGCAAGGTTTTCCGACCACCTTTGGCAGCCCCTTGCTGAAAAACGCCATTGCACCGCGCGACAACGTGATGGTCTCACGCATGAAGGCCGCAGGCTGCATCGTTATTGGCAAAACAAACATGCCAGAGTTGGGTTTGGGTTCGCACACCTTCAACGAATTGTTTGGCGCCACACCCAACGCGTGGGACACACAGGTCAGCGCAGGCGGCAGCAGCGGCGGCGCAGCCGTGGCTTTGGCACAGCGCTTGCTGCCCGTGGCCGATGGCTCAGACTTCATGGGCTCGTTGCGCAATCCCGCTGGCTGGAACCATGTGTTTGGCTTGCGCCCCAGCCAAGGCCGCGTGCCGCTTGGACCCAATGCCGATGTCTGGACTGACCAACTCGGCACCGAAGGTCCCATGGCGCGCACCGTGCGCGACTTGGCGCAGTTGCTCGAGATTCAATCGGGCTATGACCCGCGTTTGCCGCTGTCCTTGTCCAGCCATTTTTCAGCCTCGGATGTCACGCCTCATGTTGAGCATTTGAAGGGCTTGCGCGTGGCGTGGTTGGGCGACCTCAACGGTTATTTGGCAACCGAAGACCATGTGCTGGCTGTGTGCGAGAGCGCCTTGCAGCGCATGGCCGATCATGGCGCACACATCACGCCCAGCGGCTTAGGCTTTGACACCGAGCGCTTGTGGCAATGCTGGCTGGGCTGGCGCCGCGCCTTGACAGGACCGCGTGTGGGCGCACTCATGGCGCTGCCCAATGCGCGGGCGCAGATCAAGCCCGAAGCGCTGTGGGAATACGACCATTCGCAAAGCATGAGCTACACCGATTTCGCCACCGCCAGCCACACCCGCAGCAGCTTTTATCAACACATGGTGCAGATGCTGGAGCAGTTTGACGTCATTGCCTTGCCCGTGGCACAAGTCTGGCCGTTTGCACTCAAAGAGCGCTGGCCACAACGCATTGGCGAGCGCCACATGGACACCTACCACCGCTGGATGGAAGCAACGATTTACGCGACCTTGGCGGGCTTGCCTGCCATCAGCATTCCCGCAGGTTTTCACCCGCACCACCCGTGGCCCATGGGCTTGCAACTCATCGGAAAACCACAAGGCGACGCACAATTGCTGTGCGTGGCAGCAGCTTATGAGGCGGTGTGTGGCGAGTGGATGGGGCTGCGGCCTGCGATTTAAATCGCCACCAGCTCCCGTACCCCGTTGGCCTGCATGTCCTGCCCCGCACCGCGCGCGATGATTTCACCGCGCTCCATCACCAGATAGTCGTCGGCCAGTTCTTGGGCAAAGTCGTAGTACTGTTCGCACAACAAAATCGCCATGTCGCCGCGAGCGGCCAACATGCGGATGACGCGGCCAATGTCTTTGATGATGCTGGGCTGAATGCCCTCGGTCGGCTCGTCCAGCACCAACAACTTAGGCTTGGCGGCCAAAGCGCGGGCAATGGCGAGTTGCTGCTGCTGGCCGCCCGACAAGTCGCCGCCACGGCGGTGCAGCATTTGTTGCAGCACCGGAAACAGCTCAAACAATTCCGCCGGAATATCTGCGCTGGACGGCTGCGTGGCCAAGCCCATGCGCAAGTTGTCTTGCACCGTCAAACGGGCAAAAATTTCTCGCCCCTGCGGCACAAAACCAATCCCCGCTTTGGCGCGTTCATAAGGCCGTGCATTGTCCATCGAAACGCCATTCAAGCTGATCTGGCCTGAACGAATTGGCACCAAGCCCATCAAGGACTTGAGCAGCGTGGTCTTACCCACGCCGTTGCGACCCAATAAAACGGTGATACGGCCCAAGCTAACTTCAAAACTGACGTCGCGCAAAATGTGCGAGCCGCCGTAATACTGCTGAATGTTGGAAACTGTGAGCAAGCTCATACAAGCGTTCTTTCTGAGGTGTTAGTTCTTAGCATCTCAACGACCCAAATAAACTTCAATCACACGCTCATCGGCTTGCACTTGCGCCAAGCTGCCTTGCGCTAACACCGAGCCGTCGCACAACACAGTCACGATGTCGGAAATGCGGGCAATAAAACTCATGTCGTGTTCCACCACCATCAACGAATGTTTGCCTTTGAGACTGATGAACAGCTCGGCTGTGCGCTCGGTTTCAAAGTCGGTCATGCCCGCCACGGGTTCGTCCAGCAACAACAATTGTGGGTCTTGCATGAGCAACATGCCAATTTCCAACCACTGTTTTTGTCCGTGGCTGAGTTGCCCCGCGCTGTGGTTCACGCTGTCTTGCAAATGGATGGTGTGCAGCACGTCCACCAAGCGGTCGCGCTGCTCGCCCGAGAGTTTGAAGAACACGGACGGCCACACCCCTTTGTGGGTTTTCAAGGCGAGTTCTAAATTTTCAAACACCGAAAGGTTTTCGAACACCGTGGGTTTTTGAAACTTGCGGCCAATGCCCAACTGCGCAATTTGCGGCTCGTTGTAGCGCAACAAATCGATGGTGCTGCCAAAAAAAACTTGTCCCGAATCGGGCTTGGTTTTCCCGGTGATGATGTCCATCAGCGTGGTTTTGCCAGCGCCGTTGGGACCAATGATGCAGCGCAACTCGCCGGGGGCAATGTCGAGCGACAAATTGTTGATGGCTTTGAAGCCGTCAAAGCTGACGTTGACATCTTCCAAATACAAAATGCGTCCATGCGTCACATCCAAGCTGCCGGGCTGATGCACTCGGCCATAACTGGCATTGCGACCGCCGGACTCGACGTTGTGCGTTTTTGGCAGTTGCCCCGCCAAACGCTGTGCGCCTTCTTCAAACAGATCGGGGGTCATGCTTTGTCTCCTAGGCCGAGTTTGTGACGCACCCATGTCACACCACCGAGCACGCCTTGGGGCAAGTACAAGGTCACGCCAATGAACAAGGCACCCAAAAAGTACAACCAAAACTCAGGCGCTGACACCGTGAGCCAACTCTTGGCACCGTTGACCAAAAAGGCACCCACGATGGCGCCAATCAAACTCGCGCGGCCACCCACCGCCACCCACACCGCCATTTCAATCGAGTTGGCTGTGCTCATTTCGCTGGGGTTGATGATGCCCACTTGCGGCACATACAGCGCGCCCGCAATGCCGCACATCACGGCCGAGATGACCCAAATGGTGAGCTTGTAAGGCATGGGCGAATAGCCCGAGAACATGACACGGCTCTCTGCATCGCGTATGGCTTGCAGCACACGACCAAACTTGCTTTGCACCAACCACTTGGCAAACACATAGCAGGCTAACAAGGCGCTGGCGGTCAAGACAAACAAGGTCATGCGCATGGAGGGCGTGGCAATCGGCAGACCCAAAATCCGTTTGAAATCGGTGAAGCCGTTGTTGCCGCCAAACCCTGTTTCATTGCGGAAAAACAGCAGCATGGCGGCGTAGGTCAGCGCTTGGGTGATGATGGAGAAATACACGCCCTTGATGCGCGAGCGAAATGCAAAGTAACCAAAGACGCCTGCCAACACACCCGGCACCAACACGATCAACAACAACGTGGCGCCAAAGCTGTCGCTCAGCGTCCAATGCCAAGGCAGAGTTTTCCAATCCAAAAACACCATGAAGTCGGGCAAGTTGCTTTTGTAGTTGCCGTCGGTGCCAATTTGACGCATGAGGTACATGCCCATGACATAACCACCCAGCGCAAAAAACAAGCCGTGACCGAGCGACAAAATGCCGGTGTAGCCCCAAATCAAATCCATCGCCAAAGCGCAAATGGCGTAGCACATGATCTTGCCCACCAAGGCCACGGCATAGTCGCTCATGTGAAAGAAGTGGTCTGGCGAGACCCACAAGTTCATGATTGGAACCAGCACACACAGCAGCACAACGGCGCTCAAAAAAACCAGCCAAGCCGAAGGGCTCATCAATGCGGCGCGTGAAGGAATCAGGGAATGAGATGCGGTCGTCATATCAAGCCTCCGCACTGCGACCCTTCATCGCAAACAAGCCTTGCGGGCGTTTTTGGATGAAGATGATGATGAAAACCAGGACCGCGATTTTGGCCAGCACAGCGCCTGTCACGCCTTCGAGCAATTTGTTCATCAGTCCTAAACCGAGCGCGGCATACACCGTACCCGCGAGTTGCCCAACGCCGCCCAACACCACCACCATGAAGGCGTCAACGATGTAGTTCTGTCCCAAGTCAGGCCCGACATTGCCAATCTGGCTCAAAGCGCAACCCGCCAAGCCAGCAATGCCGCAACCCAATGAAAACGCATAGGTGTCAATGCGTGCGGTGTTCACCCCCAAGGCCGAAGCCATGGGTCGGTTTTGCGTGACGCCGCGCACGAACAAGCCCAGTCGGGTTTTGCCAATCAACAGCGTCATGGCGATGAGCACAAACAACGCAAAACCAATGATGACCAAGCGGTTGTAAGGCAGCGAGAGATTGACCATCAACTGCACGCCACCACTCATCCAAGAAGGGTTTTCAACGCCCACGTTTTGTGCGCCGTACAAGCTGCGCACGCCTTGCATCAACACCAAGCTGATGCCCGAAGTGGCCAACAAGGTCTCCAGCGGTCGGCCATACAAATGGCGCAGCACCAAGCGCTCCAACACCGCGCCAACCAAGGCCGCAGCCAAAAATGAGGCGGGTACAGCTACCAACAAATACGCATCAAACGCATTTGGCAAGTAGTGTCGAAAAAAAGCTTGCACCGAATACGTGGCATACGCGCCGACCATCATCAACTCACCGTGCGCCATGTTGATGACGCCCATCAAACCGTAGGTGATGGCCAGCCCTAAAGCAATCAACAACAACACCGAGGCCAAGCTGATGCCAGTGAACAAAGCGCCCAAGCGCTCGCCCCAGCGCAGGCCGGCTTGAATGGCTTGCACCGAGTCTTTGATTTGTGCGCGCACTTGCGCGTCTTCTTCCACACTCAGACGTTGGTTGAGGAGCAACTCGGTGTCAGGCGTTTTGTTCAGGGCCAAAATTTGTGCGGAGTTCAGGCGTTCGCTGACATGCTCGCTGTTGAGCAACATAGCGGCTCTGGCGAGCTGCATCAGCGCTTTGATGGCGTCGTCTGTTTCTTGCGCCAGCGCTTTGTCCAACATCGCCAGTTTGCTGGTGTCGGGTTGTTTTAGCAGGTTTTGAGCGGCCTTCAAACGCAGTGCCACATCGGGGCTGAGCAATTGCAAGGCCGACAGGGCATCGTCAATTTCGCCGCGCATTCGGTTGTTGTTCACCACGTCTTCGGCGCTGTCTGACAAGGTCACTTCTGTGCCACTCACCGGGTCTAGGGCTTTGCCATCGCGCATGAGCACCGCATGGTTGCCATCCATTTTGACGGCGTCATCGGCCAAGGCTTGCAAGAAAGCAACGGCCTTGTCATCGGGTTGCTTCAAGACCTGCTGCAAAGCGCTGACCCGTGAATCTACATCGCCCACCGACAAGGCACGCGCTTGCTCGGGCGTGAAGGCATGGGCGCTTGCGCTCACCACACATGACCACACCACAGTGATCACCAAAGTTCTAAACATCTAGTTCCCCGAAAAAAAGGGGGAGGTTGCCCTCCCCCAACGTTCAAACCAAGGAGACACGAAATACCAATTACTTTTTCACAGGTTCGTCAGGCTTGGACGCATTGCCTTCGATGTAAGGGCTCCAAGGTTTGGCCTTGACGGGACCGGGTGTTTTCCACACCACATTGAACTGACCGTCGGCCTTGACTTCACCAATGAAGACCGATTTATGCAGGTGATGGTTTTTCTCATCCATCATGCTGGTTATGCCGCTGGGCGCTTTGAAGGTCTGACCCGCCATGGCCGCAATGACTTTGTCCACATCGGTGGATTTGGCTTTTTCAACCGCTTGTTTCCACATGTTGATGCCGATGTAGGTGGCTTCCATCGGGTCGTTGGTCAGAGGCTTGTCTTTATGACCGGGAATGCCTTTGGCCTTGGCATAAGCAGACCACTTCTTGATGAACTCATCATTGGTGGGGTTCTTGATACTCATGAAGTAATTCCATGCTGCCAAGTGGCCGACCAAAGGTTTGGTGTCCACGCCGCGCAGTTCTTCTTCGCCCACCGAGAAGGCGACCACTGGCACGTCTTTGGCTTTCAAGCCTGCGTTGCCCAGCTCTTTGTAGAAAGGCACGTTGGAGTCACCGTTGATGGTGGAGACCACTGCAGTTTTGCCACCCGCAGAAAACTTCTTGATGTCAGCCACGATGGTTTGGTAATCGGAGTGACCAAAGGGCGTGTATTTTTCATCGATGTCAGAATCTTTCACGCCTTTGCTGTGCAAGTAGGCGCGCAAAATTTTGTTGGTGGTGCGGGGGTAGACATAGTCTGTGCCCAACAAGACAAAGCGTTTGGCGCTGCCGCCGTCTTTGCTCATCAAATAATCCACCGCTGGAATGGCTTGTTGGTTGGGCGCAGCGCCGGTGTAGAACACGTTTTTAGACAGCTCTTCGCCTTCGTACTGAACGGGATAGAACAGCAAGCCGTTCATTTCTTCCACCACGGGCAACACCGATTTGCGTGACACGGAAGTCCAGCAACCGAAGATCACCGACACCTTGTCTTGACCTAACAACTGCTTGGTTTTTTCAGCAAACAAAGGCCAGTTGGACGCGGGATCTACCACCACGGGTTCGAGCTGTTTACCCAGCACACCACCTTTGGCGTTGATCTCGTCAATCGCCATCAACACGGTGTCTTTCAACACCGATTCAGAAATCGCCATCGTGCCAGACAAGCTGTGCAACACACCCACTTTGATGGTGTCAGCGGCAAACGCCTGCGGAACAAGTGCAAACGAGCCAACGCTGAGCGCAGCAGCAGCAGCCAGGGCTTTGAGGTTTCCTCGACGATTCATCATGGGTTCACTCCAGTTCAATAAAAGGGTTGAGTTCAGCGGGCAGCATTGGCTCGCTTGTTTAACCTATCGCAAACCCTGTGCCAGCCCTGAAGGGGCTTCAAACCAATACCAAAGCATGTAATGGCTCTGCTTTGGCGCAAGGCTTCGCACCAAGAATGCGCAGTCTGTGGTGCATGCACCAAAATAATCAGACTCGCATGCACGAGTTACACGCACTTGACTGTTTTAGCGAGGAAAACTCTGCACAATGCAGGGCATACAAGTTGCATAGGCATTTGGTATGGAACTCACACCCCGCGAAAAAGACAAACTCTTGATCTTCACCGCAGCCTTGTTGGCCGAGCGCCGCAAAGCGCGTGGACTCAAACTCAATTACCCCGAAGCTGTCGCGCTCATCAGCGCTGCCGTCATGGAGGGCGCACGCGACGGCAAGACAGTCGCGCAACTCATGAGCGAAGGCCGCAGCGTGCTGACCCGCGCCGATGTCATGGACGGCATTGCCGAAATGATTCCAGACATCCAAGTCGAGGCCACTTTTCCCGACGGCACCAAGCTCGTGACCGTTCACCAACCGATTCTTTGATTGGAGAGACTCATCATGCCTTCCCTCAATTGGTTTTCTCGCAGCATCTTATTGATAAGCACTGTGCTCGCCAGCCGCTTGGCACAAGCCCACACGGGCGTGGATGCAGGGCAACACCACGATGCCTTGATGCAAGGCTTGCTGCATCCGCTGGGCGGCATCGACCACATCAGCGCTGCGATTGCGGTGGGTGTATGGGGTGCTTTGTTTTGCCGACGCGCCGTCACTGCGCCTGCGGTGTTTTTGCTCAGCATGGCGCTGGGGGCGGTTTTGGGTGGGTCTGGCTTGGCCATCGAAGGGATTGAAACTGTGATCGCCAGCTCTGTGTTGGTGTTGGGTGGCTTATTGGTGGCCGGACGTTTTGTGCCTGCGTCTTGGGCGCTGGCTGGTTTGGCTGCCTTTGCTGCGGCACACGGATTGGCCCATGGCCATGAGTTGGCCAACACGCCAAATGCTGCGCTCGCCTTGCTAGGCTTGATGTTGACCACCGCTGCGCTGCATGGCGTGGGCATGGCGCTTGCCAAGCACTTGCTCACGCAACGCGTTTGGTTGCAACGCAGCATCGGGCTGAGCCTGGGTGTGCTGGGCTCGGCCTTGTTGTTGATGACCGCCGGAGGCTTGGCATGACGCCCGGTGAACTGCTCATTGATGAGGGGCAACACCCCCTCAACCCCAATCGCCGCACGCTCACGTTGGTGGTGCGCAACACGGGGGATCGCCCCATACAGGTCGGCTCTCACTACCACTTTGCCGAGACGAATGCAGCCTTGGGCTTTGATCGCGCAGCCGCGCAAGGCATGCGGCTCAACATTGCCTCCGGCACGGCGGTGCGTTTTGAACCCGGCCAAGAACGCACCGTCGAGCTGGTGGACTACAGCGGCGCGCGTCAGGTCTATGGATTTCGGGGTTTGGTCCATGGTGCGCTGGACGCGCCCGCGCAAGGAGTTTGAAGATGGCAACCATTGGCAAACGTGCTTATGCAGAAATGTTTGGCCCCACCGTCGGCGACCGCGTCCGATTGGCCGACACCGAGTTGGTGATTGAAGTCGAACAAGACTTCACCCTGCGCTCCGGTGGCTACGGAGAAGAAGTGAAATTTGGCGGCGGCAAAACCATCCGCGACGGCATGGCGCAAAGCCAGCGCACCCGCGACGGCACAGGCACTGGCGCACAAGCCGGTGGTGCGATGGACACGGTGCTCACCAACGCGCTCATCGTGGACCACTGGGGCATTGTCAAAGCCGACATTGGCTTGAAAAATGGCCGCATCGCCGCGATTGGCAAAGCGGGCAATCCAGACACGCAGCCGGGGGTGGACATCGTCATTGGCCCGGGAACCGAGATCATCAGTTGCGAGGGCAACATCGTCACCGCTGGCGGCATTGACACGCACATCCACTTCATCGCACCCCAGCAAATTGAAGAAGCCTTGACCAGTGGCGTGACCACCATGATTGGCGGCGGCACGGGTCCGGCCACTGGCACCTTCGCCACGACTTGCACACCCGGTGCCTGGAATATAGAGCGCATGCTGCAAGCGGCTGACGCCTTTCCCATGAACCTGGGTTTTTTGGGCAAAGGCAATGCCTCGCTGCCTGACGCGCTGCACGAGCAAATCAACGCAGGCGCGATTGGCTTGAAGCTGCACGAAGACTGGGGCACGACGCCCGCCGCGATTGACAACTGTTTGAATGTGGCCGAAGCCACCGACACGCAGGTCGCCATTCACACCGACACGCTCAACGAATCGGGCTTTGTGGAAGACACCGTGGCCGCTTTCAAAGGCCGCACCATCCACACCTTTCACACCGAAGGCGCGGGCGGCGGCCATGCGCCCGATATTTTGAAAGTGGTGGGCGAAGCCAATGTGCTGCCCTCCTCCACCAACCCCACCCGCCCCTACACCATCAACACGCTGGACGAGCATGTGGACATGCTCATGGTCTGCCACCACTTAGACCCCGCCATTGCCGAAGACTTGGCGTTTGCCGAGAGCCGCATTCGCAAAGAAACCATTGCCGCCGAAGACATCTTGCACGACTTGGGCGCGATCAGCATGTTCAGCTCCGACAGCCAAGCCATGGGGCGCGTGGGCGAGGTCATCATCCGCACATGGCAAACCGCGCACAAAATGAAGTTGCAGCGCGGCAAGCTGGCGGGCGACTCCGAGCGCCACGACAACTTTCGCGCCAAGCGCTACATTGCCAAATACACCATCAACCCCGCCATTGCCCACGGCATCAGCCACGAAGTGGGCAGCTTGGAGGTGGGCAAATGGGCCGACATCGTGATTTGGAAGCCCGCGTTCTTTGGCATCAAGCCCTCGGTCATTTTGAAAGGCGGCTTCATTGCCATGGCGGCCATGGGCGATCCAAACGCGTCCATCCCTACGCCGCAACCCGTGCATTACCGCCCCATGTTTGGCGCATTTGGCGGCGCACTGGCACGCGGCTCGTTGACCTTTGTGTCGCAAGCGGGCTTGGCTGCTGGCATTGGCGAGCGTTTTGGGTTGCACAAAACCTTGAGCGCGGTGAAAAACATCCGCCAAGTGGGCAAGCGTCACATGATCCACAATGACTATGCACCGCGCATGGAAGTCGATGCGCAAACCTATTCGGTGCGCGCCGACGGCCAGTTGCTCACCTGCGAACCCGCAGTGAGCTTGCCCATGACCCAACGCTACTTTTTGTTCTGATGCTGCATTGCTCTAAATTGATTGCCCAAGGCCAAGGCTTGGCCGCTGCCCTGCTCAAACGCGCCACGACGGTGGAGTTGGATTGGGATGTGCGCCAAAAAAGCCGCTTCGACACCACCGATTCCGCAGGCCGCAGCTTGGGCGTGTTCTTGCCACGCGGTACGCTGGTGCGTGGCGGCGATGTGCTCTTGGCCGAAGACGGCTCGCTCATCCGCGTGATCGCTGCGGCGCAAGAAGTGTTGCGCATCACCGCTTGCGCCGAACATGGCTCCGCCTTTGACCTCACCCGCGCCGCCTACCATTTGGGCAACCGCCATGTGCCGATAGAGCTCAAACCCGATCACCTCAAAATCGAACCCGACCATGTGCTGGCCGACATGCTGCGCGCCATGCACATGACGGTGCTGACGGTGCATGAAGCATTTGAGCCCGAGGGCGGCGCTTATGGCTCTCATGGCGCGCATGGCGGACATTCGCACGGGCACTCTGCCGACCATGACCACCCACATGCACACTGAGACCCCTACAACGCCCGCTTTGCTGCAACTCATGTGGCTGGCCTCTCCGGCGTTGCCGATTGGCGGTTTCTCTTATTCCGAAGGCCTAGAAGGCGCCATCGACCAAGGCTGGGTGCACGACGAAGCCAGTGCCTGCGACTGGTTGCTGCACCAATTGCACCTCACCCAATCGCGGGGCGACATGGCGGTGCTGGCGCAAATGGTGTT
>CAILCI010000039.1 GCA_903832625.1 uncultured Burkholderiales bacterium | reverse complement strand
GCTCTGTGAAAAAAAGAGAACTATTGAGTGATGAATGGTTTTATCCAAGATGCTCGATAATTTAGAAATGAAAACCACATCATTCATCAAGAATATTTTTCTGACGCTGTGTTTGATTGCTGGTACGCATGTGCTGGCTGACACATGCCAGCCCAACTTGCAAATTACTTTTCCCGATGGCGAAAAGGGATGTTTAACCGACCTGCCTATTGCCAAGCAAAACGTCAAGGCTTGGGGTCAGTCCTTGTCTTCTTTGCTTGAAAACGCGTCAAGCTACAGCATTGCGGCATCGGCTATTTGTGCCGATGTGTATGTTCAAAAAAATTACATCATGCGCAACGGACCCTTAAACATGCGCAGTGGCGCACAAGACCGCGATGCTTTGGGTTTGTGCGATAAAAAATGCGATTGTGCAATCGTCGCGCGTGACGGCAAAGTTCTGGTTCCGCGTGCCATTGCCATGGTGTTAGGTGCCAACACAGGCAATCAGTTGGCGCAGCAAGATGTGGACCGCATCAACAAACTCAAGCAACAAGAGGCGGAACAATTGGCCGCGGCCGCCAAGCTGAAAGAGCAAAAGGCGGCAGACGACTCTCGCTTGAAGGAGTTAGAGCGCCAAGCTTTACTGAACAAACAAAAACAAGACGAGCAACTCGCGCAGGCCAATGTCTTGCGTCAGCAGCAGCGCTATGACGAAGAGGCGCGGCTGAAAGAACAAATCTTGAAGGACCAAATCCTCACGCGCCGCGAGCAAGAGCTGCAAATTCAAGAAGCCAAATTTCGTGAACAACAACGCTTGGCCGATGAAGCGCGCTTGAAAGATCAAGAACGTCAAATCCAAGAAGCCAAAAAACGCGAACAAGACCGCCTGGCGCAAGAGACCAAAGGCTCTGACCGTGAATTGCTGTTGCAACTCGCCTCTGAACTCGCGCGCTTGCGCGCCGAAGCCGAGGCCGCCAAAAATGCGGCAGCCGCTGCAACCGCCACCAATGCTGTTGCGCCCATACAAGCCCCACCCAGCGCCACAGCTGCTGCTCCCGCCGAGGCCAAACCTGCTGCGGTCTATGCCAACCGCAAAGCCTTGGTCATTGGCAACGACAGCTACAAATATGTGACGCAGTTGAACAATGCGCGCGAAGACGCTAAAACCATGGCCGATAACCTCAAGAGCGTGGGCTACCAAGTCACGCTCAAACTCGACGTCACGGAAAAAGAGCTGAAAGCCTCCTTGCGTCAATTCAAAAACCAAGTGGAGTCGGGTGACGAGGTGGCTTTTTTCTATGCCGGTCACGGTGTGCAATTGGCCAACTCCAATTATTTGGTGCCCATCGACGTGGCGGGTGAAGCCGAAGACCAATTGCGCGATGAGGCCATCGCCTTGCAACGTTTGCTTGACGACATGAGCGACAAAAAAGTCAAGTTCACGCTGGCCATGGTCGATGCCTGCCGTGACAACCCGTTCAAAACCAATGGGCGTGCGCTAGGCGGCAATGGTCGAGGCTTGGCTTCTACAACAGCCGCAACGGGGCAAATGATTGTGTTTTCAGCGGGCACAGGCCAGCAGGCCTTGGACAAGTTGGGGCCCAGCGACAAAAACAAGAACGGCGTTTTCACCCGTGTGTTTGTCAAAGAAATGCAAAAACCCGGAGTGAGCATTGATCGTGTGGTGCGCACCGTGCGCACCGAGGTGGTGAACCTAGCCAAATCGGTTGGGCATGAACAAGTCCCCGCGATTTACGACCAAGTGGTGGGCGAGTTCTATTTCAAAAACTGAGTTTTAGTTTTTGGCGCGTCCAATGAGCCCCGAGGCCAGAGCCGTGCCGAGCAAAATGATGGCGCCACCGACCATCATCCAAGGCGTGAAGACTTCATCCAACCACACGATGCCAATCAAATTGGCAAACACGGGGATGAGGTAAGTCACCGTCATGGCGTGTGCCGGACCGGTGCGTGTCATCAACCTGAAGTACAGCACATAGGCCACGGCAGTGCACAAGGAGCCGGAAATCAACATGGCTCCCCAAGCATGAAGAGACGGCGTTTGTTCAGGCCAAGCGGCCACAGCAAATGGCGCGATCAACAAAGTGCAGCCCCACAAGCTGCCTGTGGTGGTGACGGTAGCTGGCACATCGGACAAATGCCGTTTGATCATGCTGCCTGCAATGCCATAGCAAAACGTGGCGGCCAAACAAGCGAGCATGGCCGCGCCAGAGTTTGTGTTGTGCGCATCAAGACTCAAGCCGCTGGGCGCATGACTGGCCAACACCACCACGCCGCCAAAACCAATGGCGAGCCCCGCAATGCGCGGCGCATTGAGCTTGTCGCCCAGCCATAACCAAGCGATGAGCGCACCAAACAGCGGTGTGGTGGCATTGAGGATAGACGACAAGCCAGTGCTGATGTGCGAGAGCGCAAAGGCATAGAACACAAAAGGCAGGCCTGCGTTAAATAGCCCCGCAACAAACGTCTGTTTCCAGGTGCGTTTGAAAGCGGGGAGTTCGCCGCGCCACAGCATGAGCGGCGTCAACATCAAGGCGGCCGACGTGACCCGCACCCAAGCGGTGGCAGCGGGGCCAAATTCGCGCACGCCTTCGCGCATGAACAAAAACGACGATCCCCACAACATGGCGAGCAACACAAATTCGGGCAACCATTGCTGCCAAGTCAACGCGGATGAGTTTTTCAAGCTGCGTGGGTTCAAGTCAATGCTCATGCGAAAACGCCTTCGCGTACCAACAAAGCGCGTTTGCGATCAAGCCCGCCCGCATAACCTGTGAGCGATTGGTCTGCGCCCAACACACGGTGGCATGGGACGATGAGACTGATCGGGTTGCGCCCCACGGCATTGGCCACGGCACGCACAGCCGTTGGTTTGCCGATGTTTTGGCTGAGTTGTCCGTAGCTCAGGGTTTGCCCAAAATCAATGCGCAGCAAACTACGCCAAACGCTTTGTTGAAATTCGCTGCCGCCTTGTAAATCGAGGGGTATGTCAAACTTCTTGCGTTGATCAGAAAAATAATCATCGATTTCGTGTTGTGTTTGTTTCATCCAAGGCGCGTTCGCGTTAACAGGCCATTCATTGAATTCGGGCAAGTGTTTTTGTCCTTCAAACCACAGGCCTGCTAAACCGTGGGTCGTGGTGGCCATGAGCATGACGCCCAGCGGCGTGGCAAAGGAATGGCGCTGAATGCTGGTGTGAAATTGCACAACAAGCTCCGAATGACAAAACAACCATCATAAGCAAGCCAAAAGCAGTCGTGTTTGCGACCTAAAATTGACCTATGCAACTCTCAGCCTCTATTTTCAAAGCCTACGACATACGCGGTGTCGTCCCTTCCACCTTGAATGAAGAAGTCGCCCTTGCTTTGGGGCGTGCTTTTGGCAGCCATGCGCTGGCGCAAGGTCAAACCACGGTGGCCGTGGGGCGTGATGGCCGTTTGAGCGGGCCAGCTTTGTCCCAAGCCTTGATGCAAGGTTTGATGGATGTGGGCATCGCGGTGATTGACGTGGGTGCCGTGACCACGCCCATGTTGTACTTTGCGGCCAGCACTTTGTGTCAAAGCGGTATTCAAGTCACGGGCAGTCACAACCCCAAAGACTACAACGGCTTCAAAATGGTTTTGGGCGGACGCGCCATTTACGGCGACGAAATTCAAGGTTTGCGCGAGATCATGCAGGCCGAGCGTTGGACACTTCAAGCGGGCGGCAGTTTGCGCCAAGTGGATGTAACGGCGGATTACATCCAACGCATCGTGGGCGATGTGCGTTTGAGTCGCCCCATGAAAATTGTGGTGGACAGCGGCAACGGCATTGCGGGGGCAACTGCGCCAGGCATCTTCAGAGCCTTGGGTTGCGAGGTGATTGAGCTCTTCAGCGAAGTGGACGGCACTTTCCCCAACCACCATCCCGACCCGAGCAAGCCCGAGAATCTACAAGACCTCATTCAAGCGCTCAACACCACAGGCGCTGAGCTTGGCTTGGCCTTTGACGGCGATGGCGACCGCTTGGGCATCGTCACCCAAGACGGCGAAACCATTTACCCCGACCGCCAAATGATTTTGTTTGCGCAAGACGTGTTGAGCCGCGTGCCGGGCGGTGCCATTGTGTTTGATGTGAAGTGCTCGCAGCGCTTAGCGCCCACCATTCGTGCGGCGGGCGGCGAGGCGGTGATGTTCAAAACCGGCCACTCGCTCATCAAAGCCAAAATGAAAGAAATCAACTCGCCCTTGGGCGGCGAGATGAGCGGACACATTTTCTTCAAAGAACGCTGGTACGGCTTTGACGACGGCACTTACGCGGGCTGTCGTTTGCTCGAAATCGTCAGCCGCAGCCCCAATGCCAACGCGGTGCTCAAGGCCTTGCCCACCAGCTATTCAACGCCTGAGTTGAATGTGACTTGCGCGGAAGGTGAGCCGCATCGTTTGAGTGCGCAGTTGCAAGACATTGTGACAAAAGAGCCTTTGCCCTCAGCCGCACATGCACCGCAAGCCTGCGTGATCGATGGTTTGCGCATCGACTGGAACGACGGCTTTGGCCTGATTCGTGCCTCCAACACCACGCCAGTATTGGTGCTGCGTTTTGAGGGGCAAACTCAAGACGCTCTGCATCGCATTGAGGCCGACATGCTGGCGCTGTTGCGTCGTGTCAAGCCCGACGCTGCCTTTGCGCAAGCGGCGCACTGAGTTTGATGCGCGAATGAAAATTCTCATCGTCAAACTCTCGTCTCTGGGCGATGTGGTGCACACCTTGCCTGCGGTCATGGACATACAGACCGCTTTTCCTCAAGCGCAAATTGATTGGGTGGTGGAGCGCAGCTTTGCGCCTTTGGTGCAGCGCTGTGCGGCGGTGCATCGCGTGATTGCGTGCGACTTGCGTCAATGGCGCAAACGCCCGTTCAGCGCCGAGACACACCAAGCTTGGCGCGCCTTTAAAGCAGACTTGCAGCGCGAGGCTTATGACGCGGTGATTGACCTGCAAGGCCTGACGAAATCGGCTTGGATGTCTTGGCTGGCGCGCACCACGTCGCAAGGCAAACGCTTTGCCATGGCCAACAGAACCATGGGCTCAGG
>CAILCI010000038.1 GCA_903832625.1 uncultured Burkholderiales bacterium | reverse complement strand
TCTTCCAAAATTTTGCCACCCACATCCATGAAGATCACGCGGCTGCCCACTTTGCGGGCAAAACCCATTTCGTGGGTGACGCACATCATGGTCATGCCTTCGTGGGCCAAATCAACCATCACATCCAGCACTTCGCCCACCATTTCAGGGTCGAGCGCCGAAGTCGGTTCGTCAAACAACATGACGATGGGGTCCATGCTCAAGGCACGGGCAATCGCCACACGCTGCTGCTGGCCGCCCGAAAGTTGACCGGGGAATTTGTCTTTGTGCGCCATCAAGCCCACGCGCTCCAAATACTTCAGGCCGTGTGCGCGCGCCTCTTCGGCGCTGCGTCCCAGCACTTTTTGTTGGGCGATGGTCAGGTTCTCGGTGACCGACAAATGCGGGAACAGCTCGAAGTGCTGAAACACCATGCCCACGCGGCTACGCAACTTGGGTAAGTCGGTGGCGCTGTCGTGCACGGCCACGCCATCGACAAAAATCTCGCCTTGCTGAAACGGCTCCAGCGCATTGATGGTTTTGATGAGCGTGGACTTGCCCGAGCCCGAAGGTCCGCACACCACGACCACTTCGCCTTTTTCAATTTGGGTCGAACAGCCGTTGAGCACTTGCACCGGGCCATACCACTTTGAGACATTTTTTAATTCAATCACTACTCTCTCCAGTTCAGCGCTGCGGCTCAACGAATGATGGCGATGCGCGCTTGCAAGCGACGCACCAAGGTCGATAGACCAAAACAAATGGCGAAATACACCACTGCGGCGAGGATGTATACCTCCTCCACATGGCCGTAAATCTTGCCCGCTGTGACAAAGCCCTTGAGCAAGTCATACGCGCCAATGGCGTAGACCAGCGAGGTGTCTTGGAACAACACAATGGTTTGCGTGAGCAACACCGGCAGCATGTTGCGAAAGGCTTGCGGCAACACCACCAAGCGCATGTTTTGCCCGTAGGTCATGCCCAAGGCCTGACCCGCAAACACTTGCCCGCGCGGAATGGATTGGATGCCAGCGCGCATGATCTCGCTGAAAAACGCTGCCTCAAACGCCACAAACGTGACGAAAGCCGACAACTCCGCGCCAATCGAGCGACCAATCAAAAACGGAATCAGCAAGAAGAACCACAAAATGACCATCACCAGCGGAATCGAACGCATGGTGTTGACATAAATCACCGCAGGCAAGGCCAAGGCTTTTTTGCCCGACAAGCGCATCAAGGCCAGCAGCGTGCCAAAGGCAATGCCGCCCAAGGTGGCAACAATGGTCAACTCAATGCTGAAGGCAAAACCCTTGAGCACAAACTTGCTCAGGATGTCCCAGTCTAAAAATCCGAAATCTAAGTCACCCATGCTCAATGCCCTCCACCAGACGCGGCAGAAAGCCCGGGTACTTGAATGCGGCGCTCGACCCAGACCATCAAGCGGTTGATGGCAAACGCAGACGCGGCATACAAAGCCGTCACCGCCAAATACACCTCAATGCCGCGCGAGGTTTCTTCTTGCACTTGCATGGCATACATGGTGAGCTCGGCAATCGACACGGCAAACGCCACCGAAGAGTTTTTCAGCAAGTTCATGGACTCGCTGGTCAGCGGCGGCCAAATGATGCGAAACGCCATCGGCAACAAAATGTAGCGGTACGACTGCCATGTGGTGAACCCCATGGCCATAGACGCATAGCGCTGCCCGCGTGGCAATGTTTGAATGCCTGCCCGCACTTGCTCGGCAATCCGCGCCGAGGTAAAAAACCCCAAGCCCAGCATGACCAAGGTAAAGCCCGGTACTTGCTGCAACGCGGGAAACATTTTGGGCAGCACAAAATACCAAATGAAGATTTGCACCAACACCGGAATGTTGCGAAACAACTCCACCCAAGCATTGGCCATGCGGCTCAAAACAGGGCTATTGGGCAAGGTGCGCAAAGTCCCCATCAACGTGCCCACAAGCATGGCCACCACCCAAGCGCTCAAGGCGACCGACAGTGTCCAGCCCCAGGCGTTGAGCAACCACTCAAGGTAGGTGCGGCCACTGCCGTCGTCGTCTAAGAAAAAAGTCCAGTCGAGCGTCATGCCGGCTTATTTCTTGACGTACTCTTCAACTGGCTTGTCGTTGGGGTTGGTCCACAACTGCTTGTTGTTCTCGCTAGCAGCCATGTTCAGGCGAGCATTTTTAGGAGGGATAGGCTGCATGAACCATTTGTCATACAACTTAGCCAGTTCGCCCGATTTGGCCAGACCGATGATGGTGTCGTCGGCCAGTTTCTTGAAGGCTGGGTCGTCTTTGCGCATCATGATGGCGATGGGCTCGACGCTCAACACTTCGCCCACAATTTTGTAGTCGGCTGGGTTTTTGCTGTTGGCAATGTTGCCAGCCAAGATTTGGCTGTCCATCACAAACGCATCGGCGCGGCCCGATTCGAGCAACAAGAAGCTGTCGGCGTGGTCTTTGCCAAACACTTCTTTGAAATCAATGCCTGTAGCGCGCTCATGTTTGCGCAGCAATTGCACTGAGGTCGTGCCTGTGGTGGTCGCCACGTTTTTGCCATTCAACTGCGAAATGCTGGTGATGCCCGAATTGGCATGCACCGCCGTGCGCACTTCTTCAATGTAGGCCGTGACCGCAAAGGACACGTCTTTTTGGCGCGTCAAATTGTTGGTGGTAGAGCCGCATTCAATGTCCACCGTGCCGTTTTGCACCAAGGGAATTCGGTTTTGCGAAGTGACCGACACGTATTTGACGTCTAATTTTTTACCAATGGTTTTTTCCACGTTGGCAATGATGCGTTGACAAATCTCAACGTGGTAGCCCACGTACTTGCCGTCGCCCAAGGTGTAAGACAAAGCGCCCGATGAATCGCGCACACCCATGGTGATGCTGCCCGAGGCCTTGACTTTAGAAATCGTGTCAGTGGCCTGTGCAAATGCAGCGCCTGCGAAGGCTGCACATAAACTTACCGCGAGCAATTGCTTTTTCATTGGTAACTCCTTGAATTCGTAAATAGATTGAAACATTCTATGAAAGCCCTAGGCTGCACAGACACAGTGTTTTCCACATTAAATCGCAATTAGTCGTGCGACTTTGTAACAATTTCCCAATATAGTCGGTTTTGTTGTTTTGATAAGACTTCCCAACTCTGCGTTTGCGCCCAGCTTTTTGCGTTGTTCGTCAAGGATGCATAGATATTTGCGTCAAACAAATGCTCTATTTTTTGTGCCATTTCCAAGGCATTCTTGGGGTTTTGCAAAATCAGAGCGTTGTGTTCATCTGTCAGACTTGCTGCGACACCGCAGTAGTTGTCGTTAGACACCACCACCGGCAAGCCGTGCGCCATGGCTTCGAGCACCACCATGCCAAAAGTGTCTTCCAAGGTGGGGTGCACCAGCGCATCGCAAGCGCTGTAGAGCTGTGCCATGTTTTTCACCACGCCAAGCACCACCACACGGCGTTTTAGCTCAGGCGTGAGCAAATGCTGCCAGCTTGCCTTTGGATTGGCTGCGCCAGCCACAACCAGCACATAGTCTTGCGGCAACTGCGCCAAAGCAGCCAGCGCGGTGCTCAGGCCTTTTTTCTGGGCGTCGTTGCCGACCCATAGCAAGACGTGCGCATCGGCTGGAATGCCCAAGGCTGCTCGTGCAAGTGTTTTTGCTGAATCAGTTTTCGTATGTGTGTCTTTGCCTATTGGCTCGCTTG
>CAILCI010000037.1 GCA_903832625.1 uncultured Burkholderiales bacterium | reverse complement strand
TAAAGCAGACTTGCAGCGCGAGGCTTATGACGCGGTGATTGACCTGCAAGGCCTGACGAAATCGGCTTGGATGTCTTGGCTGGCGCGCACCACGTCGCAAGGCAAACGCTTTGCCATGGCCAACAGAACCATGGGCTCAGGCTATGAACCGCCTACGCGCTGGGTGGCCGATGTGGCAATTGCGGTTGAGCCCCATATTCACGCTCTGGTCAGGTCGCGTGTGGTGTGTGCTCAAGCTTTGGGCTACAGCTTTGGGGCCGAGGTGCGCTACGGCTTGGTGGCGCAAGACAGACCACCATCATCAATTCCAACACAAAAACCTTGTGTGGTCTTGGTTCACGGCACATCACGCGCCGACAAAGAATGGCCGCTTCAGAGCTGGCTCACCCTTGGCAAACGCCTCAACGACTTGGGCTATCAAGTGGTGCTGCCGCATGGCAATGCACAAGAGTTGCAACGAAGCCAAGAAATTGCCGCAAGCTTGCGCAACGCCGTGGTTTGGCCGAGTCTGAGCTTGGATGAACTCACCCACCAAATGTCCTCTTGCCAAGGCGTGATTGGCGTGGACAGTGGCTTGAGCCACATCGCAGTGGCACTTGATTTGCCACATGTTCAGATTTACAACTTTGACACCGCTTGGCGCACCGGCCCGGTGGGTTTGACGCGCCAAGTGTTTGTGTTTCACCCACCCGCACCCACCCTAGAGACCGTTTGGCAAGCATGGCAAAAGGTGAGCGCATAATGCGTTTTTTCTATAGCTTGTTGATGTTGGTTTTGCAGCCTGTTCTCAAAGCCAAGTTGCGCCGACGCGGGCAAGTTGAGCCAGGTTATTTGGAAGCTGTGCCAGAGCGTTTTGGTTATTACGCCCAAACCAGCGCAACACACAGTGGGCAATACGTGTGGATTCACGCTGTGTCTTTGGGCGAAACGCGTGCGGCAGCGGTATTGCTTGAAGGGCTGCGCCAAGCCTTGCCGCAGATCAAAATTTTGCTCACTCACGGCACAGCCACGGGGCGCAATCAAGGTCAAACTTTGTTGCGCGAGGGCGATGTACAGGTGTGGCAGCCGTGGGACACACCGCAAGCCGTGGCGCGATTCTTGAGGCATTTCAAACCCGCAGCGGGCATAGTGCTTGAGACGGAGGTTTGGCCAAATATGGTTCATGCTTGCCAAGCAGCGCATATTCCTTTGCTCTTGGTCAATGCACGCATGAGTGAAAAAAGTCAACGTAAAGCACAACGCTTGGCGTGGCTCTCGCGGCCTGCCTATGCTGGGCTATCGGGCGTGTGGGCGCAAACCCCCGCAGATGCACAGCGCTTGCAAGCCTTGGGTGCCAAGGTGCGTGCAGTGCTGGGCAATCTTAAATTTGACGCCCAAGCTGACACCGCGCAACTCGCGCAGGCGCTGCTGTGGAAAAAGCGTTTGCAGCGTCCCGTCATTACCTTGGCCAGTTCGCGCGAAGGTGAGGAAAACCTCTGGCTTGACGCGCTCCAAGCCCTCAAAGACAGCGCGTTAGACGCTCAAGCCCATTTACGCGCAGCGCAATGGCTGGTGGTGCCGCGCCATCCGCAGCGTTTTGATGAGGTGGCGCAACTCATGCAACAACGCGGCTGGCAAGTGTTGCGCCGCAGCCAATGGACAGCCAGCGGCCCTGAGCTGGGCGATGGCAATACGCTGTGGCTGGGTGACTCAATGGGTGAGATGGCGCTGTATTTTGGCCTGTCCGATGTGGCATTGCTGGGAGGAAGTTTTGCGCCCTTGGGTGGTCAAAATCTGATCGAAGCCACCGCCTGCGGTTGCCCCGTGGTGATGGGGCCGCACACCTTCAACTTCGAGCTGGCAGCAGAATTGGCGCTTGCCGCGGGTGCCGCTGAACGTGCCGAGGACATGGCGCACGCCATCACCTTGGCGCTGCAAATTGCTTGCAGCGGAGCAGACGAAAATGCCCATGTGGCCGCTTGTGCCGAGTTTTCTCAGCAACACCGTGGTGCAACCGAGCGCACGGTGCAAGCGGTGTTGGCCTACCTCAAATAAGCGCTTAGGGTTGCAATAAGTTGTTGATAGGCTGCAAATCTTGCGGCGTCAACGTGCCCACGGCTTGCAACAATTTGAGCTTGCCCACCAACACGTCATAGCGCGCTTTGGCCAAATCGCGCTTGGTTTGATAGAGCTGACTTTGCGCGTTCAACACATCGATGTTGATGTTCACGCCCACCGAATAGCCCAATTTGTTGGAGTCCAATGAGCTTTGGCTGGAGGCCTCTGCCGCCTCGTAGGCTGCAATTTGGCTCAGGCCAGAGACCACGCCAAAGTAGGCCGTGCGTGTGGCTTGGGCTGTGTTGCGGGTGGCAGCGTCAAAGTCGGCTTGGGCTTTTTGCTCCAAGCTCACGGTTTGTCTGACGCGGTTTTGCGTGGCAAAGCCCGCGAAAATTGGCACGCTCATGACCAAGGCGGCGGAGGGGTTGTAGATGTGGGATGAAACGCTTGAGTTATTCGAGCCGCCGCCGTCGTTGCGAATGCCTTGCACTGATATTTGCGCATCGATGGTGGGTTTGTGTGCGCTCCAAGCTTTGTCAATTTCCAAGCGGGCAATGTCTAAATTGAGTTTGGCTTGTTTGATGACAGGGCTGTTGACTTCGGCCTGTGAGACAAAGCTTTCTGCTGCTTCTTTGGGTGTGGGGATCAGCTCTTTGATGTTGTTCAAGCGCTTGGGCGCTGCATTTTGAACCCCAGTCACCAAGTCCAGCGCCAAGTGTTTGACGCGCAAATCGTTTTCGGCGGCCACTTCTTGCGCCACGCTCAAATCGTAACGGGCTTGGGCATCGCGCACGCCTGTGATGGTGGAGGTGCCCACTTCAAAATTGCGTTTGGCCGAGGCCAGTTGTTCGCCTACGGCACGTTTTTGCGCACGGATGAGCTCCAAGCTGTCTTCGCTGTTGAGGACATCAAAGTAGGCTTGCGTGACGCGCACCAGCAGGTCTTGCTCGGCCATTTCGTACTGCGCCAGAAACAATTGCATTTGAGGGCCGCTTTGTTTGTAGGCCGCCCATAAAACAGGTCTATAAATTGGCTGGCTTAACGTCAATGAGGCTTGACTTGAGCTATAGAAACGAGTCGTTTCAAGACCAACTGCTGAGTTATCCGGACGATAGTCCCAATAGTTGCGCGTGGTGCTGGTCGTCAACGCGACGTTGGGCAAAACGCCGCCCAAGGCTTGGTTGGCCAAGAACAGATTGGCATCGTATTGAGCCTTGGCGCCGACATAGGTGGCGTCGTAGCCGCGTGCATGTTCATACAAATCAACCAAACTTTGGGCTTGGACAGCGCCCGAAGAAAACGCCAAGGCCAGCGCTGCTTGCAGCGGCAGGGCACGAAACACAACACGAGTGAGCAACATTTTGTTCTTTCCAACAAATTTCAATAGCGCGGAACTTGAGTGTCCACCTGAACAGACCAAGCATCGATGCCGCCAGCAATGTTGGCGACAGTTTCAAAACCGTGATGAACCAAAAACGCGGCCACCTGTTGACTGCGCATGCCGTGGTGGCACAAGCAGGCAATGGGTGTGTCGCGGGGGAGCTCGTCCAAGCGCCCCGGGATGGTGTTCATGGGGATGCAGACCACATCAAAGCCGTCGGCTTGAACGCTGGCCGTTTGCACTTCCCAGGGCTCGCGCACGTCGAGCACCAAGGCGGACTCGCCCTGTTGGACAAACCATGCCTTGAGGGCTTCGGGGCGAATTTGGTCAATCATGCCGTGCATTCAAAACTGAAAACGTGTCGGCTCTGTAAAGCCTTGTAAACGTGGCGCTGAGGTGTCCCACAGCGCTTGGCTGCGCCAGTTGGCGTCGGCTGTGCGGGTAAAGAGCGTGGCGCTCATGATGGGCTCTTCGCCCACGATGGCGATGAGTCGGCCACCGATTTTGAGTTGTTGCAACAGGCTAGGGGGCACTTCGGCTACTGAGCCGCTCAACACAATTGCGTCAAATGGACCATCTACAACTGCGCCGTTGCTGCCATTGGCCACGCGTACTTGCGCGTTGGTAATGCCTGCGCGTTGCAGGTTGTGGCTGGCGGTTTGGGCGAGTTCAGGATTGATTTCAAGGCTCAACACATGCTGCGCACGTTTGGCCAACAAGGCGGTCAAATAGCCGCTGCCTGTGCCGATTTCAAGCACTTGTTCGTGGCCAAGCAACTGCAAATCGTGCATCAAGCGTGCGTCAATGCGGGGTTCGACCATTTCTTGGCCGTGTCCCAAGGGAATCGTGGTGTCTGTGTAAGCCAAGGCTTGAAAGGCTTGGGGTACAAAAATTTCGCGGGGCAATTCAGACAAGATGTGCAACACGGTTTTGTCCAACACATCCCAAGGGCGAATTTGTTGTTCCACCATGTTGAAGCGGGCTTGTTGTGGGTTCATATCGATACTCCGAATACGTGTGTCTGGGTGCTGATGAGTCAAACCGCGAATTTTAGCTGGCAGAGCTTGCTGCATTGTGACTGCCAAAACGGCGCTTGAGCCATTGCGCCAAATCGTCCATGTAGCAATACATCACAGGCACCACCACCAGGGTCAGCACCGAAGAGGTGATGACGCCGCCAATCACGGCTTGCCCCATGGGAGCGCGTTGTTCCGAGCCTTCTGAGATGGCAAAAGCCAGCGGCACCATGCCAAAAATCATGGCCAAAGTGGTCATCAAAATTGGGCGCAACCGCACCTTGGCGGCCAACAGCAAGGCCTGGCTCCGGTCAAGACCCGCTTGTATGCTGCCGTCGGCCAGGGTTTGCGGCTCGCGAGCGCGGATGGCAAAGTCCACCAACAAAATCGCGTTTTTGGTGACCAAGCCCATCAGCATGACCATGCCAATGACCGAGAACATCGACAAACTAGAACCAAACATCAGCAAGGCCAAGACCACGCCAATGAGGGTCAAGGGCAGGGCAGTCATCAACGCCATGGGTTGCAAAAAGCTTTTGAATTGGCTGGCCAAAATCATGTAGATGAACACAATGGCCAGCACCAAGGCCGAGACGGCATAGCCAAACGACTCTTGCATGTTTTTGGTCGAACCGCTGAATTGGTATTTGTAGCCCGGCGGCAGCGCAATGCTGTCCATGATTTTGCGGATGTCAGCCGAGACTTCGCCCGCCGAGCGGTTGTAAACGTTGGCATTGATGGCGACTTCACGCATCAAATCGCGGCGGTTGATCTGGTTGGAGCCGGTGCTCTCCACCACCTCGGCCACTTGGTTGAGCCGAGCCACCCGGGTTGTTCCATCGGCGGCAACGCCAACGGTAAAGGGCAGCCGTTCAATGTCGGCTAAAGCGTCGCGCGCTTGGGGCGCTAGGCGCACGTTGACGTCATAAGTTTGGTCATCGGCTGCGCGCCAGTTGGTCACAGTTTGCCCCGCCACCAAGGTGCGCAATTGGTTGCCAATGCTTCCCAGCGAAAGACCTAAATCGCTGGCCGCCTCACGTTTGACGCGCACTTCCACCGTTGGTTTGTTGGGTTTGACGCTGGAGTCCAGATCGACCAAGCCCGGCACAGCGCGTACCTTGTCCATCACCAAAGTAGCAAGTCGCTCAAGTTCGCGCAAATCTGTGCCTTGTAGCGAAAACTCCACTTGTTTGTTGCCACCCACGCTGTCGAGCAAACCCGCATGGGTGACGGTGATGCCCGGCACGCGCTTGAGCCGCTCGCGCAGAACGGCAGACATTTCGTCCACATTTCGGCTGCGGTCTTTGCGGTCGACCAAACGCACATAAATGTTGGCGTAGATTTTCCCGTTGGCCGATCCTGTGTTGATGGTCGACAAGGTGTAGCGGGTCTCAGGAAACTCACGAATGATGGCCTCGACCTGCTTGGCGCGGGCTTCGGTGGCTTCCAGCGAAGAACCCACAGGCGTGTAAAAGGTCACCGAAGTTTCTGAGAAATCTGCCTTGGGAACAAACTCTGTACCCAGCAAAGGCACCATGAAAATGCTGATCCAAAATGTCAGCGCAGCCAGCGCCAAGGTGGCGCGTTTGTGTTTCAAAGACCACGCCAGTGCGCGTTGATAGCTGTCCCCCAAATCGTCGGTACTGCGCTCAAACCAAGCGGTGACGCGACCCAATGTGCGGCCATACAGGCTGTTGCTGTCGTGCACGCCATGCGCATGAATCGACGGGTCATGCCAAATGGAAGACAACATCGGGTCCAGCGTGAAGCTGACAAACATGGAGATCATCACCGCCGCCACGATGGTCAGTCCAAACTCGTGAAAGAACTTGCCGATGATGCCGTCCATAAAACCGATGGGCAAAAACACGGCCACGATGGACAAGGTGGTCGCGAGCACGGCCAGCCCAATTTCTTCGGTGCCATCGAGCGAGGCTTGAAACGCACTTTTGCCCATTTGCACATGACGCACGATGTTCTCGCGCACCACAATCGCGTCGTCAATCAGCAAGCCCACACACAAGCTCAAGGCCATGAGTGTGATCATGTTGATGGTGAAGCCAAACATGTTCATGAACAAAAACGTGCCAATGATGGCAATAGGCAAAGTCAAGCCGGTGATGACGGTGGAGCGCCATGAGTTCAAAAACAAAAACACAATCAAGACCGTCAAGGCGGCGCCTTCAATCAGGGTTTCGCGCACGTTGTCAACCGCCACGCGAATAGGCCGCGAGGCATCTTGAATGGTCTCCAGTCTCATACCGGCAGGCAGTTGGCTCTGAATATCGGCCACGGTTTTGTTGAGGGCATCTATGACCTCAATCGTGTTTTCGTCTTGCGCTTTTTGCACCGTGATCAACAAGGTGCGCTGGCCGTTGTAGAGCGCTAGGTTGTCAAGTTCTTGTCCACCATCGTTGACCCGTGCGACTTGCGACAACCGAATGGGCGTGGTGTTTTTGCGCGCCACAATGATTTGCCCAAAGTCTTCGGGGCGTTTCAAGCTGCCTGCAATTTGAATCACGCGGTCTTGCGCCAACGAACGCAAAGAGCCAACAGGTAAATCTTTGGCCTCGGTGGTGACGGCGTTGACCACTTGATCCGCGCTCACGCCCAGCGATTCCATCGCTTGCGGATTGAGGTAGAGGTTGATCTCCCGTTTGGAGCCACCCACCACATTGACCGCGCCTACGCCGCGAACGTTTTGCAGACGTTTTTTCAAAATTTGGTCGGACCAATTGGTCATCTCCACCGCTGAGGGCAAAACTCCGCCTGGGGGCAGTTTTGTGCTGTCGGGCACCACGGCCAGCGACCAAATGGCTTTGCTGGCAGGATCAAAGCGTGCCACGCGCGGCTCTTTGACATCGGTGCGCAAACTGGGACGCACACCAGCGACTTTTTCGCGCACATCTTCCGCGCCTTTGCGGCCATCAATTTGGAGTTGAAACTCCACCACCACCACCGACAAGCCTTCGTAGCTGCGTGAGGTCAAGGCATTGATACCCGCCACCGAGTTCACGCCTTCTTCGATTTTTTTACTGACTTCGCTCTCCACAATCTCAGGCGAAGCACCGGGGTATTCGGTGGTGATGACGACCACCGGAAAATCGATATTTGGAAACTGATCGATTTTCAAACGTTGGTAAGAAAACGCACCCAGCACCACCAAGGCAAGCATCACCATCGTGGCGAATACAGGGTTTTGAAGACTGACACGGGTGAACCACATGGTGTGAAGCCTTACTGTGCGTTGGGTGCAGGGGTGGTCGTGAGCAAGCTGCCTGCGCGCAAAGCGCCCACGCTAGATTTGAGTATTTGTGCACCCTCTGGCACGCCAGTCACGGCGACCCAAGGCTCTGCATTGGCGTCTTGTGCCACATAGCCGCGCAGTCCCAAGCTCACCGTTGGGTGGCTGACTTGGAGTTGTTTGTCATTGGGTGTGAGCAACTGCACGTAGGGCAGGGCTTTGTCGGTGCGCACCGCGCTCAAAGGCACAGCCAGCGCTTTGACTTCGCGCAGCGCCAAGCTGCCTTTCGCAAACAACCCATTGCGCAGGCCTTGTGGTTTGTCAATGCCCAGATAAATCAATACGCTGCGGCTGCCCGTTTGTGCGCTGGGGCTGATGCGCTTGACCTTGGAGAGCAGCAATTCTGCGCGGTCTTCAATTTGAAGCTTGGCGACTTGGCCGAGTTGCACATCGACGGAATCGCTTGCGCTCACAGGCACTTCGACTTCGAGCTGGCTCAAATCGACCATCTCCAACACCTTGCCGTCAATTGCCACGCGCTCGCCGGCTTGTGCCGAACGAATTGCGATTTGCCCTGAAAACGGCGCATACAACACCGAGTCGTCAAGCGACTTTTGCGCCACATCGGCGCCTGCAATGGCGGCCTTGTAGCTGGCAATTGCGCCTTGGTAAGAAGCCTGTGAGTTGTCGAGCGCGGTTTTAGAAATGAAGCCCTCGTTTACCAAGGCTTTGTTGGTGTCCCATTGGCGTTGGGCAATTTCCATTTGGGCTTTGGCTGCGTCGGCTTGTTCTTTGGCTTGCGCCCAGCGGCGTTGGTATTCGGTCGGGTCAATGCGCGCCAAAACTTGTCCGGCTTTGACGTTGTCGCCTTCGCGCACCGTCATTTCTTTGAGCTCTCCGGCCACGCGGGCTTTGATGACGGCGTAGTTGAGCGCCTTGACCGTGCCTGAAATTTCCAAAGTTTGCGTGAGGTTTTGCGTTGTGAGCGTCAGCACATCGTTGGCGGCGAGTTCAATTTGCGACGCTGATGCGGGTGCGGCTGAGGCTTGTTGAACCGCACGTTTGTGCACCACAGCCCGCACCACGCCTGCGATCAATGCCAGCGCGACCACGGCGATGATGAGTTTGCTTTTGCTTATTTTCATTGTTTGGCTTTCAAACCGTTGAGCAACACATCCACTTGCAGTTGAATGAATTGTTCGGGCTTCATGTCTTGATTGACTGTGCTCACGCAACAGCCCATTGAGTTGTTCCACATCATCAAATAAATCATCGGCGCGACCAAGGTAAAGACAGCTTGTTCTAAATCGAGCGATCGAAATTCACCGCTGTCTACGCCGCGCTGCAAGATTTTCTTAAGCAGTTGCGTTCCCGGCGTGATGACTTCTTGTTGGTAAAACAAGGCGATGTCGGGGAAATTTTGCGCCTCGCTCATGACAAGTTTGACAATGCCGCCCGCTTTGGTTTTACCCATGCTGTGCCACCAACTGTTCATGGCGTAGGCCAACATCTCGCCGCAGGAGCCTTTGAAGTTGGCCAGCTCATCATTCCACGAGGGAAACAAGCTGCTGATGTTTTCGCGCACCACAGCTTTGAACAAATCTTCTTTGGTGGCGAAGTACAAAAACAAGGTGCCTTTGGACACACCCGCACGCTGCGCTACCTCTTCTGATTTGGTGGCAGCAAAACCTTTTTCAATAAACAGGTTCAGCGCCGCCTCAATTAGCTCGCCCGGGCGCGTCTCTTTGCGCCGCGTGCGCCGCGGCGTTTCGATGGCAGTTGGACGGGATGGCATCAAAGGCAATACGATTAATGACTAATTGGTTATTAGTTTACTGCAATCCTTGCCAGCGATGTGTCTTATGTTTGAACAGCGTACAAATCGTATGTGTTTGAGTTAGGCTCTTGGCTTTTCTAACTTAGAAAAATTTGCAATTCTGTAGGAGAAAACATGAACCCATTCATTACTTTAGGCGGTGGCTGCTTTTGGTGCACCGAAGCGGTTTATCTGCGCGTTCAAGGCGTCACGGCGGTGGAGTCGGGCTATTGCAACGGCCACACCATACACCCCACATACCAACAAGTCTGCACGGGAACGACGGGGCATAACGAAGTGGTCAAGGTCAGCTACGACCCCGCCATCATCAGCTTGCGCGAATTGCTGGAAATTTTCTTTGTCATCCACGATCCGACCAGCCTCAACCGCCAAGGCAATGACTCAGGCACGCAATACCGCAGCGGCATTTATGTCACCAGCGATGCGGAGCGCGAGGTGGCGCAAGCCGTCATTGCACAGGCACAAACCGTAGCAAGCCAGCCCATCGTGACGGAAGTATTGACCTTGGCCAACTATTCCAAAGCCGAGGCCTACCACCAAGACTACTTTGCCAATAACCCCGACCAAGGCTATTGCGCGTTTGTGGTGGCACCCAAAGTGCAAAAGTTCATCAAAACCTTTGCCAGCAAGGTCAAGTCTGACTGAAACGCAAGCTTAAAAACTCAAGGCGCCAGCCGCTCGCGCAGCCACTGCCCAGCGTTCAAGCTATAGCGCAGGCGGTCATGCAGGCGGCTTTTGCGACCTTGCCAAAACTCCCATTGGTCGGGTACCAAGCGGTAGCCGCCCCAATGTGGCGGACGCGGTGGTTGGAGTAAAAACTGAGCACCGTACTTGGCCGCATTGGCGACCAAAATAGTGCGCGATTCGATCACTTGGCTTTGCGGGCTGGCCCAAGCGCCTATGCGTGAATCGAGCGGGCGGCTGGCAAAGTAGGCGTCGCTCTCGGCGTCGCTGATTTTTTCAACGCGGCCTTCAATACGCACCACGCGCTCCAACTCCACCCAATGAAATTGCAGCGCTGCAAACGGATTGCCCGCCAACTCTTGACCTTTGCGGCTGTCGTAATTTGTGTACCAAACAATGCCGCGCGCGTCGTAACCTTTGATGAGTACCACGCGGGTGCTGGGGCGCAGGTTGCTCGCCACTGTGGCCAAAGTCATGGCGTTGGGCTCAGGAATTTCGGCTTGGATGGCTTCTTTTAACCATTGCTCAAATTGTTGCAAGGGTTGTTCGGCACTGGCGTGCTCATTCAACTCGGCGCGTTCGTAACTTTTTCTTAAGTCGGCAATGTCGTTCATAAGGGAAAAACCTAGTTTCGTTGTTTCAATTTGAGAAAAGCTGAGTCCATCAGGGTCTATCTTAGGGGTAAGCCTGATCTTGTATCGTTCAGGGTACTTTAAGCTAGTTGGGTGAATAGTTTTTCCTTTTCCAGACTAGGAGACCTTTGATGAGCGTCGATTTCCAAATCAACGGCAAAGCTGCTAAAGCCAATGCCGAAACAGACACCCCATTGTTGTGGGTGATTCGAGATGAACTGGGCCTCACAGGCACCAAGTTCGGCTGCGGTGCTGCCTTGTGCGGCGCTTGTACCGTGCATGTGGACGGCCAACCCGTTCGTTCATGCCAAACGCCCCTGAGCACCGTTTCAGGCAAAAAAGTGGCCACCGTGGAGAGCCTCTCCAGCGACAACAGCCACCCCTTGCAAGCTGCTTGGATCAAGCACGAAGTGCCCCAGTGCGGCTACTGCCAATCGGGTCAACTCATGAGCGCTGCCGCTTTGTTGGCCAAAAACAAAAACCCCAGCGATGCTGAAATCGACCAAGCCATGAGCGGCAACCTCTGCCGTTGTGGTACGTACGGTCGCATTCGCGCCGCCATCAAAGACGCCGCCGCCACAATGCGCAAAGCTTGATCCGCAGGAGAACACACATGACACAAATCACCACCTCCCGCCGTTCCTTCCTCAAAACCGGCGCCGTTGCCTCTGGCGGCCTGATGCTGGGCGTTCACCTGCCAGGCACCATGGGCGAAGCCGCTGCTGCCGGCACGCTCTACACACCCAATGCTTGGGTGCACATTGCTGACGACAACACCATCACCGTGTTGTCAGCACGCTCAGAAATGGGCCAAGGTGTTTACACCTCTATGCCTATGTTGATCGCTGAAGAGCTCAACGTAGACATCAAACAAATCAAAGTGGCCGCAGCGCCTCCTGCTGCGGTGTACGTCAACGCCTTGTTGGGCGCACAAATCACAGGCGGATCCACTTCGGTGCGTGACGGCTGGGAAAAACTGCGCGTCGCTGGCGCTCAAGTGCGCGAAATGCTGCTCACAGCCGCCGCCGCTCGCTGGAACGTGGACAAAGACACGCTCAAAGCAAACAAAGGTGTGGTCACAGGCCCAGGCGGCAGAAAAGCCACTTACGGCGATTTGGCTGAAGCCGCATCACGTATGCCCGTGCCAGAAAAACCACCGATCAAAGATCCCAAAGATTTCAAAATCGTGGGTACACGCGTCAAACGTGTGGACACACCGGCCAAAGTCAACGGCACGGCCGAATTTGGTATTGACGTCAAATTGCCCGGCATGGTCTACGCGACGATTGTTCAATGCCCCGTCATCGGCGGCAAAGTCAAGAGTTTTGATGCAGCCAAAGCCAAAGCAGTCAATGGCGTGCTCGACGTGGTGCAAGTCAACGACGGCGTGGCGGTTGTGGCCAGCAACTGGTGGCAAGCCAAAAAAGCCAGCGAATTGCTCTCCATCCAATGGGACGAAGGCGCAGGCGCAACATTGAGCGACGAGGGCGTGATCTCCGCCACCCGTCAAGCCGCTGCCACTGGCAAAGTGCTGGAAATCACCAAGCCTCAAGGCGACGTGAACGCAGCCTTCCAGAGCGCTGCCAAAGTTATGCAAGCTGAATACGTCACGCCCATGCAGTCACATGCTCCGCTGGAGCCTATGAACTTCACGGCTCACGTGCAAGGCGACAAAGTCTTGTTGATTGGACCCACGCAATTCCAACAAGGCGCGCAAGGCGCAGTGGCTGCTGCTTTGGGCGCCAAGCCTGAAGACATCACTTTGCAAACCACGTTCTTGGGTGGTGGCTTCGGTCGTCGCTTGGAATTGGACTTCATTGTGCAAGCCGCGCAAATTTCCAAAGCCGTCAACAAACCTGTCAAGCTGTTGTGGACACGCGAAGAAGACATCACGCATGACTTCTACCGTCCCGCTGGCGTGATGCAAGTCAAAGCTGGTTTGGATGCATCTGGCAAACCCACTGCCATCCACTACAAAGTGGCATCACAGTCGGTCACCCAACGTGCCTTTGGTTTGCCCAAAGACACGCTCGATCCATTCATGGCCGAAGCCGCTGTGGCGGGCTACAACATTGCTAACACCAAGCACGACTTGGTGATTCACGACACCGGCGTGCGCGTGGGTTACTGGCGTGCTGTGAGCCACAACATGAACGCATTCGCCAACGAAAGCTTCATGGACGAAATGGCCAAAGCTGCAGGCAAAGACCCCTACCAATACCGTATGGACTTGCTGGCAGGCAAACCCCGTTTCGCCAATGTGCTCAAACTCGCTGCTACCAAAGCAGGCTGGGGCAAGCCTTTGGCCAACGGTCATGCCTTGGGCATCGCGTTGATGGAAGGCTATGACACCTACATGGCGCAAGTGGCCGAAGTTAGCTTGGACGCCAGCGGCGAAGTCAAGGTGCATCGCGTCACCGTGGCAGCCGATGTGGGTCACATGGTCAACCCCGACACGGTCGAGGCTCAAATCCAGTCCAGCGTGATCTTTGGTATGGGCGCAGGCTTGAAACACCAAATCACGATGAACAATGGTCGTGTGCAACAAACCAACTACAACAGCTTCGCACCTGTTCGTATGTATGAAGCACCGAAGATTGACATCGTCTTGGTCAAGAGCACTGAAAAACCCGGTGGTATTGGTGAACCCGCAACAGCCGTTGTCGTGCCCGCCATTGCCAACGCGGTGGCCGCATTGACAGGCAAGCGCGTCCGCCGCCTGCCGATCACAGCCAACGCGATCAAGCAAGCCTAAGCCAAACAGCAAAAAGTCCACAGCATGGAAAGTTTGGATTTGCGCGTCTTGAGTGATGTGTTGGCCTGGCGACAAGCCGGCCAGCGCGTCACCTTGGTCACCGTGGTGGAAACATGGGGCAGTGCGCCCCGTCCACCCGGCGCTTTGTTGGCGGTGCGCGGAGACGGCGTGGTCAGCGGCTCGGTCTCGGGTGGGTGCGTCGAAGACGACCTGATCGCCCGAATCAAAGCCGGTGAGTACGACCATTTGTCGCACCCCAGCATGGTGGCCTATGGCGTGAGCAAAGAAGAAGCAGCCCGCTTTGGCTTGCCTTGCGGTGGTACTTTGCGTTTGGTACAAGAGCCGGTGACCGACACTGCTTGGGTGGAGGAGGTGCTGCAACGCACCGCCTCCCACCAATTGGTGGCGCGAAGCCTGACGCTGGCCAACGGAGCGGTGAGTCTGCGTGACGCTTCGAGAAGCGATGCCATGCAATTTGATGGCAGCACACTCACCACCTTGTTTGGACCGCGTTGGCGCTTGTTACTCATCGGTGCTGGTCAATTAAGCCAAGCTGTGGCCTACATGGCGCAGTTGTTAGATTTTGAGGTCTTGGTGTGCGATCCACGTGAAGAATATGCGGCCACTTTGGGCATGCAAGGCGTGACGCGCGTGGCTGGAATGCCTGACGATGTGGTGACGCAATTGGCACCCGATGCTCACACAGCCGTAGTGGCTTTGACACACGATCCTAAATTGGACGACATGGCACTGCTAGAAGCCTTGAATTCCGAGGCCTTTTATGTTGGAGCCTTGGGCTCTAAGCGCAATCAACAAGTGCGTAAACAGCGTTTAAAAGAACATTTTGATCTGAGCGAACAAGCCTTGGATCGCTTGCATGGCCCCGTGGGTTTGGCCATTGGTGCCAAAACGCCAGCTGAAATTGCGGTCTCTATCGTGGCGCAAATTGTGCAGGTCAAAAACACTGTGCAATCAGCAGTTGCTGCCGCAAGCGCTGAGGTGCCAAGCACAGGCGTTCGCGCCTCATCGTGTGCTTTGGGTTGACAGGTTCAGGACGCACCACGCGTTTTTTGACGCTTTCTCAGCTTGAGAAAATATGCTACGTACAGCCGAGTCACAACAATGGGCATTTACAATGGCTTGTGCATATCGGTCTGCACGCGTTTAGCATTCAGCATCCAGCATGTTCTGGGATTTTTTAATTTGAGATTGAAATGATGAACTCTTTCACGACTCCAACCAATCGTCGCGTTTTCATGTTGCAAACAGTCGCTGCCGCGGGTGTGGCTGCTCTGGCAACGTCTGCGCAAGCCCAAGCCATGGTGGCCGATGCTGATCCACAAGCAGCTGCTTTGGGTTACAAATCTGACGCGACCAAGGCTGACAAAGCCAAATTCCCCAAATACGCTGTCGGTCAGGTTTGCGGTAACTGCGCCTTGTTCCAAGGCAAAGCTGGCGATGCAGCCGGTGCTTGCCCCTTGTTCGCTGGCAAGCAAGTGTCGGCCAAAGGCTGGTGCTCGGCTTACGCCAAAAAAGGCTGATCCCGCTGAATCAGCTCGATCTTGTAGCCATCAGGATCTTGCACAAACGCAATCACCGTGGATCCGCCTTTGACGGGGCCGGGTTCACGTGTGATCGTGCCGCCGCCTGCACGAATGCGTTCACAACTCGCATACACATCGGTCACACCCAAAGCAATGTGTCCGTATGCCGTGCCCAACTCATAGCTGGACACGCCGTAGTTGTAAGTTAGCTCTAACTCCGCATGACCGGGGTTGGTGCCGTATCCCACAAACGCCAAGTCGTAGTTTTGTTCTGGGCGGCGCGTCACGCGCAACAAATTCATGCCCATGAGCTGGGTGTAGAAGTCGATTGAGCGCTGCAAATCGCCGACGCGCAACATGGTGTGAAGAAGTCGCATTGTGTTTTCCTTAAGGGTTTAAATTTCTTTGAAACGTGGCGCACGCCGCTGTGCAAAAGCTTGCCGTCCTTCAGCAAACTCTTGGCCTAATGCCGAAGATTCCGAGCGGGCGCTCAACACCGCTTGGTCGTAGTGTCCCGCCGCAATTTCGTTGAGGCTTTTTTTGGTGTCTTGGGAGGCGCGAGGTGCCATGCGGCTGAGTTGTTGCACCACGCGTTCTAAGGTTGGCTCAAACTCATTCGATGCTACCAAGGCCTCAAACACGCCGCTGTCGCTCAGGTGCTCAAAGGTCATTGCTTCGCCTAACAAAAACGCGCGTTTGCTCAGATTCAGCCCTAAGCGGTTGATGTAACGGCGCAATCCGCTGGGGTAGTAATGCAAGCCCAACGCCAAGGCGGGCATACGCCAGTACAGGCCGGTTTGTGCCACCACAAAGTCGCTGGCCAGCACCAAATCAGTTGCGCCGCCGTACACGCTGCCGTTGAGCGCGCATACGGTGATGGGGCGAAGCTGTTCAAAGGCCTCTACGATGCGTTCAAACCGCAACGGTGCCAACGCATCGTCGTCAAAACCTGCCACGTTGTAGCCCGCGCTGAACACAGGTTGGCGCTGGCCGTCAGTGCTGGCACGCAGAACCACCACGTCAATGGCCGTGTTATTGATTACATCGAAATAATTCAGAAGTATTTGTAAATCTTCATCGTTCAAACTATTGCGTTGTTTTGGGCGGCGCAAGGTTAAAGTTGCCACGCCAGCCGTCGAATTAAGAAGAGGTGTTCCCTCGGTGTGTAAAAGCGCTGCATTCATGTACGGAATGTTAGCCGAGCGGTTAAAGTTGACTCTTAATTAAAAGATGGATGGAGCTCTTCCTCATGCCTCAGGAAATCATGCAGTTGTCCAACTTGCCCACGTTCATGATGAACGGGCTGCAAGCGGACTACATCATCCACGACCACGCCAATGTGAAAGACGTGAGCGTGCTCTCGCGCATCACCGCGCTGGTGGGTGACGATGAGGCCAAAGTTGATCGCAATTTGCTCGCCATGCTGCCCAATGTGAAGATGATTGCAATTTTTGGCGAAGGCTATGACCACATTGACGTGGCGGCGGCCAAAGCCAAAGGTATTGTGGTGACGTATACCCCCGGCCTCATGAGCGAAGACGCTGCCGATTTGGCGTTTGGTTTGATCCTAGCCACTGCAAGGCGTATTCCACAAGCCGAGCGTTTTTTACGAGCGGGCGACTGGGTGTCTGAGGCATTTCCTTTGTCACGCAAAGTCTCTAATTCGCGCTTGGGTTTGATAGGTTCAGGACGCACCGCACAAGCTTTGGCCAAGCGAGCCTTGGGGTTTGGTATGACCTTGGCTTACACCGATGCGCAGGCGAATGACAACATGCCCTATCGCTTTGTTGAGACCGCACAAGCGTTGGCGGCTGAGGTCGATTTTTTGGTCATCACCACAGTGGGACGTGATGCCGATATCCCCGTGGTTGACCAAGAGGTGTTGCGCGCCTTGGGTGCAAAAGGCTATTTGATCAACATCGCGCAGGCGTCTTGCGTGGATCAGCAAGCCTTGACGCAGGCACTCAAAGACAAAGCCATTGCTGGCGCGGGGCTGGACGCTTTTTGGGATGAGCCAAGGGTGCCCTCAGAGCTGCGCACATTTGCGAATGTGGTGCTGACGCCGCACATCTCCAGCGCAACGCACGAAACTCGGCGTGCAATGGCAGATTTGGCGCTGGCGAATTTGAAGGCTTTTTACAAGCAAGAGCCGCTCTTGACGCCCGTTCCCGAGTGTCAAGCAGCGCCCGAGCAGGCTTAGCGCATCGCGCCCATCAGCGTTTAAAACCGCCGCCGCCTCTGCGGTTGCCGCCGCCACCAGCACCGCCGCCGCCTGAGCCACCTCGGCGATTGCCGCCAAAGCCGCCACCGCCGCCAAATCCACCGCCGCCGCGTTTGCGCTCTGTCATCAGGTCAACACTGGTACGGGTGGGGTCGGGTTGTCTTTGGGCGCTGCCCTGGTTTTTGTGACCAAAGGCATTGACACCGCTTTGCGTGCCAAGGTGCGCATTGGCGCGGGGTTGGTAATCGTCGTCGTCGTGACGCGGTGCGCGGGGTTGATCATCACGCGGTGGGCGTGGTGTCATGTCGCGGGGCGGACGCATTGCAGCGTCGCGAGGCGGTCTGCCCATGTCGTCACGCGGTGCGCGGTTGTCAAACTGACGCGCTGGGCGTTGGCCTTGCGGGCGGTTGCCTGAACGGGCAGGACGATCACCAAAAGGCGCCGATGCGCGTTCTCCGTCGCGGGCGGGGCGCACGTCTTGGCGGTCACGGCTGACGTGTCCATTGGGGCGCGGAGCGCGTGCGCCATCACCCCCTGAGTTACCACCAGAGCGGCCACCGCCTTGCGCGCCTTTGTTGTCGCGCATACGCTGCATCATTTCTGAGCGGGCTGCTTTGGCAGCTGCGGCCATCACATCGCGTGAAGGTGGGCGACCCAAGCCGCCCCACAGGGTTTGGCGACCCATGGCGATGGGTTCGGCTTTTTCATCGGGTTCTGGGCCAAAGCCTTCAATAGCCACCACGGGCACTTGTTGTTTGGTGAAGTGTTCAATTTCTTTCATGAAACCTTCTTCGTCCAGCGACACCAAGCTCACCGCTTCGCCGCTAGAGCCGGCGCGTCCAGTGCGGCCAATGCGGTGCACATAGTCTTCGCAGACATTGGGAATTTCATAGTTCACCACGTGTGGCAACTCGTCAATGTCAATGCCGCGTGCCGCAATGTCTGTGGCGACCAAGGCGCGAATTTCGCCTGTTTTAAAGCCAGCTAAGGCTTGAGTGCGAGCGGTTTGGCTCTTGTTGCCGTGCAAGGCCATGGCGCTGATGCCGTTTTTGGTCAAGAACTCGGCCACATTGTTGGCACCAAATTTGGTACGGGTGAACACCAGCACTTGGCTCCAGTCATTTTGTGAGATGAGGTGTGCGAGCAAAGGTTTTTTCTTGCCGCGACCCACTGGGTGCACCACTTGCGCGATGCGCTCGACAGTGGTGTTGCTGGGCGTGACTTGAATGCTCTTGGGAGCCTTGAGCAAGTTGTTGGCCAGTTCGCGAATTTCGTCGCTGAAGGTGGCCGAGAACAACAGGCTTTGTTTTTCTTTGGGCATCAAGGCCAAGATTTTCTTGACGTCGTGAATAAAGCCCATGTCCAGCATGCGGTCAGCTTCGTCCAACACCAAGACTTGCACGGTGGACAAATCGAGTTCGCCTTGTTGTTGCAAATCGAGCAAGCGCCCAGGGGTGGCAACCAAAATGTCCACGCCTTGTTTGATGCGCTTGATTTGCGGGTTCATGCCCACGCCGCCAAAAATGACAGCCGAGCTCAGTTGCAAGTATTTGCCGTAAGTGCGCACCGATTCTTCCACCTGTGCCGCCAATTCGCGGGTCGGGGTGAGCACCAAGGCACGCACGCCGTAGACGCCAAATTTGTTTTCCACACTGCGGCTCATGGCCAGCTTGTGCAGCAAGGGCAGGGTAAAGGCGGCGGTTTTGCCCGTGCCGGTTTGTGCCCCTGCCAATAAATCGTGGCCTTCCAGCACAGCAGGTATCGCCTGGGCTTGGATAGGAGTGGGAGTTTCGTAGCCTTGTTCGAGTACGGCTTTCAGAATGGCCGGAGCCAAATTCAATTCATCAAAGTTCATGGTGTGGCGTCTTTATGAGACGCATGAGCCCAACTCTCTTGGCACGAGGCCACCCAGTCTGAGTTGAGAATATTTACAAGTGAGCGTGTCTTAAAACAAACGGGTCTTTTGTAAAAGCTGTTTGTTACATGCCCTCAGCAGGAGTGCTGACGTTGCGGCAACTGGCGGCGGCAACAGGGTCTATTGTGGCATGGTTTGCGGGTGCTGGGATAATCAGCGTTTTATTGCATCAGCGACCCCAGAAAGAACAACATGGCTCAATACGTTTTCACCATGAACCGCGTCGGCAAAATTGTCCCGCCCAAGCGCCACATTTTGAAAGACATTTCACTCAGCTTTTTCCCCGGCGCCAAGATCGGCATGTTGGGTTTGAACGGCTCAGGCAAATCGACCTTGCTCAAAATCATGGCCGGTGTGGACAAAGAAATTGAGGGCGAGGCCACGCCCATGCCCGGCATCAAGATTGGCTATTTGCCCCAAGAGCCCAAGCTCAACGACGAAGATACTGTGCGCCAATCGGTCGAAGGCGCAATGGGCGACGTCTTGCGAGCCAAAAACCGTTTGGAAGAAATCTACGCCGCTTACGCCGAACCCGACGCCGACTTTGACGCACTCGCCGCCGAGCAAGGTGAGCTAGAAGCCACCATTGCCGCCGCAGGCACAGACAGCGAACACCAGCTTGAAATCGCTGCCGACGCGCTGCGACTGCCGCCTTGGGACGCCGTGATTGGCAAACTGTCTGGTGGCGAAAAACGCCGCGTCGCCCTGTGCCAATTGTTGCTCTCCAAGCCCGACATGTTGTTGCTGGACGAGCCCACCAACCACTTGGACGCTGAGTCGGTCGATTGGCTGGAGCAGTTCTTGGCGCGTTTTTCGGGCACGGTCGTCGCCATCACCCATGATCGCTACTTTTTGGACAATGCCGCCGAATGGATTTTGGAGCTTGACCGCGGCCATGGCATCCCATGGAAAGGCAACTACTCCACTTGGTTGGATCAAAAACAAGACCGCTTAGAGAAGGAAAACAAGGGCGAAGAAGCCCGTGCCAAAGCCTTGAAAAAGGAACTCGAATGGGTGCGTCAAAACCCCAAAGGCCGCCAAGCCAAGAGCAAGGCACGTTTGGCGCGCTTTGAAGAGTTGAGCGACTTCGATTATCAAAAACGCAACGAAACTCAGGAAATCTTCATTCCCGTCGCCGAGCGCTTGGGCAATGAAGTCATTGAGTTCAAAAACGTCAGCAAATCCTTTGGCGACCGCTTGCTCATCGACAACCTGAGCTTCAAAGTGCCTGCGGGCGCAATTGTGGGCATCATCGGCCCCAACGGTGCAGGTAAGTCGACTTTGTTCCGAATGATTGCTGGTCAGCAACAACCCGACAGCGGCGAAGTCTCGATTGGCAAAACCGTGCAAATGGCCTTTGTCGATCAAAGCCGGGACGACTTATCCAATGACAAAACTGTGTGGGAAGACGTCTCTGGCGGCTTAGACATCTTGACGGTGGGCAAGTTTGAGATGGCCAGTCGTGCTTATTGTGGCCGCTTCAACTTCAACGGGGGTGACCAACAAAAACGCGTGGGCACCTTGTCCGGCGGTGAACGCGGACGTCTGCATTTGGCCAAAACATTGATTGCAGGTGGCAACGTGTTGTTGCTTGATGAGCCCTCAAACGACTTGGATGTTGAAACCCTGCGCGCTCTAGAAGACGCCTTGCTGGAGTTTGCAGGCTCGGTCATGTGTATCAGCCATGACCGCTGGTTCCTCGACCGTATTGCCACGCACATCTTGGCTTGTGAAGGCGATTCGCAATGGACTTTCTTCGACGGCAACTACCAAGAATACGAAGCTGACAAGAAGAAACGCTTGGGCGAGGAGGGCGCGAAACCCAAACGCGTGCGTTTTAAACCACTCAAGTAAACGCGCACAGGATAAGCAAAAAACGGCACTTTCGAGTGCCGTTTTTATTAATAAAATCAAAAGTTAACTATTCTTAACCTTAAAATTGATTTTTTACACCTAAATCACCTACAATTGTCGTGCTTTAATGGTTTTGAGATTTCGATTTGCTGTAAAATAATTATTAAGGTTACATCTTGATGGTGTTTTGATTTAAAAATATTTGCTTTGCTTAAACAAAAAGGAATTGGCAATGAATTTCTCTTCCTCTAAGGAACCCTACGACGGCTACTGTGGAACCAGTTACGCCGCGAAACTACTTGGTGTCTCCGTCGGCACGGTTCAAGGATTGGTTGAGAAAAACGACCTGAAAGCTTGGAAAACACAAGGGGGTCATCGTCGCATTTCGATGCAATCGATCCAAGAGTACCAACGCCGTCACAACCTTTCCCCCGCGTCACTCACACAAGGTGAAGACCGTTTGCGCGTTTTGGTGGTTGAAGACGACGAAGCCACCCGCGTTATGTTGCAAAGCAATTTTGACCAATGGGGTTTGCCGCTCGATGCCATCATGTACTCGTCGGCGATGGAAGCTTTGTTGGACATGCCCACCATGCAGCCCCAGGTCTTGCTGACCGATTTGCGCATGCCCAATGTGGACGGCTTTGAGTTCTTGCGCACCTTGAGCGAGCACACCATCTTCAACAGCTTGGCCGTGGTGGTCATCACCGGCATGAGCCCTGACGAAATTTCCGCCAAAGGCGGTTTGCCTGACGGCGTGCAGTTGCTGCAAAAACCCATCGATTTGGATTGGCTGCGCGGCTTCTTGGATGCGCTGATGTCGGTGCGGCAAATCAACCGCCGCGCACGCGCACACGCCGCTTGATTTCAAAGGTATGACAAAAAGGCTGACGCGAAGGTGACGCGTCAGCCTTTTCTTTAGGGGCTACCCGAATGGGTTTTTGCCCCGCCAAGCGCTACCCTAGTGCGCATGAAACCACACCACCGTTTTTGGCCTGCGCGCCTGCCCCACGCCATCACTGTTCCCGAAACCTCGCTTTGGGACAACTTAGAGACCAGCGCTCGGCGCTACCCGCATAAAACCGCATTGGTGTTTTTGGGCACCCAACTCAGCTACGCTGAGGTGCGCCACAAGGCCGAGCGCTTGGCTGCGTATTTGCAAAGTCTAGGCGTGCAAAGAGGCGACCGCGTGGTGCTGGACATGCAGAACTGTCCTCAACTCATCATTGCGCATTTTGCGATTTTGCGTGCCAATGCGGTGGTCGTGCCGGTCAACCCCATGAACCGCGCCGAAGAGCTCAAGCACTACATCACCGACCCCGATGCCCGCGTGGCCATCACCACCGGCGACTTGGCGCCCGAAATAGCCAAAGCCAACCAAGATGTGCCCGCCGATCAGCGCTTGAAGCACCTCATCGTGACCCAGTTCACCGATGCGTTTGACGCCCAAGTGTCGGGCGACGATGCCCCCGCTGAAGGCTGGCGCGATTGGTTGCTTACCCGCCATGCCCTACCCGTTTTGGACGGCGGTCAAACCCATGCGTGGACCGATGCCGTGGCTTGCACGGCAGAGTTGGGTCCGTTGTTGGTGGGCAAAGAAGATTTGGCGGTGTTGCCCTACACCAGTGGCACAACAGGTTTGCCCAAAGGCTGCATGCATCCGCACCGCAGTCTCATGCACAACGCCATTTCATCGGCACTGTGGGGCAATGGCTCGCATGAGGTGGTGTCGTTATTGGTAGTTCCCATGTTTCACATCACCGGCATGGTGAGCGTGATGCACTCGGGCATTTACATGGGCGCGACTTTTGTCATCATGCCGCGCTGGGACCGTGAATTGGCGGGGCGCTTGATTTCCAAATGGGGCGTCACGCATTGGACGAACATCCCCACCATGGTGATTGACCTTTTGGGCAGCCCCAATTTTGACAAATTCAACCTCAAAAGCTTGGTTCAAATTGGCGGTGGAGGCGCGGCCATGCCGCAAGCTGTGGCGCAGCGTTTGTGGGAGTTGTATGGCTTGCGCTATGCCGAAGGCTATGGTTTGACAGAAACCGCCGCGCCTTCGCACAGCAATCCGCCTGACTCTCCCAAACAACAGTGTTTGGGCATTCCTTTCATGAGCACCGATGCGCGGGTTGTCAATCCAGACACCTTGCAAGAAGTGCCGCAGGGCGAATCGGGTGAAATTGTTATGCACGGCCCCGAAGTCTTCAACGGCTATTGGAAGCGACCCGACGCCACCGAAGCCGCGTTTTTTGAGCTAGATGGCAAACGTTTTTTCCGCTCCGGCGATTTGGGTCGGGTCGATGAGGACGGCTATTTCTTCATGACCGACCGCTTGAAGCGCATGATCAATGCAGCGGGCTTCAAAGTTTGGCCTGCCGAGGTGGAGGCCTTGATGTTCAAGCATCCAGCCATTCAAGAGGCGTGCATCATTTCTTCACGTGACAGCTATCGGGGCGAGACGGTCAAGGCTGTGGTGGTATTGCGTGCCTCGCACAAGGGGCAAGTGAGCGAGGCCGACATCATTGCCTGGTGTCGCGATAACATGGCGGTTTACAAAGCGCCAACGCAGGTGCAATTTGTCGACACATTGCCCAAGAGCGGAAGCGGCAAAGTCATGTGGCGCATGTTGCAAGAAGCCGAGGCCGCCAAAACCTGATGCAACTGTCTGTTCTCGATCAATCGGTGGGCGTCGCAGGGCGCACACAAGACACCGCCATTCGCCAAACCTTAGAACTTGCCCAACGCTGCGAAGCCTGGGGCTACCACCGTTTTTGGGTCAGCGAACACCACAGCCATCCCAGCATTGTGGGCACGGCACCCGAGGTCTTGATGGCAGCAATTGCCGCTCGCACCACCCGCATTCGTTTGGGCTCGGCGGGCGTCATGCTGCCGCACTATGCGCCGCTCAAAGTGGCTGAGCAATTTCGAGTGCTCGACGCCTTGGCGCCTGGGCGCATCGACTTGGGTGTAGGCCGCGCCCCCGGCAGCGATGGCCGCACCGCGCAATTGCTCAACCCCGACCGCCATGCCTCCGACAACTTTCCCCAACAAGTGCTGGAGTTGCAGGCGTGGGTGACGGGCGAGCCCATTCCCGCAGGACACCCCGGCCACGGCGTGTTTGCCTATCCCAGCGGCCCCACATCGCCGCAGGTGTGGATGCTGGGCAGCTCAGACTACGGCGCTCAACTGGCTGCGCACCTGAGCCTGCCCTATGCCTTTGCTTATTTCATCACCGACGGCCAAGGCGCAGACGCTGCGCTCTCGCTGTACCGCGCCAACTTCAGGCCATCCGAGGCCATGCCCAAACCCCACGCGACCGTCTGCGTGTGGGCCTTGGCCGCAGACACCGAAGAAGAAGCATTGCGTTTGTTCCAAAGCCGCGCCCGCTGGCGCATGGACAGAAACAGCGGACGCATTGGGCCCATCTTGCCGCCTGACGAAGCACTGCGCGACTACACGCCTTCTGAACAAGTGGCGCTGGCTGAACTGCGTGCCAATGCGCTGCTGGGCAGCGCGCCGCAAGTCGCCCATAAATTGCGCAAGTTGGCCGAGCGTTTGCAAGTGGATGAACTGGTGCTCATCACTTGGACGCACGATGCAGCGGCGCAAGCGCGTTCGTATGAATTGCTGGCGCAGGAGTTTGCGTTGTGAGGTTTTTTTCGGCTTTGGCCGTGCTGTGTTTACTCGGCAGATCACGCCGACTCACAGCATGTCATTGTTTCCCCCATTTCTGAACACCGAGGAGTTTTTATGTTTTCAACCGCAATTGCAGGCAGCTTGCCCAAACCCGAATGGCTGGCCGAAACCAACAAACTCTGGCCCAAGTGGCAGGCCGAGGGCGATGCCCTGCTGCGCGCCAAAGCCGACGCCACCTTGCTGTGGATCAAAGCGCAAGAAGACGCAGGTTTGGATGTGGTGGGCGACGGCGAGCAATCGCGCCAACACTTTGTGCACGGTTTTTTGGAGCAGGTCGAGGGCATTGACTTTGAAAACAAAGTCACCATGGGCATTCGCAACAACCGTTATGACGCCCAAGTGCCGCAGGTCATCGCACCCCTGCGTTTGAAAGGCCGCGTTCACGCTTTCGAAGCCCAGTTGGCACGCGCTCACACCAAGAAAAAACTCAAATTCACCTTGCCCGGCCCCATGACCATTGTGGACACCGTAGCCGACCGTTTTTACGGCAAAGGCAAAGACCCGGTGCAAGGCCGCATCGACATGGCGTTTGCCTTTGCCGAATTGCTCAACCAAGAAGCCAAAGCGCTGCAAGCCGATGGCGTGGACATCATCCAGTTTGACGAACCTGCCTTCAACGTCTACTTGGACGAGGCGGCGGACTGGGGCGTGCAAGCCTTGGAGCGCGCCGCGCAAGGTTTGACCTGCACCACGGCTGTTCATATTTGCTATGGCTATGGCATTGAGGCCAATAACAATTGGAAAAAAACCTTGGGTGACGAATGGCGTCAATACGAAAAAGTCTTCCCCGCCTTGGCCAAAAGCAGCATCCAACAAGTCAGCCTAGAGTGCTATCACTCGCATGTGCCGCCCGAAATGATGGCTTTGCTCAAAGACAAAGACGTGATGGTCGGCGTGATTGACGTGGCCAGCGAAGACATAGAAACCCCTGAGCAAATTGCCGACACCATCGGCAAAGCCCTGCAATACGTGCCCAAACACCGCCTGATTGCCTGCACCAATTGCGGCTTGGCACCCATGCCGCGTGAGGTGGCGATGAAGAAATTGCAGGCGCTGGGACTGGGCGCTGCGTTGGCGCGGGAAAGATATGCGTGAGAGGTGGTGCGAGGTCTAAGCCGTGACTTCAACGTGGTGAGTCAACCTCAAGAACAACTATCCCCACCACACCCGTGAATCTCTCCCGCAGGCAGCGCTTCAGGGTGGCTGAGTTTGCCTGTAGCAGCGTCGTAGCCCACACCGCGCAAATGCTGGGCCAAAGCGGCGTCCATGGTTTGGGCGTGTTGCGGGAACCAGATGCCGATTTCATGTGCCATTTGACGCACGAGTTTCAAGTCGCCTTGTTCGCGGCCACGCTTCAAGCCTTCGCGCATGACTTGCAGCACCACGTCATGCTGCATGGCGTGGCAGTTGCTCGATGAAAAATGCGTGTCTTTCATCCACTGGTCTTCGCTGCCAAAGTGGCCTTCGGTGTGGGTGATGAGTTCTTCAAAGCAGGCCAGCACTTGGCTGTCGTCGGCGCTTTCAGTGGCGGCGAGCAGATCGACAAACTCGCGGTGTGTGTCGTCCATGAAATCCAAGTCCAACGCCAAGTCGTCGGACCATTCGAGGGTGATTTCACGGGCGGGGGCGAGTGTGTCGATCATGCCAATCTCCAAAAATCAGAGGCGTTCAAATATAGCAGCAATGCCCTGTCCGCCACCAATGCACATCGTCACCAAGGCGTATTTGCCTTGAACGCGCTGCAATTCGTGCAGTGCTTTGACGGTGATGAGTGCGCCAGTCGCCCCAATGGGGTGTCCGAGCGAAATGCCCGAACCGTTGGGGTTGACTTTGGCAGGGTCCAAGCCGAGCTCTTTCGTGACGGCGCAAGCTTGTGCGGCAAAGGCTTCGTTGGCTTCGATCACGTCCATGTCTTGCGTGGTGAGCCCTGCTTTTTGCAGCGCCAAACGCGAGGCCGACACAGGGCCCATGCCCATGATTTTGGGGTCAAGACCGGTGTGGGCATACGACACCAAACGCGCCAGTGGCTTGGCGCCTCGGGCTTGCGCGGTTTTGGCTTCCATCAAAACCACGGCAGCCGCAGCGTCGTTGATGCCAGAGGCGTTGCCCGCAGTGACCGTGCCGTTTTCTTTGACGAACACCGGTTTGAGTTTGGCCATGTCTTCGAGCTTGCAGCCAGCGCGGAAATGCTCGTCGGTGGCATAGGCGATTTCGCCTTTTTTGCTCTTGAGCATGACGGGCACGATTTGATCTTTGAACAAGCCTGCGTTGCTGGCTTTTTCGGCGCGGTTGTGGCTCTCCACGGCCAGCGCGTCTTGCATCTCGCGGGTGATGCCAAATTTGGCCGCCACGTTTTCAGCGGTCACGCCCATGTGGATGGTGTGGAACGGGTCGTGCAGCGCGCCGACCACCATGTCCACCATTTTGCTGTCGCCCATGCGTGCGCCCCAACGTGCGCTCAACGAGGCATAAGGGCCACGGCTCATGTTTTCTGCGCCGCCGCCAATGGCCACATCGCAGTCGCCCAGCAAAATTGCTTGGCTGGCCGACACAATGGCTTGCAAGCCTGAGCCGCACAAACGGTTGACGTTGAAAGCGGGTGTGCCTTCAGAACAACCGCCGTTGATGGCTGCCACACGCGAGAGGTACATGTCTTTGGGTTCGGTGTTGACCACATGGCCAAACACGACGTGACCGACATCTTTGCCCTCGGTGTGCGCACGCGCCAAGGCTTCGCGCACGACCAATGCGGCCAATTCTGTTGGGGGAGTGTCTTTGAGGCTGCCGCCATAGGTTCCGATGGCGGTACGCACTCCACTGACGACGACGACTTCACGCATGTTGGTCTCCAAAAAGGGTTGGTTTTTAAGTGTTAAACGGTCAAAGTTTGCGCCCAATTGGCTACGCCTGACTTACGCTGGCGCATCCTCCAGCAAGTAAGGCGACTGCGCCGACCAAGCCAGCGGCAAATCAAAGGTCAGCGGCTCGCCTGTGAAGGGATGTGCCAAGCCGATGCTTTGGGCGTGCAGCATGAGGCGCGGCGTCATGGCGCGGATGTCGGGCGGTGCATAAAGCGAATCGCCCAGCATGGGGTGGCCGATGCTTTGCATATGCACCCGCAACTGGTGGGTGCGTCCGGTGATGGGCTCTAGCTCAATCAAACTGGCCTCGGCGCTGGCCTCTACAAGTCGCCAGCGGCTTTGGCTGGGCTTGCCGTCGGGATGGATGATGTGCAGCGGGCGGTTGGGCCAGTCGAGCAAAATCGCGCCCTCAATCAAGCTCCAGCCTTGTTCATGGGTGGCGTCAGGCGTGGGCTGCCCCGCGACCACGGCTCTGTAGCGCTTGCTCACTTGTCGGGTTTCAAAGGCTTTGCTGATGCGCCGTTGCGCCTCAATGCCACGCGCCATGATGAGCAGCCCAGAAGTGTCTTGGTCGAGGCGATGCACCACCAGTGCGTCTTCAAACACGGCTTGCACGCGCTTGGACAGGCAGTCTTGCTTGTCAGGACCGCGCCCAGGCACCGAGAGCAGGCCGCTGGGTTTGTTGAGCACCAGCATGTGCTCGTCTTGGTAAATTGGCGTCATCTTGGATGCGCCTTAAAACGCCGAGACTTGGGTTTGCTCTAGCACCAGATTCGATGTCGGTCTCGCCACACAAGGCAGCACATAGCCCTCAGCCTTTTCTTGGGCGCTCAAGCCCGGCCAGTCGATGCTGTAGGCCACCTCGCCACTGATCAAACGGCACATGCAGGTGCGGCAGGTGCCATTGCGGCACGAACTGGGCAACTGCACGCGTGACATGTCGGCAGCCTCTAGCAATGTGAGGTCGCCCTCAACGTCGTATTGCAATTGGGAGGGTTCGATGCGGACAGTGAATATTTCGGACATGGGCAAGGGATATGGGCGGGCAGAAGAATCTAGCCCGCAATTATCCTGCAGGCTTAATCCGCGCCGCGCACATGCGTCACACCGCCGTCCACCACCAAGGTATGACCCAGCACATAGTCGCCGGCACGGGAGGCCAAGTAGATGGCGGCGGCGGCCATGTCTTCGGCTTCGCCGACGCGCTTGGCGGGCACGCGCTGCGCCACTTCGTCGCCGTGGTCGCGGGCTTCTTTGTTCATGTCGGAGGCGAAGGGGCCGGGAGCAATCGCGTTGACGACGATGCCGTCTTCAATCAAGCGAGTCGCCATACGGCGGGTCAGGTGAATCAAACCGGCTTTGCTGGCGGCGTAGGAATAGGTTTCCCACGGATTGACCGACAAGCCGTCGATGGAGGCGATGTTGATCACCTTGGCGTGCTGAGTTTTGGCCGCAGCGCGCAACATGGGTGCAAAGGTTTGTGTCAAAAAGAAGGGCGCTTTGAGGTTCAAGTCCACCACTTTGTCCCAACCCGATTCGGGGAATTCATTGAAGGGCGCTCCCCAGGCCGCGCCTGCGTTGTTGACCAAAATGTCGAGTTGCTTTTCGTGTTTGGAGAATTCGGCCAGCAAGGCGTGTGCGCCTTCTAAGCTAGAGACATCCAAAGGCAGCGCCACGCAATGCCCCAAGGCGGAGAGTTCTTTGGCGGTTTGCAAACAGGCCTCGGCTTTGCGAGCGGTGATGTAGACACGCGCGCCTTGGCGCACAAAGCCCTCGGCAATCATGCGACCAATGCCGCGTGAACCGCCCGTGACAATGGCGGTGCGGCCTTTGAGAGAAAACAAATCTTGCGTGTTCATGGGGTGTCTCCTTGTGTTTTTTGAATGTTCGCCAGTTTGCCGTTTTTTGGCAGGCTTTTGCGTCACCCAAGCGTCACCCAAGCGTGTCTTCGCTTCAAAAGTGGGGGACTGCGCAGCAGCTCAAGCGCCCAGTTTGGCTTGGGCTTTGTCCAGCACCTGAGCCAAGCTGTCGAACAAATCGACTTGGCTGAAGGAGCAACTTTCTTCGCTAAACAATGCGCTCGATTCGAGCCTGTCCACCACATTGAGCCACACCTCTTCAAACTTGGGCGGCAGAGCCGCAAACAGCGCCGTTTGGCTGCGTGCGGTTTGGCAAAAAGCTGAGACGGTCAGCGCGTTCTGGCGCAAGGCGGCTAGCGCCTCGCGCAACGTGTGAACTGATGAAACGGCAGGAGAGGTCACTTGTTTTTGATTTTGCCGCGTGGTGCGACATACGTGGTGGGCGGGTTGGGACGGTCCGAGGTGGAGGTCTTGGGAGGTGACGTGTCCTTTTTAGGCTTTTTCGTCATTTTGTTGCTGTGTTGTTCGCCTTTGGCCATATCACCTTCGTTGTGGCGTCTCGGATTGAGACGGGTTGATGGTAATCGGTTGGTGAAGCAATCCGAATCACTTCCCCCACGTATCTCTCAACCCCGTCACCTTATTGAACACAGGCGTTGCAAAAGGCACATGATCGACCCGATCCGCCACAAAATAGCCGTGCCGCTCAAACTGAAATTTCTGGTCGGGCTGTGCAGCAGCCAGTGAGGGTTCGACGAAGGCCGACGCCACTTTTAAGCTGTTGGGGTTGAGCGAGGCCAAAAAGTCTTTGCCGCCTGCGTCGGGTTGGGCTTCGGTGAACAAGCGGTCGTACAAGCGCACTTGAGCGCTCACCCCGTCGGCCACGCTCACCCACGTGATGGCGGCTTTGGCTTTCACGCTGTCTGCACCGGCTGTGCCGCTTTTGGTGTTGGGGATGACTTTGGCGTGAACTTCGGTCACTTGGCCGTTGGCGTCTTTGGCGCAGCCAGTGCATTCAATCACGTAGCCGGCTTTCAAGCGCACCACGTTGCCGGGGAAGAGGCGTTTGTAGCCCTTGGGCGGCACTTCGGCAAAGTCTTCGCGTTCAATCCACACGGCATGACCAATTTTGAAGTGGCGTTGCGCGGGTTCGGGCTGATCGTCGCCGTGGTGGGGCAAAACGGCTGCGTGGCAGTCTTCGGTGTAGGACTCGCTGCCAAACACCTCGGCCCAGTTGGTGAGTACGAGTTTGACGGGGTCGAGCACGGCCATACCACGGTGGGCTTTGTTTTCTAAGTCTTCGCGCAAGCAGCCTTCAAGGGTGGAATAGTCAATCCAGCTGTCGCTTTTGGTCACACCAATGCGTTCGGCAAAGAGTTGAATGCTCTCGGGCGTGTAGCCGCGTCGGCGCAGACCCACGATGGTGGGCATGCGCGGATCGTCCCAGCCGTTGACTTTGTGCTCGTTGACCAATTGCGCGAGTTTGCGCTTGCTGGTGATGACGTAGGTCAGGTTCAGGCGGGCGAATTCGTATTGTTTGGGCGGTGGGCTGGGTAGCAAGCCGCCTTCGATCAAACGCGCCATCAACCAGTCGTAAAACGGGCGTTGGTCTTCGAATTCGAGTGTGCAAATGCTGTGGGTGATTTGCTCAAGCGCGTCTTCGATGGGATGGGCAAAGGTGTACATCGGGTAGATGCACCAAGCGTCGCCAGTGTTGTGGTGGGTGGCGCGGCGAATGCGGTAGATGGCTGGGTCGCGCAGATTGATGTTGGGCGAGGCCATGTCAATTTTGGCGCGCAGCACGGCAGCGCCGTCGGGCAGTTGGCCGTCGCGCATTTGACGAAAACGGGTGAGGTTCTCGGCGGGCGTGCGGCTTCTGAACGGGCTGTCCACGCCGGGTTTGCCAAAGTCGCCTCGGTTGGCGCGCATTTGTTCGGGGGTTTGCTCGTCCACATAGGCGTGGCCGGATTCGATCAGGTACTCGGCGGCGCGGTACATGAAGTCAAAGTAATCGCTGGCTTGGTAGAGGTGCGATGTGCCGTTGGCGTCCCAGCCAAATCCGAGCCACTGCACGGCGTCCAAAATCGAGTTGACGTATTCGGTGTCTTCTTTTTCTGGGTTGGTATCGTCAAAACGCATGTGACACACGCCGCCGTAATCGCGTGCCAAACCGAAGTTCAGGCAAATGCTTTTGGCGTGGCCAACATGCAAATAACCGTTGGGTTCGGGTGGAAAACGGGTGCGAATTTTGGCGGGATCACTCTGCCCAGCGGCATGATGCGCAGCATCCCCCGGGCTACCTGCCCAGCGGCGGCTGGCATAGGTGGCTTGAGCCAAATCGTTTTCGATGATTTGACGTAAAAAATTGCTGGGCTTGTGGTCGTTGTCGGCAGATGTGGTCATCCGCTGATTTTAGGGGGCTGCGGCCATGTTTTTGGCCAATTACATGGCTTTGAACAAATCGGTGTGCAAGCGGCTGACCACCAGCGGCTCAGGATGGTGCTTTAAGCGCAGCCAAATTTTGCCTTGTGCGTCACGGCTGGCCTGCGCAATGGCACTGGCTTGCACCACGGTGCTGCGGTGAATCTGCCAAAACTGATCAGCATCGAGCTGCGGCAACAAGGCTTTGATGGGCGTGCGGATGAGGTATTCGCGCTCTTGCGTGACCACGCGCACATACTTGTCTGCTGCCGCAAAAAACAACACATCGGCCACAGGCACGCGGTGCAGCACTGTGCCCACGCTTGCTTGAATGGCTTGCAATTTGGGTGTAGCTTGACTCACGGCTTGAAGCGAGGCGTTTGGGGAAATTTGCTTCGCCAAGGCTTGTTCAATCTGGTTGAGCGAGGTGCTGAGTTGTTGCGCACTGGCAGCTTGTGCGCTGTGGCTCAAGTCGGCAGGGGCAGACAGTGCAAGCTGGAGTCGTTCGACAGTTCGTGCCAAACGAGCGCGTTGCACGGGCTTGAGCAAGTAGTCCAGCGCTTGCGCGTCAAAGGCTTGCAGTGCGTATTGGTCGTAGGCTGTGACGAACACAATGTGCGGCAGCGTGTGATCATCTGGCCAGTCTTCGGCCAGCGCGTGGGCCACTTCTAGGCCGCTCAGGCCGGGCATTCGGATGTCCAAAAACACAAGGTTGGGCAGATGTTGCAAAGCCTGTTGGAGTGCCGATGTTCCGTCTGCCGCGTGGGCTGTGATTTGCAAGTCGGGCCACAGCAGTGCCAATTCTTGGCGCAAGTGTTGCGCTAAAAGCGGCTCGTCTTCGGCAATGAGTGCGGTGATGGGTTTTGACATCATGCGACAGTGTGGCTGGGGCTAGAAGCGGCTGTGGACAAAGGTATTGTCAACGTGACGCACGCGCCGCCCTCTGTGGGCGTGTCTTCAATGCGCAGTTCAGCCTCGGCGCCATACAAGGTGTGCAGGCGCTGGCGCACATGACTCAAGCCATAAGACGCGCTGGGCGCATTTGATAGGGCTTCAAACCCCATGCCGCTGTCTTTCACTTGCAAGCACAGGCGTTGTCGCAGCACCTGTGCGCTGATTCGCAATTCGCCGCCTTGAACCTTGGGTTCAAGGCCGTGGCGAATGCTGTTTTCAACCAAAGGCTGAAGAATGAGCGAAGGAATGAGTTGAGTTGCAGCGTCGTTGGATGTATCCAGCCTAAATCGCAGGCGATTACCCATGCGAATTTGCATGAGTTGTAAATAGTCGCTCAAGCAAGCAAATTCGGCTTGCACGCTGTGGTGGGTTTGACGCGAGGCTTGCAGTGTGGTGCGTAAAAAGCCGATCAAATTGTCCAGCATGGTTTGTGCTTGCGCCACGTCATGCGCCATGAGCACGCGCAAATTGGCCAAGGTGTTGAACAACATGTGCGGCTCAAGCTGCGACTGCAACAAGCGCAGTTGCGCTTCGGTTTTTTCGCGCTCAATGCGCTCGGCTTTGCTGCGCTGTTTGAAGTAGGCGACAAAGGCCGCGCTGATGAACGCGGAGCCGACTAGCAGACCGGCAAACTTTGCGGGTGCAAAACGCCATAAATCAAAGGTTGACCAGCCCGCATAGCTGTCGCCTATCCATGTACCCAACGCATAACCCAACACAGAGCCCACCGCTAGAAAAGGCAGATTCAACCAACTCTTGGCCTGTTCACCTTTGATCAAGTAACGACAGGGATCGCTGAAAAACCAAACGCAGGTGCTGATTGAATACGAATAGACCAAATAGATTGTGAGTTTTTCAACGGCATAGTTTGCTGCCACCCATTGCATGAGAGCAATGATCAAGGCCACGCACCACACAACAAGCAGGCGTTTGAGCAGGGCTTGGCGCTCTCGCTTGGGGATGTGCATGAAGAGAGGCAAACTCAGGGCTCCAAATTGGTTTTGAAAAACGCCGCAATGCGATCAAAACCCGATTGTCGTTGTGCCGCCGTGAAATCTGCATGAGGCATTCCACCTCTGATTTGGAGGGCTGCAATTTTTTGCGCCAATTCGCTAGGCCAAGGCCAGAGCCAATCAAAATGTCCTGCTTGCGGATGGGCGCTCAAAAGCGTGCAGCGCGAGCAGTTGGCAAGCAGCCGTTCAGCGTGGAATTTGGGCAACAAGACCTCGTCTTTGCCTGCTGTCGTGACGCCCAAGGGAATCGCGATGCGCGACAAACTCTCTGGCGTGAAGATGGCTGCCAAAGGCACCAGCGCACTGACAGCGGCTACCCGTGTATCAGGACGTGGGTTGGGCGAAGTGGTCGATGGCGAAGGCGCACCATGCAAAGCTTTGACGTTGTCGGGCAGCCATTGTTCAGACGTGTTCATGCCCAAGGTATAGCGTGCTTTGCGCAAGGCTTGTTTGAGAGGTTGATTGGCCAAACCGTTCATGCAAAAGCCCCCGTCTTCGTCCAAATGTTGGCCGCAGTGTTGCACCATGTCCAACATGCGCCACTGACCGCCCGCCATCACCAAAGCACTCACCCCGCCAGCGGACATGCCATGCACGCCCACATGTTGCAAGTCAAGCTGTTTGCCCCATTGCGGGTCTTGTGCAACCCAGTCGATAGTCTCGGAAATTTCTAATGGGCGCGTCAGCCAAGACTCCGGGCCTGCTTTGCTGTAGTCGCGTGCGTTGTCGCCACGGTGCTCGGGCTGTGCAACCACAAAACCTGCGCGTGCCAAGGTCGATGCCAGCGCATGGTCCACCCACGCATTGCCACCTGTGCCGTGAGACAAAACAATAAGATGTCGTGCTTTGGCGCTGAGTGGCGCGTTCAAGGCAACTTCAATTTCAAATGGACCACGTTGTTGTGTGGTGCTGATTTGCGATGTGGGATAGATCAGCGTGATGTGCATGTCTTGCGACATGACTTCTCTCATGCCCACTTGCGCCCAAGCAGAAGGGGTGGCGCACAGCAAGACGGTGAGCAGGGAAATTAATTTTTTGATCATCAAACACTTTCTTTTTTGAGGCGCACAAACCGCCAAGCATTGGCCAGCAAGCGCCCAGAAAACAAGCCATACACCGCGCTCACGCCCAACACAAACTCTGGCGTGCTGGTCAACGCGGGCTGTAAGGCGCTCAACATGCCGACCGCAAACTTGACCAGAAAAATGCCCATGTAAATAGCCATCGGCATCCAGCTGCCTGGCATGGCAAAGCGGCGCGTGGTGGCGTCGTAATAAAAATCACTGGAAAAAGGTTTTTTAGAAAAATAAACCACCAGCAGGCCACTCACGCCCGCCCAAATCGCCAGCGAAAAGCCCAGCCATTCGCTGTTTTTATAACTCAAGAGCAAGCCCGACACAGCCCACACACTCATGCCCACGGGCACGAGAATGGGCATGCGCCACGGGACGTGACGGTTTTTTGTGCCTGCCAACCCAAACCACAGCAGCAGCACAAAAATAAGAAACACCCAAGGCGGAATGAATTGAATAAATTGCACGGTAAATTCCTTTAAACGATGGTTTACAGCAAACCCAGCCAGCTACCCCAAATGAGATTGCCCAAATAGCGCCCTGGCAGCAAAGTGAACGCACCTGCTACCAAGCAAGCACCCACGTACAGACGCTGCATGTAACGGCGGTGGGTGGCAATGTCTCGCTGTGCCAAAGCCTTGAAGGCTTTGAACAGACTGAACGCGGTCACCACGATAAATAGATGAATAGGCGTATAGCCCCACACATTGGGCACACCAAAGTCACGAACAAATATTGCAGACAAGGCGGCAGCCACCATGCAGGTCACCCACGCATAGCCCAAAGCGCGATGCCAGCGAGGTCGAACGGTTTTGCCTAACCGCGCCCACAGTGCGAAAGGCCCTAAAACCACAGCGCTCAAAGCGGCGCTCATGTGGATGGCAATGATGGGAGTGAGTTGCATGATTCGAAGAAAAAACGATGAATGGTGCAACTATGCCATTTCCATAGTGCGCGTCCAAGCCAAATGCGACGAAATGCAAAAACGGGTGTGTGAAATGCGGCTCAATGTCCCGCAGTCCAATGGTTGATCACTTTGAGTCCTGCGGTTTCAAAAGGTGCGACGTCTCGCGTGGCGACCATCAAGCCCTGTGCGATGGCCGTGGCGGCAAGGTAGCCATCAACATCGATAATCGCTCCAACTGAAAGGGATTTGCTGTGGATATTGTTTTGTTGCTCAAAGCCGCCGTCATGGGCGTGGTGGAAGGTTTGACTGAGTTTTTACCGATTTCTTCGACGGGGCATTTGATTTTGGCGGGCTCGTTGCTCGGCTTTGACGACGACAAGGCCAAGGTGTTTGACATTGCCATTCAAACGGGCGCCATCTTTGCGGTGATTTTGGTCTATTGGCAAAAAATAAAATCCACGGTGTTGGCTTTGCCCACGCAGCGCTCGGCGCGTTTGTTTGCGCTCAATGTCTTGGTTGGCTTTTTGCCTGCCGTGGTGCTCGGTTTGTTGTTTGGCAAGTTCATCAAAGCGCATTTGTTCACGCCCGTGGTGGTGGCGAGCACCTTTATTTTGGGCGGGCTGATTATTTTGTGGGTGGAAGCTTGGGGTCGCGACGGCACTGCGAATGCCGCACAAAAGCCACAGGTGCAAAGCGCGGACGACATGAGCGTGCTCGACGCCCTCAAAGTCGGCTTGGTGCAATGCTTGGCGATGATTCCCGGCACCAGCCGCAGCGGCTCGACCATCATTGGGGGCATGTTGCTGGGCTTGTCGCGCAAGGCCGCGACCGATTTTTCGTTTTACTTGGCCATCCCAACGCTGATCGGCGCGGGCGCTTACAGCCTTTACAAAGAACGTGCCTTGTTGAGCATGGACGATTTGCCCATGTTTGGCGTGGGTTTGGTGGTGTCTTTTATCAGTGCTTGGCTGTGCGTGCGTTGGTTGCTGCGCTACATTGCCAGCCACAGCTTTGTGGTGTTTGCTTGGTATCGCATTGCCTTTGGCTTGCTGGTGCTGGCAACCGCTTGGAGCGGCTTGGTGGTGTGGGCTGAATAAGCCTTAGTCTTGCGCTAAATTAAGCAATGCGGCTTCTATTGCCGCGGCGGCCATGATGGGTTTTTCCATGGGGAATAAATGTGTCCCATCCAGCATGGCAATGCGCTCTTGGGTCAGCCGACGGGTGAAAGCCATTCCGGCTTGTTTGATTTCTAGCGATTGCAAGCCACCAATGAAAGACACTTTGCAAGCCAATGGGTGTTGTTTGAAAAAACGCTCCAAATTGTCTGGCAAAGTTTTGTAGATGGCGGTTTCAATGTCGCGGTCAAAGCTTAACCAGCGTTGTGTTTCTTGCTCGATGACTACATCGTGGGTGCCGTGGGCCACATAGTCCATCAGAACCTGCGTATTCCATTTGGCAAAAGCACGTTTTTGCATGAAGTGCTCAAGCGCATGGGCGTGGCTCTGCCATTGATTACGGCGGTTTTTGCTAATGGATGCTGGGTTGAACATCTCACTCCACGCCACACGCTTGTGCCAATACAGCGTGAGCGCGCGCCAGCCGCCCACCACTGGCGAATCTAGCAACACCACGCCTTGAACCAAGTCTTGCAGCTTGGCAGCAGCCATCAAACTCAACACGCCGCCCAAGGAGTGACCCACCAAATACAGCGGCTGCTGTTGAGCCAGAGGCTTGACAAATTCGCACAGTTGATCGACCAAATTCGGCCAGTTGTCGCTTACCGGAAAACGCGGATCATGGCCAAATTTTTCTATCGCTTCCACCCGATAACCACGCCGGCGCAAGTCATTGAGCATCACGTTGTAAGTGCTTGCCGGAAAGCTGTTGCCATGCGAGAAAACAATCAAGGGCTGGTCGATCATGACTTAAATGAGTTTGTCTTTGGGTGTGCTGATTTTTTTCAGGGCCTGCAAGCGGTTGGACGCTTGCATGAGCGGATGTGGCGCAGGCGCAATGCTGTCCCACATCGGGTCTTCAATGCCGTCAAACACCTCGCGCAATTTGTTGCCCCAGCTGGAGCGCACCATTTGAAAATACGGGTTGCTTTCGTCAATGCACACCACTTTGTCGCTTTGCAAGCGATCAGCCTCGTAAACCACCATGTCCAGCGGCAGCCCCACCGACAGGTTGGATTTGAGGGTCGAATCCATGGACACCAACGCGCACTTGGCCGCTTCGTGCAGCGGCGTCTCGGGCGTGAGCACACGGTCTAGAACGGGCTTGCCGTATTTGGATTCGCCAATTTGAAAATACGGCGTCTCAGCCGTAGCTTCGATGAAGTTGCCGGGCGAATAGACCTGAAACAAACGCATGCTCTCGCCACCAATTTGGCCACCAAAAATCATCGACACATTGAAGTCCACGCCCGAGGCTTGCAGCGCCTCTGCATCGCGCTCGCGCACGCGGCGAATGGCCGAGCCCAACACGCGCACCGCATCGAACATGCTGGTGGCGTTCCAAATGGTGATGGGTTCGCTCTCGGGGGTGTCTTTGAGTTGCTCGACTTGCAAAATTTCGCGCACCGATTGCGAGATGGACAAATTGCCTGCCGACAACAAGACCATGAAACGGTCGCCCGTTTTCTCATACACAATCATTTTGCGAAAAGTGCTGATTTGATCCAACCCCGCATTGGTGCGAGAGTCAGACAAAAAAACCAAGCCAGCTTTGAGTTTGATGCCAACGCAATACGTCATAGCAATTTTTTGAGTTGATAAAGGGCGTCCAACGCATCGCGTGGACTCAAGGTGTCGGGGTTGATCTCAGCCAACTTGCTGTGCAAAGGAGTCACTACCGTGGGTTCGGGTTCAGGCGGTGCCGCAAACAAATCGACTTGCACACGGCTGGCATCCGCCCCCGCTTCCAAAGACGCCAGTGTATGCCGCGCATGGTTGAGCACGGGTGTGGGCATGCCTGCCAATCGCGCCACCTGAATACCATAGCTGCGGCTGGCCGGCCCCGCTTGTATTTCATGTAGAAAAACAATGCTGCTGCCACTCTCAGCCGCGCTCACATGCACATTCACCGCTGCTCGGTGAGTGGCTGGGAATTCGGTCAATTCAAAGTAGTGCGTGGCAAACAAGGTAAAGGCCTGTGTTTTGTCGTGCAAATGCGACGCTATGCCGCTGGCCAAAGCCAAACCATCGAAGGTAGAGGTGCCGCGCCCAATCTCGTCCATCAACACCAAGCTGTGCGGTGTGGCGGCGTGCAAAATTTGCGCGGCCTCGGTCATCTCCAGCATGAACGTGGATTGGGCATTGGCCAAGTCGTCCGCTGCGCCAATGCGGGTGTGGATGGCGTCAATCGGTCCCAAACGACACGCCGAGGCGGGCACATGGCTGCCCATGCTGGCAAGCAACACAATCAGCGCCACTTGCCGCATATAGGTCGATTTACCGCCCATGTTGGGGCCGGTGATGACTTGCATGCGCTGGTTGTGCGCCAACCGTGTGTCGTTGGCGATGAAGGTTTTGGCACCGCTGCTGGTGGTGCCGTGGGTTTGCGCCAAGCGATCTTGCACCACAGGGTGACGGCCTTGGGTGATGTCAATGCACGGTGTTTTGACAAACTCAGGCGCGCACCAGTTGAGGGTGTGCGAACGCTCGGCCAAGCAGCACAGCGCGTCCAGCGTGGCCACGCCTTGCGCCAATCGGGTGAGGGCAGGCACAAAAACTTGGAGTTGATCGAGCAAGCCTTCGAACAAAAATTTCTCTCGCGCCAAGGCACGCTCTTGCGCGCTCAGGGCTTTGTCTTCAAAGGCTTTGAGTTCGGGCGTGATGAAGCGCTCGGCGTTTTTCAGGGTTTGGCGGCGCGTGTAGTTGGCTGGAACTTTGTCCACTTGGCCTTGCGTGACTTCGATGTAAAAGCCATGCACCTTGTTGAACTGCACCCGCAAATTGGCAATGCCGGTGCGTTCGCGCTCGCGCACTTCCAGCGCCAGCAAAAAGTCATCGCAATTTGTTTGAATGCCGCGCAGTTCGTCAAGCTCGGCGTCAAAGCCATCGGCCATCACGCCGCCGTCGCGTACTAAGGCTGCGGGCTCGGGATGGATGGCGTGTTCAATCAAGGCGCCGCATTCGGGCGGCGCGGCCAAGGCTTGCGCCACCTGATCGAGCAATTCGCTGCGCGGCACATGGGGTTGGATGTGCAAGGCTTTGCGCAGCGCTTGGGCGAGCGACACCAACTCGCGCGGGCGCACTTGGCGCAAGGCCACTCGGGCGCAAATGCGTTGCACATCGCCCGAGCCTTTGAGGGCTTCGCGCAAAGCTTTGTAAGGCACGCCATGGCCGCTGTGCTGCAAGGCTGCAATGGCGTCTAGGCGCAGTTGGGCTTGGCGGCGGTCGCGCTCGGGTTCCAGCAGCCAGCGTTTGAGCTCGCGGCTGCCCATGCCGCTCATGCAGGTGTCTAACAGCGAAAAGAGCGTGGGCGCATCTTCGCCGCGCAAGGTTTGTACCAACTCCAGGTTGCGCCGTGTGGTGGGCGGCAGGTCGATCAAGGCGTCGTCGCGCACCACCTGCACCGCATGCACATGGGTGAGGGCGCGGCCTTGGGTGTGTTGGGCGTAGTCGAGCAAGGCGGCGCAGGCGGCGTGGGCGTGCACCACGTCTTGGGCATTCCAAGCGTTGAGCGAAGCGGCTTGCAGGTGTTCGAGCAATTTGCGTGCGCCCAAAGCAGCGTCAAACTGCCAAGCGGGGCGCAATTGCGCGGGCAGGCCGCTGGCGGCACACACGGCTTTTAAACGAGATTCAAATGCAGGACTGACTTCGGCGCTGTAAATCAATTCGCTGGGCGCGATGCGGGCGATCCATGCGGGCAAGGCGTCGTTGTCGCATTCGGTCAAGTAGACGCGGCCTTCGGTCACGCTCAACCACGCCAAGCCGCAGCGGCTGCGCTCGCTTTGGTGAACCGACAACACAAAGGCCTCGCTTTTGTCGCTCAACAAAGCGCTGTCGGTGAGTGTGCCGGGCGTGACCACGCGCACCACTTTGCGCTCGACCGGGCCTTTGCTGGTGGCTACATCGCCCACTTGTTCACAAATGGCAACTGATTCGCCCAGCTTTAAGAGCCGCGCCAAATAGGTGTCCACCGAATGAAACGGCACACCCGCCATCACCACCGGTTGGCCATTGGATTGGCCACGCTGGGTGAGGGTGATGTCGAGCAAGCGCACAGCTTTTTCGGCATCGCCAAAAAACAACTCGTAGAAGTCGCCCATGCGGTAGAACAGCAGCGTGTTCGGGTGCTCGGCTTTGAGCGCCAAGTACTGCCGCATCATGGGCGTGTGGCCGTCGTGGAGGTCGGGCGTGCTCATGTCAGTCGTGCGAGCAGGTTCAGTCGTTTTTGCCCGACAAGCTCAAGGTTTTACCTGCTTCGCTGGCTTCGCGCTTGGCGTCTGCGCTGCCAAATTTGGAGTAACCACTCAGCAGAGGCACGAGTTGGGCATAAATGCGCGAATTCGCTGCCATGCACTCGCGTTGTTCCAAGAAATTGGACTCGCCCGTGAAGTTGCCGACCAAGCCGCCAGCTTCCGTGACCAGCAACGCGCCTGCAGCCATGTCCCAAGGCTGTAAACCGAGTTCAAAAAATCCATCGCTCCAGCCTGCGGCCACGTAGGCCAAGTCGAGCGCGGCAGCACCGGGGCGGCGCAGGCCTGCGGTGCGTTGCATCATCTCGCCCATGAGGCGCAGGTATTTGTTGAAGTCGTCTTCGGGGCGGAAGGGAAATCCGGTGGAGAGCAAGCACTCGTTCAAGCGCACGCGCTTGCTCACGCGAATGCGGCGGTCATTCAAAAACGCGCCGCGGCCACGGGTGGCGGTGAAGAGGTCGTTGCGGGTTGGGTCATAGACCACGGCTTGATCGAGTTTGCCGTCAATCGCCAAAGCAATGCTCACGCAATAGACCGGAAAGCCGTGGATGAAGTTGGTGGTGCCGTCCAGTGGATCGATGATCCACACATGGCTGGCGTTGGGGTTGCCGTGCGTCGAGCCCGATTCTTCGGCCAAGATGCCGTGGTCGGGATAGGCGGTGAGCAAGGTCTCGATGATGATGCGTTCACTGGCTTGGTCGACCTCGGTGACAAAGTCATTCACCTGCTTTTGCGAGACACGAACGGCCTCGACATCAAGGGCAGCACGGTTGATGATGGCGCCGGCAGCGCGGGCGGCCTTGACGGCCGTGTTCAGCATGGGGTGAGTGGTGGGGGTCGACATAAATTGTGAAGAAGAACGCAACGAGCCGTTTGGGCTAAAAAACCTGCGCCGGCGATGCGGGCAGCGACAATAGCTCAATTTTACGCTTTTGTGACCGCTTGCCCTAAACCGCCCATGCACACCCGATTCATCCTGATTCAAACCAGCCACGCCGGCAATGTGGGCGCAGCCGCCCGCGCCATGAAAGTCATGGGATTCACCGATTTGGTGTTGGTCGCGCCGCGTTGGTCGAACGTGCTGCGTCGTGAAGAAACCATCCAACGTGCCAGCGGTGCACTGGATGTGCTCAACAACGCCCGCATCGTGGATACGTTGGATGAGGCCTTGGACGGCGTGAGCCACCTGTGCGCCACAGCCATGACGCCACGCGACTTTGGACCGCCTACTTTCGCGCCCCGCGAGCATTTTTCGACTCTGGTGGCGCAGCAGACAAGCCAACCACAGCAAGGCGTGGCGTTTTTGTTTGGCTCTGAGCGCTTTGGCATGAGAAACGAAGACGTTTACCGCTGCCACGCTTGTCTGAGTATTCCCACCGACCCCAAATTCGGCTCGCTCAATTTGGCCTCTGCCGTGCAGGTGCTGGCCTACGATTGGCGGCAGGCGTTGGGTGGTTTTGCTGTGCCTTTGGGCGAGCCTGCGCTGGCTGCTCAGCCCGCCCAACCCGCATTGGCCGACGCGCAACAAGTCGCAGGCATGTTGAGCCATTGGGAGCAAGCCCTGACCGAGATTGGTTTTTTAGACCCCGCTACACCCAAAAAACTCATGCCTCGGCTCAACCAATTGTTCAACCGCGCAGGCTTGAGCGAGGAAGAAATACATATTTTGCGTGGGGTGGCCAAACACATGGTGCTGGCGGCCGCCCATAAACGCTAGACTTGAGGCCTATGTTTTCTCGTCTTCGCTCCGACATTCAGTGCATTCTTGACCGCGATCCTGCTGCGCGCAGCTTGTGGGAGGTGCTGACTTGCTATCCCGGTTTGCATGCCTTGGTGATGCACCGGTGGGCGCATTTTTGCTGGGGAATCGGCCTCAAATGGCTGGGACGTTTCATCTCGCATGTGGCGCGTTGGTTGACGGGCATCGAAATTCACCCCGCCGCTGTCATTGGGCAGCGCGTGTTTTTTGACCATGCCATGGGCGTGGTGGTGGGCGAAACCGCCGAAATTGGTGACGGTTGCACCATCTACCAAGGCGTGACACTGGGCGGCACTTCTTTGTACAAGGGCACCAAGCGTCATCCAACGCTTGGCAAAAATGTTGTCGTCAGCGCGGGAGCCAAGGTGCTGGGCGGCTTTGAGGTGGGCGACAACGCCAAGATCGGCAGCAATGCGGTGGTCATCAAGCCCGTGCCTGCTGGCGCCACTGCGGTGGGAATTCCAGCGCGCATCATCCCATCCAAAACAGGAGAGAGTGCCGATGTATCCCAGGTGCAACCCAAGTTCAACGCCTATGGAATTACCGAAGACACCGATCCGGTCAGCCAAGCGCTGCGCGGCTTGATCGACAACGCCTCCAGCCAAGAGCATCAAATTGCGATGCTGTGGCAAGCCATTGAAAAACTCTCCAACATGCAGGCCAAGGGCGATTGCGTCCCCAGCGAAGCCGCTCGTCAAGAAACTTTTTCGGCTGAGCGCATCAATCAATTGTTGGACTGAGCCATGATTTATCTCAACATCCATCCCAAACGCCTGCATGTGGTGATGAAGTCGCCCACAGCCTATTCGGGCTATGTGGTGTTCGACTTAGAACAATATGGCGTGAGCTTTTCTTCCATGACCACGCCTTTGACCTTGCTGCGCGAGGGCGAAAGTCTGCATCACGGCTGGCGGCTCGATATTGAGCCCATCGACGGCGTGGTTGTGCCGCAATACACAGCCTTTGTGGAGAGCTTTAATTTCTATGTGTTTCAGCTGCTCAAGTGCAAGCCCTTGTTCGAGATTGAACAAGAGTTACCCGAGTGGAATGTACATTTTGAAGATGTTTACTTTGACATGTCGGGTGAAACACCGCGCATGGTCTCGCCTTCATCCAAGAAAACCAATTCCATCAAAAAGCTGCTGAAAAAGCTGTTTTAAACCCGCTTGGAATGAACTGCCGTTTTGGGACGAAAGGCTTTGCAAAACGCATCGCGCGTTTCTAAATACGGCCCACCGATCAGATCAATGCAATAAGGCACTGCGGCAAAAATACCATCGACGACTTGCTTGCCTTCGGCGTCTTTTAAGCCGCCCAGGGTCTCTTGAATCGACTTGGGTTGACCGGGTAAGTTGATGATCAAGCTGCTGCCTCGAATCACCGCCACTTGGCGCGACAAAATCGCGGTCGGCACAAAGCGCAAGCTGATTTGGCGCATTTGCTCGCCAAAGCCTGGCATTTCCTTGTCAGCCACAGCCAGTGTGGCTTCTGGTGTGACGTCTCGCTTGGCAGGCCCCGTGCCGCCAGTGGTCAAAATCAGCGAACAACCCAGCTCGGCCAAGTCAATCAGTGTTTGACTGATGCGTGCTTGCTCGTCGGGGATGAGTCGCGCGACTTCTTCGATCGGGTTGTACAAAGCCTGCGCCAGCCATTCGCGCAGCGCGGGCAGGCCTTTGTCTTCGTAAGTGCCGCTGGAGGCGCGGTCGCTGATGGAGACGATGCCAATTTTGACGCCGTCGCAGCGCAGGTCGGGGCTGGGCCAATCAGTCATCGAAGTCTTCCGGCGCAGGAATATCGCCTTCCTCGCCCAGATGCGATTTGACGAGTTGAAAAATCTCACGGTAAGCGCGGCCTTGGCGCGGCAGCAAACCTTTGGCGACATCGGCTTTAGAGGTTGTGTCGTCCTTGCGTGCTTGGCGGATGAGGGCGCGCAATTGTTGGCTGTCGGTGCTGGGGTTGGCTTGCATCCATTCGTCCAGCGCCGCGTCTTCTTTGACCAAACGGTCGCGCCATTGTTCGGCTTCGTGCAAGGCCAAGGTCACTCGGCTGGAGCCTTCGCGTTGCTCGGTAATGGCATCGCAGACGGCTGCAAATGCCTCATCGCTCAACTTGCGCATGAGCTTGCCCACGTATTGCATTTGACGGCGCTTGCCTTCGAAGTTGGTGATGCGTTTGGCTTCGGCCACTGCGTCGCGCAGTGTGTCGTTGATGTGTCCTTGGGCGTGCAAGCGCTCGCTCAAATCTGAGCGCAGGGTGAGCAACTCTGCGCCCACGTCTTGGCGCTCGTCGCTTTCGCGTTTACGGTCGGTCCGGCTCAGGCTGTCGGTGCCTTTGAGCTCGCGTTTGAGTTCCAGATCAAGCTCGCTGCCCTCGGCAACAAACTGACCTTTGACGTAATAACCTTTTTTGGGTTTTCGTGACATAGAGATGTAAATGTGTAAGCCAAGTATCATAGCCGCCGATATGAGCAAAGCCACCCACACCGCCACACCCTCCGCCCAAACCACGCCGCATGGCTTTAGCCACAGCCGCTCACAGTTTGAAGACTTAACCGACTTCGCCTTGCAGCACGCCAAAAAATTAGGCGCGACCAACGCAGGCATTGATGTGTCAGAAGGTTACGGCTTGAGCGTGTCGGTGCGCAAAGGCGAGCTTGAAAATGTGGAGCGCAACCGCGACAAATCGCTGGGTGTGACGGTGTATGTGGGCAACCGACGCGGCAACGCCAGCACCTCAGATTTTTCAAGCGCCGCCATTGAACGCACAGTGCAAGCGGCCTATGACATTGCACGCTTCACCGCTGAAGACCCGGTCGCTGGCTTGCCCGATGAAGCAGACATTGCCCAGCATCATCCCGATTTGGATTTGTACCACCCTTGGCACATCAGCAGCGAAGATGCCGCGCAACTCGCCTTGCGTTGCGAAGCCGCTGCGCTCAAAACTTCCAAGGGCATCACCAACAGCGAAGGCGCTGGCGTGTCGGCGCAGCACAGCCATTTTTTCAGCGCCCACACCCACGGTTTTCGCGGCGGCTATGCCAGCTCGCGGCACAGCATTTCGGTTGCACCCATTGCGGGAAAAGGCGACGGAATGCAGCGCGATGCGTGGTACAGCTCCATGCGTTCGGCCGATGAATTGGCTTCTCCTGAGCAGGTCGGGCGCTACGCCGCAGAGCGCGCATTAAGCCGCTTGAAAGCCCGAAAAATCGCCACCACACAATGTCCGGTGTTGTTTGAATCGCCCGTGGCGGCAGGCTTGCTGGGCGGCTTTGTGCAAGCCGTCAGCGGAGGTGCGCTCTATCGCAAAAGCACGTTTTTGCTCGACTCCTTGGGCAAGAAAGTGTTTCCCAAACACCTCGATATTTTGGAAGACCCGCATGTGTTGCGCGGCAAAGGTTCCTCGCCTTTTGATGATGAAGGCGTCGTCACCAAAGCGCGCAAAGTGGTGAACGCAGGCCGGGTTGAAGGTTATTTTTTGAGTACTTACTCAGCACGCAAACTTGGCATGAAAACCACGGGCAATGCAGGCGGCTCGCACAACTTGGTCATGCGCTCGCGCCAAACCCAAGAGCGCGACGATCTGGAAGAAATGTTGCGCAAACTCGGAACGGGTCTCTTCGTGACAGAAATGATGGGCCAAGGCGTGAATTACGTGACCGGCGACTATTCACGCGGAGCCAGCGGCTTTTGGGTGGAAAAAGGCCGCATCGCGTTTCCGGTGCAAGAAATCACCATCGCAGGCAACATGAAAGACATGTTCCAAGGCATAGAAGCCATTGGTGCCGACGAATACACGATGGGTGCCAAAACCGTGGGTTCTGTGCTCATCAACCGCATGAAGATTGCGGGGAGTTAAGCCCTAGCTCAGTGCAGCCATGAAGACATGCTTGTTGGCAAAGCAATACGACTCGTCGCTGCCTTGTTCTTTGACCACATCGTTGTAGGCCAGTTCTTTGAGGGCGTTCAAGGGCGTGGTTTCATCTTCGGCAACCAATTCACGGTAAGTCGTTTCAAGCGCTTGGTCGTCGAATTTGGCTTGTTTGGCGTACAACTGGGCAAATACTTTGCGTTGAACCAGCGCTTGGTATCTTTTGTCCGTGGGATGAAAGCTGTACTCAAGTGCCTGGAAAAAAGCAAACGCCAGCCCCAAAAACACAGCCGTGTTGGATTCAGCGCCGACCACCGACATCAGGGCCGCTGACCCGCTCAAGATTGACATGAGTTTGAGCAAATTTGCCATTGCGCCCCAAAAAGCCAAGCTTCTCTCATGCACGCGAATCGCATAACGAATTGAAAAAAGCGTTTCGTAGCGTGGGTTGTTCATGATTGGCCTTTCGCGTTTCTTGGGGGTGGGGGAGGTGGCGGGCGTTTGGGTGGCACGCTGGCCTTGACGGGAACAGTCTCGCTGGCTTGCTTCATTCAACATCCTCTGGCCAATTTTTTGGCGAGAGGAAATCTTAAAACAAATAGCTAAAAAGTTCTAGTAATTTTTAGATCACCCCGCCAGCGCTGCTTTGACCGCTGCCGAGACCAAGCCCATGTCGGCTTTGCCTGCCAATTGGGTTTTGACTGCGCCCATGATCTTGCCCATGTCGCCCGCTGCGGCTGCGCGGCCCAGCTCGGCGCTGACTTGCGCGACGATGGCTTGCACGGCGGCCGTGATTTCTTCGCCCGAGAGGCGTTGGGGTAAATAGACTTCGAGCACTTTCATTTCGGCAATTTCAATGTCGGCCAAGTCTTGACGCGCAGCTTTGACATAAGCGTCCACCGAGTCTTTGCGTTGCTTGATGAGTTTGTCCACGATGGCGATGACCATGGCGTCGTCCACAGTCACGCGTTCATCGACTTCTTTTTGTTTGATGGCGGCTTGCAACAAGCGGATCGCGCCCAAGCGTGCTGTGTCTTTGGCGCGCATGGCGGTTTTCATGTCTTCGGTGATTTGGTCTTTGAGGCTCATGGTGAATCCAGTGTGAGGGAATGAAAATGGGAATAAAAAAAGCCCGCTGAGGCGTCCCTAGCGAGCTTGTTTTTACCAGCGAACGCTGGGGCTGATCAATACAGCTTCTTGGGCAATTGCATGCTGCGCACACGCTTGTAGTGGCGCTTGACGGCGGCCGCTTTTTTGCGTTTGCGCTCTGCTGTTGGCTTTTCATAGAACTCGCGCGCACGCAAGTCGGTCAACAGACCCAATTTTTCAATGGTGCGTTTGAAGCGGCGCAGAGCGACGTCAAACGGTTCGTTTTCTTTTACGCGAATGGTGGTCATTAAACAATGTTTCCGAATGTGCAAACAGAGGGTTCACAAGAAGATCGTGCTTGGGAGCCGTGTCTGCGGTCTTCCCCGACATTAAGTTGATCAGGCCGTCGGGGGTTTGCCAGCAAAGCCTAGCATTATAGCGGGCTTTTTGAAGCTGCCAAGCCCTGTGCACACGCGAAGCCGCTCGCCCATGCCCATTGGAAGTTGTAGCCGCCCAACCAGCCCGTGATATCGACCACTTCGCCAATGAAATAAAGCCCCGCTTGCTTGGACTCCATGGTCTGCTGCGACAAGTCTCGCGTGCTCACGCCGCCCACCGTGACTTCGGCTTTTTTGTAGCCCTCGGTGCCTGTGGGCGTGAGCGTCCAGCGGCTCAAGCGCTCGGCCAGTTGCACCAAGGCTTTGTCGCTGGCTTCGATGACAGGGCGCTGCCAAGCGCTGTCTTGCGCGGCCCAGGTGTCGGCCAAGCGCGACGGCAGCCAAGCGCTGAGTTCGTTGGCAATGCGTTTTTTGGAATGTTGTTTGGCGGCCAGCAAAGCCGCTTGCACATCGATTTCTGGCGCGAGGTTGATGCGAATGTCTGCGCCCGGCTGCCAATAGCTTGAAATTTGCAGCACGCCCGGGCCCGACAGACCGCGGTGGGTGAGCAACAAATCTTCGTTGAAACTTTGGCGTATTTTTTTGTCACCCGTCTCAAGGCGCACGGGCAAGGACAAGCCCGACAGCTGCGCGTAGGGCGCCCAAGCCGCAGCGTCAAAGGTGAGCGGCACCAAACCCGGTCGCGGCGTGACGACGCGCAGGCCAAATTGTTTGGCGATTTCAAAGCCCCAGTCGCTGGCACCAATTTGCGGGATGGACAAACCGCCCGTGGCAATCACCAGCGAGGCCGCGCTGACGGTGCCTTGCGTGGTGTCGAGTTCGTAGCGTTGCGCTTGTCCCTCATGGTGGCGCACGGCTGCAACTTTGCACGACTGCCAGCGCGTGACTTGCCCGCCGTTGGTGCTGGCCTCGCATTCGCGCAGCAGCATGTCGATCAGGTCTTGCGAGCTGTGGTCGCAAAACAATTGGCCTTTGTGTTTTTCATGAAACGCAATGCCGTGTCGCTTGACCAAGTCAACGAAATGCTGCGGTGTGTAGCGCGAGAGTGCGCTGCGGCAAAACTGGGGGTTCTCGCCCAAAAAATGGGTGTGTGGCGCGCGCACATCCAACTCGCGGTTGGTGAAGTTGCTTCTGCCGCCGCCGGAGATGCGGATTTTTTCGGCCACTTTGGCGCTGTGGTCGATCAGCAAAATCTTCAAGCCCAATTGCGCCGCCACGCCTGCGCAAAACAAGCCCGCAGCGCCACCGCCCACGATGATGGCGTCAAAGCTTTTCATGCGCTTTTTTCTGTGCGTGGCGCTTGGCTCAGTTGCAACAAGCCTTGCAAGACGTCGCCCACCACAATGACCGAAGGACTGCCCAGTTGCGCCTGCGCAATGCTGGCGCACATTTCGCCCAAGCTGGACACGATATGGCGCTGCTCGGGCAGGCTGACTTGATGGATGACCGCCACAGGCGTGCTGGCGGCCATGCCTTGCAGCAAATCGGCTTGCAACTGGGCTGCGCCTTTCATGCCCATGTAAATCACCAGTGTGAGTTTGGCTTGCGCGGCGGTGCGGGCGAGCTGCGCCCAATCGACGGCTTGAGCGCTATCGGGTGCGGCGTGTCCGGTGATGAAGACGACGCCATGCGCATGATCGCGGTGGGTCAGCGACACATTGAGCGAGGTCATGCCGGCCAAGCCCGCCGTGATGCCGTTGATCACCGTCACCGCAATGCCGTGGCTTTGCAGATAGGCGACTTCTTCGCCACCGCGACCAAAAATAAATGGGTCGCCGCCTTTGAGGCGCACGACGCGCTCGCCGCTCTGGGCTTCTTGCACCATCATTTTTTGGATAAAACTTTGCGGCGTTGACGTGCAGCCGCCGCGCTTGCCCACATGCACCACGCGGGCGCTGGGCGCGGCGTGGGCGAGCACTTCGTCGCTGACCAAATCGTCCACCAGCAAGACGCTGGCGCTGGCAATGGCCTTGACGGCTTTCAGGGTGAGCAATTCGGGGTCGCCGGGACCTGCGCCTACCAAGGTGATGTGAGGGTGGTTCATAAGCTTCAAAGAGTCAGGGCTTTCAGCACCGCTTGCACTTGGGCTGCAATCGGCGCGGGCGTGGGCAAGTTGCCTGCCAGCACCGCTTGAATGTACTGCGCCGTGGCCTGCGCGTCCAAGGCAGGCAAATCGGGCAACTGCGTCAAGCTGCCGCTTTGCGCTTCGAGCAAAGTGGTGCGAGTGCCAGCGACAAAGGCGTCCATTTGCGGTTGCCGCCGCGCATCGGCCACGGCTTCGCCTTCGGTGCCGCGCAAAAGCAGGGCGCGGGTGTGGGTCAATGCCAAGGTTTCGGCCATGGACACGGCGTATTCGGGGTGGGTGTAGCTGCTCAGCAGCAAAGCTTTGGCGCTGGTGCTGGGGTTCATCAGCTTGACCAAACTGTGTGCGCTGTTGCGCAAGCCCACCACGCGGCGCACGTCCAGCAAAGCTTTAAGTCCGGGGCAGAGCACCTCGGTGGGCGCAAATACCACCTCGCCGCTGCAGACCGCATGGGCTGGCGCTTTCGCCATCGTGAACGCAGCGTCTTTCATGGCTTGCAGCACGGACAGGCTGGAGACGCGGCTGTTTTCGGTCGGCGTGCCGTGCATGACCACGGCCACGCCTTGACGCGCCAACAAATGCGCCAGCAAGGGCGTGAGCACAGGTAGTTTGCGAGCGCCGTTGTAGCTCGGCAGCACCACGCAATCGGTATGGGGCGCGATCTGAATGTTGTTGAGCCGCGCATGTGCGGCGTCTAAAAAGCCCGCCATTTCAGCCGCTGTTTCGCCTTTGATGCGCATGGCCAAGCAAAATGCGCCGATTTCTAAATCGGACACGTTTTGGTCGAGCACTTGGCCCATCAAATCTGCCGCTTGTTCGCGTGTGAGCGCGCGTGCGCCATCGCGGCCACGGCCAATTTCTTTGATGTAAGCGCTGATTGACATAGCCCGCCATTGTCGCGCAAGCGCATAAACTCGGGGGCTATGTTGATCTTAGGAATTGAATCGTCTTGCGACGAAACTGGCGTGGCGCTGGTGCAAACCCAAAGCGCGGGCTTGCCGGTGCTGCTATCGCACGCTTTGCACAGCCAAATTGCCATGCACCAAGCCTATGGCGGCGTGGTGCCTGAGTTGGCCAGCCGCGATCACATTCGCCGTGTCATTCCGCTCGCGCGTGAGGTCTTGGCGCAAGCCGAAAAAACCTTGACCGAGGTGGATGTGGTGGCCTACACCCGAGGCCCCGGCTTGGCGGGTGCCTTGCTGGTGGGGGCGGGCGTGGCCTGTGCCTTGGGCGCGTCGCTGGGCAAACCTGTGCTGGGCGTTCACCATTTGGAAGGGCATTTGCTGTCGCCATTTTTGAGCGCCGACGCGCCAGAATTTCCGTTTGTGGCCTTGTTGGTTTCGGGCGGACACACCCAACTCATGCGGGTGGACGGTGTGGGCGACTATGCTTTGCTGGGCGAAACCATCGACGACGCGGCGGGCGAGGCGTTTGACAAATCAGCCAAGCTCATGGGCTTGGCATATCCGGGCGGGCCACTGTTGTCCAAGCTGGCCGAGCAGGGCGATCCAACGGCGTTCAAGCTGCCCCGCCCCTTGCTGCACAGCGGCGATCTGGATTTTTCTTTTGCCGGACTCAAAACAGCGGTACTCACCCAAAGCCAAAAATTGGGCGAGCAACTGCAAGCGCGCAAGGCCGATTTGGCAGCGTCTACCGAAGCTGCGATTGTGGAGGTGTTGCTCAAAAAGTCACTCGCCGCTTTGCAGCAAACCGGCTTGCAACGCTTGGTGGTGGCTGGCGGCGTCGGCGCGAACCGACAACTGCGCGCCCAACTCAACGCCGCCTGCGCCAAACGCGGCGTGCGCGTGCATTACCCCGAACTGCATTTGTGTACCGACAACGGCGCCATGATTGCCATGGCTGCGGCCATGCGCTTGCAAGCCAACAAAGCAGTGGCGCAGTACGACTATGGGTTTGATGTGTGGCCGAGGTGGAATTTGGTCGATAAATAATTAATTTGTATTACTATTAGCGATTTTTTGACGTGATTTTTTTCCAGCCTGAGGTTCACTCCATGCATCCATATTTCAACCCTGCCCGAAAACTCTTCTTGGGGGCGGCTTTGTGTTGCTTGGCTGGGTTGGCATCGGCACAACCCATTCAACTCGCCATGATCGAGGGTTTGAGCGGCCCGTTTGGCAACACCGGCGAGGCGGCTTATCGCAATTTGGTGATGGCGGTCGAGCGCGTCAACCAGCGCGGTGGCGTGCATTTGCCCGGTGGCGCGCGTGAGTTGGTGCTCAAACGCTATGACAGCAAAAGCCAAACCGAAGAGGCGTTAACCAGCCTCCGCGCTGCCATTGATGGCGGTGCTAACTACGTTTTGCAAGGCAATAGCTCGGCGGTGGCGGCGGGTTTGATTGACGCGTTGAACAAACAAAACGAGCGCGATCCCAGTCGCCGCGCCGTGTTTTTGAACTATGCCGCGGTTGATCCTGCGCTCACCAACGAGCGTTGCAGCTTTTGGCATTTCCGTTTTGACGCCCATGCCGACATGCGCATGACGGCCTTGATGAGCGTTTTAAAGCAAGACCACGCCCTCAAAAGCGTTTACTTGATTGGCCAAGACTACAGTTTCGGCCAAGCGGTGCAGCGCGAGGCGAGGGCGCAGTTGGGCAGTTTGCGACCCGACATCCAAATCGTAGGCGAAGAGCTGCACCCCGTGGGGCGCGTGAAAGACTTTTTGCCTTACGCCACCAAAATCAAGACCAGCGGGGCGCAAGCGGTCATCACCGGCAATTGGGGCAACGATTTGACGCTGCTCATCAAGGCCGCACGCGATGTGGGTTTTGAAGGCAAGTTCTACACCTTTTATGGCAACGCGCTGGGCGCACCTGCGGCCATTGGCATGTCGGGCGTGGGGCGCGTGCTGGCGGTGGCCGATTGGCTGCCCAACGTGCCGGGCAAGGCGTCGGCAGATTTTTACCAAGCTTTCCGAGCCCGATTTCCGCAGCCCTCGGACGACTACGTGCACATGCGCATGTTTTTGATGATCGAAGCCTTGGTACAAGCCATGGAGCAGGCCAAAAGCGCCGATCCCACTTTGGTGGCGCGGGCTTTGGAGCATGTGAAGGTAAACAAATTTGGTCAACGCGGCTTCATGCGTGCAGCCGATCACCAGTTTCAGCAGTCTTTGGTGGTGGGCTTGATGGACAACCAAGGCGAGCCGGGTGTGCCGTTTGACATTGAGGGTTCAAGCTACGGTTTTCGGGTGATCAAGAGCCTCACGCCAGAAATGGCGCAGCAGCCCACCCGTTGCGTGATGCAAAGGTTTTAAGCCTCAAATCCTGTTTTGCGCTATACTTGATGGGCTTTGCATTGAGCGAAGCAGCACGCATGGCCTATTTCCAAGGCCAAAGCGCAAGTCAAACATCAAAGGAAGAAACATGACCACATTGAACAAAGCCGAGGTCGTCAAGGCCAACGCCCGCAGCGCCGGTGACACGGGCAGCCCAGAAGTGCAAGTTGCCATCTTGACAGCTCGCATCAACGAATTGACGCCCCACTTCAAAGAACACGCCAAAGACCACCACGGTCGTCGCGGCTTGTTGCGCATGGTGAGCCGTCGCCGTAAATTGTTGGACTACCTCAAGTCCAAAGACTTTGACCGTTACGCCGCATTGATCGCCAAACTTGGCCTGCGTAAGTAATCGAACAAATTCATGACAAACGCCTGAGTTATCTCGATAGCTCAGGCGTTTTGCACTTGTTGCACCGTATTTTTAGTTTTCTGGAGACCCGTTAGGCGCAAATCGAAGCTGTGTCATTCCAAAAAGTGAGGTGGTTCACCCACCTGTTTTTGGGAATGGCATCGTGTGTTGCGCAACTGGCTTCGGGGCAGTTGAGGTGGCCTCACACCTCTTGATCCTTCAAGGAAAAACACATGTCAATCTTCAACAAAGTGACGAAAACATTTCAATGGGGCCAACACACGGTCAAGATGGAAACGGGCGAAATCGCACGTCAAGCCTCTGGCGCAGTGTTGCTCGACATGGACGGCACCGTGGTGTTGGCCACCGTGGTCGCCTCTAAAACCTCCAAGCCCGGCCAAGACTTTTTCCCCTTGACCGTCGATTACATCGAGAAAACCTATGCCGCAGGCAAGATCCCCGGCAGCTTTTTCAAACGCGAAGCCAAACCCAGCGAACACGAAACGTTGACCAGCCGTTTGATCGACCGCCCCATTCGCCCACTGTTCCCAGAAGGCTTCTTCAACGACGTGCATGTGGTGGTTCACACCGTGTCGCTCAACCCAGAAGTGGATGCTGACATTGCCGCTTTGATCGCCGTGTCTGCCGCCTTGAGCGTGTCGGGCATTCCTTTCACCAGCCCAATTGGCGCAGCCCGCGTGGGTTACATCAACGGCGAATACGTGTTGAACCCCGGTCAAACCCAGCGCAAAGACAGCCAAATGGATTTGGTTGTTGCCGGCACCGAAGCCGCTGTGTTGATGGTCGAGTCTGAAGCGCAGCAACTGTCTGAAGAAATCATGTTGGGCGCTGTGGTGTTCGGTCACGAACAAGGCAACATCGCCATCAACGCGATTCACGAACTCGTGCGCGATGCTGGCAAACCCGTTTGGGATTGGTCAGCCCCTGCCAAAGACGAGCCTTTGATCGCCAAAGTCGTCGCCTTGGGCGAAGAAAAACTCCGCGCTGCTTACCAATTGCGCAACAAACAAGCCCGCACCCAAGCCTGCCGCGAAGCTTATGCAGCCGTGATGGACGGCTTGAAAGCCGACGCGGTTGAGTTCGACGGCGTGAAAGTCGAAGGCATGTTGTTTGACATCGAAGCGCGCATTGTTCGCAGCCAAATTTTGGCAGGCGAGCCCCGCATCGACGGTCGCGACACACGCACCGTGCGCCCCATCGAAATTCGCAACAGCGTGTTGCCACGCACACACGGCTCGGCCTTGTTCACACGCGGCGAAACCCAGGCTTTGGTCATCACCACCTTGGGCACAGAGCGCGACGCACAACGCATTGACGCACTGTCGGGCGAGTACGAAGACCGCTTCATGTTCCACTACAACATGCCTCCCTTTGCCACAGGCGAAGTCGGTCGCATGGGTTCGACCAAACGCCGCGAAATCGGCCACGGTCGTTTGGCCAAACGTGCGTTGGTGGCGGTCTTGCCCAGTAAAGAAGAATTCCCTTACACCCTGCGCGTGGTGTCTGAAATCACCGAATCCAACGGCTCTTCGTCGATGGCCTCTGTCTGCGGCGGCTGCTTGTCCTTGATGGACGCAGGCGTACCCATGAAAGCACACGTGGCTGGCATTGCCATGGGCTTGATCAAAGAAGACAACCGCTTTGCGGTGTTGACTGACATCTTGGGCGACGAAGATCATTTGGGCGACATGGACTTCAAAGTGGCGGGCACAACCCACGGCATCACCGCTTTGCAAATGGACATCAAAATCCAAGGCATCACCAAAGAAATCATGCAAGTCGCTCTGGCTCAAGCCAAAGAAGCACGCATGCACATCTTGGGCAAAATGCAAGACGCCATGGGCGAAGCCAACACGCAAGTTTCCGACTTCGCACCCAAGCTCTTCACCATGAAGATCAACCCCGAGAAAATCCGTGACGTGATCGGCAAAGGCGGCGCAGTCATTCGCGCGTTGACCGAAGAAACCGGTTGCCAAATCAACATCGAAGAAGACGGCACCATCACCATTGCGGCCACCGACGGCGCCAAAGCCGAAGAAGCCAAACGTCGCATTGAGCAAATCACTGCAGAAGTTGAAATTGGCAAAATTTACGAAGGCCCCATCACCAAAATTTTGGACTTCGGTGCCTTGGTCAACTTGTTGCCCGGCAAAGACGGTTTGTTGCACATCAGCCAAATCAGCCATGAGCGCATTGCCAAAGTCACCGACGTGTTGGCTGAAGGTCAAATCGTGCGCGTCAAAGTGCTCGAAACCGACGAAAAAGGCCGTGTCAAGCTGTCGATGAAAGCTTTGACAGAACGCCCTGCGTCCGATGCGCACCACGGTGGCGATCACCACGGTGAACAACAGCAGCAACAACAGCAATAAGCCAACCGCAAAAGCCATGATGCGCATTGTTGAAATCACGCAGCCGGGTGCACCTGAGGTGCTGCGCCCATCCAGCCGCGCCTTGCCCACGGCAGGTGCGGGCGAGGTATTGATTCGCGTCTCGGCCAGCGGTGTCAACCGCCCCGACGTGTTGCAACGCAAAGGTCTGTACCCCGTGCCGCCCGGTGCATCCGATGTGCCGGGTTTGGAAGTGGCTGGCGTCATCGAATCGGGTGACGCAGCCGCCATGCAGGCCGCTGGTTTGCGCGTGGGCGACCGCGTGTGCGCCCTGGTGGCCGGCGGTGGTTATGCCGATGCGTGCGTGGCACCTGTGGCGCAATGTTTGCCTATTCCCAAAGGCTTGAGTGATGTTGAAGGCGCTTCATTGCCCGAGACATTCTTCACCGTGTGGAGCAATGTGTTTGATCGCGGTCAACTCAAAGCGGGTGAGGTGTTGTTGGTGCAAGGTGGCACCAGCGGCATTGGGGTGACGGCTATTCAAATGGCCAAAGCTTGGGGCGCTACCGTCATTGCCACTGCTGGCAGCGATGACAAATGCGCTGCTTGTTTGGCATTGGGTGCAGATCACGCCATCAACTACAAAACACAAGACTTTGTGCAGGAATGCAAACGCATCACACAGGACAAAGGCGTCGATGTCATCTTGGACATGGTCGCTGGCGACTACGTGGCGCGCGAGGTGGAATGCTTGGCTGAAGATGGCCGCTTGGTCATCATTGCGGTGCAAGGCGGCTTGGAGAGTGGCTTCAACGCTGGGCTCGTGCTGCGCCGTCGCTTGAGCATCACAGGATCGACCTTGCGTCCGCGCCCTGTGGCGTTCAAAGCGGCAATTGCCAACAATTTGCGCCAACATGTGTGGCCTTTGATCGAAGGCGGGCGCATCAAGCCGGTCATTCATTCGACGTTTGATGCCGCGTCGCAAGACGGTGCTGAGCAAGCCCATCGTTTGATGGAGTCCAACCAGCACATTGGAAAAATTGTTTTGACATGGAATGCGCGATGAAGCAAAAACTCATTGCAGGCAATTGGAAGATGAACGGCAGCTTGGCGGCCAATGCTGCTTTGCTGGGCGGGATACAACACGGTTTGGCGCAAGCTTTCAATGGGCGCAAAGCGCAAGTAGCGGTGTGTGTGCCAGCGGCGTATTTGTCGCAGGTGCAGCAGATCACGCAGGGCAGCGGCATTGAGCTGGGTTCGCAAGATGTGTCGGCACAAGAGCAGGGTGCGTACACAGGCGAAATTTCTTGTGCCATGCTGAAAGATTTTGGCGTGCGTTACGCCATCGTCGGTCACTCGGAGCGCCGTCAATACCATGCGGAAACCGATGCTTTAGTGGCAGCCAAAGCGCAACGCGCCTTGGCCGCAGGCATCACGCCGATTGTGTGTGTGGGTGAGACCTTGGCCGAGCGCGAAGCAGGCAAAACCGAAGAAGTGGTCAAGCGCCAATTGGCGGCTGTGATTCACGCCAACGGCCACTGCATCAGCGAAATCGTCGTGGCTTATGAGCCCGTGTGGGCGATTGGCACCGGCAAAACCGCAACGCCCGAGCAAGCGCAAGCGGTGCATGCTGTGTTGCGAGCGCAGCTCAAAGCGGCCACCGAGCATTCTGATCGCGTGCAAATTTTGTACGGCGGCAGCATGAACGCGGCCAATGCAGCCGAGTTGTTGGCGCAAGCCGACATTGACGGCGGCTTGATCGGGGGCGCAGCCCTCAAGAGCGCAGACTTTTTGACCATCATCGCAGCAGCAGCGCGTTGATATTGATTGATATTTTGGAGTTTTAAATGAGCGTCGTTTTTTTGAACATCATCCAGTTGGTTCAACTCTTGTCTGCCTTGGGCATGATTGGCTTGATCTTGATCCAGCACGGCAAAGGTGCTGACATGGGCGCGGCCTTTGGCAGCGGTGGCTCGGGCAGTTTGTTTGGTGCCAGCGGTGGTGCGAACTTTTTGTCACGCACCACAGCCGTTTTGGCAACTGTCTTTTTTGTTGCTACTTTGGCCTTGGCTTACTTTGGTAACTTGCGTCCAGCGTCCTCAGGCAGCGTGCTTGAAGGTGCTGCGGCAGTCGCACCGGTGGCAGCAGATGCCGCCTCTGCTGCACCTGTTGCCGCTGAGGCTGCTTCAGGCGTTGGACAAATTCCGACCAAGTAAAACAAAACCTCCAATCAAGAGAGAAAACGCATAGTTTTCAGGGTAAACTCTTGGTCTGTTCAGCAAGCGTTATCCCTCTTCGCTTTTTGCTGATAAGTCCCCAGCCGTCGTGGTGAAATTGGTAGACACGCTATCTTGAGGGGGTAGTGGCGAAAGCTGTGCGAGTTCGAGTCTCGCCGACGGCACCATCCAAAAAAAGTCTTCCTGTCAATCTGGCGTTAGCCAAGACAGGCAAACTTCGCAGACTAAACGAATAGTCCTACCGCGAGATTGTGATGAGCTTAGAACAATACCTACCCGTCCTCCTGTTTATCCTCGTGGGCTTAGGCGTGGGGGTTGCCCCCCAAGCGCTTGGCTTTCTCCTCGGGCCCAACCGTCCCGACGAAGCAAAAAACTCCCCTTACGAATGCGGCTTTGAGGCCTTCGAAGACGCGCGCATGAAGTTTGACGTGCGCTACTACCTGATCGCCATTTTGTTCATCTTGTTCGATCTGGAAATTGCATTTTTGTTCCCTTGGGCCGTGGCGCTCAAGGAAATTGGCTTCATCGGCTTCATCGACATGATGATCTTCCTTGCAATCCTCGTGGCTGGCTTTGCCTTCATGTGGATCAAGGGTGCGCTGGACTGGGAATAACAGAGGTAACCCTATGGCAATTGAAGGTGTATTGAAAGAAGGCTTTATCACCACATCGGTTGACTCCGTGGTGAACTGGGCTAAAACCGGCTCCCTGTGGCCCATGACCTTTGGTCTGGCTTGCTGTGCCGTCGAGATGATGCATGCAGGCGCTGCCCGCTATGACATCGACCGCTTTGGCATGTTGTTTCGCCCCAGCCCACGCCAGTCAGATTTGATGATCGTCGCAGGTACCTTGTGCAACAAAATGGCGCCCGCTTTGCGCAAGGTCTACGACCAAATGTCAGAGCCGCGTTGGGTCTTGTCCATGGGTTCATGTGCCAACGGCGGTGGTTACTACCACTACAGCTACTCCGTGGTGCGCGGCTGCGACCGCGTGGTTCCCGTCGATGTGTACGTGCCCGGTTGCCCGCCCACGGCTGAAGCTCTTTTGTATGGCATCTTGCAATTGCAAAGCAAGATTCGCCGCGAAAACACCATTGCACGCTGATCGGAAAGCATTCAATGAGTCATTCCATCCAAACACTTGAAGCTGCATTGCACGATGTGCTGGGCGACAAGATCAAACATTTAAATGCCGCCCTTGGCGAGCTCACGCTCACCGTGGCGGCAGACGACTATCTGGCTGTTGCCCACACCTTGCGCGACGACGCACGCTTGGGCTTTGAGCAACTCATCGACTTGTGTGGCTTGGATTATTCGAGCTACAAAGACGGCGCGCATTCCAAGTTCGAAGACCAGCCTCGTTTTGCGGTGGTAAGCCACCTCTTGTCCATCAGCCACAACTGGCGTTTGCGTGTGCGCGTGTTTGCGCCCAATGACGACATGCCTTGGGTGGCTTCGGTGAGCGACGTGTGGAACTCGGCCAATTGGTTTGAGCGCGAAGCCTTCGACTTGTTTGGCATCGTGTTTGAAGGTCACAACGACTTGCGTCGCATCTTGACCGACTACGGTTTTGTGGGCCATCCTTTCCGCAAAGACTTCCCAACCTCGGGCTATGTCGAAATGCGCTACGACGCCGATCAAAAACGTGTGGTGTACCAACCCGTCACCATTGAGCCGCGCGAAATCACACCGCGCATCATCCGCGAAAACAACTACGGTGGGTTGCACTGATCATGGCTGACATCAAAAACTACACCCTCAACTTTGGTCCTCAACACCCGGCCGCGCACGGCGTGCTGCGCTTGGTGCTTGAGCTCGACGGCGAAGTGGTGCAACGCGCTGACCCGCACATCGGGCTGCTGCACCGCGCCACCGAAAAATTAGCCGAGAGCAAAACCTACATTCAATCGCTGCCCTACATGGATCGCTTGGACTATGTGTCCATGATGGCCAACGAGCATGCGTATTGCTTGGCCATCGAGAAAATGATGGGCATTGACGTGCCTGTTCGCGCCCAGTACATCCGTGTGATGTATGCCGAAATCACCCGTTTGCTCAACCACTTGCTGTGGTTGGGTTGCCACGGTTTCGACTGCGGCGCGATGAACATTCTGATTTATTGTTTCCGCGAACGCGAAGACTTGTTTGACATGTACGAGGCTGTGTCGGGTGCGCGTATGCACGCGGCTTACTTCCGCCCAGGCGGTGTCTACCGCGACCTGCCGGACACCATGCCACAGTACAAAGCCAGCAAAGTTCGCAATGCCAAAACCATGGCGCGTTTGAACGAAAACCGCCAAGGCTCTTTGCTCGACTTCATTGACGATTTCACCCAGCGCTTCCCTAAACTGGTCGACGAGTACGAAACCTTGCTGACCGACAACCGCATTTGGAAACAACGCTTGGTCGATGTGGGCGTTGTCTCTCCCGAACGCGCCAAAAACTTGGGCTTCACAGGCGCCATGTTGCGCGGCTCAGGCGTGGCTTGGGACTTGCGCAAACAACAGCCCTACGATGTGTACGACCGCTTGGACTTTGACATTCCCGTGGGCAAAACCGGTGACTGCTACGACCGCTATTTGGTGCGCGTCGAAGAGTTGCGTCAATCCAACCGCATCATCAAACAGTGCGTGGATTGGTTGCGCGTCAACCCCGGTCCCGTCATCACCGACAACCACAAGGTGGCCGCTCCCAGCCGTGAGGGCATGAAGTCCAACATGGAAGAGCTGATTCACCACTTCAAACTCTTCACCGAAGGCTTTCACGTGCCTGAAGGCGAGGCCTATGCCGCCGTGGAGCATCCCAAAGGCGAGTTTGGTATTTACCTCGTGAGCGATGGTGCCAACAAGCCTTATCGCCTCAAGATCCGCGCTCCCGGCTTCCCGCACTTGGCGGCGATGGACGAGATGGCGCGCGGCCACATGATTGCTGACGCCGTGGCGGTGATTGGCACGATGGACATTGTGTTCGGGGAAATTGACCGATGATTTCTGAAGCTACCAAACAGCGCTTCGACCGCGAAGTTGCCAAATATCCTGATGAGCAAAAGCAGTCAGCCGTCATGGCCTGCTTGTCCATCGTTCAGCAAGAACAAGGGTTTGTGAGCGCCGAGAGTGAGCGCGCCATTGCCGACTACTTGGGCATGGCGCCGATGGCCGTGCACGAAGTCACTTCGTTCTACAACATGTATAACCAACAGCCCGTGGGCAAGTTCAAGATCAACGTCTGCACCAACTTGCCTTGCCAATTGCGCAACGGGCAGGGCGCTTTGATGCACTTGGTCAAAACCTTGGGCATTGAAGTGGGCGAAACAACAGCCGACGGCGTGTTCACCGTGCAACCCGGCGAATGCATGGGCGCTTGCGCCGATGCACCCGTGTTGTTGGTGAACGACCGCAACATGTGCAGCTACATGAGCAACGACAAGATCGACCAATTGGTCGCAGGCTTGCGTTCGGTGGAGGAATGAGCATGAATTTGCAACAAGTGCTTTCTCAATTCCAAACAACGGCTGAGGAAACCTGTTTCCACGGCCGCCACATGGGTCCACAAATCCTGGCCGACTTGAACGGCAAAAACTGGCATTTGCAAGACTATGTGGCACGCGGCGGCTACCAAGCTTTGCGCAAAATCTTGGCGCAAGACGGTGGCGAAGGTTTGACACAAGACCAAGTGATTGCCACGGTCAAAGAGTCCGGCTTGCGCGGTCGCGGCGGTGCGGGCTTTCCCACGGGTTTGAAATGGAGCTTCATGCCCCGTCAATTCCCCGGCCAAAAGTATTTGGTGTGCAACTCTGACGAGGGCGAACCGGGGACGTGCAAAGACCGTGAAATCTTGCAACACAACCCGCACATCGTGATCGAAGGCATGGCGATTGCGGCCTATGCCATGGGCATCAGCGTGGGTTACAACTACATTCACGGCGAAATTTTCGAAACCTACGATCGCTTTGAAGCGGCGCTTGAAGAAGCCCGCGCAGCAGGCTTTTTGGGTGATCGCATCATGGGCTCGAACTTCAGTTTTCAGCTCCATGCAGCGCACGGTTTTGGCGCTTACATTTGCGGCGAAGAAACTGCCTTGCTCGAATCGTTGGAAGGCAAAAAAGGCCAGCCACGCTTCAAGCCGCCATTTCCTGCCAGCTTTGGTTTGTACGGCAAGCCGACCACCATCAACAACACCGAAACCTTCGCGGCTGTGCCTTGGATCATCCGCAACGGCGGTCAGGCCTACCTCGAGTGCGGCAAGCCCAACAACGGCGGCACCAAAATTTTCTCGGTCAGCGGCGATGTGGAACGCCCCGGTAACTACGAAATTCCGATGGGCACACCGTTCTCCAAACTCTTGGAGTTGGCCGGTGGCGTGCGCCAAGGCCGCCAGCTCAAAGCGGTGATTCCTGGTGGCTCTTCAGCGCCCGTGTTGCCTGCTGACATCATCATGCAATGCACCATGGACTACGACTCCATTGCCAAAGCGGGCTCCATGCTCGGCTCGGGTGCGGTCATTGTGATGGACGACTCGCGCTGCATGGTCAAGAGCTTGCAACGCCTGAGCTACTTCTACCAGCACGAATCCTGCGGTCAATGCACACCTTGCCGCGAAGGCACGGGTTGGCTGTGGCGCATGGTCGATCGCATCGAACGTGGCGAGGGTCGCGAGAGCGATTTGGCCTTGCTCGACAACGTGGCCGAAAACATCATGGGGCGCACGATTTGCGCCTTGGGTGACGCAGCTGCCATGCCAGTGCGCGGAATGCTCAAGCATTTCCGCCACGAATTTGAACACCACATCACGCACAAGACCTGCTCGGTCAGCGCGTACGTTTGACGGACAAGCACCATGGTTGAAATCGAACTCGACGGTCAAAAGGTAGAAGTCCAAGAAGGCTGCATGGTCATGCATGCGGCTGAAAAGGCTGGCACTTACATCCCGCACTTTTGTTATCACAAAAAATTGAGCATCGCGGCCAACTGCCGCATGTGCTTGGTCGATGTGGAAAAAGCCCCCAAACCCATGCCCGCTTGTGCCACGCCCGTGACGCAAGGCATGATTGTTCGCACCAAGAGCGACAAAGCCATCAAGGCACAACAGTCGGTGATGGAATTCTTGCTCATCAATCACCCGCTCGATTGCCCCATTTGCGACCAAGGCGGCGAATGCCAGTTGCAAGACTTGGCCGTCGGCTACGGCGGCGGCAGCTCACGCTACGAAGAAGAAAAACGCGTCGTCATGCCCAAAGACGTGGGTCCTTTGGTCAGCATGCAAGAGATGAGCCGCTGCATTCAGTGCACTCGCTGCGTGCGCTTTGGTCAAGAAGTGGCCGGCGTCATGGAGTTGGGCATGTCCCACCGTGGTGAACATTCCGAGATCGAAACCTTTGTCGGCCAAAGCGTGGACTCTGAGTTGTCGGGCAACATGATCGACATCTGCCCCGTGGGTGCGTTGACCAGCAAGCCTTTCCGCTACAGCGCCCGCACATGGGAGTTGGGTCGCCGCAAATCGGTCAGCCCCCACGACGCCACAGGCGCAAACTTGGTGGTGCAGGTCAAAAACAACAAAGTCTTGCGCGTGGTTCCCCTCGAGAACGAAGAAGTCAACGAATGCTGGATTGCTGACCGCGACCGCTTCAGCTACGAAGCCTTGAACAGCGAAGATCGCTTGACCGCGCCCATGCTCAAGCAAGGCGGCGCGTGGAAAGAAGTCGATTGGCAAACCGCCCTCGAATACGTGGCCAACGGCTTGCAAGGCGTCAAAGCCCAGCATGGCGCTGCGGCCATCGGCACCTTGGCCAGCCCGCACAGCACCGCTGAAGAATTGTTCTTGGCAGCCGCGCTCACCCGTGGTTTGGGCAGTCAAAACATTGACACGCGCTTGCGTGCCGCCGATTTCCAACACGACGGCACAGTGCGTTGGTTGGGCACATCCATTGCGTCCTTGAGCGATTTGCAACGCGTGTTGTTGATTGGCTCCAACGTCCGCAAAGACCAGCCTCTGTTGGCGCAACGCCTGCGCCAAGCAGCACGCAAAGGCGGCAAGATCAACGCCTTGAATGCGCAAGCTTTCGACTGGGCCATGCCCGTGGCCAACACCTTGCTGGCAGACGCTGCCCACTGGGTGCAAGCTTTGGCCGACATTGCTGCTGCTGTTGGCGCCATCACGGGTGCTGCCGCGCCAGTAGCAGGCAATGCCAACAACGCACAAGCGCAAGCCATTGCCAAGTCCTTGACGGGCGGCGAACGCAAAGCGGTGCTCTTGGGCAATGCCGCAGCGCATCATGCCAAAGCATCGAGTTTGCTGAGTTTGGCCAACTGGATTGGCACACAAACGGGTGCCAGCGTGGGCTTCTTGGGTGAAGCTGCGAACACCGTCGGTGCGCAAGTCGTGGGCGCTGTGCCCGTGCAAGGCGGACAAACCGCTGCACAAATGATGTCAGGTCATCTCAAGGCCGTGCTCTTGCTCAACACCGAACCTGCATTTGATGCAGCCAACGGCGAAGCCGCTGCACAGGCATTGGGCAAGGCCGACATGGTGGTCACCCTCTCGCCTTTCAAAGCCAATATGGACATCAGCGATGTGCTGTTGCCAATTTCGCCTTTCACCGAAACCGCAGGCAGTTTCATCAACACCGAAGGCCGTGTGCAAAGCTTCCACGGCGTGGTCAAGCCTTTGGGCGAAACCCGTCCGGCATGGAAAGTCTTGCGCGTCTTGGGTTCTATGCTGCATGTGCCTGGTTTTAGCTTCGAGACCATCGAAGAGGTGCGCGCTCAAGCCATTCCTGCTGATGTGCAAGCCGTGCTCTCCAATGCCACATCGGCTGCGGTCGATCTGACGCCTGCAACGGCTGAACCCGCAGTGGCTGCCATTTACCAACTCGACGGCTTGGTGCGTCGTGCCTCATCTCTGCAACTGACGGCCGATGCCAAACTGCAAGGAGCTGTGTGATGGTTGAAACTTTTTACAACGCAGGCTTGGCTTTTTGCGCTGACCCCTTGTGGGTGGTGTACGCATGGCCGGTGCTGTGGACGCTGATCAAAATTGTGGCGGTGCTCTTGCCCTTGCTCGGTTGCGTGGCTTATTTGACTTTGTGGGAACGCAAAGCCATTGGCTACACCCAAATTCGCAAAGGCCCCAACCGCACCGGCCCCGGCGGTCTGTTGCAGCCCATTGCCGATGCTTTGAAGCTGCTGACCAAAGAAATCATCTTGCCCGCCAAGGCCACGACCAGCTTGTTTTTGCTCGGTCCCATCATGACCATCATGCCCGCTTTGGCCGCATGGGTGGTGATTCCCTTTGGCCCCGATGTGGCTTTGGCCAACGTCAACGCAGGCTTGTTGTTTTTGATGGCCATCACCTCGCTGGAAGTTTATGGCGTGATCATTGCGGGTTGGGCGTCTAACTCCAAATACGCTTTCTTGGGCGCGATGCGTGCTTCGGCGCAAATGGTGAGCTACGAAATTGCCATGGGCTTTTGCTTTGTCATCGTTTTGATGATCACCAACAGCCTGAACATGTCCGACATCGTGATGAGCCAAGCCAAAGGCAATATGGCCAACTTGGGCTTGAACTTCTTGTCTTGGAACTGGTTGCCTTTGTTGCCTGTGTTTGTGGTGTATTTCATCTCGGGTTTGGCCGAAACCAACCGTCACCCGTTTGACGTGGTGGAAGGCGAGTCCGAAATTGTGGCGGGTCACATGATCGAATACTCGGGCATGTCGTTTGCCATGTTCTTCTTGGCCGAATACGCCAACATGATTTTGGTCTCGATGTTGAGCGTGGTCATGTTCTTGGGCGGCTGGTTGTCACCCATCGACAACGCCTTATTTAATTTGGTGCCGGGTTGGATTTGGCTGGGCCTGAAAACCTTCGTCGTCGTGACAATGTTCTTGTGGGTGCGTGCCACGTTCCCACGTTATCGCTATGACCAAATCATGCGTTTGGGCTGGAAAATTTTCATCCCCGTGACCTTGGTGTGGTTGCTGGTGGTGGGCATTTGGTTGCAAACCCCTTGGAATATTTGGAATTGAAGTAGGACACAACATGACTACCACTACACATTCCGCTCCGTTTTCGCTGCGCGACTTTTTGTCGAGCTTTCTTTTGATTGAGATGTTCAAGGGAATGGCGCTGACGGGCAAATACATGTTCTCGCGCAGCATCACGATTCAGTTCCCTGAAGAAAAAACGCCTGCATCGCCGCGTTTTCGTGGTCTGCACGCGCTGCGACGCTACGAAAACGGCGAGGAGCGCTGCATTGCCTGCAAACTCTGCGAAGCCGTCTGCCCAGCAATGGCCATCACCATCGAGTCGGACCAACGCGCAGACGGCAGCCGCCGCACCACGCGCTATGACATCGACTTGACCAAGTGCATCTTCTGCGGCTTTTGCGAAGAAAGCTGCCCCGTGGACTCGATTGTCGAGACCCACATCTTCGAATACCACGGCGAAAAACGCGGCGATTTGTATTTCACCAAAGAAATGCTGTTGGCTGTGGGCGACCGTTACGAACCCGAAATCGCGGCCAACAAAGCGGCTGACGCCAAATACCGCTGAAAGAGATTTACATGATCGACGTTCAATCAGCTCTTTTCTACGCGTTCTCAGCGGTGCTGCTGTTCGCGGCGTTCCGTGTCATCACGGCGCGCAACCCCGTGCACGCAGCCCTGTATTTGGTGCTCGCATTCTTCCAAGCCTCTGGCGTTTGGATGCTGCTCAAAGCCGAGTTTTTGTCCATCGCCTTGGTGCTCGTTTACGTGGGCGCGGTGATGGTCTTGTTCTTGTTTGTGGTGATGATGCTTGACATTGACATGGACAGCATTCGCCAAGGTTTTTGGCGTCACTTTCCGTTGGCGGCCACGATTGGTGCGGTCATCGCCTTGGAACTGGCGGGTGTCTTGCTGTCGGGCTTTCGCGTGACCGAGCCGGTGGTCGCAGCGCTGGGGCAGGGCTCCAACACCAAAGATTTGGGCGTGTTGCTCTACACCGAGTATTTGTACCCTGTGCAAATTGCAGCTGTGATTTTGTTGGTCGCTTTGATTGCTGCGATTGCGCTGACGCTGCGCAGCCGCAAAGACACCAAGACGCAAGACCCCAGCCAACAAGTGCGCGTCAAAGCGCGCGATCGCGTCACGCTGGTCAAGATGGATGCTGTCAAAGCTCCCGTGGCTGCTGAGCAGGAGAAACAAGCATGAGTATCACCCTAGGGCATTACCTGACACTGGGCGCGATTTTGTTCGCGCTGTCGGTCACTGGTATTTTTCTGAACCGCAAAAATCTGATTGTGTTGCTGATGGCCATCGAATTGATGTTGCTGGCAGTGAACATGAATTTTGTGGCGTTCTCTCATTATTTGAACGACCTCAATGGTCAATTGTTTGTCTTCTTCATCTTGACCGTGGCGGCTGCTGAGTCGGCCATTGGCTTGGCGATTTTGGTGCAGTTGTTCCGCAACAAGTCCAACATCAATGTGGACGAACTCAACACGCTCAAGGGTTAATTCATCATGTCGCAAACCCTGCAAGCTTCTACTTTGTTGGCTGTGCCGCTGGCACCACTGGTTGGATCGGCCTTGGCTGGTCTGTTTGGCACGCGTTTTGGTGGCAACCATATTGGTCGCCGCATGACGCATTGCCTGACCATCTTGGGCGTGTTCATTGCCTTTGTGTTGTCGGCGTTGACGCTCAAGAGCGTGGCCTTGGAAGGCGCACGTTTCAACGAAACCATCTACACCTGGATGGTGGTGGGTGGTTTGAAAATGGAAGTCGGCTTTTTGATCGACGGCCTGACCGCCATGATGATGTGCGTGGTGACCTTTGTCTCGCTCATGGTTCACCTCTACACCATTGGGTACATGGAAGAGGACGAAGGCTACAACCGTTTCTTCTCCTACATTTCTTTGTTTACCTTCTCCATGCTGATGCTGGTGATGAGTAACAACATGTTGCAACTCTTCTTCGGCTGGGAAGCGGTGGGCTTGGTGTCGTATTTGTTGATCGGGTTTTGGTTCAACAAACCCACAGCGATTTTTGCCAATATGAAAGCCTTTTTGGTCAACCGCGTGGGTGACTTTGGCTTCATCTTAGGGATTGGCCTGATCGCTGCCTACACCGGCAGCCTGAACTACACCGAGGTGTTTGCCAAGGCGGGCGAATTGGGCAGCATTGTGTTCCCAAGCACTGTGTTTGGCACTGACGTGTTGCTGGTCACAGTAATTTGTATTTGCCTCTTCATTGGCGCAATGGGTAAATCAGCGCAATTTCCTTTGCATGTGTGGTTGCCTGATTCGATGGAAGGTCCCACACCTATTTCTGCCTTGATTCACGCGGCGACGATGGTGACTGCGGGCATCTTCATGGTCACACGCATGTCGCCGTTGTTTGAGTTGTCTGACACGGCGCTCAACTTTGTGTTGGTGATTGGTGCGATCACGGCTTTGTTCATGGGCTTTTTGGGCTTGATCCAAAACGACATCAAGCGCGTGGTGGCTTACTCCACCTTATCGCAGCTCGGGTATATGACGGTGGCCTTGGGCGCATCGGCATATTCGGTGGCGGTGTTTCACTTGATGACCCACGCTTTCTTCAAAGCCTTGTTGTTCTTAGGCGCTGGCTCGGTCATCATGGGCATGCACCACAACCAAGACATCCGTTGGATGGGTGGCGTGCGCAAGTACATGCCCATCACTTGGATCACGTCTTTGCTGGGCTCTTTGGCCTTGATTGGCACACCTTTCTTCGCGGGCTTTTACTCCAAAGACAGCATCATCGAAGCGGTGGCGGCGAGCCACTTGCCCGGTGCTGGGTTTGCCCACTTTGCGGTGTTGGCAGGCGTGTTTGTGACGGCGTTTTATTCTTTCCGCATGTACTTCTTGGTCTTCCACGGTCAAGAGCGTTACGATCAAAATCCTGACGCACACCATGGCCATGATGACCATCACGACGACCACCATGACGACCATGGCCACGACCACAGCCCGCACGAATCGCCTTGGGTGGTGACGGTGCCGCTGATTTTGTTGGCCATCCCCTCGGTCTTGATTGGTTTCTTGGCCATCGACGCGATGCTCTACGGCGACTTCTTCAAAGACGCGATTTTTGTCAACCTCGAAAAACACGCGGCCATGGAAGAGTTGGCAGGCGAATACCACGGAGCAGTTGCAATGGCGATTCATGCCTTCACCTCGCTGCCTTTCGCCTTGGCCTTGGCTGGTGTGGTGTCGTCTTACTACATGTACATGATCAATCCGGCCTTGCCCGCAGCGATCAAACGTGCAGCCCAGCCCATCTACACCTTGTTGGAAAACAAGTACTACATGGACTGGTTCAACGAAAACATCTTGGCACGCGGCGCTCGCGTTCTGGGCACGGGTTTGTGGAAAACTGGCGACCAAGCCATCATTGATGGCGCGGTGGTCAACGGTTCTTGGAAGCTGGTGGGTGTGTTCGCACGCGCATCGCGTCTGATTCAATCTGGCTATTTGTACAACTACGCACTGGTGATGATCTTGGGCGTGTTTGTGCTGATGTCTTGGTTCGTCTGGCTCAAATAAGGAGAATAAAAATGGGTTTGTTGAGCCTTGCCATTTGGACACCAATTTTTTTCGGTGTCGTGTTGTTGGCTTATGGTCGTGATGATCAAGCCAATGCAGTGCGTTGGATTGCGTTGATTGGCTCTGTGGTGAGCTTTTTGGTCACCTTGCCTTTGTATACCCGCTTCGAGCTGGGCACGTCGGCCATGCAGTTTGTTGAAAACTCGCCATGGATTGACCGCTTCAATGTGTTCTACCACTTAGGCGTTGACGGTTTGTCTTTGTGGTTTGTGTTGCTGACAGCCTTTATCACCGTGATTGTGGTGATTGCAGGCTGGCAGGTCATTACCGAGCGCGTGAATCAATACATGGGTGCGTTCTTGATTTTGAGCGGCCTGATGATTGGCGTCTTTTCTGCGTTGGACGGCATGTTGTTCTACGTGTTCTTTGAAGCCACCTTGATCCCGATGTACCTCATCATTGGTATTTGGGGCGGCCCGAACAAAATTTACGCTGCTTTCAAGTTCTTTCTCTACACCTTGCTCGGCTCCTTGCTGATGTTGATCGCCTTGATCTACCTCTATTGGCAATCGGGTGGCAGCTTTGATTTGGCAACTTGGTACGCTTTGCCTCTGCCCATGAGTGCGCAGACTTTGTTGTTCTTTGCCTTCTTTGCAGCCTTTGCGGTCAAAGTGCCCATGTGGCCGGTTCACACATGGTTGCCCGATGTGCACGTTGAGGCTCCCACAGGCGGCTCAGCCGTGCTGGCGGCCATCATGTTGAAGCTCGGCGCTTATGGTTTCTTGCGTTTTTCATTGCCCATTGCACCTGACGCTGCGCATGAATATGCGTGGCTGATGATTGCTTTGTCTTTGGTGGCTGTGATTTATGTTGGCTTGGTGGCCATGGTGCAAGAGGACATGAAAAAACTGGTGGCTTATTCATCGGTGGCGCACATGGGCTTTGTGACCTTGGGCTTTTTCATCTTCAGCGACATCGGCGTCTCAGGCGGTTTGGTGCAAATGATTGCCCACGGCTTTGTGTCTGGCGCCATGTTCTTGTCGATTGGTGTGCTCTACGACCGCATGCACTCGCGCGAAATTTCTAGCTACGGTGGCGTGGTCAATACCATGCCCAAGTTTGCGGCCTTTGCCTTGTTGTTTGCCATGGCCAATTGCGGCTTGCCAGGCACTGCGGGTTTTGTGGGCGAGTGGATGGTGATTTTGGGCGCGATCCAATACAACTTCTTCATTGGCTTGGCGGCGGCTTCTGCCTTGATTTTTGGTGCGGCCTACACCTTGTGGATGGTCAAGCGCGTGTATCTAGGGCCCGTGGCCAACGATCATGTGAAAGAACTCACCGACATCAACAGCCGCGAGTTCTTGATGCTTGCACTTTTGGCCATTGCTGTGTTGGCCATGGGCTTGTACCCCAAACCTTTCACCGATGTGATGGATGCTTCTGTGGCTGACTTGCTCAAGCACGTCGCGCTGTCCAAGCTGCCCCAATAAAAGGGATTTGAAACATGTTTGAAAAACTAGGCGTTGCGGCGCTTTATCCCGAAATTTTGCTCTTGGTCATGACCATCGTCATTGCCTTGGTGGATTTGTTTGACAAGTCACCTCGTCGCACCGTGACCTATGTCATGACTATGCTGACCTTGGCGTGCGTGGCGGTGTTGCAAATCAACGATGCCACCCAAGGCGAGACCGTCTACAGCTTTGGTGGCATGGTGGTATCTGACCCCATGGGCAATTGGCTCAAATGCTTCTCCACCTTGACGATGGCGGCGACCTTTGTGTATGGCCGTCCTTATGCAGCCGACCGCGACATGTTGCGCTTTGGTGGCGACATCTTCACGCTGGGCATGTTTGGCTTGTTGGGCATGTACGTCATGATCTCGGGCAACAACTTCTTGGTTTTGTACCTCGGTGTTGAACTGGTGACCTTGTCCAGCTATGCCTTGGTGGCCTTGCGTCGCGACAATGCCACAGCGACCGAAGCTGCCATGAAGTACTTTGTGTTGGGCGCATTGGCCAGCGGCTTTTTGCTCTATGGCATGTCCATGATTTATGGCGCCACGGGGTCCTTGGACATCAGCACGGTGTTCAAAGCCGTGGCAAGCGGACAGATCAACCACCAAGTGTTGATTTTGGGCGTGGTGTTTTTGGTGGCGGGTTTGGCCTTTAAATTTGGTGTTGTGCCTTTCCACATGTGGGTGCCTGACGTCTACCAAGGCGCACCTACCGTTGTTACCTTGATGATTGGTGGCGCACACAAATTGGCCGCGTTTGCGATGACCGTGCGTTTGTTGATTGAAGGCTTGTTGCCCTTGTCGGTGGACTGGCAGCAAATGTTGATGTTCTTGGCCGTTGCCTCTTTGCTGATCGGTAACCTGACCGGTATTGCGCAAACCAACCTCAAACGCATGTTGGCCTATTCGACTATTTCACAAATGGGCTTTGTGTTGATTGGTTTGCTCGCGGGCGTGGTCAATGGCAGCACTGTGCCAGCAGCCAACGCCTATAGCTCGGCCATGTTCTACGTGGTCACGTATGTGCTCACCACCTTGGCAGCGTTTGGCATTATTTTGTTGCTGGCACGCGAAGGCTTCGAGAGCGAAGAGATCAGCGATTTTTCTGGTCTGAACCAACGCAGCCCCTTGTATGCGGGTGTGATGACGGTGTGCATGTTCTCCTTGGCGGGCGTGCCTCCTTTGGTCGGCTTTGCAGGGAAATTGTCGGTCTTGCAGGCTTTGATTACTTCGGGTCAATCGGGCGCAATGGCTTTGTCCATCTTCGCTGTGATGATGTCTTTGCTGGCCGCTTTTTACTACTTGCGCGTGGTCAAGGTCATGTATTTTGATGAACCGCTGACCGCAAGCACTGTTTCAGCGGGTGCTGATGTGCGGGTGGTTTTGTTCATCAACGCAGGTTTGTTGGTGTTGATTGGCTTGTTCCCAGGCGGTTTGATGGCTTTGTGTGCCAAAGCCATTGTGGCAACTTTGGGCAGTTGATCGCGCTGAGTGTTCACACCTCCAAGGCCAGCTCAGTGCTGGCCTTTTTGTTGGAGAAAATTTTCATGCAAGCAGAGCAATCTTCAAAACACGCGCATTTGCAAGAGAAGCAACTGAGCAGCCAAGAGGTCTTTCAAGGCCATTTTCTGCACGCCTTTCGTGATGAGGTAAAGCTGCCAGACGGCGCGAGTTCGGTGCGCGAATACATCAAGCACCCCGGCGCTGTGGTGATCGTGGCTGAACTCGATGATGGGCGATTTGTGATGGAGCGCCAATTTCGCTATCCCATTGCTCAGGCGGTGATTGAGTTTCCCGCCGGAAAAATTGACCCGGGCGAGGATCGCTTGACATGCGCGCAGCGCGAGTTAATGGAAGAAACAGGCTATCGTGCGCGTGAATGGGCGCGGGTGGGTGTGATGCACCCTTGCATGGGCTATTCCAATGAATTTATTGAGATTTGGTTTGCGCGGGGTTTGAGCTTGGGCGAACGACGTTTAGACGAGGGTGAGTTTTTAGATGTCTTTACTGCCACCTTAGAAGAATTGCTGGCTTGGTCGCAAAGCGGCGAGTTGACCGATGCAAAAACCCTCTCTTGCTTGCTTTGGTTACAAAACGTACGCAGCGGCCAATGGGCAATTCAATGGCAAAGCGTGGCTGAGGGATAATTGCAGCCATGAAAGTTTTGGATTTATCTTGTGCACATGCGCATCAGTTTGAGGGCTGGTTTGCGTCTGAAGATGAGTTTCAGGCTCAGCTCGGCCAAGGCTTGGTGAGCTGCCCCTTGTGCGGCGACACGCAAGTGGTCAAAAAACTCAGCGCCCCGCGTTTGAATTTGACGACTTCACGAACTTCTGACAATCCACTCACAAATACAGCCACAACGGTACCCGCTGATGTGTCCACACATTTACCCACCATCGACCCCGAGCAAATGCAAGCCGCGTGGATGAAGATGGTGCGCCATGTCATCTCCAACACCGAAGATGTGGGTGAGCAATTTCCCACCGAAGCGCGAAAAATGCATTACGGCGATGCCGAGCACCGCAATATTCGCGGCAAGGCCACACCCGAAGAAACACAAGAATTGATGGAAGAGGGCATTTCTGTGTTGCCTCTGCCCGTGCCAGAAGTGCTCAAAGAAACGCTGCAATGAGCGTTTGAACCTGCTTGAGCACGTGTTGGCTGCCCTGTGCTGCATCGCAAGCCACGATGTGGCGCTCGGGCATAGAACGCAACCACGTGAGTTGACGTTTGGCGAGCTGCCTTGTGGCAGCAACACCCAGTTCGCGCAGCTTCGGTAGGAGTTGTTCCACGGGTCGCTGCGTTGCGTGGGCTTCATCCAAAATTTCCCAAGCTTGGCGATAGCCCACACACCTCATGCTGGGCAGATCGGGCGTTAAATCAGAGCGATCACGCAAGTGGTGCATTTCTTGCAAAAAACCTTGCGCCAACATGGCGTCAAAACGCAGGGCGATGCGTTCATGCAACCAAGCGCGTTGCTGCGGCTCCAAAGAAACCACAGGAATATGGAGCATTTGCGCGGCAGTACCGCGTTGCTTGGCGGCTTCTTCAAACCATTGCGACAAACTTTTACCGCTGATGCGCCACACTTCCAAAGCGCGTGAAATGCGTTGCGCGTCATGGGGTGCAAGGCGCGCAGCCGTGATGGCGTCAACCTGTGCCAGTTGGGCATGAAGTGCAGGCCAGCCCAACTGATCGGCTTGGGCTTGGATCTCGGCACGCAGTTCTGGTTGGGCGCGGGGTAAATCGTCTAAACCTTGTTGCAGCGCTTTGAAGTAGAGCATGGTGCCGCCCACCAACACAGGCAATTTGCCGCGTGCGTGTATGGCTTGAATCAGGCCTCGCGCATCGCGCTCGAACTCTGCTGCGCTATAGGCTTGCAAAGGGTCGCGGATGTCAATGAGGTGATGCGGCACCTGCGCCAACTCGTCGGCGCTGGGTTTGGCTGTGCCAATGTCCATGCCGCGATAGACCAAGGCCGAATCCATGCTGATGATCTCAATGGGCATGTGCTGTGCCAACACCAAGGCTGCGGCTGTTTTGCCGCTGGCAGTGGGGCCGACCAAGGCGATGGCATCCAGCTGCATTCAACGTCCACGCAAAAACAAGGCATCTAACTCGCGCAAACTCAGTTGTCGCCAGGTGGGACGACCGTGGTTGCATTGGTCAGAGCGTTCGGTAACTTCCATTTGACGCAGCAGCGCATTCATCTCGTCAAGCGTGAGATGACGGTTGGCACGCACCGCGCTGTGACAAGCCATGGTGGCAAGCAATTCATTGCGTGCGCGAGCGAGCACCGTACTGGCCTCGTGCTGCGCCAATTCGGCCAACACGCTGCGTGCCAGAGCCACCACATCACCGCGTGCCAAATGGATGGGAACAGCGCGAATGGCCAAGCTGTTGGCCGACAGCGCGGAAATTTCTAATCCCAAAGCGAGCAAGGTGTCGGCGCAGTGTTCTGCGGTGGCAATTTCGTGTGCAGTGGCTTGGAAGGTGGCGGGAATGAGCAAGGGCTGACTGTTCAGACTTTGCGCGTCCATTTGCGTTTTGAGTTGCTCGTAAACAATGCGTTCGTGCGCGGCATGCATGTCGACCAACACCAAGCCTTGTGCGTTTTCAGCCAAGATATAAATGCCGTGCAGTTGTGCAATGGCTTTGCCCAAAGGCCACTGCTGCTGTGTTTCGGTGTTAGGCGTGGCAAAGCTTTTGAGCGCTTCTCGTGTGTCTTCTTGTGCAGCCAAACCGCTGCTGGGTTTGTGTTGCCACAATATTTCCAGCGAACGTGCCGTGTCGCCAGCCAGCGGCATATTGGCTTGTTGCCAGTCACGTTGCGCCCAGTTGTTGGCGCTTGGGGTGACGTTTGTGGTTGGGGGTTTGACGGCGTTTGCGCCGATTGCAAAATCAGTTTCACCCAATGAGTCCAAGGCTGCGGCTGCTGCGGAACGTGGTGCAGCCAAGGCGTTTTCTATCGCATGTAAAACCGCTTGGTGCACTTCGCGGCCATCTCTGAAACGTACCTCAATTTTTGTCGGATGCACATTCACATCGACCCGCGCTGGATCGACTTCGATGAAAAGCGCGTACACAGGTTGGCGGTGACCGTGCAGCACATCTTCGTAGGCGGCACGCGCAGCATGAGAAATCACTTTGTCGCGAATAAAACGCCCATTCACATAAGCAAACTGTTGATCGCCCCGCGAACGCGCTGTGTCTGGCAGGCCAGCACGCCCATACACGGTGAAGTTGCCGCTTTGGTAGTGAACGGCGACCGAGTCGCGCAAAAAATCTTCGCCCAGCACATCGGCTAAGCGGCGGTCAATTTGTGTTTCTTGCGCATCGCCAGGGTTTTGTGCGCGCCATTGTTCAACCAGTTTTCCTTCGTGCCAAATGGCAAAGCCCACATGTGGGCGGGTCAGGGCATGACGGCGCACGGCCTCAACGCAGTGCGCCAATTCGGTTGCGTCGGTTTTGAGAAATTTGCGACGTGCGGGTGTGCTGTAAAACAGCTCTTTGACTTCAACCGTGGTACCCACCGATCGAGCGGCGGCTTGCAATTCGCCGCTGCGGGCGTTGAGCAAGGTGGCGCTGTCTTGGTCTGCGGTGCGCGAAAAAATGCTGAGTTCCGACACCGACACAATCGCGGCCAATGCCTCGCCCCGAAAACCCATGGTTCCCACAGATTCGAGTTCGTGCAAGTCCACAATTTTGCTGGTCGCGTGGCGTTTGAGGGCAATTGGCAATTCGTTGGGGGGGATGCCCGCGCCGTTGTCTTCCACGCTGATGAGGCGCACGCCACCGGCCAACAAACGCACATTGATTTGCGTGGCACCCGCGTCTAATGCGTTGTCTACCAACTCGCGCACAACGGAAGCCGGGCGTTCGACCACCTCGCCCGCTGCAATTTGGCTGATGAGTTCGTCGGTCAGTTCGCGGATGGCGCGTGTGGGTTGGAGTTGGGGTTGCACAGCGCAATTTTACGGGCTGAGATAATGACGCAATGGAACTGATTACTTTCTTGTTGGACTTCATTCTGCACATCGACCGTCATTTGCAGGATTTCGTGCAAGCCTATGGCCTGTGGGTTTATGGTTTGTTGTTTTTGATTGTGTTTGTGGAGACAGGCCTGGTGGTGATGCCCTTTTTGCCGGGCGACTCCATGCTGTTTGTGGTGGGGGCCATGTGCGGCATTGGCCTGATGGACTACACCACTTCGGTGGGCTTGTTGTTTTGCGCCGCTATTTTGGGCAACCAAACCAACTACACCATTGGGCGCACAGTGGGCGATAAGGTGTTTTCTTGGCAAAACTCGCGTTTTTTCAACCGCAAGGCCTTTGACCAAGCCCATGGTTTTTACGAGCGATACGGCGGCGTGACTTTGATTGCTGCACGCTTTATGCCCTTTGTGCGAACCTTTGCGCCCTTTGTCGCGGGCGTGGCGCAAATGACGCGACGCAAATTTGTGCTCTACGACGTCACAGGCGCAGCCCTGTGGGTTGGCGGCGTGGTCAGCGCGGGGTATTTCTTTGGCGAAATTCCTTGGGTCAAAGCCAACCTAGAAAAAATCATTTGGGCCTCGATTTTTATCCCCGGTTTGTTGGTGATCATTGGCTCTTGGCGCGCCACACGCAAAGCCAACGCAGCCTAAGTATTGCGCGACCTCGCCAGCGGCGGGTTGCGTGAGAAATAGCGTTCTATGCTGCGCATGAGCGCATCGGCTAGCTCGCTTTGGTAGCTCTCACTCACCAGTTTTGCCTCTTCATCGGGATTGCTGATGAACGCAGTTTCTACCAACACGCTGGGGATATCGGGCGCTTTGAGCACCGCAAAACCGGCTTGCTCGACCTGCGGTTTGTGCAGCTTGGCAATGCGCCTGATTTGCCCCAACATTTCACTGCCCAGCTTTAAGCTGTCATTGATTTGTGCGGTAGTGCTCATGTCCAGCAGTGCGCGTTGCACGCTGGCATCTTGGCTTTTGATGTTGAGGCCGCCGACCAAATCGGCGCGGTTTTCTTGTTTGGCCATCCAACGGGCTGCGGCGCTGGATGCGGCGCCATCGCTCAAGGCAAACACGCTCGCACCTTTGGCGTCTGGCGTGAAAAAAGCGTCGGCATGGATGCTGACAAACAAATCGGCCTGCACCCGACGTGCTTTTTCGACGCGAACATTGAGGGGAACAAAAAAATCTGCATCGCGCGTCAAAAATGCCCGCATGGGTAAATCACCGTGACGGGTTTTGACCACGGTGGTGTTGATGCGCTCGCGCAATCGATGCGCAATTTGCAGCACCACGTCTTTTTCGCGTGTGCCGCGAGAACCAATCGCGCCAGGGTCTTCGCCGCCGTGACCGGGGTCTAGGGCAACGATGATGAAGCGCTCGCTGCTGCTGGCCACCGAAGCAGGGGCAGGGCTCATGGGCACACTGGCCGCAGATTTTGCATTTTCAACCGCTGCGTCAGGAAACAACGGCTCTTTGCGGCTTTGCCGCGCTAACAACTCGCCCAAGGGGTCTGAGTTGGGCACCAAGTTGGGTGATGACTTGGGGAGCGCAGAAAGGGACGGCGCGCCGTTGCTGGGATTGTTTGCTGAGTTTGTTGCAGAATTTATCGCAGAATTTGTGGAAGTGCCATTGAGCCGTTCGGCGATTAACGCCTCCAGTGGATCCGCCACTTGCGTGGGATAGAGATCAAGCACCAAGCGATGTTGGTATTGTGCGCCGCCCACGTTCACAGGCTGCAAATTAAACACTTGCGGTTTGACCATTTGCCGCAAATCCAGCACCAAACGCACCGTGGTGCTGGTGTACTGACCGACGCGAACACCCGTGATGAACGGATCGTCCGATCTCACCTTGCCCACCAGCTCGCGCAGCGCGGGGTTGAGTTCGATGCCTTCAATGTCAACCGCCAAGCGCGGCGGATTGGCCACAAACAGCGGCGTGGTGGTGAGTGCGGTGTCGCTTTCAATGGTGACGCGGGTGTATTCGGCAGCCGGCCAAACGCGCACCGCCAAAATACTTGCGCCGCGTGCAATTTGAGCCCCCGTGAGCAGGAGCACCACGCTGGCACTTTGGAGCAATTGGCGTCGATTGAGTTGCTTCATGCCAGCAAGGCCTCGCCAACAGGGGTGAATGCAGTCAAACTGACATGGCGATCTGTGCCGTTCATGACGATGTGAAGTGCTAAATCAGGTGCGGGCATGATGCCTTGTACGTTTTGCGGCCATTCGCACAGCTTGAGTCCGGCGCTGGCAAAGATGTCACGAAAACCCGCATCTTCCCATTCTTGTGGGTCGTTGAACCGATAAAAATCGAAATGCCAAATATCGCCCAAAGCCACTGTGTAAGACTCTACCACCGCATACGTGGGGCTTTTGACGCGGCCTTGCACACCCAAAGCCTGCAATAAATGCCTCACCCAGGTGGTTTTACCCGCACCCAAATCGCCCGTGAGGGTGATGCAGGCGTTCAAGCTTGGCACATCCGAAATCCGCCCCGCCAAGTGTTGCGCACTGGCTTGGGTGGTGGCTTCGTCGGGCCAATTCAGGGTTTTTACAATGGTCGGATTCTTCAAGGAATTTTGCTTGTCAAGCTGTCACACATCGCTACTGCCGCACCTACAAACATGGGCGCGTGAGCTTGGATTTTCGCAAATTGCGGTGGCCCCCATCGATTTGACATCAGCCGAGCCCGGATTGCTGGAATGGTTGGCACAAAATTTCCATGGCGAGATGGACTATATGGCCAAACACGGCCTCAAACGCGCCCGTCCCGCCGAACTCGTGCCAGGCACCTTGAGCGTGCTCACCGCACGCATGAACTATTTGCCAAAAGACAGCGCGCACGATGGCTTAACCCGTGAATGGCAGCGTTTTGACAAACCGCAAGAAGGCGTGGTGTCTGTGTATGCGCGGGGACGCGACTACCACAAGGTGTTGCGCCAGCGGCTAGAAAAACTCGCGCAACGCTTGCACGTCTATTTAGCGCAACAACAAGCAGCAGAGGGTTTTGAATACCGCGTGTTCACCGACTCAGCGCCAGTGCTTGAGGTGGAATTGGCCACCCGTGCAGGTTTGGGCTGGCGCGGTAAACACAGCTTGGCTTTGAGCCGTGAGGCGGGGTCGATGTTTTTCTTGGGCGAGATTTTTGTCAACATTGCCTTGCCCGAAACACCCAGCACTGGGGCGCATTGCGGCACCTGCCACGCCTGCATCGATGTGTGCCCCACACAGGCCATCGTGGCCGATGGCGTGGTGGATGCACGGCGCTGCATTTCTTACCTCACCATTGAATACGACGGCGTGATTGACGAAGCGCTGCGACCTTTGATGGGCAATCATATTTATGGCTGCGACGACTGCCAGCTCATTTGCCCTTGGAACAAGTTTGCGCAACCCTCGGTGGTGTCAGACTTTGATGCGCGGCCAGCCTTGGTGGGGCAAAGCCTGGTTGCACTTTTGGCTTGGAGCGAAGCCGATTTTTTGCGCCACACCGAAGGCACGGCCATTCGCCGCATAGGTCACGCCCAATGGTTGCGCAATGTGGCAATTGCAGCAGGTAACGCTTTGCGAGCGCAGGATGATGTTGATTTACGCGCAGCCTTGCAACTTCATCTGGCACATGAGAGTGCGGTGGTGCGTGAACATGTGGTTTGGGCCTTGCGCTGAGTACAACTCTCAAATCCAGCTAAAACGCTAAGTGTCCAGACTCTGGACACTTACGATTTAGCATCTCTCCAAAATTGGCTTGGAAACGTAAACAATGTCAATGAATCAACGGATTTATCCCAATTGAATCCATCAGAAAACTCATCAAAATGAGCTATTCGTCTCATCATTGCAAAAATTGCTCAAGAAAGCCCCAACATGAAAACACTGCTTGATCAACTCTCCAACTATGCCGACTACCACCGCAGTGAGCGCAACATTGCCACGCACCTGATTGGCATTCCCATGATTGTGGTGGCGTTGATGGTGTTGCTGTCGCGCCCAGTTTGGATGATCAACGACTTGGCTTTTTCACCTGCGGTGGGCGTTGTTGCCATCTTGCTTTTGTATTACCTTCGTTTGCATCTTGGCATGGGTTTGATCATGGCTGCGTTGTTGGTGCCGGGACTTTTTTTCAGCGCTTGGGTTGCCAGCTTGGATGATTCGCTGTGGCTTGCCATGGGCGTCGGTGGTTTTTTATTGGGTTGGGTGATTCAGTTCATTGGCCATTATTTTGAAGGCCGCAAACCCGCTTTTTTTGACGATGTCATGGGGCTGGCCATTGGGCCTTTGTTTGTGGTGGCGGAAGTGCTTTTTAAATGCGGGGCTTTTTCTGAATTGGCACGAGAGGTTGAAGCGCGATCAGGGCCTGTGCGTCCTTAGGCTGGTGAGTTAGCGCTTTTGCTTTAGCTCCGATTCGCTATTGTTTGCAGCGGTTTGTGTGAATAGCATATGAGTCTGGTTGACAAATCCAGACATGCTGAATTTTCATGAAAAAATCATTTGCTAGAAGCGCTGCGCTTTATTTAACTGTCACGATGGCAGTAGCCACTTCACTGTATGCCAGTCCTTTTTCCAAAACGCGCTCCACTGATTCAAATGCTTTGCCTATTTGTTCTATAGAAAATCAGTTTTCTAATTGCAGCACAATTTATCCTTGATACGGTGCTCAATTTAGCGCGGCGCAACTTTTGCCGCAAATGCCGCCTACGCTGTTGTGTGTGCGCTTTTGTTCTCAGGCAAGCTCAAATTTCAATGTGAGCCCTGAGGCCTAAGAAATTCACAGGCCCGCGTGATGCGTTATAGCCTGGGTTGGCAATGCGTTGAAAATCAAGGCTTAAAAACAAGGATTTGTAGATTTTTGCGCTGTAGTAGCCCTCTAAAATTTGTTCGTTTTTGTAGTTCAATTTGCCATCGCCAATGAACGGGCTGATTCCGCCTTGTTGCAAATACATGATTTGCGAGTTTGCAAGTCCGTTGACAGCAAAGCCGATGCCTATCGAATCATCTTCTCTTGCCCACCGTGTTCCTTTGAAACTGACGCCCCCAGACAATGAGCGACTGATGTCCACGGTTTGGGTTTCGGTGTTACCAGGATTCCAACTCCAACGACCAAACACACCCACATCGTTGTTCAAGGTTTGTTCTACGTTGATGCCATAGCCCCAATTGGTTTGCCCAGATTTTCGGGCGGACGTGATGTCAGGTGTTGCTAGCGATGGTGATGTGGCTGCAGAGTAGTCGCCCATGTACGCATGTTGGTGGAAGTAGAGCAGCCTCACCGCGCCAGAATTTCCGAACAAGCTGTGTTGTCGGGTCAATTCAATTTGATCGATGTAGTCTTGCCGCAGCGAAAAATCCAGCGCCTGTGTATTGGGCACGGTGGGTAGAGCCAATCTTGCCGCTCTATAAACCCAATTGTCCTGATACCACTCAGCGACCGCTCCGAATGTGTAGCCCTTGGTATCTGCCGCATAGCTGTAAGCGCCCATGGAGAACAACGCAAAGTTTTGAAACTGAGTTCTTGTATCGTGGCTGTAGCTGTTTTGATCAAAAAAATCCAAGCTCGCAAATTTTCCAAAAGACAACACCAACCGGTTTTGATCCGTGGGCCCCGCCAATTGGTTGGCTGCGCTGGCAACATACAGGTTTTCTCCGCCCAAATTGACCGTTTGGCGAATGTAGGCACGCGCTGTGTAATACGCCGGATTGCTGAATGAACCTCTTTGCAATTCGCCGTTTTGAAAACCACCCAAACCCACCAATTGGCCATTGAACGGGGTTCCTTGAAACACTTCAGGATTGAAATAAAACTCTGCCCCATGCCAGAGTTGTGTGCCTAAAAACGCCGTTGCACTGAGGGTGTAGCTGTTCGAGCCGCCGCCCTGAGAGCTATTGAGCAGACTGTTGGCACCGACGTAGGGCGAGTTGAAATTGTTTTTTTGTTGCGTGACGAAAGTCGCTTGTCCGTGCAGGTTCCACCGCTCTGGGCTCACATCAGCGGGCAGGGACGTGTAATTTTTGGGCGAGTCACTGACCGCTGAATCTGCGACCAACACTTCATTTGGCTGAAACATGACTTGCGCGTGGGCAAGATTGGAAGACCCAAACAGAGCCAGAGCCACCCCAAAAACGCGAAATCGGGCAACTGTTGGTAAGCAAGTCATTTTTGAAAGTCAATCGCATGAAATGAGAATTGTTCTCATTGTAGCAGTTTTTGAGAATAAATCTCATTTGGCTTTGTCTTGAAAAAACTATTGCTTTTTAAGTATTTAATAATTCATATCGGCATGCGCAGGTAGGTTCAGGGCAACGCAGCCTTCACCGCCTGCCCCAACTCAATCACCGCCATCGCGTAATAGCTGCTCCAGTTGTAGCGCGTGACCACATAAAAATTTTCTGTGCCCGCCACATAGCTGGGCGCTTCTTCGCCGTTGAGCAACTCCACCAAGGCCAACTGCCCAGTGTGCGTTTGCGCCGCGTCGTCCAACACGGCGCCTTTTGCTGCAAAACTGGCCACACTGAATGTGGGCAAGATGTCAGGCAGTAACAGCGCCGCCATGTCCAGTTTGTTCTCATCAAAGCGCACCGCGTAGTGGGTGGGCATGCCAGTTTGCCAGCCAAAAGCTTTGAAATAATTTGCGACTGAGCCAATGGCGTCTAAGGGACTGTTGAGCAAATCGATGCGGCCATCGCCATCAAAATCGACGGCGAACTTGGCCCAGCTCGATGGCATGAATTGCGGCCAACCCATCGCACCCGCAAAGCTGCCCAAAATGGGTTTGGCCTTTGGGGCTTGCTGGCGCACTTGTTTTAAAAAATAGCCCAACTCCGATTGAAAAAACGCTTGCCGCTCTGCGGCTCTGGGGTGCTCGGCTGGAAAATCCAAACTCAAAGTGGTCAAGGCATCGAGCACGCGGTAATTGCCCATGTGCTGGCCGTAAAAAGTTTCCACACCCAAGATGCCCACAATAATTTCAGCAGGCACGCCATAAGTTGCCTCAGCCCGTTGCAGCGCATCTTTGTAATTGCGCCAAAACACCACACCTGCGGCAATGCGGCGCGGCTCTATGAAACGCGCTTGGTAGGCACGCCAGTTTTTGGGTTGGCTCACGGGCGGAGGCAAGACCAATTTGGGCAGGTCTTTGAGGTGTTTGGCGCTGCTCAATTCTTGTTTGACCCAGTGCAGCGGCAATTGCTGCGTTTGCGCGATCTGCTCCGCCAATGCCGCAACGGCGGTCGTGTTGCCAAAAGCTAGGCCGTCAGGTGTTTTGTTGCGCGGGCTGTGATGAGTTTTGGGGTTGTGCAATGCGGCAACAGCATTTGGCGCAAACAAGCACAAATGAAAACAAGTCAGGCTGGCAAGAAAAAAGGCTTTGCGTTGCATCAAAAGGGGTTTGAATTTCAAGGTTGTATGTAATTTCACCGAGCACTTGTGCGTGAAAACAGCAATACGCCCATGTTAAGCTGACAAGATCAATAAGAGACAGCCATGAGCAAAACAGGTTATTTCACTCATCCAGATTGTTGGAAACATGAAATGGGGCAGGGGCATCCAGAGTGCCCTGAGCGACTGGACGCCATCCATGATCGCTTGCTCATGAGCGGTGTTGACATGGCTTTGACGAGCATTGAAGCGCCTGAAGCCTCGCTCAATGACATCGAGTTGGCTCACGACCGCATGTACATTGCTTCCTTGCGCGGCATGTCTGATCGACTGGTCGATGAACAGCAAGCGGGTGGACCCACGCATTCTCACCTCGATGCTGACACGTGCATCAACGCCTTCACATGGCAAGCGGCCTTGCGCTCCGCAGGCGCGGCAATTGCAGCCACGGACGCGGTGTTGGCCGGAGAGTTGGAAAACGCTTTTTGCGCAGTGCGCCCGCCAGGCCACCATGCCACGAGCAAACAAGCGATGGGTTTTTGCTTTTTCAACAATGTGGCCGTCGCGGCCAAATACGCCCTAGAGCGACACGGTTTGAAGCGGGTGGCGGTGGTGGATTTTGATGTGCACCACGGCAACGGCACCGAAGATATTTTGTCGGGCGACTCGCGCGCCTTGATGGTGAGTTTTTTTCAACACCCGTTTTATCCGCACAGCGGTGCCGAGCATCCCGCGGCCAATATGGTCAATGTGCCTGTTCCTGCCTACACCAAAGGCATGGAAATCCGCGAAATTGTTGAAACCTATTGGGTGCCACGACTCGAAGAGTTCAAGCCCGAGATGATTTTCATCAGCGCGGGATTTGACGCGCACCGCGAAGACGACTTGGGGCAACTGGGTTTGACGGAGCAAGATTACAGTTGGATCACTTACCGGATTCGACAAATTGCCTTGCGCTATGCCAAGGGGCGCATTGTGTCTTGCTTGGAAGGCGGCTATGCCCTGAGTGCTTTGGGGCGCAGCGTTGAAGCGCATGTGCGTGTCTTGGCCGATGTTTGATTTTTGTTGTCTATGAATGCTTTTGAAGAACTCCTGACTGATTTGCAAAGCCCCTTGATCTTGGCTGAGCTCTTGGTTTTGTGCGCTTGTTTGGGCTTGGCTTGGCTCATGACTTGGGCTATGGGTCGCGGCGCTGAGCGCCAGTCCATCTTGTTTGGTCGCCGCACTTTTGATGGCTTGCTGTTTCCCTTGCTGTCTTTGGTGCTGGTGTATGCCGTGAAATTACATTGGCTCAAAGTGCAGCATGCGCCATTGCTCACGTTGGCAATTCCTATTTTTTCTTCCTTGGCCGTGCTGCGTTTGACGGCGCGGGTGTTGTCGGTGGTGTTTCCTTTGTCCAAAGGCGCGCGCGCTGTGGAGCGGGGCGTGTTCTGGTTGGTCTGGGGCATGGCGGTGCTGTGGATCACCGGCTTGGCCGAAACCGTGGGCAACGAGTTGGACACCATCCAGTTTGTGGTGGGCAAGACCCGTTTTAGCGTCTTGCATGTGATGGAGGTGGTCTGCTCCTGCAGCGTGGTTTTGATTTTGACCTTGTGGTTATCGGCCACTTTGGAGCAACGGCTGCTCAACCGCACCATCAGCGATTTGTCCATGCGCAAAGTGGCGACCAATTCGCTGCGCGCCTTGCTGCTGATGATGGGTACCTTGATGGTGCTCTCATTAGTGGGCGTCGATTTGACCGCCTTGTCTGTGCTGGGCGGCGCCTTGGGCGTTGGCTTGGGCTTTGGTTTACAAAAGCTTGCCGCCAACTATGTCAGCGGCTTTGTGATTTTGCTGGAGCGCTCCCTGCGTATTGGCGACTATGTGAAAGTGGACGGTTTTGAAGGACGCATCACCGACATCAAAACCCGCTACACCCTCATCCAAGCGGGCAATGGCAGCGAATCGGTCGTGCCCAATGAGTTGCTCATGACGGCGCGGGTGGAAAACCTCTCGCTGCAAAGTTCCAATTTATTGCTCAATTGCGTCTTCACTGTGGGCTTGACGTCCGATGTGGCGCAGGTTCAAAGCTTGTTGGTCAATGCCGCGTTGAGCAGCGAATTGGTGCTGCCTAACCCAGCGCCTTCAGCCATGTTGGTGGAGGTCGCACCCCAAGGTTTGCGTTTTCAGCTCAATTTTTGGATTGAAGACGCCACCAAAGGCCAAATGCTGGCGCGCTCGCAAGTCAATATTGCCGCGCTCAAAGCCTTGAGCCAAGCCCATGTGAGCTTGGCGTCAGCGGCGCAAGAGGTGTTTGTGCGTCAGCCCTTGGTGAATTCCTTGAGCTAGAGGGCAGAGTTTTTCGGCGACAATGGCACAAAAAAGCACGGTCGTTCTAAAAATCTTGCCCATTTACCCTACAATGTGACGTTTACGTAAACGTCAATCTGTTTTTACATTTTCTGGAGCTTTTGCCATGAAGGTTTTGGTCGCAGTCAAGCGTGTGGTGGACTACAACGTCAAGGTTCGCGTCAAGTCGGACAACTCGGGCGTGGACATTGCCAACGTCAAAATGAGCATGAATCCCTTTGACGAAATTGCCGTCGAAGAAGCTGTGCGCCTCAAAGAAAAAGGCGTGGTGAGCGAGGTCATCGCCGTCTCCTGCGGCGTCACCCAATGCCAAGAAACCTTGCGTACCGCCATGGCGATTGGCGCAGACCGTGGCATCTTGGTTGAAACCGCTGAAGAACTCCAACCCTTGGCCGTGGCCAAGTTGCTCAAAGCCTTGATTGACAAAGAACAGCCAGGCATGGTCATTTTGGGCAAGCAAGCGATTGACGACGATTGCAACCAAACCGGTCAAATGCTGGCCGCCTTGGCCGATTTGCCCCAAGCCACCTTTGCCTCCAAGGTCGAAGTGGCCGACGGCAAAGCCAGCGTCACCCGCGAAGTCGATGGCGGCTTAGAAACCCTCTCGGTCAGCCTGCCTGCCATCGTCACCACCGATTTGCGCCTGAACGAACCCCGCTACGTCACCTTGCCCAACATCATGAAGGCCAAGAAAAAGCAACTCGACGTCTTCAAGCCCGAAGACTTGGGTGTGAACGTCGCGCCGCGCATCAAAACCCTCAAAGTCAGCGAACCGCCCAAGCGCAGTGCTGGCATCAAAGTGCCCGATGTGGCGACCTTGGTGTCCAAGCTCAAAAACGACGCCAAAGTGATCTGACCCCCAACATCTTGAATTGACTGAGGAATTGACATGACTTCTCTCGTGATTGCCGAACACGACAACGCATCGATCAAAGCGTCCACGCTCAACACCGTCACAGCCGCGCTGGCCATGGGTGGCGAGGTGCATGTGTTGGTCGCCGGACACAACGCTGCTGCTGCTGCTGCCGCAGCCCAAATTGCTGGCGTCAGCCAAGTGATTCATGCCGACGGCGCTAGTTTGGCGGACGGTTTGGCCGAAAACATGGCGGCACAAGTGCTGGCCGTGGCTTCGTCTTACAGCCACATTGTGTTTCCCGCAACTGCTGGCGGCAAAAACGTCGCGCCCCGCGTCGCCGCCAAATTGGATGTCGCGCAAATCAGCGACATCACCAAGGTCGACAGCCCCGACACCTTTGAGCGTCCCATTTACGCGGGCAACGCGATTGCGACCGTCCAGTCCAGCGACGCGACCAAAGTCATCACCGTGCGCACCACAGGTTTTGACGCCGCCGCTGCCACAGGCGGATCAGCCTCGGTGCAAACCGTGGCCGCCGCTGCCGACTCGGGCAAGAGCAGTTTTGTGGGACGCGAAGTCACCAAAAACGACCGTCCAGAATTGACCGCCGCCAAGATCATCGTCTCGGGTGGTCGTGCATTGGGCAGCGCCGAAAAATTCAACGAAGTCATGATGCCCTTGGCCGACAAACTCGGTGCCGCTTTGGGGGCCAGCCGCGCAGCGGTGGACGCAGGCTATGCGCCCAACGACTGGCAAGTGGGCCAAACGGGCAAGATCGTCGCGCCTCAGTTGTATGTGGCCTGCGGCATCAGCGGTGCGATTCAGCACTTGGCCGGCATGAAAGACAGCAAAGTCATCGTCGCCATCAACAAAGACCCCGAAGCGCCCATCTTCTCGGTGGCCGATTTCGGCTTGGAAGCCGACTTGTTCGTGGCTGTGCCAGAACTGGTCGCAGCGCTCTAAGCGCTGGCGTACAAGGCACTCTGCGGGGTGCCTTTTTTCTTTCGCTTTGATTTGAATTTTGGAGAATCCTGTGAGCTACATCGCCCCCGTGAAAGACATGTTGTTCAATATGCAGCATTTGGCTGGTTTGGAACAAATTGCGCAAATCCCCGGTTTTGAAGATGCGGGTTTGGAAACCGCGCAAGCCGTATTGGAAGAATGCGCCAAACTCACGGGCGAAGTGCTGGCGCCGCTCAATTGGGAAGGTGACAAAAATCCGTCCTTCTTCAAAGACGGCCATGTCACCACCACGCCGGGCTTCAAAGCCGCCTACGACCAATTCCGCGAAGGCGGCTGGCAAAGCTTGCAACATCCTGCCGATTTTGGTGGCCAAGGCCTGCCCAAAACCATTGGCGCGGCTTGCGGCGAAATGCTCAACTCCGCCAATATGAGTTTTTCTTTGTGCCCCATGCTCACCGATGGTGCGATTGAAGCGTTGTTGACTGCAGGCTCAGACACACTCAAAAACACTTACCTCGAAAAACTGGTGTCGGGTGAGTGGACCGGCACCATGAACTTGACTGAACCCCAAGCAGGCTCCGACCTCGCTGCGGTGCGCACCCGCGCCGAGCCCCAGGCCGACGGCACTTACAAAGTGTTTGGCACCAAAATTTACATCACCTACGGCGAACACGACATGGCCGAGAACATCATCCATTTGGTGTTGGCGCGTGTGCAAGGTGCGCCCGAGGGCGTCAAAGGCATCAGCTTATTTGTGGTGCCCAAATTCATGGTCAAGGCCGATGGGTCGTTGGGTGAGCGCAACGATGTGCATTGCGTGAGCATCGAGCACAAAATGGGCATCAAAGCCAGCCCCACGGCCGTGCTGCAATACGGCGACCACGGCGGCGCTGTGGGATTTTTGGTCGGCGAAGAAAACCGTGGCCTCGAATACATGTTCATCATGATGAACGCGGCGCGTTATGCAGTGGGCGTGCAAGGCATCTCCATTGCCGAGCGCGCTTATCAAAAAGCCGTCACATTTGCCCGCGACCGTGTGCAAAGCCGCCCCGTCGATGGCAGCTTGAAAACCAGCGGCCCCATCATTCACCATCCCGATGTGCGTCGCATGTTGTTGACCATGCGCGCCCACATCGAAGGCTGTCGTGCCATGGCCAGCGTGGCCGCAGCCGCCTATGACGCCTCGCACCATCATCCCGATGCGGCAGTGCGCAAGGACAATTTGGCGTTCTACGAATTCCTCGTGCCACTGGTCAAGGGCTTTAGCACCGAGATGAGTCTGGAAGTCACCAGCCTTGGCGTGCAAGTGCACGGCGGCATGGGCTTCATCGAAGAAACAGGCGCAGCGCAGTACTACCGTGACGCCAAAATTTTGACCATTTACGAAGGCACCACCGCCATTCAAGCCAACGATTTGATTGGCCGCAAAACCACCCGCGATGGTGGCGCAACGGCCAAGGCCATTGCCACGCAAATCGCCAGCACCGAAGCGGCTTTGCAGCAACTGGGCAGCCCAGCGGCCAAAGCCGTGGCCACGCGTTTGCAGGCAGCGCGAGAAGCTTTGTTGGATGTGGTGGACTTTTTGGTTGCCAACACCAAAGCCAACCCCAATGCCGCATTTGCGGGCAGCGTGCCTTACCTGATGCTCACGGGCAATTTGGTGGCGGGCTGGCAAATGGGACGCGCCTTGTTGGTGGCGCAAGAACAATTGGCACAAGGCCACGACACCGCTTTCATGCAGGCCAAAATCACCACGGCACGTTTTTATGCCGACCATATTTTGTCCAAAGTACCCGGTATTCGCGACAGCATCGTTGACGGCGCAGACAGCGTGGTCGAGATGGCCTTGGACGCATTTTGATTTCCCCAAAAATATTCAACGGAGACCCCATGTCCAAACTGCCCGCTGTGTTTCAGCAACTCAAATTTCCCGTCATCGCCTCGCCGCTGTTCATCATCAGCAATCCCAAGCTGGTGATTGCGCAGTGCATTGCTGGCGTGGTGGGTTCTATGCCTGCGCTCAATGCACGGCCTGCGGAGCAGTTGGAAGAGTGGTTGATCGAAATCACCGAAGCGCTGGCCAAGCACAACCGCGATCATCCCGATCAACCGGCGGCGCCCTTTGCCATCAACCAAATCGTGCACAAAAGCAATGACCGTTTGGAGCACGACATGGCTTTGTGCGTCAAATACAAAGTGCCGATCATCATCACCTCTTTGGGTGCGCGTGAAGACATCAACGCCGCCGCCCACAGCTACGGTGGCGTGGTGATGCACGACATCATCAACAACAAATTTGCCAAGAAGGCCATTGAAAAAGGCGCTGACGGCTTGGTGGCCGTGGCCGCAGGCGCGGGCGGACACGCTGGCGTGAAAAGCCCGTTTGCTTTGATTCAAGAAATTCGCGAATGGTTTGACGGCCCACTCGCCTTGAGTGGCTCCATTGCCACAGGCGGCGCGGTTTTGGCGGCACAAGCCATGGGCGCAGACTTTGCCTACATTGGTTCGGCCTTCATTGCCACCGAAGAAGCCCGTGCCGCTGACGACTACAAACAAGCCGTGGTCAGCGCCAACTCAGACGACATTGTTTACAGCAATTTGTTCACAGGTGTGCACGGCAACTACTTGGCACCATCCATTCGCAACGCAGGTCTAGATCCCGACAACTTGCCCGAGAGCGACCCCAGCAAAATGAATTTTGGTGGTGACGCCAAAAAAGCGTGGAAAGACATTTGGGGTTGCGGCCAAGGCATCAGCGCGGTCAAAGCCGTGTTGCCCGCAGGCGAATTGGTGGCGCGTTTGAAACGCGAATACCAAGCCGCCAAGGGCAATCTCACGGCTTGATCAGCGCAAGACCAACACGGGCAAATGGCTGTGCGTCAACACTTGCTGGGTTTCGCTGCCCAATAGCAAACGCTTGATGCCACGGCGTCCGTGTGAGGCCATCACGATCACATCGGCTTTTTGTTTTTTTGCGGTGGCAATGATCGCTTCAGACACAATGTCGGAGCGCACCACCACGCCTTTGGCTTTCACGCCCTGCTTAGCGGCAAGTTTGACGATGGCGTTCAAGGTTTTTTGTGCATCATCTGTCCACTGCTTTTCAATCTTCGCAATCTCGCTCGGGTTCAACGGCAGCGAGCCTTCGAAATAGCTTTGTGGATAACGGGGCGTGACTTTGACGGCAATCAACTCAGCGCCGCTGAGTGCGGCCAAGTCAATGGCGCTGCCAATGGCCTTTTTAGACAAAGGCGAACCGTCGGTGGCGACTAAAATGCGTGTGTACATGACTCAGACTCCTCGTTGATAGACGCCACCAGCTTAACGCTGCCTGCGCACACAAGTGTTGATGCACATCAAGGTCGTGCCATCAAAACGGGTTAGCCTCTCACCCTCTATGCCTTTCGATTTACAAACCGCAGCACTTCTCGACGAGAAGCAAGAATGGCTGCGTTTCAGCCAAGCCCAAAACACGCCCGACGCAGAATCTCAAACACGCTGGAGTTCGCACGTTGTCATCGAGGGCATGTATTGCGCAGCCTGTGCCTTCAACATCGAAAAGGCCTTGATGGCCGTTCCGGGCGTGGAGTCGGTTGAAGTCAGCGCGTCCACCCACCGCGCCAAAGTGGTTTGGCAGCAAGCGCGAGTGCTGCCATCGCAGTGGTTCAAAGCCATATCTGACGCGGGCTACAGCGCTTTACCCGCCGCAGACAATGTGCAGCGCCAAGAGCGCATGGTCGAAACCCGCCAAGCCTTGTGGCGCTGGATGGTGGCGGGTTTTTGCATGATGCAAGTCATGATGTATGCCTATCCGAGCTACATCACGCAAGCCGGCGACATTTCGCCCAACACGATTCAGTTGTTGCGCTGGGCGGCCTGGGTGTTGAGTGTTCCAGTGCTTTTGTTTTCCTGCGGGCCGTTTTTCAAAAGCGCATTGCGCGACATTCGCTTGCGCCGCATCAGCATGGATTTTCCGGTGGCATTGGGCATGTTCATCGCGTTTGCCTTGAGCTCCGCCGCCACCTTTGAGCCTTCAGGGCGTTTTGGAGGCGAGGTTTATTTTGACTCCTTCACCATGTTTGTGTTTTTCTTGCTCACAGGACGTTGGCTGGAACTGCGTTTGCGCGACAAAACAGCGGGTGCGCTCGATGCCTTGATGAACCGCCTGCCCGAAAGCGTGCAGCGCCAAAAGCCCGATGGCGATTTTGAGTTGGTGGCGATTCGCCGCTTGCGGGTGGGCGATGTGGTGCGCATCTTGCCGGGACAGAGTTTTCCGGTCGATGCCCTGATTTTGGAAGGCCAGACCTTGGTCGATGAAGCCTTGCTCACGGGCGAGTCGCGCCCGCAAGCGCGGCAAGTGGGCGAGGGCGTGGTGGCGGGCAGCACCAATTTGCTGGCGCAAGTTTTGGTGCGCGTGACCCATGTGGGGCAAGACACGCAGTTCGCCCAGATCGTGGCTTTGATGCAAGACGCTTCGCTGCAAAAACCGCGTTTGGCGGCATTGGCGGATCGCATGGCCAAACCGTTTTTGGTCGGCGTGTTGTTGCTGGCAGGGCTGGCTGCGGCTTACTGGTGGCCGAGCAATCCCAATCACGCCGTGATGATTGCGGTGGCTGTGTTGGTGGTGACTTGCCCATGCGCCTTGTCTTTGGCCACGCCTGCGGCCATGCTGGCGGCGGCGGGCAGCTTGGCGCGCAACGGTGTGTTGGTGCGGCGCTTGCAAGCTTTGGAGACCTTGGCCGAAGTCGATGTGGTGATTTTTGACAAAACCGGCACGCTCACCCGCGACGCGCAACGGGTCACGCAAACTTTTACCGCCGAAGATGTGAGCGCTCAAGAGGCCTTGGCTTGGGCTGCGGCTTTGGCGAAAAACTCCTTGCACCCGCTCTCCAAAGCGCTGATGGATGAGGCCACACGGCTGCAAACCCCAGAGTTAAGCGCCCAAGCGGTGACCGAAACCGTCGGCGCAGGCCTGCAAGGCCATGTCCATCTCGATCTAAGACTCGGTTCTGAAAGGTTTTGTCAAGAATGGATTAGTACAATCCCTAGGTTTTCCCAAAATGCACAGGTGCATTTGTGTGACAAAACCCGCTGGCTGGCCTCTTGGGTGTTCAGCGAGGATGTCCGCGAAGATGCTTTGGACACAGTAGAAACCCTTGGCAATATGGGCGTGCGCGTTCAGTTGCTCTCCGGCGATCAAACCCAAGCGGTCAGCCAAGTGGCGAGCCAATTGGGCTTGAAAGAGGCTTTTGGCGCCTGCTCTCCCGAGCAAAAACTGGCGCATTTGCAAGCTTTGCAAGCCCAAGGGCATCGGGTGGTGATGGTCGGAGACGGCCTCAACGACGGTCCTGTTTTGGCGGG
>CAILCI010000036.1 GCA_903832625.1 uncultured Burkholderiales bacterium | reverse complement strand
CAAATATTTTATGGTTTCTTTTTATGTACTCATAAACAGAAACAAACACTTTTTAATGATTAATATTTTTGCCATACCATCACCTGATAAAGACCTATTTCGTCAAACAATGACCGCATCTCCATCAGCCCAAGCGCTTTGTCAAACCATCTATGCCAACCGTCCCCTGGCGTTAAGGTTGGCTTGGAACAACTTCGCTCGTGAGTTGTTATGAGCTACGAACTGGTCTGGTTCAAGCGTGACCTGCGCTGGCAAGACCACGCTGCGTTGGCTCGTGCTTCGCAACTCGGAGCTGTGCGTTGCATCTATGTGATCGAACCCGAGCTTTGGATGCAGCCCGATTGTGCTTTGCAACATTTCGAGTTTGTCCGCGAATCGTTGCAAGCGCTTGATGATGCGCTTCAGTCACACGGCGGCTGCTTAGAAGTCCATACGGGTGCATTGACGGATGTTCTGCATCGCATTTGGCAAGAAAAGCCGTTTCTTCGATTGCACGCACACCAAGAAACTGGCAATGGTTTTACATACGCACGCGATCTCGCTGTGGGTGATTGGTGTCGCGCTCATCAAGTGGGTTGGAAGGAATACCCGCAGTTTGGTGTCGTCCGTGCCTTAAAAAATAGAAACCTCTGGCAAGCATCATGGGAGCGCCATATGGCTGAGCCTTTGCAAAACGTCAGCGAAATAAATTTTGTTCCGTCAAACGCGGAGGAGCGTTCATGGTGCACGCCAGCGCAAATGAAGGCGCCTGCTCACCTGACACACAATCCCGCGCTTCGCCAACGCGGAGGTCGTCCCTTGGCGCTGGCTACTTTGCACAATTTTTTAAATGCACGCAGCTTGGGCTATCGCGGAGGCATTTCATCGCCTTTGTCAGCGCCTGATGCGTGTTCGCGCATCTCCGCTTATTTGGCTTGGGGCTGTCTCAGCATGCGTGAGGTGGTGCAGCAAACTCGGGCGCACATTGCACAGCTGCCGCCGCAGGCGAGTCGACACCGCGCAGGTTTGACTGGCTTTATCAGCCGTTTATATTGGCATTGTCACTTCATTCAAAAGCTCGAAAGTGAACCCGCCATCGAATGGCAAAACATGCACCGAGGCTACGATGGCTTGCGCGAGCATGATTTCAACGAAGCGCATTTTGAGGCTCTCAAAGCCGCTCGCACGGGTTGGCCGATGGTGGACGCATGCGTCGTCATGCTGCGCGAAACCGGTTGGCTGAACTTTCGCATGCGTGCGATGTTGGTGTCTGTTGCCGCTTATCCCTTATGGCTGCACTGGCGTCCCGTGGGCGAATGGCTGGCAACGCAGTTTTTGGATTACGAGCCAGGTATTCACTGGAGTCAGTTACAAATGCAATCTGGCACCACCGGTATCAACACCACTCGGGTTTACAACCCCGTCAAACAAGCGCAAGACCATGATCCACATGGCCAATTTGTCAGACGTTGGTTGCCGCACATGCGTGATGTTTCTGATCAATGGTTGTTTGAGCCTTGGTTGAATCCACATGCCGTCAAGGACAATCCCAAAGTCTGCGATGCGCTTGTTTCACCACTAGTCGATCTGAGCTCAGCCACAAGATTGGCCAAACAACGTCTGCATGAGAGAAGACGCGATCCTGAAGTCAAAGCGGGGAAAAATACCGTCATTGAAAAACATGCATCGCGAAAAATTTCACGCCCCAAGCGCCAATCGTCCGCAACAACTGTGCACAACCACGCACAAATGGGCTTCGATTTTTGATTTAAAAAATCTGACTATTGCCACTTCATTTATTCAATGCCAACTATATGAAGCCCAGCGTTTCAATACCCTTATTAATACTGGTCATCTGCGCCGTGACGCTGACGCACATCAGCGCAGTTGAGACCCAAGAAGGCACGCTCATCTTATTAGACGGTCGAAAGGTAGATGGTTTTGGTTATATTAAAAACCAATGGACCTCAAAAACTAGAAACTGCGAAAACTTCAGCAAACTTCAGCCAGAAGATGCCTCATATCGAGAGGCTGAAAAACTCATTCGAACCTATAGCCCCCCGGGTTCTCAATCAGCAAAAATCGCCAGCGCATGGGCAACGGGCCCCTGGGTTTTGATTGAAGTCGAGTTCGATGTCCTTTTGCCTGCAGTTGTCACACTTCAAAAATTGGATGGGAAGCTCACCATAATCCCCCAAGGGATATGGAGCGGCTACACCCAGCCTTGGCTTGCCGGGCCTTTTATTAGAAACTACTTGTCCAAACAGTCACCTGAAATGCCGACCTCACTTCTTGATTGTTTTGATCCCCAATCCAAATCCTTTAAATAAGTTATGAAACGTCACCTCCTCACCCTCGCAGCGCTTTTATTAACAACGCAGACCTGCACCTTGGCCGTCGCCCAATCGACGCCCCGGCACGACGATTTTTATTGGTTGGGTGAAATCAACAAAGCCACCGCAGTCATCAATAGCGAGGAAGGTTTGCTCGATAAAAATCTGGCGCCACTGGCCTATCGTGGCATCAGCAAAGTTCTGGCCGATGGTGACAAGCCTGGGGGCAAGAGACCCGATTTGGTTATCACATTTGAGCCCTTGCTGATTGAGGCGGCGGGGCCTCAAATCACGCTGCTGCACGCGGGGCGTTCCAGTCAAGACATGCTGTCAACCGTGCGCGTCGCCATGCTGCGCGACGAAATGCTCACGCTTGCTGAGCAACTCAACAGAACGAGCGCCACACTTGTCAAACTGGCTGAGTTGCACAAAACCACCATCGTGCCCAACTACACCAATGGCGTGGCCGCTCAACCCAATAGTTATGGGCATTATTTGCTGGGTTTTGCAGCAGGGCTTGAGCGCGATGCCCAGCGCATTCGTCAAGCCTATGCTCGTTTAGACCTCTCTCCCATGGGTACCACCGTGCTCAACGGCACCAGTTGGCCGCTGAACCGACAGCGCATGGCGAGCTACCTAGGTTTTTCGGCAACGGTAGACAACGCCTACGATGCCGCCCAAATTTCTGCCGTTGACGAGCCCGTGGAAGCAGGCGCCATCGTCATGGCAGTTGCGCTCCATGCGGGCAGCTTTATTGAAGACGTCATGACACAGTACGCCCAAGCTCGACCTTGGATTCTCCTCAAAGAAGGCGGCGGCAATACCTATGTCTCCAGCGCCATGCCACAAAAACGCAACCCCGGCCTGCTCAACAGCACTCGACGAGAGGCATCCACTGCGCTCACGCTGGGCATGGGCGTCGCAATTCAAGCGCACAATATTCCGCCCGGTATGCAAGACCCCAAAGATGGCCGCAACACAGTCGCCATGATGCAAAGCGCCATCACCGTGCTGACCAACTGGAACCGTATCCTCAACAACCTCGTGTTGGACCCCACCCGCGCGCTGGAAGAACTCAACAGCGATTGGACGGCCTCACAAGAGCTTGCCGATGTGTTGATGCGCAAATACAAACTGCCTTTTCGCGTCGGCCATCACTTTGCCTCGGAAGTGGTTGACTATGCCAAGGCACAAGACATCAAGCCCCTGAATTTCCCCTACGCCCAAGCACAGCGCATCTACAGCGAAACGGTAAAAGACCTGGACTTGCCCCCGCAATTGCCTCTGTCAGAAGCAGAATTTCGCGCCTGCTTGGATCCCGTCGCCATTGTCCAAAATCGCACAACTGCAGGAGGGCCGCAAAAAGCGGAAATGGATCGCATGATCAAGCTTGCCCAGCAGCGCGTGGCAGAGCAAGACGCTTGGATCAAAGCGCGGCGTGAGCAAATTGCATCCTCGCTGTCAAAACTCGACGCGGATTTTGAAAAACTGGGAAATTGACGCGGGTTAAATTGACTGCGAATCAAGCTGGCTTAGCAGGTCGGTGCAAGGCACAAATCTTATTGCCTGATGGATCGCGAAGATACGCCAGATTGAGCGCACCAAATGGTCCCTCTCTTGGGCCGGGTGGGTCTTCGCATGCTGTCCCGCCATTGGCAAGTCCGGCTGCGTGAAAGGCTTGCACTTGCTCGAGTGATTTGGCCAGAAATCCAATTGTTCCGCCGTTGGCGTGAGTTGCCAGTTGCCCATCAAGAGGCTGGGTGATGGAGAAAGAACCCGTGGGACTGCGATAAAAATACCGTGTGCCATTGTTCATCATGCCAGGTGCAATACCCAAAGCACCCAGAACAGCGTCATAGAATTTTTTTGAAGCCTCCAAATCATTGGCGCCGACCATGACATGACTAAACATAAATGTCCTTTTTTGGTTTGAAGTTGCTAATATAGATGAGTTTGAAATCGAAACAAGGTGCAATATTTGACCTCAAACGCGAATTTGACCCTGTCGAACTGTTTCTTTGGTCAAATTTCCATGAAAATTTGCTTATATTAGAGTCCCTACCAATTGGAGACACCATGAAAAAAACTTTCAAAATCTTTGCCTTGTCCATCATGGGCTTTTTGTTTTTAAATCTCACCGCCTGTTCCACCGTGAATTCTGCTTACGACTCCACTGTCAACACGGTGTCGGGTTGGTTCAAAACCAGCGATGAGAAAAAATAACAACTTGTGACGCATTACTTTTTGAGCCATGCGTCACACCACAACGCGATCTGATCAAATGATCCAAAACTGAAACGATTCGCCACATGTTTGCCAAACCAAACCGATATAAATTTGCATATATTTATTTTAATTATTGTGTTTTGGAATTTTTTTAAAATGTTTTTCTTAATTTATCACTAACGACTCATATATATTTTTCACCCTTTGAACATACCGATGAGCAACACCACTTCCCAAAACTTGGGCCTGATTGGCCTAGGCGTCATGGGCGAAAACCTCGCCCTGAATTTTGAAAGCCACGGCTTCAGCGTTTGCGGATTTGACCTTGATTCTGACAAGCGACTGCAATTTTCATACCGAACCCAAGGCCTGCAAACACGATGTGCTGACAGCCTGAGCGAGCTCGTTGCCAGCTTGCAAATGCCACGCCGCATCTTAATCATGGTGCCTGCAGGGCTTGCGGTTGACACTGTGCTGCAACAGTTGCGCCCCCTGCTGTCGGCTGGCGATATCGTGATAGACGGCGGCAACTCACTCTACAGCGACACCGCACGTCGCATGGCCGCTCTCGAAGGCACGGGCATTTTGTATGTGGGCTCGGGCGTGAGCGGTGGCGAAGAAGGCGCGTTGCGGGGCCCCGCCCTGATGCCGGGCGGTTCACCCGAGGCCTGGCCTTTGGTCGCGCCCATGCTGCAAGCCATCTCAGCCAAAGCCGATGACGGGCAACCCTGTTGTGACTGGATGGGCTCTGGCGGCGCGGGACATTTTGTCAAGATGGTGCACAACGGCATCGAATACGCCGACATGCAAATGATTTGCGAGGCTTATTGGCTGATGCACCATTTGCTCGGACTCTCGCCTCAGCAAATGAGTGAAGTCTTCCGTGATTGGAACCAAGGCGAATTGAGCAGCTACCTGATCGGTATCACCGCCGACATTTTGGCCACCCAAGACCCAGAGAGCGAAGAAGCCTTGGTCAACATGATCTTGGACACCGCAGAACAAAAAGGAACCGGCAAATGGACGAGCCAAGTGGCGCTGGATTTGGGCGTGACCGCGCCCACCATTGCCGATGCCGTCTTCGCGCGCACCGTGAGTTCACTCAAAACGGAACGAGTTGCTGCCTCCCAAGTGCTCACCGGCCCCAAGAAACAGCCCCACGCAGACGCCGCCATCTTGTTGCCCAAAATTCGACAAGGCCTTTTGGCCGCGAAAATTTGCGCCTACGCTCAAGGCTTCGCCTTGTTGCGCGCCGCCGACCGCGAGTACGGTTGGAGTTTGTCTTACGAACGCATCGCCAAAGTCTGGCGAGCTGGTTGCATCATCCGCGCACAACTGCTCGAAGACATTCGACGCGCCTTCGATGCCGCGCCCGACATTCCCAATTTATTGGTGGACAGCCACTTCGCACACCTGATGCATGACGCCCAACAGAGTCTGCGAGAAGTGGTTGCGCAAGCGGCCTTGCAAGGTGTGCCCGCCCCCGCCTTCATGAGTGCCTTGTCGTATTACGACGCGTATCGCTCAGCCCGTTTGCCCGCCAACTTGCTCCAAGCGCAACGCGACTACTTTGGCGCGCACACCTACCAGCGCATTGACCGAGAAGGCAAATTCCACACCCGTTGGACGCGCTGATTTAAGACGATGTATTTTTGATTTCTGTGATCACGTGCTGTTTGAACTCGGTCGCGACTGGCGATAAATTCTTTGCAGCATAGTGAACCAAATGCCAAGCTGACTTCAAAGGAAAGCCCTGAACGGGGATCACGCAGGTTCCGTTTTCTTTGAGGTGTCCGTGCAAGGCATGTTGGGAAATCACGCCAATCCCCAAACCACCTGCTACCGCTTCTTTGACAGCTTCGTTGCTGCCTAGCTCTAAGCGCACATCAGGGTGAAATTTTATTTTTGAGAAAAATTTATCGGCCACCATTCGGGTGCCCGACCCCTTCTCGCGCAGGATAAATCGCTGCTTGATCAAGTCGCTCATGTCGATCTGCTTTTTCTTGGCCAATGCCGAGGTGGAGGCGGCAATCACCACAATCGGGTTGGGCATAAAAATTTCATCGTTCAGATGAATATCGTCTGGCGGCATCGACATGATGTAGAGGTCATCCCTGTTGTGTTCAAGCCGCTCTAAAACACCATCTCGGTTCAAAATTTCAAGCGACACATCGATAGCGGGATGCCGTTTGCAAAAAGAGCCAATCAATCGCGGCATGAAGTATTTGGCGGTGCTCACCACCGCAATCTTCAATCTTCCTTGCGTGAGCCCTTTGGATGCGTGAACCGCTTGTTCGAACGATTCCCACGTTTGCGATATGTCCCGTGCCTTAGCCGCCAGTTGTTGCCCCATATCGGTTAAATAAACTTTTTTACCAATTACCTCGTACAAGGGAAGACCTATCGAGTTTGTGATCTCTTTCAATTGCATCGACGCGGTGGGCTGCGTGACATGCAAGGCTTTGGCCGCTGCGCTCACACTGCCGTGATCGGCCAAGGCTTGAAACAATCGCAATTGCCGAAACGTGATATTCATAAGTTTTCACTGATGTATTTTGATTGAAGAATCGATTTTACAAAATTCATCTTAAAACCTAGGATTCATTGCAAGGAGAAAACCATGCAAAACTTACTCGATCCCTCGGTACTCTTTTTCATATTCGGTGTGCTGGCTGGCGCGTTGAAATCGAATTTAGAAATTCCCTCAGCCATCTCTCGTTTTTTATCGCTTTATCTGTTGATGGCCTTGGGTCTCAAAGGGGGGTTTGCCCTCTCGCATTCGGGCTTGACCAGCGAAGTTGGCATCAGTCTGTTGGCCGCCATTGCGTTGGCCTTGACTATTCCGCTGATTGGTTATTGGGTTTTGAAACACGTCATTCCCCAATTTGATGCTGCGGCGGTGGCTGCAACCTATGGTTCGGTCAGTGCCGTGACTTTTGTGACGACCGTGCAGTATTTGGAAACCCACCAAATTGCTTATGGCGGACACATGGCCGCCGCCATGGCGTTGATGGAGTCGCCGGCCATCATTTGGGCGGTTGTATTTGCCAATACCTTGCGGCAAAAAAACCAAGAGGCGACATTGAGTTCGGGGCTTGAGGGCTCAAACAAAATTCAGATCGGCAAGGTCTTGCATGAATCGTTCACCGACGGCGCGCAATTGCTACTTTTGGGATCCATGGTGATCGGCATTCTCTCCGGCGACACAGGCAAAGCGGCAATGCAGCCTTTTTCAGGCGATTTGTTCAAAGGCATGCTGTCGTTTTTTCTGCTCGACATGGGCTTGATGACAGCGCGCAATCTGTCGCAGATCAAAGGCACATCGCCCGCTTTGATTGGTTACGCAATTTTGGGTCCCATCGTGCATGCCAGCCTTGCTCTTGCATTGGCGAGCTTGTTGAACTTGAGTCCAGGCAATGGAGCCTTGTTGATGGTTCTTGCAGCCAGTGCTTCTTATATTGCCGTTCCAGCGGTCTTGCGCTATGCACTGCCAGAGGCCAACCCGTCTTTGTATTTTGGCTTGAGTTTAGGCATTACATTTCCATTGAACATCTTGCTTGGAATCCCCCTATACGTTCAGCTGGCTCAAACTCTATTGGCTTGAAGTGCATCACCCCAAACTGATATGACCAAATACCACAACCAAGGTGTCGCATTCCTCACCCAACACGGCAAAGAATCCTTGGTCAGGGATGCGTTGGAAGAACAACTGGGCTGTCGCCTCATTCACACCGACGCCTATGACACAGATCAATTAGGAACCTTCACCGGCGACATCCAACGCCAAGGCTCCCAACTCGATGCCGCCAGACAAAAAGCAAAAATAGGCATGTCGCTGACGCAATTGCGCATTGGCCTGGCCAGCGAGGGCGCTTTTGGCGCAGACCCCTTTGGCGGCTTGATGCCTTGGAATACTGAGTTGTTGCTGTGGGTGGACGAGGAGCGACAACTCGAAATAAAGGGCGTGGCGCAAGGTCCTGCGCAAAGTTCTAGCAAACTCATAGAGACTTTGGAACAGTTGGATAGTTTTGCCAGTGAAGCGCAATTTCCATCTCACTACCTCAACCTGCGTTCTGAGGATCAACACCACACAAAAATTCACAAGGGTTTAAAAGACAGAGCCGCGCTGGTGGATGCTTTTAGGGAAATAAAAAAAGCAGCACCCAACAGCATGCTATGGATAGAAAACGATTTGCGAGCCTTTGGCAACCCAACTCGCCAAGGCGTGATTCGCAATGCGTTGAAGGACCTTTTGCGGCAATTGAAATCGCTTTGTCCACAATGTGACTCCCCAGGCTATTGGATCAACAAGACAATAGCTGGCCTGCCTTGCCAGTCGTGCGGCAATAAAACAAGAGGTGCAATTGCTCAACAATGGCATTGCCCATCCTGTCTTCATACCCAGTATGAAGAATTGCCCCTCCAACATTTGGCAGATGCTTCAATATGTGATGTTTGTAATCCATAGCAGAATCAGGCAACCAAAAAAAAGCCAACTCAGAAAACCATACATCGGAGACGAAATTGCAAGCCCAACTACAAAACTCTGTGGCCATCATCACGGGTGCCAGTCGTGGCATTGGACGCAGCATTGCGCAAGCTTTCGCAAACGAAGGCGCTGCGCTGTGTTTGATCGCAAGAAACAAAACTCAACTCGATGCATTGGCCGATGAACTACAACTCGACGCACAACGCGTCTTGACGCTGGCCTTAGACGTCACCGACCGTGCAGCCTGTTTTGAGGCAGTTGAAAAAACTCAAAGTAAATTTGGTCACATCGATGTCTTGGTAAACAACGCTGGGGTTTATCGTTCGAAACCTTTTCTCGACTACAGCACCCAAGATTTCCAAGACATGCTTGACGTCAATTTGTTTGGCGTTTTGCATTTCACTCAAGCCTGCCTCACGCCCATGCAGCAACGCCGAAGCGGCAGCATCATCAACATTGCCTCAACAGCCGGCAAATGGGGATCTCGCAACCAAAGCGCCTACAACGTCAGCAAACACGCGGTTGTCGGATTGACACGCTGCGTCGCTCTAGAAGCCAGCGCCTACCAAGTCACGGTCAATGCCATTTGCCCAGGCTTTGTTGAGACCGACATGCTCGATGAACTCAAGGCACAAGCCTCACACAGCGCGGGTACATCGATTGAAGATTTTGAAAAAGCCGCCCTTTCGCGCGTGCCTCTGGGTCGCATGATGCAGCCTCAAGAAATTGCCCAAATGGCGGTTTTCTTGGCCTCGCAAGGCGCGCGGGGCATGACTGGACAATCCATCCACATGGATGGTGGCATGGTTTTTAGTTGAGATCGTCAGTCAACCTGTCCCATGTGTTGTAGAAAGCCAGAGGCTTACTTCCAGAGCCTGCGGTAAGCCCCATCGGCGTCATAGTCATTGGCTTGCTTGTCCGGATTGAAGCGTCTAGACCCTCTGGGATCTGTTCCGCGGCCGCTCAGGTACAACCAGTTACCTTGGTTGTTGTAAACATCAAAGTCAATCAACTGCGCTTCAAACCATGCCGCACCGACACGCCAATCGCAGCGTAAATCGTGAATCAAATAACTCGCCAGGTTTTGTCGCAAGCGGTTGGACGAATAGCCTGTGGCATTGAGCTCGCGCATGCCTGCATCGATCAGCGCGTGGCCTGTTTGCCCGCTACACCAGCGTTCGAAGCCGCGTGCGTTGTGCGTTTGAGCTTGCAATGGTGCGTCTGACAAACCTCGTTGCCAATACATGCGCTCACCGTATTTATGGTGCAACCAGCGGAAGTGGTCGCGCCACAACAATTCGAAGCCGATCCAATACGTGCTTTCTGTGGCGCCATGCTCTGACTCAAAAGCCTGAATGGCAGCCCACGCTTGGCGAGGAGACAGTGCACCTGTGGCCAACCAAGGTGACCACTTGGTAGAGTAATCAGCCCCATAAAGCCCGTTGCGCGTGGCCTTGTAGCTGTGCGGCAAACCACGGCTGCAGTAATTCTGCAAGTGTGCAAGGGCAGCACATTCACCGCCATGAAACGCAGGTTGCGACCAAGGAAAAGCCGAGCGAGGGTCGTTCAGCGGAGCGAATGTATGAGATGCGCTGGGTGTCGTTGCCAACCCATCAAGCGATGGGTGCGCTGGCAAGATAGGCATACGCGTGATGGAAGACGCTGGTTGCGCTGGGTTGAACTTGTGGCGCTCAACTGCACGTCGAAAACTAGAAAACTCGTCGGGTACATCTTTCGGCGCGAAGGGCAGTTGCTCAGGCGCCATCAGCGTGGATTGCCACACCGTTTGCACATCCAGTCCATGTTTTTGAAGGGCGCGAATATGAGCCTGCTCATAGGGTGCGGCAATCTCCTCGCACACCAAGGTGCGGGCGCTGAGGCGCGCCATCAATTCGGCCAACACATCACTGGGATCGCCAGTGATTTGCAGCAAATGGCTTCCCAACCCAGCCAATTGCCGCCTCACATCGCTCACCGCCATTTCAGTCCAAGCAAGGCGGTGATCACTGGTGCGAACAAAGCCCCAAGGGCTGGTCAGCTTCAGTGCGGTGTCGTGAACGTAAACCGGCAGCAGCCAAGTATTGTGATCATCAGCCAGCGCAATGGCATGACGCAAGGCGGGGTTGTCGTGCAGGCGCAGGTCGTTTCTGAACCAATAAATCACGCCAGAGGGAGCTTGTGATGTTGTCATATGTGTGCAGCAGTGTATGGGACGCTACAAGAGCGCCATGTCCAATAGCCGACAAGGTTGGCCTTCACACTGAAATGCTCCAAGGTCTAATCCCGCCCTAAAGCTATAGTTGCTGGTTAGGCGCAGGTAGGCCTACCGCATCCGTAATGATGGCTAGATCAAACATGCCCACATTGCTTCCCCTCACCCCAGAAAATTCAAGGAGTGCACATGAGAGTCAAAGAAATATTGTCAGACGTTCAACTGGTGATTGCCGTGATCGAAGTGGAATTGAATGGGGAACTTCGCACAAGCCCTAGCCTATGCGCATTGATTCCAGCCAAAGCTGGTGAGCAGGAAAAAGTCATTCCTCTCAACACGCCAGATGGAAGGCCTATATTTATGAATATTGAGAACGCCATTCGGCCGCTTCAATAGTCGAAGTCTAGTTTCATTTCTGGCACAAAAAAAGCACTTAGATTGCGCTAAGTGCTTGATTTATATGGAGGCGCGAGCCGGAGTCGAACCGACCTACACGGATTTGCAATCCGGTGCATAACCGCTTTGCTATCGCGCCGTGATGGATGAAAAAGGGAAGCCGTTGCTTCCCTTTTTTTATTTGGAGCGGGAAACGAGGCTCGAACTCGCGACCTCAACCTTGGCAAGGTTGCGCTCTACCAACTGAGCTATTCCCGCAGAAGCTGTCATTGTAACGCATTTTTTGCTTCTCCTGTGACGCAGAGGCAAAAAATCAGTGTTTCACTGCCTCGGCTTTGACGGCGGCGGCGTCCGCTGTGGCAGCCACCACAGGCGCGTCATCCGGCAAAGGGGTTGGCAAGCGCTCCAGAGCGATTTCCAGCACTTTGTCTATCCACTTGACCGGCACGATTTCCAGTCCGTTTTTCACGTTTTCTGGAATCTCTTGTAGGTCTTTGACGTTCTCTTCTGGAATCAACACCGTTTTGATGCCACCACGCAAAGCCGCCAACAGTTTTTCTTTCAAACCGCCAATGGCCGTGACTTCGCCGCGCAGGGTAATTTCCCCCGTCATGGCCACGTCGGCGCGCACAGGAATGCCCGTCAAGGCAGACACCAAGGCCGTGGTCATGGCTGCACCTGCGCTGGGGCCATCTTTGGGCGTTGCGCCATCGGGTACGTGAATGTGGATGTCGCGTTTTTCCAGCAAGTCGTCGGCAATGCCCAGCAAGCGAGCGCGGCTGCGCACCACCGTGCGGGCAGCTTCGACCGATTCTTTCATCACATCGCCCAGCGAGCCGGTGCGGGTGATGGTGCCTTTGCCGGTCATGACGGCGGCTTCAATGGTCAGCAAATCGCCACCCACCTCGGTCCACGCCAAGCCCACCACTTGACCCACTTGGTTTTGCGCTTCGGCGCGGCCATAGTTGTATTTGCGAACGCCCAAGAACTCATCCAAATTCTTGGAAGTGACTTTGACTTGGGGCTGCATTTGCTTGAGCAACAAGGCTTTGACGACTTTGCGGCAAATTTTGGACAATTCGCGTTCGAGCGAGCGCACGCCCGCTTCGCGGGTGTAGTAGCGCACAATGTCGCGCACCGCGTCCTCGTCCACCGCCAGCTCTTCTTCTTTGACGCCGTTGTTTTTCAACTGTTTGGGCAGCAAATACTTGATGGCAATGTTGGTTTTTTCGTCCTCGGTGTACCCCGACAAACGAATGACTTCCATGCGGTCAAGCAGCGCGGGCGGGATGTTCATGCTGTTGGATGTCGCCACAAACATCACATCGCTCAAGTCGTAATCGACTTCCACATAGTGGTCGCCAAACTTGTTGTTTTGTTCAGGATCGAGCACCTCCAGCAAAGCGCTGGAAGGGTCGCCACGAAAATCGGTGCCCAGCTTGTCGATCTCATCCAACAAGAACAAAGGATTGCGCGTGCCGACTTTGGTCAAGCTTTGCAACACCTTGCCCGGCATGGCGCCAATGTAGGTGCGGCGATGGCCACGAATTTCGGCTTCGTCACGCATTCCGCCCAAGGCCATGCGCACATACTTGCGCCCTGTGGCTTTGGCAATGGATTGCCCAAGCGAGGTTTTGCCCACGCCGGGTGGCCCCACCAAGCACAGAATCGGTGCTTTGACCTTGTCCACACGCTGTTGCACAGCAAGATATTCAAGAATGCGGTCTTTGACTTTTTCCAAACCAAAGTGGTCTTCGTTCAACACGCCTTCGGCATTGCCCAGGTCGTGTTTGATTTTGGTTTTCTTGTGCCAAGGCAAGCCGACGAGCACATCAATGTAGTTGCGCACCACCGTGGCTTCGGCCGACATGGGCGACATGAGTTTGAGTTTTTTCAACTCAGCGTCGGCCTTTTTGCGTGCCTCTTGGGGCATACGGGCGGCCTTGATTTTTTTCTCAACCTCTTCAATGTCCGCGCCCTCTTCGCCTTCGCCCAGCTCTTTTTGAATGGCTTTGACTTGTTCGTTGAGGTAGAAATCGCGCTGGTTTTTCTCCATTTGGCGCTTGACGCGGCCACGGATTTTTTTGTCCACGTTCAAAATCTCAACTTCACGCTCGAGTTGTTCGTAGAGATTTTCAAGGCGATCACGCACCGAAGCCAAGTCGAGCACCAACTGTTTGTTTTCCAGCTTGAGCGGCAAGTGCGCAGCAATGGTGTCGGCCAAGCGGCCTGAGTCGTCAATGCTGACGATGGAAGTCAAAATTTCAGGCGGGATTTTTTTGTTCAGTTTGACGTATTGGTCAAACTGCTGCATGACGGCGCGGCGCAGGGCCTCCACCTCGGATTCATTGCCGTCGGCTTGTGTTTCAACCGGCGTGAGGTGAGCCACAAAATGGGATTCGCCGTCTTCGATGCCGTTGACATGTGCCCGCTGCTGTCCCTCGACCAAGACTTTGACTGTGCCATCGGGCAGTTTGAGCATTTGCAAGATGGTGGAGACGCAGCCCATCTCAAACATATCGCCCACGGTAGGCTCGTCTTTGGCAGCGGCTTTTTGCGCGACCAACATGATGCGTCTATCGCTGGTCATGGCCGCCTCAAGCGCTTTGATGCTCTTTGGGCGTCCCACAAACAGAGGAATCACCATGTGCGGAAAGACCACCACATCGCGCAAAGGCAACATGGGCAAATCCATCGCAACAGCGGGCAAAGGGGGATGTCCAGACATGGTCAAACCTTCCAATAAAAAGGGACAGACACCTGTGTGCTGCCCCAAAAATCAATCGTCAAGCCTTTTTGGCGGCCTCTCGGTAGACCATCAGCGGCGGCTTGTTTTCTTCGATGGTGGAATCTTCCACCACCACTTTCTCAACATTGTTGAGGTTGGGTAACTCGAACATGGTGTCAATCAGCGCTTGTTCAAGGATAGAACGCAGTCCGCGTGCACCTGTTTTTCTGGCCAAGGCTTTTTTGGCAATGGCGCGCAGCGCGGTGGGGCGAATTTCAAGCTCCGCGCCCTCCATCATGAACAGTTTGTTGTATTGCTTGACCAAAGCGTTTTTCGGTTCGGTCAAGATTTGCAACAAGGCGTCTTCGGTCAGTTCAGCCAAGGTCGCCACCACGGGCATACGCCCTACCAACTCTGGAATGAGGCCGAATTTGATGATGTCTTGTGGTTCAACTTCGCCAAACACATCGGTCAGACTGCGGTTGAGCTTGCTTTTGACAGTCGCGCCAAAACCAATGCCTGACGCCTCGGTGCGGCTCTCGATGACTTTTTCCAAGCCCGCAAACGCGCCGCCGCAAATGAACAAGATGTTGGTCGTGTCGATTTGCAAAAAGTCTTGGTTGGGATGCTTGCGTCCGCCTTGGGGCGGAATGCTGGCCATCGTGCCTTCGATCAGTTTGAGCAAGGCCTGTTGCACGCCCTCGCCCGAGACGTCACGGGTGATGGACGGGTTGTCCGATTTGCGAGAAATTTTGTCAATTTCGTCGATGTAGACAATACCGCGCTGGGCGCGATCAACATCGTAGTTGCAGCTTTGCAGCAACTTTTGAATGATGTTCTCCACGTCCTCGCCCACATAACCGGCTTCGGTCAAGGTGGTGGCGTCGGCCATGACAAAAGGCACGTCCAACATGCGCGCCAAGGTTTGCGCCAGCAAAGTTTTGCCCGAACCTGTGGGGCCAATCAGCAAAATATTGCTTTTGGAGAGCTCGACATCGTCTTTTTTGGCGTCTTGCTTGTGCTTGAGACGTTTGTAGTGGTTGTAGACGGCAACGGCCAGCGTGCGCTTTGCGAACTCTTGACCAATGACGTAATTGTCCAAATTGGCCTTGATTTCTGCGGGCGTGGGCAAATCGCGCTTGGCACCGTCTTTGATTTCGTCAACCGGCAACTCGTCGCGGATGATTTCGTTACACAAGTCAATGCATTCGTCACAAATAAAGATAGACGGGCCTGCGATGAGTTTTTTGACCTCGTGTTGGCTCTTGCCGCAAAACGAGCAGTACAGCGTTTTCTCGCCAGATGAGCCTTTTTTGTCAGCCATGTGTGAAATCTTTACAAAACTCTTGTATGGGTGATGATACAAAAAAACAAAACGGCGCTTGCCCTGCCCTCAAGGCAGGTTCAAACGCCGCCAAACCAGATTCTAAAAATCAGGGACGCTTGTTGATGACTTCGTCAATCAGGCCGTAATCTTTAGCCTCGGCAGCGCTCAAAAAGTAGTCACGCTCCGTATCACGCTCAATTTTGTCCAGCGGCTGGCCGGTGCGTTCAGCCAAGATTTTGTTGAGCTGCTCACGGGTTTTCAAGATTTCACGCGCCTGAATCTCAATTTCAGTGGCTTGGCCTTGGGCACCGCCCAAAGGTTGGTGAATCATGACCTTGGAGTTGGGCAATGAAAAACGCTTGCCCTTCTCGCCTGCGGCCAACAAAAACGCGCCCATGCTCGCCGCCATGCCGATGCAAAGCGTTGAGACTGCGGGTTTGATGAAGTTCATGGTGTCGAAAATCGACATGCCAGCACTCACCGAACCGCCGGGAGAGTTGATGTAGAGCGAAATGTCTTTGTCAGGGTTTTCGCTCTCCAAGAACAACAACTGCGCCACCACCAAGTTGGCGGTTTGGTCGTTGACTGGGCCGACCAAGAAAATCACACGTTCTTTGAGCAAACGCGAATAAATATCGTAAGACCGCTCACCGCGGCCTGACTGCTCAATGACCATCGGGATCATGCCCAGGCCTTGTGTGTCCAATGCGCTCATGTTGTTTCCTTGTGGGGTGTAGATCAGGATTGACCCATCAATTCGTCAAAGGACACTGCTTTGTCGGTCACTTTGGCTTTGGAGTAGATGAAGTCAGTCACGTTATTTTCAATGACCACGGCTTCAACTTGTCCCAAACGCTCCATGTCGCTGTAGTACCAACGCACCACATCTTCAGGTTTTTCGTAGCTGGCGGCCAATTCTTGGATGTGGGCTTTGATTTGCTCTGCCGTGGCGTGCAATTCGTTGTTGCGCACCAATTCAGCCACGACCAAGCCCAAACGCACGCGTTTTTCGGCTTGTGGGCGGAAGATGTCTTCAGGAATAGGCGCTTTGTCCGCGTCTTTGATGCCGCGTTGTTTGAGGTCAGCACGTGCGCCTTCAACCATGCGTTCCAACTCAGCTTGCACGCTGGCGTTGGGCAAGTCGAGTTCGGCTTTGGCCACGACAGCGTCCAATGCAGCTTGTTTGTTGCGACCTGCCAAGCGGAATTTGACTTCACGCTCCAAGTTTTTCTTGATGTCTTCGCGCAAGCCCGCCACGGTGGCATCAGCCACGCCCAAAGACTTGGCCAATTCATCTGTCACTTCGGGCAAATGGGCGGCTTCGACTTTCTTCAAGGTCACCAAGAAGTCGGCTTGTTTGCCAGCCACGTCTTTGCCGTGGTAGTCGGCGGGGAAGCTCAAGGGGAATGTTTTGCTCTCGCCTGACTTCATGCCGCGCACTGCGTCTTCGAATTCTTTGAGCATTTGGCCTTCGCCCAGCAAGAACTGGAAGTCTTCGGCTTTGCCGCCTTGAAAGGGTTCGCCGTCGATTTTGCCTTCGAAGTCAATGGTGACGCGGTCGCTGTCTTCAGCACCGCTGTTCAAGCCGCGTTGCGCGAAGCTGCGGCGTTGTTTGCGCAAAATTTCAATGGTTTTGTCAATGGCTTCGTCAGTCACTTCGGCAGAGGCTTTTTCGACTTCAATGCCGGCGAGCTCTGCAAACTTGACTTCAGGATAGACCTCAAACACCGCGTCAAACTGCATTTGACCTTCGGGTGCGCCTTCTTTTTCAGAAATACGGGGCTGGCCTGCGACACGCAATTTGGCTTCGTTGGCGGCTTCGCTGAACAACTGACCCACTTTGTCATTCATGACTTCGTAGTGAACCGAGTAGCCGTAGCGTTGCGCCACGATGTTCATCGGCACTTTGCCGGGACGGAAACCATCGACCTTGACTTTGCGAGCCAAGCTTTTCAAACGCGTATCCACTTCCTTGGAGATCACTTCCACGGGCAGCGTAAAAGAGATTTTGCGCTCCAGTTTTTCCAAGGTTTCAACAGTCACAGCCATTTAATTTCTCCTAATTTGGCATTTAGCATGGACAGCAACTTTGCTGCCCATGATGAGTTTGGTGCGCGGGGGGGGACTCGAACCCCCACAGTATTGCTACCGTCAGGACCTAAACCTGGTGCGTCTACCAATTTCGCCACCCGCGCGGTTTTTTTAAGGTTAACTGCGAATTTTATCCTGTTAAGCGCCCTGTTTTGGCACTTCGACCTTAAACCACGCTGCATATATGGCGGGTAAGGCCAATAAAGTGAGCACTGTCGCCACAATCAAGCCGCCCATGATGGCCACCGCCATCGGCCCCCAAAACACGCTGCGGGTGAGCGGAATCATGGCCAGCACAGCGGCTGCGGCGGTCAACACAATCGGGCGCAAGCGTCGCACAGCGGACTCGACAATGGCCTTCCAAGTGGGCACACCGGCCTCGCGATCACGCTCAACTTGGTCGATCAAGATGACCGAATTGCGCTGAATCATGCCCATCAAGGCAATCACGCCCAGCAAGGCCACAAATCCAAACGGTCGGTTGAGCACCAACAAAGCGAATGCCACACCCGCGATGCCCAAAGGTCCCGTGAGGAAGACCAAGACGGTTCGGCTAAAGCTATGCAATTGCAGCATCAACAAAGTGAAGGTGATGAACAACATCAAAGGCATGCCCGCCGAGATAGAGCTAGAGCCTTTGGAGCTTTCCTCCACCGCACCTGCCACTTCGACACGGTAATTGGCAATTGAGTTTTGCGCCCAGCTGGCTTGAAGTTTGAGCAACTCGGGCATGAGCTGTTGGGTCACCGTTGCGCCTTGCAAGCCTTCAGCAATGTCGCATTGCACGGTAATGGCGTATTCACGCCCTTCGCGCCACATCACACCTGGCTCCCAATTCAATACAGGCTTGAGAATTTGCCCAGCCGGAATGAGCTTGCCTGAGGCGGTGGAAATATAGGCGTTGTTGATGTCGCTGATGGCATCGCGCTCGTTCAGAGGTTGGCGCAGCACCACATCGATGAGTTTGTTGTCTTCGCGGAATTGCTCCACATTGGAGCCCACAAACAAGGTGTGCAAACTTTGCGCAATCGACTGGCTGCTCACGCCCAAAGTACGCGCTTTGGCTTGGTCAATCTCCATATTCAAGACTTTGACCGATTCATTCCAGTTGTCGTTGACGCCGCGTGTGGTCGGATTGGCGCGCATTAAGGCTTTGACCTCGTCGGCATGTTGGCGCAGCATTTTTGGATCAGGCCCGACCACTCGAAATTGAACCGGATACGGCACGGGTGGCCCATTGGGCAACAGTTTGACGCGAGCACGAACTTCAGGAAATTCTTGTTGCAGCATGGCGGGCAAGCTCAGCCGCAAGGTCTCGCGCTCGGCCAACGAGTTTGGCAACACAATAATTTGAGAAAAATTGGACTGCGGGAACTGCTGATCGAGTGGCAGGTAAAAACGCGGAGCTCCAGAACCAATCCATGTGGCCAAGGATTGAACGCCTTTTTCTTGGCGCAATCGATCTTCAATGCGCTGCGTCACGGCTTCGTTAGCGGCAATCGCCGTCCCCTCCACAAAAGAGAGGTCAACCAAGATTTCGGGTCGGCTGGAATCAGGGAAAAACTGTTGCTGCACTTGGCTCATGCCCACAATGCCCATGACAAATATGAGCACCGTGATGCCAATGGCCTTCCAGCGATTGACCACACACCAAGTGACTAAGAATCTAAACTTTTCGTAGAACGCACCATCAAAAGACTCAGTACTCTCCCCCGCGCTGTGGTGTTTGACCTTGAGCAACAAAGTCCCCAAATAAGGCACAAAGTAGACCGACACCCACCAACTCAACACCAAGGCAATGACGGTGACTGCAAAAATAGCGTAGGTGTATTCGCCCACGGTCGAGCGTGCCAAACCGATCGGCAAAAAACCTGTGGCTGTGATGAGCGTGCCCGTCAACATGGGCATGGCCGTGACGTTGTAGGCGTAACTGGCTGCGGCTACTTTGTCAAAGCCCTCTTCCATTTTTCGCACCATCATTTCAACAGCGATGATGGCGTCATCGACCAATAATCCCAAAGCAATGATGAGCGAGCCGAGCGAAATTTTGTGCAGCCCTATGCCCCAATAGTTCATGGCCAAAAAGGTCATCGACAACACCAAGGGAATGGTGATAGCGACCACCAAGCCGGGGCGAATATCTACGTACCAACCGTAGCGTCCCCCTTTGTGCAAACCCAGGGCCACAAAGCTCACCAACAACACAATCACCACCGCTTCAATCAGCACGTGAATGAACTCTCCCACCGACTGACTCACCGCTTGCGGTTGGTCTTGCACTTTGAGCAACTGCACGCCAGCTGGCAAGCTGCGCTCAATGCGTTGGGTGGCTTCGTTGAGCGCCTTGCCCAAAGCAATGATGTCACCGCCCTTGGCCATGGACACGCCCAAGCCAATGACATTTTTACCTTGGTAATGCATCTTGACGGTTGCTGGCTCCACATACCCGCGCTTGACTTGAGCTATGTCGCCCAGCTTGACTTGTTGACCAGAGCTACCGCGAATGGGCATCAGTCGCAGCGCTTCTTCGGTGTCAAATTGCCCCGTGATGCGAAGACGGATGGCATCTTGGGTGGATTGAATCGCGCCCGAATCTTCAACGGCGTTTTGTTGGCCCAGTTGCGCCAACACACCATTGAGGTCTAGCCCCAGTTGCACCAAGCGCTTTTGCGAAATTTCAACGTATATTTTTTCGTCCTGAACGCCATATTGCTCTACCTTGGCCACATCTGTGACATGCAACAAAGCTTGGCGTATGTCGTCTGACATGCGTTTGACTTCGGCCGAGCTGAAACCCGGCGCATCTAGGGCATAAATAACCCCAAACACATCGCCAAACTCATCATTGAAGACTGGGCCTTGTACATTGCGCGGCAGCGTAGAGCGCATGTCGCCAATTTTTTTTCGCACGGTGTACCAAGTTTGCTGAACTTCTTGCGGACGGGTCGAATCTTTCACCTGAAACAAGATGAGCATTTCGCCCGGTTTGGAGTAGCTGCGAATACGGTCCACATTGGGTACTTCTTGCAAAGTACGCTCAATTTTGTCGGTCACCTGCTCCGCCATTTGTTGCGCTGTCGCGCCCGGCCAAGCCGCACTGATCACCATGGCTCTGAAGGTAAACGGCGGATCTTCGTCTTGCCCCAACTGAAAATACGAAGCAATGCCCAGAACCATCAGCGCCACCATCAGATAGCGCGTCAAGGCTGCGTGCTCAATGGCCCACTTGGATAAATTGAAGTTCTTCATAACAGCTCAAGGCCTTGACTTGAAGATCGAGACTTTTTGTCCCTCAGTCAACACATGTACACCGGTGGTCACGATGGTGTCGCCCAGTGTGAGGCCCGACGCAATCACCACTTGGTTGTCTTCAATGCCTTTGACATTCACCACCTGCGCTTTGACGGTTGACGTGGATGGATCAAAAAGCCAAACCGAAGTCCCACTCGCATCAGAGCGTAATGCGCTGGTAGGAATCACCAAGCGATCCAACGGCGCTTGCTGCGTGGGCAAGAACACATTGGCTGTTGCACCCAATACCCAATCTGCCGGATGGTCTGTCGTGCTGTTGAGCAATGCCGCTTTGACGGCAAACGTCCGTGTGACAGGATCTGCGCTGGCAGCGACATCGCGCACTTGGGCTTGAGTTGTTTGTTTGCTTTGCCACAGGCTGATGTCAAGCTTTTGCCCCGGCTTGAGTTGGTTGAGCTGCTCCTCGGGAACAGCAAACACCACGTCGCGCGCACCGTCTTGCGCCAAGCGCACCACGGATTGCCCAACCGCCAGCACCTGGCCGACGTTGGCGTCAATGGAAGTAATCACGCCCGCTGAATCGGCCAGCAAATGCGTGTAGCTGGCTTGGTTAGATTGCACATCACGCTGGGCTTTGGCTTGCTCCCACTGCGCTTGGGCGGCCTTGAATGTGGCCTCACGCCGCTCTAGCTCTGCACCACTGATGAAGCCCTGGTCAAACAAGTCTTTGTAGCGTTTGAAGTCAGAAGCCGCCAAATCGCGGTTGGTTTGCGCGCCTAAAAGTTGCGCTTGCGCGGCTTGGGCAGACAAGGCGTAATCTTGCGGGTCTATGTCAGCCAGCAATTGGCCAGCCTTGACGTGTTGACCCAATTCGACATAGCGCGCCGTTAATTTGCCTGCCACTCGAAAACCCAAGCCCGCCTCAATGCGGGCGCGAATTTCGCCTGAATAGCTCTGCGTAGCGGCTTGCTGAGTCTGGCCCAAAGTCATCAGCTTGACAGCGCGCTCCAATGGCGGCGGCGCTTGGGTTTTGCCACATGCCACCAACAAACTGGCCAAGCAAACAAGCACCAGAAATCGAAAAACAACCAAAACTGTGTTGTACATAAGTATTCACAAATTAATAACTAACTGGTCAGCAATCTTAACCCATGAAAAAGCCCTTTCGCAACAAGCGACAATTCAGCCATGTCCGCCATTGATCATTACGAAAACTTTCCCGTCGCTTCCTGGTTGTGCCCGCCTCGACTGCGCCCCGCTGTGGTCGCCATCTACCACTTTGCCCGTGTGGCCGATGACTTGGCCGACGAAGGCCAAGAGCCCGCCCACGAGCGTTTGCGCGTGCTCTCAGAGTACAAAGATGAGCTCACACGCTGCCTGACCCCCAACTACAGCTTTGATCCGCGTTGGGTCAATGTTTTCGAGCCATTGGCAGAGATCATTCGCCAATTCAAATTGCCGATGGTGCAAATGCAAAACTTGCTCGACGCTTTTGAGCAAGACATCATCTATACCGCCACCGGAGAACGCTACAAATCGCGCGAAGACCTGTTGCAGTATTGCCAACGCTCGGCCAACACCATTGGCCGGTTGATGCTGCATTTGTACGATATTGACGATTCAGCCTCGCTGAGCCAAAGCGATGCCATTTGCACCGCTTTGCAACTCATCAACTGTTGGCAAGATCGCAAGAAAGACATGCGCCGCAGCCGAGACTATTTGCCTTTGAATTGCACCGTCGAAGAAGAGCAACGCTTTGCCCGCGAATTGATGATGCAAGGTATTGCCCTGCCCAAGCGCATCAAGGGGCGAATTGGCTGGGAACTGCGTGCCGTGGTGCACGGAGGTCTGCGTATTTTGGACAAACTCGAGGCCAACATTGACAACCCGAGCCTGACGCGATGGGACAAGTGCGTCATTGCATGGCGCTGTCTGAGCATGTGAGGGCGGGATAATCCGAACAGCATGACACCTCAACACTACGTTCAGCAAAAAGCGGCATCTTCGGGCAGCAGTTTTTACTATGCCTTTTTGTTTTTGCCGCCCAAGCGACGCTTGGCGATCACTGCCTTTTACGCCTTTTGCCGCGAGATTGACGATGTGGTGGACGAAGTCCACGATGCGGGCGTGGCGCAAACAAAACTGGCTTGGTGGCGCAACGAAGTGCACCAAGCCTTTGCTGGCAAACCGCAACACCCTGTCATGCAGGCGCTCATGCCCTTGTGCGCTGAATTTGGTCTCAACGAGATGCAACTTCAATCGGTGATTGAAGGCTGCGAAATGGATTTGACCCAAACCCGCTACCTCGACTATCCGGCGCTGGCTGGCTATTGCCATTTGGTGGCCGGCGTGGTGGGTGAGGTTTCGGCGCAAATTTTTGGACAAACAGAATCCCAAACCCAAGCTTATGCCCACACCTTAGGACAAGCATTTCAGCTGACCAACATCATCCGTGATGTGGGCGAAGACGCCTTGCGTGGACGCATTTACCTGCCGATCTCCGAGTTGCAGCAATTTGACGTCAAAGCGCACGAAATTTTGAATCGGCTTGACTCTGAGCGGTTTCAAGCCTTGATGCAGTTTCAAGCGCAACGCGCTCAAGGGCTTTATGAAAAAGCTTTTTCCCTTCTGCCCAGCGCAGATTGGAAAACGCAAAAACCGGGCTTGATGATGGCCAGCATTTACCGCACTTTGCTGGTCGAGATCGAGTCACGCAAGTTTCCCGTCTTGAGTCAACGTGTGGCGTTGACACCGCTTCGAAAAATGTGGCTGGCTTGGAAAATGCAAGCGCTCGGACGCTTTTGACTTCAGATGCCCGTGACCCAACACGTCCACATTGTGGGAGCAGGCTGGTCGGGCTTGTCTGCCGCTTTGTATGCCTCACAGGCGGGCTTTCAAGTCACGCTGCATGAGGCCAGCGCTCAAGCGGGTGGACGCGCGCGCGGTTTAAATCTTGCGCCCAGCTCGCCGTCGCTGGATAACGGCCAACATATTTTGATCGGCGCCTACACCGCCACCTTGGCCTTGATGCGGCTCGTCATACCCGATGCAGATGCCTTGCTATTGCGCACCCCGCTTGATTTGCGACTGCCCAACGGGCAAGGTTTTCAAATGCGCACTGCCTCGCCCAGTGTGGGTTTGTTGCTCGGAGTCTTTCAAGCCCAAGGTTGGCGTTGGCGCGACAAACTGGCCTTGTTAACGGCTGCTCTGCGCTGGCAAATACAAGGCTTCACATGCGCTGACCACTGGAGTGTTCAAGATTTGTGCGATCACCATGCACTTTCGCACACCGTCATGGCGCAGCTCATTGAGCCCTTGTGTTTGTCTGCCCTCAACACACCGGTGGACAGCGCAAGCGCCGCTGTGTTTTTGCGGGTTTTAAAAGATGCGTTCACCAGCGGCCACGGTGGTTGCGACTTGCTCATTCCACGTGTGAATCTGAGCGAACTATGGGTCAACGCGTGTTTAGAGCATTTACAAATCAAGCAGTGCCAGCTCGCCTTCAAGCACCGTGTCAACAATCAAGACATTGCGCAATGGCTGCACACCCCCAACACACACGTTGTGCTGGCCTGTCCAGCGTGGCAAGCCGCAGCACTGACCCAAGACTTCAATCCGGCATGGGCTCAGCAAACTCAGCAACTGCAGCACCAAGGCATTGCCACGGTGTATTTGCAATGCCATGACGCCCACTTCAAAGGACTCGATCGGCCCATGATGGCACTGGCGTATTCGGCCCAACAACCTGCGCAATTCGTCTTTGATCACGGCCAAACCACAAACCAAGCTGGATTGCTCGCCGCGGTGGTGAGCGCTTGCCAGCGCGATACCGAGCAACTGACGCACTTGGTTATGGCGCAACTGCAACAACAACTGGGCTTGCAGAACTTGAGTGGCGTGAAAACATTGGTTGAAAAACGTGCTACTTTTTCTTGCACTCCGCAACTCGCGCGTCCACCGATGCAAATCGCCGCCAAACTATGGGCTTGTGGAGATTATGTGCAAGGGCCGTATCCGGCAACGCTTGAGGGCGCTGTGCGCAGCGGGCATGAGGTCATTCAAACCATACTGAGCGATCACCTCATCAAATAGGCCAAAATACAGCCATGCTTACATCTCCTTTTACAGCCGAGCCTGCGTTTACCCACGGGCAAAAATCGCGCACGGCAGTGCTTTTATGCAACTTAGGAACGCCTGACGCGCCAACCGCAGCGGCTCTGAGACGTTATTTGGGTGAGTTTTTGGGGGATCACCGCGTGGTTGAAATTCCTCGCCTGATCTGGTTGACGATTTTGCACGGCATTATTTTGCGTGTTCGCCCCGCCAAGTCAGCCAAAAAATATGCCAGCATTTGGACTGAACAAGGCTCGCCCCTGAAAGTCTGGACTCAGCGCCAAGCCCAAGCATTGCAAGAAAAATTCGATGCCGCAGGCTCCCAAGTCATGGTTCGTTTTGCCATGCGCTACGGCGCCACATCCATTGCCTCGCAACTCGACGAACTCAAGGCTTTGGGTGTTCAGCGTGTGTTGATCTTGCCCGCCTATCCGCAATACTCGGGCACCACCACAGCCAGCGTTTTTGATGCGGTCTACCACTGGGCTTTGAAAACCCGCCATTTGCCGGAGTTTCGCTTCATCAACCACTACCACGACCACGCAGACTACATCGATGCCTTGGCTCAAAAAATCAAAGCACATTGGGCGCTCAACGGTCAATCCGCGCAGTTGGTCATGAGCTTTCATGGTGTGCCCGAGCGCACCCTGCATTTGGGCGACCCCTACCACTGTGAGTGCTACAAAACAGCGCGTTTGTTGGGTGAAAAACTCAATTTGCGCAAAGATCAGTACCGCGTGACGTTCCAATCCCGTTTTGGCAAAGCCAAGTGGCTAGAACCCTATACCGAGCCCACCCTGATCGAACTCGCGCAACAAGGCGTTGACAGTGTGGATTTGATTTGCCCAGGCTTCACGAGCGACTGCCTTGAAACTTTGGAAGAAATAGCACTCGAGGCCAAATCCGCGTTCATCACGCACGGCGGCAAATCATTCAAATACATTGAATGCTTGAATGACAGCGCGCCATGGATTGACGCCCTGCACAGTGTGTGTCTCCAACACATGTCGGGCTGGAACAGTTCAACACCGCAAGAATTGGAAACCAGCCGCCGCGAAGCGCTAGCGCTCGGTGCGAGCAACTGATCAGGGCTTGCTGGCAGCGGACGCGCTTGGAGCCGCTTGACTCGGCACACCGCTGGAGGCGTCTGAAGCGGCTGGCGTGGCTGATTCCATGGCACTCGCGGGAGAACTCGCGCTGGCAGCCACTTCATTGTCGGGCGCTGCTTGCACGACTGGCGCCGTTTCTGGCGCAGTATTGTCTGCACTGGGACGCAACACAGCTGCTACGCCAACGGCCACCAAAAACAAAGCCGCGATGGACCAAATCGGAGTTTTTCCCTTGATCTCTTCGTCATCTGAAGACTCAAGCGCAGGGGAAGATGCGGTGGCGATCTCAATTTCAATACCCTGGGAGAGTTGGCTTGGCGTGTGTGCTTCCGCTACAACCTCGATCTCGGATTCCGGAATATTGAAAACCTCACTCGTGGAGATGTCCAACAATCCAGCTACTTTTTTTGCGGTATTGATTTTGACCGATTCACTGTAAAAAGAGCTGTTGCCGCCCTCTTCGAGTTGGCGGACTTGCTTGATCGACAAGCATGCGCGAGCCGCCAAATCGCCCAATGTCCAACCCTTTGCCTCGCGCTGCAAGCGCAAAACCTCACCATTGATGGTGGCTGTGTGTTCAGTAGTCATGTCTGCGATCTTAGACGAGTCAGTGGCTTATTTGACCAACAACAATTCGCCTTTGATCGAAGCGCCTTTTTGAACTGACAAAGTGCGATAAACCACATGCCCGTCCACAGATGCAGAAGATGTAACGATCAATTCGCTACACGTAGCAGTCCCCGAAAACTTGCCCTTGATGTGCAAGCTGCTGCAAGTCACCACGCCGTCGACTTGACCGCGCGCACCAATGGTCAGTTCATCGACTTGAATTTGCCCGTTGAGCGAACCTTCCACGTGGATGGCGCCCTTTGCAGCGATTTCTCCGCGGAAAGAGAAACCTTCGCTCAAGATAGATGGTTTGGAGGAAGATGGCGCAGAAATGATGTCCATCATGCCAGACCGCTGGGGCGCAGGTGCGGCCACTGGTGCAGGTGCGGGTGCAGGCGCAACACTTGGAGCTGGCGCAAAACCCTTCGACTCCGGCTGAGCATCTTGCTCAACCATGTTGCCCTCAGAATTATCTGCGTTGAGATTAGTGCTGTTGGTTTTGGATTTGTTGAACATATTGAGCCGTCCGAATAACTTTTTGTGGGTTGACGGGATATCCGCCAATCAAGATTTCCAAGTGCAAATGTTTGCCCGTCGAAGATGAACCAGTGTTGCCAATGTTGCCCACCACTGACTCATTCGTCACTTTGTCGCCAACCTTGACCAAAATATTGGCCAAATGTCCGTAAAGCGACTCAACACCGTTGGTGTGCCTCACCACCACCATATTGCCATATTGCTCGTTGTATTGCGCAATCACGACGACACCAGGTTTGACAGGATGGACTTTTTCATCCCCCGTTTGACTCAGCAAATCAACCCCAGTGTGGAAGTGAATTTGCCCAGAAATAGGATGACGACGGATACCAAAATCAGAGGTCACAGAGTAATTGGGGATGGGCATCACACTGGGCAATGCGTATAACACCTCGCGCAAAGAGCGGTTGGTAGCCAACTCATCGGCGACCTTGCCTCTGAGCAGCGGGTTGTTTTTGACATCATCATCCATGCTGAAACCGCCGTTTGCGGCATTTTGTTGGATGATGCGAACAATTTTTTCAGTCAAGCCGGAGGACTCGAGCTGAGATTTCATGGACACGTTTTCGTCGGCCACAGCCACCATGGAGGTGTCGACAAAGCGGCGAATGCTCATGTCACGATCACGAATGGTCTGAGCCAGAGCAACCATTTGCTCATCCGACATGGTCTGAGGCTCATCGCTGGCGCTGTCTGAGGCGCTGCTCAGGAGGGCACGATAGACCTGTTCGTGGGATTTTTCGAGTTTGTGGCGACTGACCATCAAACCAATGCTGGTGGAGGCCAATACAAAAATTGCCACCACCATGATGGCGGTCATCAAAATGCCGGATCGCACCAAAAAGCGCTGGACACCCGCGCTGAGGTTGAAGTAATGGAGTTCAGCGTTTTGCTCAAGAATGATGCGCGCGTCTTCATACTGGCGCGTCCATCCATCGAACACCAGTCGGGGCAAGTGGCGAAAAGCCGTGAAGATTCGACGTGTCAACATCTTTGATTACGCTTGCAGCTTTGGTTTAGCTCGCTGATGCAGCCGAAGATTCAGCACCTTGGTTCAAGGTACCTTCGATCTCGCCGCCTTTTTCAATTTCGATTTCGGAATATTGCACTTTGCCAGCAATTTTTCCGGTCGCACGAACAATCAGACTCTTTTCGCTGATGATGGTGTTGTGCAATTGACCACGAACGTCAATGACTTTGGCAGACACGCGTCCTGTGATTTTTCCTGTTGGCCCAATGAGCACTTCTTCGGCCGTTAAATCGCCCTCAATGACACCATTGATGATGGCTTTCGAGGGAACAGTGAATGTTCCCTTGACAACAACGCCGTCACCGATAACAACGCTTTCGAGTGAATCTGATTGATTGGACATAGGCTCTCCTTGCTTTAAATTCTATCAAACTACACTGAGAATTCGATAATTTTCATGTTTTTTGTTGTTTATTTGTGAAAAAAATCTCATTTATCGCAAGGACTTAGCGCAAATTCTGAATGTGTTTCCTGATTCAGTGCATCACTCAGAATGACGCCACTCAGTTCAATCAGCCATAGAGAAAACTGCCTTGGATACTTACAGTTAAAAGACACATCTAATCAATCATACACAATAATGAAAACTAAAATGCTCTAATTAGGCTAAAAATTAACATAGAGATGAAAATTCAAAATAATATTGATAGCAAATAAAAATACTATACGTAAAACAAAATTTATTATCAAACATAGTTACATTTACTCTTATTTTATTTGATTTATTGTTTAAATAGCATCCAAATAAGTAGAATTAGTGAGTACTTTTTCGAGTTCGATGCTAAAAACTTTCAACCTCACCCACAACTCATCTGCCATTCAGCAAAGAAGTCTTGTTTTACGAGCTTCATTACTGGGCTTGGCTATTGGCTTTTTGGTATTGAGCCTGATCGGTTCTGCGCCACCACAAGCGCGCCAGGCGCACCTAGCTTTGCTGGTGTGGTTGGGCTTGATGTATGCGATGCAACGTTTCAAATTCGATCAAAAAACCCTCGCGCATCTCTTGCTGTTCGGTTTGTACAGTCATTCCATTTACATCAGCATTTACAGCGGCGGAATTTATTCTCCGGCCATGGGATGGATTTTGTTGTTGCCAGCCACAACGCTTTTATTGGGCTTGCGAGCCACTGCATTTTGGTTAGCTGTCTCTTTTGCATGTTATTTTGGATTTGCTGCTGCACACATTTATGGACTGATTCGCCCTCAACTACTAGATGCCGAGATGTCGACTTGGACCAGTGGGATCAACATCAGCATGGTGCTGAGTTTGGCGTTTTATGTCACGCGTTACGAGCAAATGAACCGCTCGCATATTCAAAACTTATTGAACCAAACGCAAAACCTCACATCGGTTCAAAAGCAACTGATAAAAGCGCAGTCGCACAAAGACGAATTCATTGCCGTGGTCAGCCACGAATTGCGAACGCCAATGAACACCGTGTTGGGTTTTACTGAGTTACTCAAAGACTTGGTGGAGTCCAACAAATCAAGAGAAATCATCGCGCATATTCAACAGTCTGCAAAACAACTGCTACAAGTTATCTCCGATATTTTGGATTTTTCGCAATTGCAGGCTAATAAGCTTGATCTGATGAAGGAGCACATTGACCCACGAAATCTGATCGCCCATGCGCAACAAAAATTCGCACTTGATGCGAAAAAACAAAACCTAGAACTCAAGGTTTGGATTGACCCCGACACCGTTTCGCGCATTTATGTGGACGAGCTGCGCATCTCTCAAGTCTTAGATCAACTGCTGAGCAATGCCATCAAATTTACGGAAAATGGCGTAATAGAACTTCGCCTATGCAAGCGCACAGATCACATCCGAATTGAGGTGCACGACACAGGTATTGGCATTCAAGAAAGCCAGCTTGACAATATCTTTGCTGGTTTTCAGCATGGCAGTACCGAAGTTCAACGTCGCTACGGCGGCACCGGTTTGGGGCTTTCCATTTGCAAACAATTGGTGGCCTTGCATCAAGGCAAGATTGGCGTAAACAGTGCTTTGAATGTGGGCTCGGTTTTTTGGATTGAATTGCCCATCGACTCACGTCTCTTGATCACCGAGCCCGTTGCGTCCAATCCCAAAGCAAAAACAAAATTCAGCCTGCATCACTATCTCACCCAGCAGCAGCTTATTTTTGATGCCTGGGCTAAATCAAAACAACAACCCATCTTGCAGGACGATGACACCAAGCCATTTATCTTCATGGCTTATATTTTTTGTTTGATCGTGGGCACTTTTATTTATGCCAACTTGGCGCCTTTTCCGGAAGCAAAAATCACCAACTACGCCCTAGCTGCCGTGCTCGTAACGGGGGTGATACTGCAATTTTTTGGACTGCGTTTTGACCTGATTGTCAACGGCATCTTGGCCTACGGATGCGTGCATCTTTTTGTGCTGTCACTGTATTCGGGTGGCGCTATGTCTATCACTGCCTTGTGGTTTTCCATCATTCCTTTAGCGCCGCTTTATTTATATACACGCAAACGCGTTTTATTTTGGTTATTAACGCCCATTACTTTCCACCTCCTACTGGCATATTGCACGACTTACGAATGGGCTCCAGTTCCACCACAACTAGCCGTTAAAAGCTTGGCATGGGCATTGGCTAATTTATTCGCGCTGACTTTATTTGTTTTATTCCTGCCTTTGCTCTACAAAATGATTCGCAAGCACACCAAGATTAGTTTGCAAAAACACAACGAACAACATCTAAGAGCGCGACAAGAACTACTGGCTCAACAGCATTTGAAAAACGAATTTATAGCCAATGTCAGCCATGAGCTTCGCACTCCCATGAATGCGATTATTGGTTTCAATGACTTACTCAATGAAGAAATTATCGACAATCCCGAAGCGCAAAAACTCAACGCACTGGTATCACAATCGGCCAAACATTTGATCACGGTGATTGATGATATTTTGGATTACTCCCAACTCGAGAGTGGCAAACTGGCTCTCAAACACGAGCCTTTTGATGTGTGGGCACTGATCAACAATGCCTATCAAATGTTCAAAAGCGCCAGCGAACAACGCAATGTCGCATTGAAGCTAAATATGCAGGCCATCCCGCAATGGGTCAATGGTGATCGCCAACGCCTGATGCAAATTTTGGTCAACTTACTCAGCAATGCCTTGAAATTCACCGCCAAAGGTGAAATTACGCTTGATGTCAAAGATATCCGAAACGGCTTGATGTTTGAAATTCACGACACGGGCAGCGGTATTGCGGCTGAAAAAATACAACAAATATTTGGTCAATTTGAACAAGTCGGCACCCTCAAAAGTCACAGAACACAAGGGCATGGCTTGGGGCTTGCCATTACCAAACGATTGGTCGATGCGCAGCAAGGAAAAATCCATGTGCGCAGCGAAATCGGTAAAGGCTCATGTTTTCAAATTTGGTTACCGTTGCGCGAAAGCCAAGCACCCGCAGTGCCGATGTCCCCTGGCCGAATCAAGGCGCAAAAGCATGAAGATAATTTATCTATTTTGATCGTCGATGACCATCCGTTGAATCGATTATTGGCGCAGCAAATCTTGCATAAAACTTGGCCACATGCGTATTTAAAAGAAGCCGAAAATGGCTTGCAGGCCTTGGAGCTATTGAAACAACACACCTACCATTTGATTTTGATGGACATGGTCATGCCCGAAATGGACGGTGTCACCGCCACGCAAAACATCCGGTCCAATTTCAACTCGCCGACTAAAAACATCCCCATTTTGGGATTAACAGCCAATGCCAACCTCAACGCCCGCCAGCAATGCTTAGAGGCAGGCATGAATGATGTGGTGTTCAAGCCCTTTAGCCGCGATGAATTGCTCTCCAGCATACAGCGCCTGATCAAGCCCCATTTATCGCAAGCGGCGTGAGTGCATTGGCAAAACCACTGGCTGGCTGGTAACACAAGCCACAATTTGCGCACTCTCGCAGCATTTCAAACCCAAGATTCAACCTAATTCAAAGTTTGATAAAAACCTTGACTGTCCACAGTGTGGACACTTCAGGTTTTTATCAAACTTTGTTTTTTGCAAACTACCGGAAAAAATAATTTTGGATTTGGCATTTTTGGCGTTCCAGAAAATCTTTAAAAATGCTTTTTGGCGCGTTTCTCACAAGATGCTAAAAACCGAAGTGTCCATAGTGTGGACACTTCGGTTTTTAGCATCTCGCCAATAGCTATAAAAGCTGCAATTATTTGGTGGTTTACGCGGTTGAAAATCAGCAGCTACGGTGAAATTTCTGCTCGATTTTAGAAATGCAATTAAGTTGGGCTTGGTTTGATAAAACTTATAAAGTCCAGCGGCAGCCGCAGAGACGCTATGGGCGAAGGCCTCTTACAATGCTCAAGTGCGCGGGTGTCGTTCAATGGTAGGACTCTTGCTTCCCAAGCAAATAACGTGGGTTCGATTCCCATCACCCGCTCCATTCAGTCTTTGAAAGACCTCAAAACCGCCAGTTCTGGAAAATCGCCAGCGCGTTTAGCCCCAAACGCGCTCACTGCTTCTTGCACATGGGCATTGCTCCAAATGCCGCTTTGCAACCATCCCATTTGTTTGAGTGCATCGTCGGTGCTGTGGTCGCGTGCGTAATGCAGGGCTTGTTTGGTGCCCCAAATGGCGACGGGCGGTTTCCTGGCAATTTCTTGGGCCGCTTGCATGGCCGCCGCTAAGGCGCTGGCCTGATCGGGCAGCACTTCGTTGACCAAACCGTATTGCAAAGCTTTGTCTGCCGACATACGCCTGCCTGTGTAGGCTAATTCTTTGGCAATGGCCATCGGAATCAGTTTTGGCAAGCGCTGCAAAGTTCCCACATCGGCCACCATGCCAATATTGATTTCTTGAATGCAAAAAAAGCTGTCTGCACTGGCGTATCGCAAACAAGCAGAAGTCACCAAATCCACTGCCCCACCAATACAGCCGCCATGAATGGCCACGAGCACAGGAATGCGCAGGTTTTCAATGCGGGTGAATGTGGCTTGCAAGCCCGCCAGCATGTCCACAATGGCCGCTCGGCCTTCGGGGGTTTGGTCGTCCATGGCGATGTCTGAGCCAAACACATCCAGCGACATGCCTGCGCTGAAGTGCTTGCCGGTGCTGCTGATGACCAAAGCACGCGCCTGATTGCCTTGGTGGAGTTGACTCAACACATCGTCGAGTTCGCGCCAAAACGTCATGTTCATGGTGTTGAGCGCCGTCGGACGACTCAACACCAAATGGGCAATGTGGTCTTGGATACTGAGTTCAAAGCAGGTCAATGCGGACATATCGTTCATCCCAGAGTTCTACGGAATAGATTGAAAAGCTGCTCCCAGTGGCGCTCGGCAGCGGGCTTGAGATAGGCGGGGCGTTTGGGAAACACAAAGCCGTGCTCGGCTTTGGCAAACCATTCCAAGCGATAGGTGTTGTTGGCTGCGCGCAATGCGTCTTCGAGTTGCGCCATTTGTTCGGGTGGCGCCCAGTGGTCGATCTCGGCACAAGCGAAATAGCTTTCGCAGCGGATGTTGGGCGGCATCAAATGCGGCGAAACTTCGCGATCAGTCACCATGTTGGCGCCGTGAATTGAGGCAATGCTTTTGAATCGATCTGGGAAATCTGCCGCAGCCCACATCACAAAAGGCCCGCTCATGCAATAGCCCACTGCGCCAATTCGTGTGTGATCGGCTTGCTCGTGTTGATCGACAAAGTCCAGCATGGCCTGTGTGTCCATGTGGTTGGTTTGGTAATTCAAAGAGCCCATGTGCGCGTACATGATGGCCATTTGCTCTGGCGTGCGCTCTTTGAGGTAATAGTCTGGGCTGCGGCGGTAATACAAATTGGGCAACACCACAAAATAACCCACGCTGGCAAGGCGGCGCGCCATGTCGTGCAACTCTTCGCGCTTGCCTGGGGCATCCATGTAAAACAACACAACAGGAAATGGACCGTTTTCTTCTGGATACACCACAAAGGTGTTCATCGAACCCTCTGTGGTCGACAGCTCAAGGTGATGTTCAATCATGCGCGCTCCTTTGAAAAAAAGCCGCTGTTCAAAGCGGCTTTTTGGGTTGATGCATTTGAGTTTAGATCAGCTTCACGCCCGTCTTGCTTTGCAAAAACTCATGCGTGACACCGGGTGCTAACTCCACCACTTTCAAGCCCTCGGGCACCACATCCATCACGGCCAAATCGGTGATGATGCGATCCACCACGCCCACGCCCGTCAAGGGCAGCGTGCATTCTTGCAAAATTTTGAGGTCTTCTGTGCCGTCTTTTTTCTTGGCCACATGCTCCATCAAAATGATGACGCGCTTGACGCCCGCGACCAAATCCATCGCGCCGCCCATGCCTTTGATCATCTTGCCGGGAATCATCCAGTTGGCCAAATCGCCTTTGGCGCTGACTTGCATCGCGCCCAAAATCGACAGGTTGATTTTGCCGCCACGGATCATGGCAAACGACTGATCGCTGCCAAAAATAGCCGAGCCTTTGATGGTGGTCACGGTTTGTTTGCCTGCATTGATGAGGTCTGGATCAACCTCGTCTTCGTAAGGAAACGGACCAATGCCCAACATGCCGTTTTCGCTTTGCAGCCACACCTCGACATGATCAGGTACGTGGTTGGCAACCAAAGTTGGAATGCCAATGCCCAGGTTCACATAAAAACCGTCTTGCAGTTCGCTTGCCGCACGAGCGGCCATTTCATCTTGAGTCCAAGCCATATGCTTCCTTATTTGTTTTCGCGGGTGGTGCGTTTTTCAATGCGTTTTTCAGGCGTGGCATTGAGCACGATGCGGTGCACATAAATACCAGGCAAATGAATATCGTCAGGCGCCAACTCCCCCGTGGCCACAATGCGCTCGACTTCGACCACACAAATCTTGCCCGCAGTTGCGGCTGCGGGGTTGAAGTTGCGCGCTGTCATGTTGAAGCGCAAGTTGCCGGACATGTCGGCCACATCGGCTTTGACCAACGAGATGTCGGGCACCAACGCACGTTCCATCACATAGGTCTCGCCGTCGAACTCGCGCAGCTCTTTGCCATCTGCTACCACTGTGCCAACACCTGTTTTGGTGAAAAAAGCCGGAATGCCAGCGCCGCCAGCACGCAGTTTTTCTGCCAAGGTGCCTTGCGGGGTGAATTCCAGCTCCAACTCGCCGGCCAAGTACTGGCGTTCGAACTCTTTGTTCTCACCCACATAGCTGGAAATCATTTTTTTGATTTGGCGAGTTTCAAGCAATTTGCCCAGGCCAAATCCATCAACGCCAGCGTTGTTAGAGACGACCGTGAGGTCTTTCACGCCCGTGTCGCGCAAGGCGTCAATCAAGGCTTCTGGAATGCCGCACAGGCCAAAACCGCCCACAGCCAAGAGTTGTCCGTCAGCCACGATGTCTTTGAGCGCATCGGCTGCGGAAGGAAAAATTTTATTCAATTCATTGCTCCCTTTTATGCCACTGAATATCGATACGATACTACGTATTTGCGCACACACATCTTGCGCGGCTTGCACGCAGGTTTACGCCATCAGCTATGACCAAACGCAGCTGCACCAGAAAATACAAGCACCAAAGAATTCTTAAGGTAATTTAAATAAATACTTAAATATTCATTTTATGCTTGCAAATGCGCTTGATTTGATGCCTAATCTAAGTTTGCTCGATCACGGGCTCTATTTTTCTCGCATTTGACTTCAGTTCATCCGTTTTTATGTCGCATTCCGCCAACCTCACCGTTCGCAAACTCAACATCAACCTCAAAGAAGGTTTTGATCGGCATTGGAATGGCGGGAACGCATTTTTGAGCGCTTGGTTCAATGCCTTGTCGATGAGTTTTCCATTTGGCGAACAGTTCTTCATTGACGCCGTGCGGGCTGGCGAAAAGCACTTGGGCAACAAAGCCGCAGATGTTGAGATGCGTGCCACCATCAAAAATTTCATCGGACAAGAAGCAACGCACCGCTTTTTACACACCCAATACAACGACCACTTGGCGCGACAAGGTTTTCACAACACTTGGGAAGTCAGAGCAATTGCGCAAAGCGAAAAACTCAAAAAGCGAATCAAACACTCGCCCTATGCCCACTTGCATGAATTGGGTTTAACCGCTGCCTATGAACACATCACGTCCGTGCTGGGTTACGAAGTCATGCTCAGCGTCAATGAACCGCATGATTGGCTGGCAAACGCCGACAGTCGTCTACAAACGCTTTGGCGCTGGCACTCTGCAGAAGAAATGGAGCACCGCGCTGTTGCCTTTGATTTGTATGCGCATCTCGGGGGCAATTACAGGCGCAGAGTTTTTTGGTTTACCTTTGCGATTCTTCGTTTCTCGCTGGATTTAACCCGTCAAACCACGCGCAATTTATGGGACGATAAAACGCTGCACCTGCCAAGCACGTGGTGGTCTGCTCTTCAATTTGTATTCGGTCGTCATGGCGTTGTTCGTCGCCTGAGTGGCCCTTTGCTGGCTTATTTCAAGCGCGATTTTCATCCCAAACATCACGGTGATGATGCGCTGCTGAGCCAGTGGTTGCATGTCAACCAAAGCTCGTGGCAGCGCGTGGGTTAGGGCTAAATTTTCAAATCAAGTTGCGCCTCAGCTTTACAGCGCAAAACCATCATCCGCCGTGATGATGGCACCATTGACAAATCCGCTTTGACCGCTGGCGAGCATGACCAGCACCGCGTCCAAATCTTGTGGCTGACCGACGCGCTTGCGCGGCAGCATGTTGACCAGCTTTTGGCCTTGTTCCGTGCCCCAATGGTGGTGGTTGATTTCGGTGTCGATGTAGCCCGGGCAAATCGCGTTCACATTGATGCCAAAACGCCCCCACTCCATGGCCAGCACTTTGGTCATTTGCACCACCGCAGCTTTGCTCATGGCGTAAGCGCCAATTTGCGGCAACACACGCAGTCCCGCGACCGAGGCGATGTTGATGATGCGCCCGCCGGTGAAGCTGCCCGGCGCCGAGCCTTTTGATCGGGCCAACATGCGTTTGCCCACTTCTTGCGCAACAAAAAACGAGCCTTTGACGTTGGTGTCAAAAATGAAATCGTAGTCTTCTTCCGTCACGTCTTGGATGCGCTGCGTGGTGCTCACACCCGAGTTGTTGACCAAAATGTCGATGCTGCCCACCTCGGTTTCAGCATGCGCCACGGCGGACTTGATGCTGTCAATGTCGGTCACATCCAGCGCCACCACATGCGCGTCCCCGCCTTCGGCTTCGATTTCGGCGCGCAACGCCTTGAGCTTTTCCACCCGACGGCTGGCCAACACCACCGCGGCGCCCGCGCGTGACAGCGTGCGGGCAAACTGTGCGCCGAGCCCGCTGGATGCGCCCGTCACCAAGGCAATTCGGCCAGATAAATCGATGCTGTACGCCATGTTGTGTCTCCAAAAGATTGATCGTTCATTATGACAAGTGCTTATATCGAGTGCGGGCTGCACCGCATAAAATCTGTCGCAACTCTGACAACCTGAATCAAGCACCCCCTATGACACAGCAAGAAATTTTGGCGCAGTTTGGCCCCCGCGAGGCAATGGAATACGACGTCGTCATCGTCGGCGCAGGCCCCAGCGGATTGGCTGCGGCCATTCGCATCAAACAGTTGTCCGCCGAAAAAGGCAAGGACGTGTCGGTGGTGGTGCTTGAAAAAGGCTCTGAACCCGGCGCACACATTTTGTCGGGCGCGGTGATGGACCCCATCGCCATGAACGAGCTCATTCCCAATTGGAAAGAACTCGGCTGCCCGCTCAACCAAGAAGTCACAGCCGACGACTTGCTCACCCTCAGCGAAACGGGTTCAACCCGCACCCCCAATTGGCTGATGCCCCGCAACTTTCACAACCACGGCTGCTATGTGGTGTCGCTGAGCAATGTGGTCAAGTGGATGGCCACTCACGCAGAGTCTTTGGGCGTGGAAATTTTCCCGGGCTTCACCGCCGCAGAAGTGCTCTACAACGACGACGGCTCGGTCAAAGGCATTGCGACGGGCAACTTAGGTTTGGGCAAAGACGGCCAACCGACCGACAACTTCCAATTGGGCATGGAGCTGCACGCCAAATACACCTTGTTCAGCGAAGGCGCACGCGGCCATTTGGGCAAGCAACTGATTGCCAAATACAAACTCAACGAAGGCCGCGACACGCCGAGCTACGCCATCGGCATCAAAGAACTGTGGGAAATTGATCCCGCCAAAGCCAAACCCGGCTTGGTGGTTCACACCTCCGGCTGGCCAATTCAAGACGAGAGCTTTGGCGGCGGCTTTTTGTACCACCTCGAAGGCAACAAAGTGACCTTGGGCTTCGTGCTGGGCTTGGACTACAAAAACCCGTGGATGAGCCCGTTTGAAGAAATGCAGCGCTGGAAAACCCATCCTGCCATCAAAGCGCATTTGGAAGGCGGCAAACGCATCAGCTACGGCGCACGCGCCTTGAACAACGGCACACCTCAGGCTTTGCCCAAAACCGTGTTCCCCGGTGGCGCATTGACAGGCTGCGACGCAGGCTTTTTGAACGCAGCGCGCATCAAAGGCAGTCACGCCGCCATCAAGAGCGGCGCATTGGCGGGTGAAGCCGCCTTTGAAGCTGTTTGCGCTGGCCGCGCCCACGATGAATTGAGCGCCTTCCCCGCCGCCTTTGAAGCAAGCTGGTTGGCCAAAGAATTGAACCAATACCGCAACTTCAAGCTCTGGTTCAAAAAAGGAAAAATGCTCGGCATGTTGATGACGGGCATCGAACACTGGTTGCTGCCCAAACTCGGCATCAGCTCGCCCCCTTGGACACTGCACAGCAACAAGGCCGACCATTTGGCGCTTCAACCTGCGGCCAACTGCCCCAAAATTGACTATCCCAAGCCAGACGGCCAACTCACCTTTGACCGCTTGAGCAGCGTCTTTGTGAGCAATACCAACCACGAAGAAAACCAACCCGCGCACTTGACGCTCAAAGATGCCACCGTGCCGGTCAATATCAACCTGAGCAAATTCGCAGGCCCCGAAAGCCGCTACTGCCCTGCGGGCGTGTACGAATTCGTCAAGAACGACGACCACTCAGACCGACTGCAAATCAATGCACAAAACTGCGTGCATTGCAAAACCTGTGACATCAAAGACCCCACCCAAAACATCGTCTGGGTCACGCCCGAAGGCGGTGGCGGCCCCAACTACAGCGGCATGTAAACCATGAACAAATACCACGCAGAACACACTTGGGTGCGCGTCGAAGGCGACGAGACTTTTGTCGGCATCACCCAACACGCGCAAGACACACTCGGCGACATCGTGTTTGTCGATTTCGCGCCTGTTGGCGCATCGTTTGCACAAGGCGCAGTGGCCGGTGTGGTGGAGTCGGTCAAAGCCGCAGCCGACGTCCACATGCCTGCCAGCTTAGAAATTGTGGCCATCAACGAAGCCCTGCAAGCCGACCCATCGTTGGCCAACACCGATCCCGAAGGTGCAGGCTGGTTCTACAAGGTCAAACTCAGCCAGTCCGCCGAGCTTGAGGGACTCTTGGATCAGGCGGGATATCAGGCGGTGACGGGTTAAGTGGCTGAAATGAGCATTAGGACAACCAGCAGCTCGTGAATTACAATGTAATTCAATTTAAAAGGACAGGCTATGGCTGCCAACCAACTGGTTCAAACCCGCATTGATGGTGCAATCAAAGCAGAAGCTGCTGCCGTTTTGGCTGCAATGGGTTTGACCGTATCCGATGCCGTTCGCTTACTGCTGACTCGCGTTGCACAAGATAAGGCACTGCCTTTTGAACCTCTGATTCCCAACGAGACCACCATTCAAGCCATGAAAGACGCGCGGGCTGGCAAAGTCACCAAAGTCGCAAATTTAGAAGCACTGTTCAACGACTTGAATGCGGACACCTGATTACACCCACCAATTCAAACGCGATTACAAACGAGAGACAAAAGGGCTTCACCGCGCTCATTTAGAGAGTGAACTTCGTGCTGTACTTACTGCGTTACTCGCTGATCAGACGCTACAACAACGCTATCGAGACCATGCGCTATCCGGTCAATGGAAAGACCACCGCGATTGCCACATCAAACCTGATTTGGTATTGATCTACCAAAAACCAGATGAACACACACTGCGATTGGTTCGCTTAGGTTCGCATTCAGAACTTGGGTTGTGAATTTGAATCACAACGCCGCACCCAATCGCGCCACGCCTTCTTGGATTTTTGCCACATCCGCCGTGGCAAAGCTCAGGCGGATGGCGTTGGCATCTGGGTTGTTGGCGAAAAATGGCGCACCGGGCACAAAGGCCACGCCTTTGTCTATGGCACGTTTGGCGAATTCATTGCCATCGCTGATCTTACCGTTGGCGCCCGTGAGCCGCGCCCAAAAGAACAAACCGCCTTGCGGCTGGGTGAACTCCAATGCGTCGCCCATGACTTGTTTCAAGGCCTCACCCATGGCCTGCGCACGCTCGCCGTAAACGCGGCGAACCGTGCGCAAGGTTTCAGGCATACGACCCGCTTTGAGGTATTGCGCAGCCGTGGCTTGGGCAAAGGTGGAGGTGTGGGCGTCGCTGAACTGTTTGCACATGGTGGCACGCGCCAGCAAATCGGGCGGCGCAATCATCCAGCCCACGCGCAGGCCGGGGGACAAGACTTTGCTCAAGGAGCCGCAATGGATGAGCCAGTCGCGGCTACCAGGCACTTGATCGCTCAAGGCCAAGAGCGAAGGTGGCGGGGCTTCGCCAAAATACAAATCGCCATAGGGATCGTCTTCGACCACAACGGTTTTGTATTGGACGGCCAACTCCAGCACGCGCAGGCGTCGCTCAAGGCTCAAGGTTGCGCCGCTGGGGTTGCCAAAAGTGGGAATGAGGTAGACCAGTTTGGGCTTGTGTTGCACCATCAGGGCTTCGAGTTGATCCACTTGCACGCCGTGGGCGTCAATCGGCACACCAACCACTTGGGGACCGTACAAACGAAAACATTGGATGGTGGCCAAAAACGTGGGCGCTTCGACCAAGGCCACATCGCTGGGGTTGAGCAAGGTTTTGGCGATCAAGTCCAGCGCTTGCTGGCTGCCTGTGGTGACAATCAAGCCTTCGGGGCTGAGGTTTTTCACACCTTTGGCAGCCATGAAGGCCGCGAGTTGTTCGCGCAGCGGGTTGTAGCCCTCGGTCGCGCCGTATTGCAGGGCAGCACCGGGTTCTTCGGCCAGTGCGCGGGCGCTGGCTTGGCGAATGCCTTCCACGTCAAACATGGCGCTGTCTGGAAAGCCGCCGGCAAAGCTGATGATGCCGGGCTTGCCCAGCAGTTTGAAGAGTTCGCGTATGGCAGAAGTTTCGACGTTGTTGAGGCGGTCAGCAAATTGCATGAGAAATAATGAACCTATGAAAACACAGCACATTGAGCCATTTTTTGCGACGCTGAAAGCAGCCAATCCGCAGCCCAACACAGAATTGGAATATACCAGCGTGTTTGAGTTGCTCACCGCCGTGCTCTTGAGTGCCCAAGCGACCGACGTGGGCGTGAACAAGGCCACGCGGCGTTTGTTCCCCATCGCCAACACGCCTCAGAAAATATTAGATTTGGGGCTGGTGGGCTTGGAGAGTTACATCAAAACCATTGGCCTGTACCGCAGCAAAGCCCGCCACTTGCTGCAAACCTGCGAGATGTTGGTGACGCTACACAAGGGTCAAGTACCACGCACCCGCGAAGCCTTAGAAGCCTTGCCCGGCGTGGGCCGCAAAACCGCCAATGTGGTGCTCAACGTGGCCTTTGGCGAAGCCACGATGGCGGTGGACACGCATATTTTTAGGCTGGGCAACCGCACTGGGTTGGCGCCTGGCAAAACACCTTACGAGGTGGAGATGGGATTGATGAAGCGCATCCCGAAAGCTTTTTTGGTGGACGCGCACCATTGGCTGATTCTGCATGGCCGCTATGTGTGCCAAGCGCGCAAACCCCTGTGCTGGCAATGCGCGGTCGCAGGCTATTGTGATTTCAAACCGAAAACGCTCAAGGTCTAGCCAAACTCGCGTCGTGCATCCACGCAGCGTGTTTGGGGGCTTGTTTGGTGCGGCTCCATTCGTTGAGCATGTCCCATTTGACGGCGTCTAGCGCTTGGTTCATGGTCGTGGTGGCGGTGTTGTAGGCCAACTCCAAGCGGTGGCCGTTGGGGTCGAAAAAGTAGATCGACTTGAAGATGGTGTGATCGGTCACGCCCACCACATCAATGCCTGCGGCTTGCAAACGGGCTTTGGCGGCTTCTAAAGTCTCTAGGCTGTCCACTTCAAACGCGATGTGCTGCACCCATTCGGGGGTGTTGGTGTCGCGCCCCATTTCGGGGGAATTGGGCAATTCGAAGAAAGCCAAGACATTGCCCTGCCCTGCGTCTAAGAAGACGTGCATGTAGGGATCGGGCGCTTTGGTGCTGGGCACCAAGTCTTCTGCGATGGCGAGCACAAAGTCCATGTTGAGGTGTTTGACATACCACTCGACGGTTTGTTTGGCGTCTTTGCAGCGGTACGCGACGTGGTGGATTTTTTGAATCTTCATGGGCAGCTCCGGTTAGACCTTGTGCATGGCGTTATCTGATGAGACCTCGGGCGCGACATCGGCACGCGCGAGTTGCATGGCCTCGCGCAAAACATGCATGTCACCGATGTGGTTGGCCAAGAGCAAGATGAGTTTGGCATTGACCAATTGACTTTGCTCATCGCTCAAATTGCGGTGGGTGTCGATCAGCGCTTCGTAAAAATCATCACCCGGCGTGTAGTCGCGAAAGTAGCGTTTGCCGCTTTCGTTGAAGTTGGGTTGCAAGTTGAGGTGTGTCATGGATCACTCCTTGAGTTGAGCGGACGACTTGCCCACAGCGCGATCAAGCGCCGACTGCAGCGCAGGCCCATTGAACTGCCGCCAGCGGGCGCAAATGTGTTGGTCAGGCCGCGCCAGCCAGGTGCTGCCGTGTTGCGCGTCGTAGCGTTTGGCAAAGTGGCCTTGTGTATCTTGCACCACATGAAGGCCGTCAATAGAACCCGCTTGGCGCGT
>CAILCI010000035.1 GCA_903832625.1 uncultured Burkholderiales bacterium | reverse complement strand
TTGCAAGGCTTGCGCGTCGATGCCGCACTGCGCGGCCAAGTCTTGCCAACTCTGCGCACGGTGCAAATAGCCGTTGCGCACATGCGCACCCAGCGGCACAGGCGCGGGCTTGACCGCACCCAAACCGTAGCGACGGATGAAGGCGTGATCGCACACCAACCAAGCTTGCACGGGCGCACCTTGGGGCAGTGCGTGCAGCAGTTGCTGCATGAAGTCGTGGTAGGAATCAGCCTCGTTGCCAAAGCGTTGGCCTGCGGCGGTGACGGCGATGAGGCCGGGTTTGGCGCGTTCGATGAGGTGCGGGAAATGGGCGACGCTGCCATCTTGGCGCGGCACCAACGAGACGGGGGCGAGCGCTGCGGCTTGCTTCAAATCGCGGCGCACTTGTGCGCCCACCGATTCGCCCAAACGCAAACCATCGCCGGTGTTGCCGCGTGAGGCAGCGGAGGCGTGTTCTTCGCCCGTGGGCGCGTGGGGCAGCAAATCGCGTTTGCGGGCGCTGTCGTGCGGAAAACCGCCGCAGGCCAAAATCACGCCAGCGCGGGCGGTGACGCTCACCATGCTGTGCGTGGTTTTCCCATCCTTGCTGTGCGTGGTTTTCAGCATCGCCCCCACCACCCGCTCGCCCTCGCGGCGCAAACTGGTGGCTGCGGTGTTGACCCTGCAATCGACGCCCGCTTCTTGTACTGACGCCAGCAGCGCACCCGCCAAGGCATTGCCGTTGACCAGCCGCATGCTTTGGCCGTGGCGCAAAAAGTCCCACGCGTAAGCGGCCACACGGCGTGCCACATAGGCAAACGATGCCCATGAACGCATGGCGTTGAGGAAGTGCCGCAGTTCTGCGCCCGAGGCAATGCCCAAGCCCAAAAACGTGGTTTCCCACAGCGGTGGTTTGAGCAGGGTTTTGGCCGCGCCCAAGCGTCGCGCATCGAACGGCGCGGCGCACACCGAACGCCCGCCTGTGGCGGCGTCTGGCGTGTTGCCATGAAAGTCGGGAATGCCGTTGCCGTCGATGAATTGCAGCGCGGTGTGTTGGCGGAAAAACTCCACCATGCGCGGCGCGTTGTCTAAATAGGTGCGGGCTTTGGCTTCGTCAAAAGCGCTGCCCAACTCATGGCGCAGGTAGGACAGCGGTTGCTCGATGGACTCGACAATGCCCGCCTCCAGAGCCAAGGGGTTGCGCGGAATCCACATCCAGCCGCCCGACCAAGCAGTGGTGCCACCGATGCGCGGGTCTTTTTCAGCCAAGATGACTTTGAGCCCCAAATGCGCCGCACGCACCGCCGCAGACAAACCGCCTGCGCCGGAGCCGAGTACCAAAACATCGCAATCTAATTCTGTGGCTGGTGTCATGGCGGCGCCTCAATCGGCATAAATGGGTTTGAGGCGCGAGGCCGCACCGCGCGCCAACAGGGGCGAGGCGCTGCTGGCCGCAGCCAATTGGGCGGCGCATGAGAGCAAGTCGGGCGCAAAACTCAGCATGCGTTCGCGTGTGAGGCGTGCGGCAGGGCCTGCAATGCTGATCGTGCCCATGGGCAATTGGCCGCTCAAGCCCACGGGCGCGGCCATGGCGTTCAAGCCGGGGGTGTAGGTTTCTTGCGTCAAGGCAAAACCGTTGTCGCGGGTGTCTTGCAAGGCCTGTAACACCGCTTGCAGGGTGCTGGGCGCGTTGGGGCCAAAATCTTGCGGTAAGCCCAAGCCTTGTTGGGCGATGAGGGACAAGGCGGCGTCTTCGCTCAGGGTTGACAACCACGCCCAGCCCGATGAGGAGCAACTCAGGCGGGCGATGCTGCCCATGTCGGGGTCGTAGCGCAGGCCTTGGCGTGCGCCTTGGGCGCGTGCCACCCAAGTCAGGCGGTCGCCGTCGATGACGGCCAAACGCACCAATTCGCCCGTTTGTTCGGCCAAGCGGTCGATCAGGGGTTGCGCCACATCGACGACACCGGATTTGCTGAGGTAAGTCAGCCCCATCGATATGATTTTTGTGGTGAGCATGTATTCGCCCAACTCGCGGGTTTGGCGCACATAGCCCGCTTTGAGCAAATCGTTGAGCAAACGGTGTGCGGCGCTTTTGGGCAGGTTCAACTGCTCGGCCACGGCGGCCAATTCCATGCCCTGCCCTTGCTGGGACAGCAATTCCAAAATGGCCAAAGTTCTATCAAGTACACCGCTCATGCCGCAACTTTAGCATAAAACACGAATTAGATTCAAAAATAGAACGTCATTCCATTTTTCAAATAATTTGGCTAAACTAGCGCCATCCATCTTCAAACTTCAAATCCATCATGCTTGAAAATTTCAGTGGGGCCACCCGCGTTCACCTCATCGTTGGCGACCCCATCGCCCAAGTCAAATCGCCGTTTGGCGTGACGCAAGCCTTTGAACATGCGGGTCGCGACGCGATTTGCGTGCCCGCCCATGTGCCCACTGCCGATTTGGCGGCGTGGTTTGCGGGTATCAATTTGGCGCGCAATGTGGACGGCGTGATCGTCACCGTCCCGCATAAATTCGACTGCCACGCCTTTTGCGCCACCAGCTCGCCGCGTGCCAGCTTCTTGGGTGCGGTCAACACGCTGCGCCGCAATGCCGACGGCACTTGGCACGGCGACATGTTTGACGGTTTGGGCTACATCCAAGCCATGCAGAAAAAGGGCTGTCAGATCGAGGGCAAAAAAGCCTTGTTGGTCGGCGCAGGCGGTGCGGGTTCGGCCATTGCACACAGCTTGGTGTTGGCAGGGGTGAGCGAATTGGTCATTTGCGATCCAGATGACAAACGCCGTGAATCATTGGTCACACGACTCAACAGTTTGAACATGGGCGCGGTGCGTTCGGGCAACAACAACCCGCAAGGCTTGGACATCGCCATCAACGCCACGCCCGTGGGCATGAAAGCGGGCGACCCGCTGCCCCTAGACGCCGCGCACATCACGCCCGAAATGTTTGTCGGCTGCGTGATCACCGCGCCTGCTGTGCCGCCGCTGATCGAAGCCGCACGCGCCAAAGGCTGCAACACCACCACGGGCGCGGACATGTTTGCGCAAGTGCGCGAGTTGATGGTGCAATTTTTGTTGGAGGCTTGAGATGAAAGCCATGAACACCCCGATAAACACCCACTTAGCCCAATTCCAAGACAACGACAGCGTGGACGTGCTGGTGCTGGGCTCGGGCGCTGCCGGTTTTTCTGCGGCCTTGAATGCCGCCGTGGACGGCGCAAAAGTGCTGTTGGTGGAACGCACCGCGCATGTGGGCGGCACCACCGCTTGGTCGGCCGCGACCACTTGGGTGCCAGGCACACAACGCGGCTTGCGCGTCAACCCCGAGGACACGCTGGCCAAAGCCGCCCATTTTTTGGATTTGGCCGTGGGCGAGCGCTCCGACAAAGCCATGCGTCAAGTGTTTTTGGACAACGGCGCAGCCGCGATTGGCCAGCTCGAAGCCAAGACCGAGTTGCAATTTCAAGTGCGCATGTTGCACCCCGATTACATGTCGGAGTTGCCCGACTCGGTGCTGCGTGGCCGCGCGATTGAGCCGCAGCCGTTTGACGGCAAACGCTTGGGCCCGAACATGGGTTTGGTGCGCCCGCCGATTCCAGAATTCACCGTGCTGGGCGGCATGATGGTGGACCGCGACGATATTTTTCATTTGCTGCGCGTGACAGACACCTTCAAGTCCTTCAGCTACTGCGTGCGCATTTTGACGCGGCATTTTTTGGACAAACTGCGTTGGCCGCGCAGCACGCGCTGGGTCATGGGCAACGCCATGATTGGGCGCATGTTGCTCTCCTACATCGAGCGTCAAGGCCACTTGGTCACGCACACCGAAGCCACCGAACTGCTGCACAACGCGCAAGGCGTGTATGCCGTGCGCTTGCGCCAAAACTTGCCCGACGGCAGCGTGGTGCAACGCACGATTCAAGTCAAAGGCGGCGTGGTGTTGGCAACAGGTGGTTTTAACCGCAACGCACAAACCCGCGCCCAACTCTTGCCTGGCGCCGATGCGCAATGGAGCCCTGCCGCGCCGGGTCACACCGGCACGGCACAAGCTTTGGCCTTGCAACTGGGTGCGCAGCTTGGACAAGGCGCATTGAGTAACGCATTTTGGGCGCCAGTGTCAATCCGCCAACGCGCCGACGGCACGACCGCTTCGTTTCCGCACTTTGTGATGGACCGAGGCAAGCCCGGCATGTTGACGGTCGATCAAAGCGGCAAACGCTATGTGAACGAATCGACGTCCTACCATTTGTTTGGCATTGCCATGCAAGCGCACCACGCGCACACGCCCAGCGTGCCGTCGTGGTTGGTGTGCGATGCGGCAGCGCTCAAACGCTATGGCATTGGCATGATTCGCCCGGGTGGCAAAGGCTTGGCACCGTATTTGGCCGACGGCTACCTCAAACAAGGCCGCAGCTTGGCCGATTTGGCCGCACAACTGAATGTGCCTGCCGACAACTTGCAAGCCACGGTGGCACGCTTTAACCAGTTGGCCGACGCGGGCGAAGACACCGATTTTCAGCGCGGCACGACCGAGTACCAACGCGCCAACGGCGACGCCACCTGGCCAGGCCCCAACCCCTGCTTGGGCGCATTGCGCCAAGGCCCGTTCTACGCGATTGCGCTCTACCCCGGCGACATTGGCGCGGCCACGGGTTTGGTGTGCGACACCGATGCGCGCGTGCTCAACGCCAGCGGCCAAGCCATTGGCGGCTTATACGCCTGCGGCAACGACATGCACTCCATCATGGGCGGAACCTACCCCGCACCGGGCATCACGATTGGCCC
>CAILCI010000034.1 GCA_903832625.1 uncultured Burkholderiales bacterium | reverse complement strand
TTAGAGAGTCGATAGAGCTTATTGACGGAGTACCCGCATGGATTGAATGCACCATACACAGGTGGGACAGGCGAGTACCGACTTCTGTTCGTGAGTACCTGTGCGAGGTGCGAGGACTTAGCCAAGCGTGGATCACTCACCCCAGACGAATGCTTAGGCATAAGGCAATGGTTCAGTGCGCACGCATTTCCTTTGGTATGGGTGACATTTTTGACCCTGACGAAGCACAAAGGATAACGATTAGAGATGTGACGGAAGGATTAAATATTAAGTCAAGCCTGTCGCATAGTTCTAAAAAAAACGAAAAACGAGGACCTTTAAATGCAGAAGGCTTGAGGAGCAAGTTTGGCATCACTCCTTGATCCTAAAGGGTGGAAATGAGTTTTTTTAAGGAATTAGAGTGTTTCGCATTCATAAGACGGCACTCAATCATGAGCTGAGTCAAGACAATTCAAGCCCTACCCTTAGCCTCTCGCATCTGCCCCCGAATCTCAGGCACCAAACGCATCACCCCTGTTACAAACAATCCCAAAAAAACTCCCAGCGCCAGACAAAGCCCCAGGGTGAACAAAGGCCGCTTATTGATGGACACCTCTGGCGCATAAAGGGGTGCAACAAGGGATAGCGGCTGTGTTTGAGGAGGAATGAGGCTACTCTCTAAGTTATTGATTTCCTTGCGGAGATCATTCATTTCTTTGGCGTTTGCCAAAGTAGATGACATCGCCAAGGTGCGCGAAGAGAATTGCGTGTCTGATGAGCCGATGTTTGACTTGGTAGTCGGAAAATTCTTTGTCATGTCTTCGGCGAGTTTTAATTGATCGCTCAGTTGAGAGAGTTTTTGTTTTTTCTGGTCGATTAGCGGCTTGGCTATTGCTGCCTGCTTGCTATTGAACTCAGCGATCACCGCGCTCAAACATGCTTTGGCCTCTTGCGTACTTTGCGCTTGGGTTGCGAAAGACACCAACGGGGCTGACTTGTTGATGGTGGGTTTGATTTTGTCAACAAACTTAGCTTATGAATTGACTTGGCCGTCTGAGCCGCAGACCTGCAGGGTGGCAGGTGCAAAGTACAGAGGCAACTTCATCTTCTCCAACAGAACGGCAGGAGCCTCGACTGGGTCGCCCGCCACGGTTGCCATTGCAACGGTGGCTGTGGCTTCATACATCTTGGGCACTGAAAAATAGTATGCGCCACCAAGTGCTAGGCAAACCAGCGTAGATTTAACGATATTTTTGCCACTGGCTATGAGAAAAATAAGGATGTCTATTAGGGAGATTTCGTCGTCTTCTGAGCGTGTTGGGTCTTGTTGATTCATGCTGAGATTTTAGTGGCCTTAACCTGTCCAAACTTTCTTTCTCGTGTCTGATACCAATCTAACGCAAACGCCATCTGTGCTGTATCAAACTCCGGCCACAACACATCGGTGAAATATAGCTCTGCATAAGCCAATTGCCACAGCAGGAAGTTGCTGACGCGTTGCTCGCCGCCTGTGCGTATCAGTAAGTCTGGGTCTGGCATGTGGGCAGTGCTTAAGTACTGCGCCAATTGCTCTTGTTTGAGACTTAACGCGTCAGTGTGAGGATGAGCAGCTTGCCAACGCAGCACAGCCTGCACAATGTCCCACTGCCCCCCATAGTTGGCAGCAACCGTCAGCACAATTCCGTTGTTATCCGCCGTAGCTTTGACGGCCTCGGCAATACGATCTTGCAACTCTTGCGCAAAACCCGTGACGTCGCCAATGACCTGCAAACGCACACCTGCTTGAGAGAGGTTTTTGAGTTCTTTTTCAAGGTACTGAAGAAACAGCCCCATAAGGGTCGAGACTTCTTCCTCAGGACGACTCCAGTTTTCCGTACTGAAGGCAAACAAGGTGAGGTATTTCACGCCCTTGTGTGCGCAAAACTCGACCAAATCCCGCACACCTGCAGCGCCCTTGGCATGCCCGACGGTGCGCGGCATATGGAGCTTTTGCGCCCAGCGGCCGTTGCCGTCCATGATGATGGCGATGTGTTGGGGGATGGAAGTCATTCGTTTTGTGTCGAAATGGTCAGTTTAACTTCGGGGGGGGTGGGGTAAAGGAGCCGCCAGTTTGCCCCTGAGAATCTATATTAGGTCCAAGACATCGCGCAAATGGGCCGCAGTTTGAGGTAGCTGTCTCTTTTCAAATAAATAAACCATGTCTGCAGCCGTCAAACTTGGTTGATCCCAACGTGATCGCATTTTTTTGATCGCAGTTAATGCTCTTGGAGGGTGCAACATGATTTGGTTCAAAACGAATTGGTCTGGTGTTTGAATTTCAATGTCAAACTGAGCCAATACATCAGTTGGAAAATCTTTTGTGTTCAAACTGACAATTGCATCTGCATTTCCCCTAATTGCAGCAGCCAATACGTGCCGATCATTCTCATCAGGCAATTGAAAAGTAGGTATAAAAGGTTCGTAATCTACGATCAAACAGTCAGGTATTGCCTCTCGCATCTGCTTAACTAGACGAGGTATTTTTTCTTTTGCATCTGGATATTTCGCTAAGAGTGAGGATGTCCACTCATTTTCAATTTCTTGAGTCCACCTCGCCGTATACAAATCTGCATGAGCAAGGCTTAGCAAAACATCGCGCTGCAATCGAGAAAACAATACACAAGCATCTAAGACAGCTGTGTAACGCCCACTTATTGCCATTTACAGCTCCTCGCCAATTTCATCTGATGTTTTACGAAGATTCTTTAGTGCATTTTCTGAGCGTAGTTTTTGCTGTTCTTGGTAGCGCAGTAGCTCTTCGAACTCAATGCGACGATGGCTATTGACGAGACGACACTTCAATTTCTTGGCATCAATTTCTTTAATCACAAACGGTCTTGATACGTTTAGAAATGCGGCAGCCTCTTGTGTAGTTAATTCACACTTTTGTGGAACCAAGATCATTGGCTCACGTTTAGCCATCTGTCGTAAAACGTCTGCAAAAAATCTCAACGCACGAGGTGGCAAATGCAACTCTGGAATTTCAGCCCCTCCCTCGCCTGTGTTGATGGTCACTTTTATGCGCTCAGCTTTTGAGTGATCCAAAGCCGTAACTAAGCATGCGCGTGCGGTCGCAGCCATCTCGGCTTCAGCTTCATTTGCTGGATCTAGAACGTGTTGACTCATTGATTTCTCCTGGCAGTGAAAATAAATAAACGAATCTTGCTTGAGATCCTAAACGAAATATTAGCATTAATCGAAATAAACGCAATGAGCCGTATTAATTTTGGCGCGATTCTGGCGCGATTTATAGATTCGCGCCATTTTTTAGGCTCGGAAATGGCGCGATATTGGGTGCAAAATGTACTTGCCTGACTCCCAATCACCTTCTTTTTAAATGGACCCACTGTAAGCGGTGACTTCATGACAGAGCGTGCGTCGCAGAGCCAAGGCGAGCGTGAGTCATTTGAATGATCAAGTGCTTGCTAGACACCAACATCGTCATCTAAGTGATGAAGCGTCGCCCAATCGAAGTGCTTCGCAAGGTGACGACATCTTGCGACAGTATTTGAGTGTTTTTTGTCGCTAGATTTGTCGCAAGTCAAGGCTTTTATTGCGCCACTCTCAGTAATCAATGCCGTAAGTTCCGGAATTCATAATCGTAAATTTCGGAAGGCGATCGGTACAAACTGTAAATATTGTCTTCAGTATGTACATTTGAAAAGTGGTGGCCTGGGGCAGAATCGAACTGCCGACACGCGGATTTTCAAACGCTTGCTAGACACAACTTCGCAAATGTTTTCAACGACTTGTCTTACCCGCTTGCAAAACTGTACGCAAACTGCTGAGTAGCTAGTGCTCATTGTGCCCAAAAGTGTGTGAAGCTTAATTGTAATGTCGTTTCAAACGACGCACAGAGTTGGGCAACGGTGGCGAGAAAGTATTTTTGCTATGCCTCTCGTCCGTGTCGCCGAAAGATTTTTTCTGTACATATTTCGGCGCAACAACCGCCGTTTTGACGCTCTTTTGCGCATTTGGCAGTGCTGGCGCTGGCAACTGCTTAGCGTTTGACTGTGCTGACGCTTTGGGTAGCGCAGCTGGGGCGGCGGGGTTGTTAGCTGGGGGTGCTGCTGGTTTGTCATTGGGGATTGCCGTAGGCATTGAGTTTTTGTTGGGAGTTGGCGAAGGCGGCTTGGGGGTGGGCACTTTGGGCAAGCTGGGTATGGGACGAGCGCTCCGTAACCCCCGTTTAGATTTGGGCGCATTCTTACGGGCTGCCGCAGCTGCTGCGTCGCGCTGTTGTTGGACTTGCTGCTGCTGTTGAAGCGACTGCCAAACGCTGTTGCTGACAAGTTTCCACAGTTCAATCTGTTCTTCCGCACTGGCTATTTCATTTATTCGCACGACTGCTCCCTTTCATTTATTTAGTCGCAGTCGTGCCTTTCTTTGGTTATTTGCGAAAGCCGTCGCGCAGCTTTGTGCTGGCAGTTTCAATCTGTGCGTCCAACTCGCCAGCTTCTACAGCAGTGCAAATGGTTGCCAGCGCAGCTGTCAGTTCGTCGTAGTTAGCACACTCCACAGCGTTTGACTTTGCCGACAATGCAATGACTTTGCTGCCGTAGCGAATGCTCAACGCCAACTTGCCGTTTTCTTGTTGCCACCACCACTGGCGCACAGCTGTTTCAACTTCCACACTTATTCGGCTGCCGGCTTCACCTTTGACAGTCCTAAAGCGTCGAACTGCGAAGTGCTGCCCACTAGCAACTGCCTTTGCCAGTTCAATCTGTTGAAAGATTTTTTTACACAGTTTATTGCGACGCTGTTGAGTGGGTGAAGCTATATTTGTCTTCTTTGCGCTAATTAGCTTGAGTG
>CAILCI010000033.1 GCA_903832625.1 uncultured Burkholderiales bacterium | reverse complement strand
TTTTCAGAACTCAAGGCAGATCAATCAAGGTTTGGCGCTGTTGGCTTTTTCAAAGCGCTCCAGCAAGACGTTGCCGCGTTGCACGATGTTGTCCAAGGCTTCTTTGGCGCTCAACTTGCCCGCCCAGACTTGTTCCAATTCTTCGTCTTCGATGCTGCGAATTTGCACATAGTTGCCCAAGCGAATGCCGCGCGATTTGTCGGTGGTTTTGCGGATCATTTGGTTGACCGCTGTGTCTGTGCCCGGATGATCTTTGTAAAAACCAGAGGCTTCGGTCAGCTTGTAAGCTTCCAACGTAATGGGCAAATAGCCCGTGCGTTTGTGGCTCTCGGATTGCACCTGGGCGTTGGAGAGGTAGTTGAAAAACGCGGCCACGCCTTTGTACTCTTCAGGCTTTTTGCCCGACAAAACCCACAAGCTGGCGCCACCAATGACCGTGTTTTGCGGTGCGCCCGGCACATCAGGGTAATAAGGCAGGGTGGAGACACCAAAACCAAACTTGGCGTTTTTCGCCACGTTGCCGTAAAAGCCCGACGAGGTGGTGATCATGGCGCATTCGCCCGAAACAAACGAGCCTTCGGCGGAGTTTGCGCGGCCTTTGTAGACAAACAAACCTTGTTTGGCCATGTTGCCCAAGTTTTCAATGTGGCGCACATGCAAGGGCGTGTTGCTGACCAATCGGGTGTTCAAGCCGCGCATGCCGTTGCCTTGGGTGGCGAGTTCGACGTTGTGCCAGCTTGAGAAACTCTCCAACTGTGTCCAGCCTTGCCATGCAATGGTCAGCGGACATTTGTGGCCGTTAGCTTTGAGTTTGGCCGCTGCCAGCGCCACTTCAGGCCAAGTGGCGGGCGCTTTATCGGTGCTGATGCCTGCGGCTTTGAATGCGTCTTTGTTGAAATAAAACACCGTGGTGGAGCTGTTGAACGGGAAAGACAGCATTTGCCCGTTAGGCGCTGTGTAATAACCCGCAACGGCTGGCACGTACACAGACGGGTCGAACTTATAGCCCGCATCTTTCATGATTTGACCAACCGGCATGACCACGCCTTTGCTGGCCATCATGGTGGCCGTGCCGACTTCAAACACCTGCAAAATCGCAGGTGCGTTGCCTGCGCGGTAGGCGGCGACAGCAGCGGTCATGGATTCGTCGTAAGCGCCTTTGTAGACGGGCACAATCTTGTAATCTTTTTGGGTGGCGTTGAAGTTTTTCGCCAAGTCGTTGACCCATTCGTTGTTGACGGCGGTCATGGAATGCCACCATTGAATTTCAATCTCGGCTTGCGCTTGTAAGCTGCACAAACTCGTGAGCAAGCCCAAGCCCAACAGGCGTAAATTCAATGCAGTCAATGTCATCTGAGTCTCCAGTGTGTAAAGCCAAACATCTTGCCTAGCCCAAATGAAACTATTTTGACGCTGATTGCCAATGCGCAAGCTACGTGAAAACCACCAATCGAACACAACATGTTAGAACTTAAACACTGGCCACTTGCGTCGCGCGCCCATATTCGCGGCGTGTTGACCGACATTGACGACACGCTCACCAGCCACGGCCAAGTCTCGCCCGACGTGGTGGCTGCTTTGGGTGCGCTCAAAGCGGCGGGGCTGGCGGTCATTGCCATCACAGGCCGACCCGTGGGCTGGAGCGAGCCGTTCGCCAACACCTGGCCGATTGACGCCATCGTGGCCGAAAACGGCGCAGTGGCCTTGCGCGGGCAGACCAAGCTGTATTTGCAAGACGCCGCCACGCGCCAAACTAACCAACACCGCATGGCGCAAGTGGCGGCGAACATTTTGCAAACCATGCCACAAGCGCGTTTGGCGCAAGACAGTGCAGGCCGCGAGACCGACATCGCCATTGACCACAGCGAGTTTGCGCATTTGAACAAAGACGAAATTGCAGAAGTGGTGCGCATCATGCGCGCGCACGGCATGACAGCCACGGTCAGCAGCATCCATATCAATGGCTGGTTTGGGCAGCACAACAAATGGGTGGGCGCGCAGTGGGTGGTGCGTGAACTCTTGGGGCGCGACCTTCAAGACGAGCTCAATCATTGGGTGTATGTGGGCGACTCAGCCAATGACGTGGTGATGTTTGAGCATTTCATTCACAGCGTGGGCGTAGCCAATATTGCACAGTGCGCCCACAGCCTGAGTCATTTGCCGCGCTACATCACGCAGCAAGAACGCGGCGCGGGCTTTGTCGAGTTGGCGCGGTTTTTATTGGCGACAAAGGCTTAAGTCAGCGCAGCAGAGGTTGTGCGCTGCACACCCGCGTTGGTCATGGCGTGCCAAGCGGCAGCCAAAGAGCCGTTGAGGTCGATGGCGCGACAAGCGTCTTCCACCACGTAGGTGGCAAAGCCTGCGGCGCGGGCGTCTATCGCTGTCCAGGCCACACAAAAATCGGTGGCGAGTCCACAGCAATACACCGCGCGCACGCTGCGTTCTTTTAAGAAACTGGCAAGACCGGTCAAGCTCGTGCGGTCAGCGTGCATGAAAGCGGAATAGCTGTCTACCTGCGGGTCGCAGCCTTTGCGCAAAATAAGATCAGCGTGGTGCGTATGTAAATCGGCATGTAACTCAGCGCCGTGCGTGCCTTGCACGCAATGGTCGGGCCACAGGATTTGTTCGCCGTAAAAAAACTGCGTTTTTTCAAAGGCTTGTTTGCCCGCATGTGCGCTGGCAAACGATTGGTGCTGCGCCGTATGCCAGTCTTGGGTGAGCACCACATGCGCAAAAAGCGGCATGAGCCGATTGACAACAGGCACGACGTGCGAGCCCTGCGGCACGGCCAACGCGCCCCCTTCGACAAAAGAATTTTGAACATCGATGACCAACAAAGCAGCATCGGCTCTCATACCAATTGACCTTTGGCCAGTGTGTAGGTGCGGTCGCACACGAGGCGTGTGAAGGCCAAATTTTGCTCCGACAGCAACACGCTCACGCCTTGCGCCTTCATGGTCAAAATGGCCTGCGCGAGTAGCTCTGCCACCACGGGTGCGACGCCTTCTGAGGGTTCGTCCAGCAACAGCAGCTTGGGGTTGCCCATGAGGGTGCGGGCAATGCTGAGCATTTGCTGCTCGCCGCCGCTCATGTGTGCGCTGGCGCGGTGCTGCATCTCGCGCAATGCGGGAAAGAGCGAAAACACGGTGTCCAAAGTCCAAGTCTTGGCGCGGTCTTTTTGGCGCTGGGCTTGCATGCCGACTTGCAAGTTCTCCAGCACGGTGAGGTCGGTAAAAATGCGTCGGTCTTCCGGCACATAACCCAAGCCCAGTTGCGCGGCTTGATAGGGCTGGGCGTTTGAAATATCGAGGCCTGCAAATGTCATCAATCCGCTGCGCTTGGGCATCAAACCCATCAAGGCTTTGAGCGTGCTCGATTTGCCCGCGCCGTTGCTGCCTGTCAAGGCAACCACTTCGCCCGGTGCAATTTGCAGGCTAATGTCAAACACCACCTGCGCTGCGCCGTACCAAGCGTTGAGGTGTTGGCAAGAGAGCAAAGGCTTGGCGCTCATACCAACCCCCCGCTGCCAAAGTACACCGCTTGCACCTGTGGGTTGTCGCGAACCGCAGCGGCGCTACCTTGCGCAATGATTCGTCCTGCGGCCATGACCACCAGCCGGTCGGCAAAGTCAAACACCACGTCCATGCTGTGTTCGGTGAACAAGGCCGCCATTTGGTGCTGCGTGACCAAATGCCTCACCAAAGCCATCAATTCGTGGCGCTCGGCGCTGGCCATGCCTGCGGTGGGTTCGTCCAACAGCAACAAACGCGGTTGCGCGGCCAGCACCATCGCCAGCTCCAGACGTTTGATGTCGCCATAGGCCAAGGCGCTACAGGCTTGTGTGGCTTGGGCTTGCAGCTCAACCTGCGTGAGCAAAGCCAGTGCTTGCTCGGTGTGAAAGAGTGTCGCGCGTTGCCAAAACCGCCAGCTTTTTTGGTGATGGGCGATCAAGGCCATTTGCACGTTTTCGAGCACAGTGAGCGAGCCAAAGGTTTGCGCAATTTGAAACGTGCGCCCCACGCCCAAGCGGCAAATCTCATGCGGCTTCAAGCCGAGCATAGGTTTTGCGTTGAGGCTAATCTGCCCAGAGTCAGCCGCCAACTGGCCGTTGAGCATGTTGAAGGTGGTCGATTTGCCCGCGCCGTTGGGCCCAATCAGCGCCACGATTTCGCCAGCCGCCACATCAAACGACACATCGTTCACCACACGCTGCGTGCCAAACGATTTATGAAGATGCCGCACCTCAAGCATGGTCGCTCCTTTGCGGCCACAGGCGTGACTTGAGTCGCGACACACACCGCACATAAAAGCCCCGCCAATTTAGCAAGCCCAACCCCGTCAGGCCATGGGGCAGTGCAATCACCAACAGCAGCAAAATGCCGCCCAACAAAGCACGCCAATACTCGGTGCTGCGCGCCACGCTGTCTTGCAGCAGCGTGAAGCTCAACGCGCCGAGCACTGGCCCGCTCAGGCTTTGCACACCGCCCAGCAAGACCATCACCAAGCCATCGACCGAGCGTGAAATACCCAGCACCTCAGGCGACATATTGCCTTTGGCAAACGCAAACAAGGCGCCACCCAAGCCCGCAAAAAACGCGGCCACCACAAAGCCCAACCATTGCAGTCGCTTGACATTCAGCCCCAAAGCAGCAGCGCGCAATTCAGAGTCTCGACTGGCGCGCAAGGCATAGCCAAAGGGCGCGTGCAAAATGCGCCGCAGCACAAAAACGCTCCAGCCCACAACGGCCAGAACGCCATAAAAAAACTGGGTTTTGTCAGCCCAAAATTCTGAGGCCCAAATGCCCGTCAAACCATTGCTGCCGCCCGTCAGATCGTCCCACTGAAACACAATCGACCACATGATTTGACCAAACGCCAAGGTGAGCATGGCCAAATACACGCCCGACAAACGCACACAGAACCAGCCAAACACAACGGCCAGCAAAGCACTGGCGAACGGTGCCATCGCCAAGCTCAACGGCATGGGCAAGGCCACACGTTGCAACAACAGCGCTGCCGCATAAGCGCCCACGCCAAAATACGCCGCATGGCCAAACGAGTGCAGTCCCGCCGGGCCCAAAATAAAGTGCAAGCTGCTGGCAAACAACACCGCCACCAACACATCGACCGCCAACACCACGGTGTAAGGCGAATCGCTGGCGAGTTGCGGTAAAGCGCACAGCAGTCCCAAGCACAAGGCCCACAGCGCTGTTTGTCCGCGTGAGTTGAGGCTGAGCGGTTGCTCGATATGTTGTGTTCGGACCGTGGTTTGCGGCTTGCCCATCAAGCCCCAAGGCTTGAACACCAGCACCAATGCCATCACCAAAAATTCGGCCACCAAGGTGAGTTTGGAAAATGCAAACGACACGCCCAACAGCTCGACGGTGCCCAATCCAATGCACAGCGCTTTGATTTGCGCAATCAAGACCGCCGCCACATAAGCGCCCGGAATCGACCCCATGCCGCCCACCACCACCACCACAAAGGCGTCGCCAATGGTTTGTAAATCCAACCCCAAATGCGCTGGCTCACGCGGCAATTGCAGTGCGCCTCCTAAGCCCGCCAAGGCGCAGCCCAAAGCAAACACGCCGGTGAACAACCATTGTTGCGGCACGCCCAAAGCGCCCACCATCTCGCGGTCTTGCGTGGCAGCGCGGATCAGCAAGCCAAAGCGGGTGCGTTTTAAAAACCACCACAACAGACCCAACACCAAAGGGCCTGCGGCCATCAAGAACAAGTCATAGCTGGGCAGGCGTCTGTCCAGCAAGCTCACAAAACCCGTCAAACCGGGTGCGCGCGGCCCCAGCAAATCTTCTGCGCCCCACAGCCACAGCGTGGCGTCTTGCAACACCAGGACCAGCGCAAAGGTGGCCAGCAATTGAAACAACTCGCTGGCGCGGTAGATGCGTCGCAACACCAACACCTCCACCAGTGCGCCCAGCAAACCCGTCACCACCGAGGCCAGCAACAACGACGGCCAAAAGCTCACCGCCAAGCCCAATCGCGCGCCCAAAAAATCGGTCAAAGAATAGGCCAGATACAAGCCCAGCATGAAAAACGAGCCATGCGCAAAGTTGACGATGCGCGTCACACCAAAAATCAGCGACAAGCCGGAGGCCACCAAAAACAACGAAGACGCGCTGGCCAGCCCGTTGAGGGCTTGCACGGTCAAGCTGGCGAAGTCCATGCGCGGGGCTTACTCGTTGCGCAGCTTTTTCACCACGTCGTCGCTGGGTTGAACGCTGGCGCCGTCAATGTAACGGTAGTCCACCATCACGCCTTTGCCGCCTTCGTTTTTGGTGTAGCCCAGAAATGCGCCCATGGTCGATTGGTGATCTTGTGCGCGGAACATCACCGGACCAAACGGTGTGCTGAACTTCAAGCCCGTGAACGCCCGCACCAGTGCATCGTTGTCGGTGCTTTTGGCTTTGCCAATGCCCGCCGCCAGCGCTTGAATCATGCTGTAGCCCACGATGGAGCCCAAGCGCGGATGGTCGTTGTATTTGCGGTGATAGGCCAAAAAGAAAGCTTTGTGCTCAGGCGTTTGAATGCCGTACCAAGGGTAGCCTGTGACGATCCAGCCATTGGGCGTTTCGTCTTTGAGTGGCTCCAAATACTCGGGCTCGCCCGTGAGCAAGCTCACCACGCTGCGCTTGTCAAACAAGCCGCGTGTGTTGCCCTCGCGCACAAACTTGGTCAAGTCGGCGGCAAACAACACGTTGAAAATCGCATCGGGCTTGGCATCGGCCAAGGCTTGGGTCACAGAACCCGCGTCAATCTTGCCCAGTGCCGGCGCTTGTTCCGCGACAAACTCCACATCGGGTTGCGCGGCTTTGAGCAACTGCTTGAAGGTGGCCGCCGCCGACTGGCCGTATTCGTAATTGGGGTAGACCACCGCCCAGCGTTTTTTCTTCAGCTTGGCCGCTTCGGGCACCAGCATGGCGACTTGCATGTAAGTTGAGGCGCGCAAGCGAAAGGTGTAGGCATTGCCGTTTTGCCAGACCATTTTGTCGGTCAGTGGCTCGCCCGCCAAGAAAAACACCTTGCGTTGCTTGGCAAAGTCGCCCAAAGCCAAGCCGATGTTGGACAAAAACGCGCCGCTCAAGACATCTACCTTTTCGCGGCTGAGCAGCTCTTCGGCTGCGCGCACGGCGTCGCCGGGGTTGGCGTTGTCGTCGCGGGTGATCAATTCCAACTTTTTGCCGTTGACGCCACCAGCGGCATTGATTTCTTCTACCGCGAGTTCCATGCCTTTTTTGTAGGGTTCCAAAAAGGCGGGTTGCGCTTTGTAGCTGTTGATTTCACCGATCTTGAGGGTGTTTTGCGCCCAGCTTGCACAGGTCAACAAGCTCAAAGAACCGATACAAAAGAGTTTTGAAAAAGCAAATGTGGAGGGCATGTGGAGGGGAAAAAGTATTGAGGAAAACACAGTTAAATCGCAGCATCCGAGTCTAAACAAATAAGCCAACACCAACTAACGTGACGCGAAGTTTCTTTTGTTTGCAATAGAGACTCGAATCGCTCTATCGAATTAATATTGAATCAAATATGGAGTAAGAAGCGCTAAAAAACTGTGCAACAATATAGTATTAAAGAATTAGTTTTATGCATCAAAATTAATTTCTTTTCATCATTTTTGGGTGGTTAGATATGAAAACGCACTTGTTGAAGTACTTTGTGGTCTTGGCGGAGGAGTTGCATTTCGGACGCGCTGCCCAAAAACTATCGATGACGCAGCCGCCATTGAGCACCGCCATTCGCCAGCTTGAGGAAGACATCAACGTCAGCCTGTTTTACCGCGACAACAAACGTGTGCGTCTCACCCCGGCAGGCAACGCCTTCTTGTCAGAAGCGCAAGCCATTTTGGAGCGCATGGAGCGCGCTTGCGACATTGCCCGAGGCGCGGCTGAAGGCCTGTTGGGGCGCTTGGATGTGGGCTTTACCAGCTCCATGTTGTACCGCGATTTACCCCAGGTGGTGACGGCCTTTGCCGAGCAGCATCCACGCATGGAAGTCATCTTGCATGAGCTCTCCACCACCGAACAAATCGATGGCCTCAAGCGCGGCCAACTTCAGGCAGGCTTTATCAACATCAAAGAACCCGCTTCTGTCACATCAGGTTTGCGCTGCTTGAGTCTGCGCGAAGACCAACTCGTATGCTGCTTGCCCAGCAACCACCCGCTGGCCGACAAAGACGGCGTCAACCTCAAGCAACTTGAAGATGAACCGTTTGTGATGTTTGCCCGTGAGGTGGCGCCCACCAACCACGACAACGTGATTTCCACCTTGCACCGCGCAGGCGTGCATCCCAAAACCCGCCACGCAGCGCGTCAATGGCTGACTGTGGTGGCGATGGTGGGCGCAGGCATGGGCGTGGCGTTGGTGCCTGCGAGCATGAGTAACTCGCGCATCAGCGGCACGACATTTGTGCCCATCAAAGGTCAAAAAACGACGGCTGCCGCCATGCTGGCTTGGAACCCAGAACAACACAGCTTTGCGCTCGATGCCTTTGTGCGTTTGGCGCAAGAGGTCATCATGGATGATGACCTCCGGATTGCCGCTTAAGCGCCCAAACTTAAGCTTCCAGCCGCAACTCAATCGCTGCTTTGGTTGCCGTCATTTCAGATGGCAAGTGATAGGCGAGTTGCGTGAACAGCTCTTCGTGCAATTTGAGTTCTTGCACCCATGCAGCTTTGTCAATGCTGGTCACGGTCTTGAATTGCTCGGGCGTGAAGTCTAGGCCAGTCCAAGTGATTTCCTCATAGGTGGGGCTGACGCCAAACACGTTGTCTTTGCCTTTGGCTGCGCCTTCAATGCGGTCAATCATCCACTTCAGCACGCGCATGTTTTCGCCGTAGCCCGGCCACACAAACTTGCCGTCTTCGCCTTTGCGAAACCAGTTGACACAGTAAATGGCGGGCAACTTCGCGCCCGTGGCTTTGAGTTTGTCGCCCATGTTGAGCCAGTGCTGGAAGTAGTCGCTCATGTTGTAGCCCATGAAAGGCAGCATGGCAAAGGGGTCGCGGCGCACCACGCCTTGTTGACCCGCAGCGGCAGCGGTTGTTTCTGAGCCCATGGTCGCGGCCATGTACACGCCTTCGGTCCATGTGCGTGCCTCGGTGACCAGCGGCACAGTGGTGGAGCGGCGTCCGCCAAAAATGAAAGCGTCAATCACCACGCCCGCAGCGTCGTCCCATGCGCTGTCAAGTGCGGGGTTGTTGGTCGCCGCCACGGTGAAGCGTGCATTGGGGTGTGCAGCTTTGGCGCCGGTTTCTCGGGCGATTTGTGGCGTCCAGTCTTTGCCTTGCCAGTCGATCAAATGGTCGGGCAAAGCGCCGCTGTCTTTTTCCATGCCTTCCCACCACACATCGCCGTCGTCGGTCAGGGCGACGTTGGTGAAGATGACGTTTTTGTCCAAACTGGCCATGCAGTTGGGGTTGGTGTGAAAGTTGGTGCCCGGTGCGACGCCAAAGTAACCTGCTTCAGGGTTGATGGCGTGCAGCTTGCCGTCGGCGCTGGGTTTGATCCAAGCAATGTCGTCGCCGATGGTGGTGACTTTCCAGCCTTCAAAGCCCGCAGGTGGCACGAGCATAGAGAAATTGGTTTTGCCGCAAGCGCTGGGGAAGGCCGCAGCCACATGGTATTTCTTGCCTTGCGGGTTGGTCACGCCCAAGATGAGCATGTGTTCGGCCAACCAGCCTTGGTCGCGACCCATGTTGGATGCAATGCGCAGGGCAAAGCATTTTTTGCCCAACAAAGCATTGCCGCCGTAGCCCGAGCCGTAAGACCAAATTTCGCGGGTTTCGGGATAGTGAACAATGTATTTGGTCTTGTTGCAAGGCCATTTCACATCGGCTTGACCGGCGGTCAAAGGCGCGCCCACGGTGTGCACGCAAGGCACAAATGCGCCGTCGGTGCCGATCACGTCGTAGACCGCTTTGCCCATGCGCGTCATGATGCGTTGGTTCACGGCCACATAAGCGCTGTCAGACAACTCAATGCCTACGTGTGCAATGGGCGAACCCAGCGGGCCCATGCTGAAAGGCACGACATACATGGTGCGGCCTTGCATACAGCCGTCAAACAAGGGCTGCAAGGTGGCGCGCATTTCGGCAGGTGCCATCCAGTTGTTGGTGGGGCCGGCGTTTTCTTTCTTTTCAGAACAGATGTAGGTGCGGTCTTCCACGCGCGCCACGTCCGACGGGTCGGAGCAGGCCAAGAAAGAGTTGGGGCGCTTGGCGGGATTGAGCTTTTTGAAGGTGCCGGCATCGACCAATTGTTGGCAGAGGCGGTCGTACTCTTCTTGGCTGCCGTCACACCAATGGATGGCGCTGGGCTTGCACAAAGCGGCCATGTCGGCCACCCAAGCGATCAGCTTGGGGTTTTTTACATACGCGGGTGCGTTGAGGTTCATCGAAAGCTCCTAAGTCAAAAAAGTTGAGGTCAGGGCTCGGCCAAAAATAGGTGCCAAAACCTGACCTCAAGCCATTTCAATTCGATGACGCAAGGGTTGGTATTGTAAAAATTAAAGCCTTACGCAGCCTTTCAAACGCACTGTAAAAATGCGCAAGATGCGAAAAAGCGCCGAATTCGGCGCTTTTGAGTGCGGTTTGTCGCTGAAGTGACTGTTTTAGGCAATCAAGCCATGAAAACAGCGATGAAAGCCAGCAAGAAAATAAGAATTGCACCGCCCACGGGCAAAACAATGGGCATGAGCGGAACGATAGATTCAACAACGTCTTGCTCGGCGTGTGTGTCGTGTGACATGAACTGTCTCCTCAATTGAATTGCACTATTCTAAATCTTTAGGCGGATTGGTCAACAATCCGCAAAACCTCTTGCCCATAAGCCTCCAATTTCTTGACGCCTATGCCTGCAATATTTTGGAGTTCCTCCAAATTGGCGGGGTGCGCTTGGGCAATGGCGGCCAGTGTGGCATCGTGGAATATGACGTAGGCGGGCAAGTTGTGCGATTTGGCGACTTCGCCGCGCCAGGCTTTGAGGTCGGCAAAGCGTTGCTGGGCTTGGCCGTCCAAGTTGGTTTCGACGGTTTTGAGGCTGGTGCTGCGTTTGGGTTTGCGCTCGGCGGGGGTCGATAGGGAGGCGCGCAACTGCACTTTGAGTTCGCCTTTGAGCACGGCGCGTGAGAGTTCGGTCAAAAACAAGGTGTTGAAGGCCTGCCCGTCAATGCCCAGCGCACCAATCGCCAGCAACTGGCGCAGCACGCCGCGCAGTTGCGCTTCGCTGAACTTGCTGCCAATGCCAAAGGTGCTGAGGGTCTGGTGGCCAAATTGCTCCACCTTGGGCGTGGTTTTGCCACGCAGCACATCGACAATATGCACCGCGCCATAAGCAATGCCGCTGTGCTGCTGAATGCGGTAGATGGTGGAGAGCAACATGCGGGCGGCTTCGGTACCGTCCCAAATGTCGGGCGGCTGCAAACAGTTGTCGCAATTGCCGCAGCGCATCAGCGGCGTGTTGCCTTCGGGCGAATAGGCTTGACCAAAGTAGCCCAGCAAACGCACGCGGCGGCAATCGGTGGCTTCGGCCAGCGCCAACAAGGCGTCGAGTTTGCCGCGCATGACTTGTTTGAATTCTTCGCCAGCGGGGCTTTCGTCGATCATGCGGCGTTGGTTGACCACATCGTTGAGGCCATAGACCATCCAAGCGTGCGCGGCTTGTCCGTCGCGGCCTGCTCGGCCTGTTTCTTGGTAGTAGCCTTCGATGTTTTTGGGCATGTCTAAGTGCGCCACAAAGCGCACATCGGGTTTGTCGATGCCCATGCCAAACGCAATGGTGGCAACCATCACCACGCCTTCTTCGCGCAAAAACTTGTCTTGGTTGCGCTGGCGGATTGCGCGGTCTAAGCCTGCGTGATAGGGCAGCGCTTGAATGCCCGCATCGCACAAGGTTTGGGCAATTTCTTCCACCCGTTTGCGCGATTGACAGTAGACGATGCCACTGTCGTGCTGTTGACCATCTGAATGCTCACGCTGAATAAAGCGCAGCAATTGTTGTGTGGCATCTTTCTTTTCAACAATCGTGTAGCGGATGTTGGGGCGGTCAAAACTGCTGACAAATTGTTCGGCTTGTTCAAGCTGCAAGCGCTCCACAATGTCGGCGCGGGTCAGCGCGTCGGCGGTGGCGGTGAGGGCGATGCGCGGCACGCCAGGGTAGCGCTCGTGCAGCACGGTGAGGGCGCGGTATTCGGGGCGGAAGTCATGTCCCCATTGGCTCACGCAATGGGCTTCGTCAATCGCAAACAAGCCGAGTTGGCCTTGTTCGTAGAGCATGTCCAGTTGCGCCAAAAAGCGCGGCGTGGTCAGACGTTCGGGCGCGGCGTAGAGCAGCGTGATATCGCCACGGCGCAGGCGTTGCTCCACCGCGTTGGCTTCTTCGCCGCTCAAGCTGGAGTTCAAAAAATCAGCCTGAACGCCCGCTTCGTGCAACGCACCCACTTGGTCGTGCATCAAGGCGATGAGGGGCGACACCACAATCGCCAAACCCTGCCCCAATCGCTGACGCGCAATGGCCGGGATTTGATAGCACAGCGATTTGCCCCCTCCGGTGGGCATGAGCACCAGCGCGTCACCACCGCCCACCACATGTTCAATGATGGCTTGTTGATGACCTCGGAAAGCAGGATAACCAAACACCTCGCGCAGGATGTGCAGGGGATTCACATCTAGGCTCACGTCAGGGCAGTCATTGCAAAGCTTGTGGCACGGCGATGCAGGCGTGCTTGGGCTGGAGTTGAAGGGAAATTCGCGTGTTGCATAAGAGGGCTATTGTCCATCTTCTTACAATTGCAGGATGAACCAAGCCTACACACGCGCCCAACAACTGCCTGAAATTTTGCAACACCGCATCGCCATTTTGGACGGTGCAATGGGCACCATGATTCAGCGTTTCAAATTGAGCGAAGCGCAGTATCGGGGTGAGCGCTTCAAAGATTTTCACAAAGACGTCAAAGGCAACAACGAATTGCTGAGCCTGACTCGCCCCGATGTGATCCGTGACATTCACGAAGGCTATTTGGCCGCTGGCGCAGATTTGATCGAAACCAACACCTTTGGCGCGACCACTGTGGCGCAAGCCGATTACGACATGGCCGACTTGGCCTTTGAGATGAACTTGGCCTCGGCCCGCATCGCCCGCGCCGCGTGCGACAAATTCAGCACGCCTGACAAACCCCGCTTTGTCGCGGGCGCCTTGGGCCCCACACCCAAAACCGCCAGCATCAGCCCCGACGTGAATGACGCGGGCGCTCGCAATGTCAACTTTGAGGAATTGCGTGCCGCGTATTACCAGCAAACCCAAGCCTTGGTCGAAGGCGGTGCAGATGTGTTGCTGGTCGAAACCATCTTTGACACGCTCAATGCCAAAGCGGCATTGTTTGCGATTGACGAATACTTTGAAGCCAGTGGCGAGCGCTTGCCCATACTCATCAGCGGCACCGTCACCGACGCTTCAGGGCGCATTTTGAGCGGCCAAACCGTGACCGCGTTTTGGCACAGTGTGCGCCACGCCAAGCCTCTGGCTGTTGGCCTCAATTGCGCTTTGGGTGCGGCGCTCATGCGACCATACATTCAAGAGTTGCACAAAGTGGCGGGCGACACCTTCATCAGCTGCTACCCCAACGCGGGCTTGCCCAACCCCATGAGCGACACCGGCTTTGACGAAACCCCAGACGTCACCAGTCGCTTGGTGCACGAGTTCGCGGCCGAAGGCTGGGTCAACATTGTGGGCGGCTGCTGCGGCACCACGCCAGAGCACATCGCAGCCATTGCCACTGCGCTGGCGCCTGAAAAAGCGCGGGTTTTGAGTGCTGGGCCGTTCTATAGAGAAACGAACGCTGAATAAGATAGTAAGCGTGATCGTTTTTAGTTGTTAAAGGACTCAGGCAATCCAAGGGCGCTAAAAACAAGTACAGGTGGTGTCAGCGCAAACACCACCTGTTTACGTAAAGAAACGCGTTTACTTAATAGTTGAACGCAAAGCCAATACCGATGTGGTCAGCGTAGATGGTCTGTGAAGATGCGTTGCTTGTAAAGCGGTCAGTCACCAGCCGTGTGTAGGCTGCAACCTCTACGTTTCGGTCAGCCGTTTTGGGTTTGAAAACATATTGACCTTCCAACACAAAGCCTAGTTTGGACTTGAAGCTTTGTCCTGCGTAAGCGGACTCTACCCCAGCGCCCGAGAGCTCAATGTTTCTTGCTTTGCGAATACCGGCACCTAAGCGGTATTTGTCTGAGAAGTTATAAAAAGCCAAAGCTTCAGGCACAAAGCGATCAAACACGGCCAAACCTTTGTAGTACTTGGCATCGCCCTCATAACCGATGGATGCCTGCAAATCAACTTTGGGACTCAAAGCATAGCTAACGCCCACTGAATACGCGCCGCCAGTACCAGCATTTAAGCCGTAGGTATTGCCATTACTAAATTTGCCAACAGGAATATCACCGCCACCGACTCGGAAACCGATAGATCCGACCAAGCTAAAGGGGTTGGTGTCCGTTTCAGCCTGTGCGAGAGCGCAGAACAATCCGACGGTTGCAGCAACGAGTTTTTTCTTCATCAATAGTTCATTTGTAGTAAAAAGAATAGCATTATACATAAAAGTAACACTCAAGTAGTATTAAATGATTCGGGTTAACTTTGCATCGAAACCAAGCAAGCTAAAATAAAGGTTCCCGAGGAGCGTTGCAACCGCACCCAGCAGTGTGTGGTCAGGCTTGGGGCTTTTTCTCTGCAACGACGCTCACCTGAACTTTCGCACCCAGGTGAGCTCCCACTATGAATCCACACGCCGTCCCCCCCATGAAGCTCGCAGGCTTAGAACCCGTCTCCGTGGGAGAAGGCTCTTTGTTTGTCAACGTGGGCGAGCGCACCAATGTGACGGGCTCCAAAGCCTTTGCCCGCATGATTTTGAATGGTGACTACGAGCAAGCATTGGCCGTGGCGCGCCAGCAAGTGGAAAACGGCGCGCAAGTGATTGACGTCAACATGGACGAAGCCATGCTCGACAGCCAAGGAGCCATGGTGCGTTTTTTGAACCTCATGGCCGGCGAACCCGACATTGCCCGCGTACCCGTGATGGTCGATTCCAGCAAATGGTCGGTCATTGAAGCCGGCTTGCGTTGCATCCAAGGCAAGGGCATCGTCAACTCCATCAGCATGAAAGAAGGCGTTGCGTCGTTCTTGCAGCAAGCCAAGCTGGTCAAGCGCTATGGCGCGGCCGCCGTGGTGATGGCCTTTGACGAAAAAGGCCAAGCCGACACCTACGAGCGCAAGATTGAGATTTGCGAACGCGCGTACCGTTTGTTGGTGGACGAGGTGGGTTTTCCGCCCGAAGACATTATTTTTGACCCAAATATTTTTGCCATTGCCACAGGCATTGAAGAGCACGACAACTACGCGGTCGATTTCATCAACGCCACGCGCTGGATCAAGCAAAACTTGCCCGGCGCGAAGGTGAGCGGCGGCGTCTCCAACGTGTCGTTCAGCTTTCGCGGCAACGATCCAGTGCGCGAGGCCATTCACACGGTGTTTTTGTACCACGCGATTCAAGCGGGCATGGACATGGGCATTGTCAACGCGGGCATGGTGGGCGTGTACGACCAGCTCGAACCCACGCTGCGCGAACGGGTAGAAGATGTGGTGCTCAACCGCACGCCCAACTACCAGCCGGGCGAGGCGCACTTAACCGCAGGCGAGCGTCTGATTGAAGTGGCCGAATCGGCCAAAGGTGCGGCCAAAGACGACACCCAAAAACTGGCTTGGCGCGGCACGCCTGACGCACCCGTGACGGTGGCGCAACGCTTGAGCCACGCGTTGGTGCATGGCATCACCGAGTTCATCACCGAAGACACCGAAGAGGCGTACCGTGACATTTTGGCCAAAGGCGGCCGTCCGCTGCACGTCATCGAAGGCCCGTTGATGGACGGCATGAATGTGGTGGGCGATTTGTTTGGCCAAGGCAAGATGTTTTTGCCGCAAGTGGTCAAGTCGGCGCGGGTGATGAAGCAAGCCGTGGCGCACTTGGTGCCCTACATTGAAGAAGAAAAACGCTTGCAAGCCGCTGCAGGTCAAGACGTCAAAGCCAAAGGCAAGATTGTCATGGCGACGGTCAAAGGCGATGTGCACGACATTGGTAAAAACATCGTCACCGTGGTCTTGCAATGCAACAACTTTGAGGTGGTCAACATGGGCGTGATGGTGCCTTGCCACGAAATTTTGGCCAAAGCCAAAGAAGAAGGCGCAGACATCATTGGTTTGTCGGGCCTGATCACGCCCAGCCTCGAAGAAATGCAGTACGTCGCAGGCGAGATGCAAAAAGACGATTACTTCCGACTGCGCGCCATGCCCTTGATGATTGGCGGCGCCACCACCAGCCGTGTGCACACCGCCGTCAAAATTGCACCGCACTACGAAGGCCCTGTGGTCTACGTGCCCGACGCATCGCGCAGCGTGAGCGTGGCGCAAGGTTTGTTGTCCGAACAAGCGGCCAAATACATTGCCGAAATCAATGCCGATTACGTCAAGGTACGCGAGCAACACGCCAACAAAAAACAAACCCCGCTCGTCACCTTGAAAGAAGCACGCGCCAATGCCGCGCAAGTCAGCTTTGCGCACTACACGCCCACAACGCCCAAATTCATTGGCAGACGCGTGTTCAAAAACTTCGATTTAGCTGAGTTAGAAAAATACATCGACTGGGGTCCGTTTTTCCAAACTTGGGATTTGGCCGGCCCCTTCCCCGCCATCTTGCAAGACTCGGTAGTGGGCGCTGAGGCGCAAAAAGTATTTGCCGACGGGCAGGCCATGCTGAAAAAAATCATTGCCAACCGCTGGCTCAGCGCCAATGCGGTGGTTGGCTTATACCCCGCGCAGCGCGTGGGCGATGACATCGTGCTCTACGCCGACGAAACCCGTCAACAACAGGTGATGACGTGGTACGGATTGCGCCAACAAACCCTCAAACCCATGCACGACGGCGTGCGCAACCCCAACCGTTGCTTGTCCGATTTTGTGGCCGATCCCACCCAAGCCGCAGACTACGTCGGCTTGTTTGCCGTCACCGCGGGCTTGGGCAGCGAGAAGCAAGAAAAGCGCTTCATCGATGCGCACGACGACTATTCCGCCATCCTCTTCAAAGCCTTGGCCGACCGTTTGGCCGAAGCCTTTGCCGAATGCATGCATCAGCGCGTGCGCACCGATTTATGGGGCTATGCCGCAGGTGAATCGTTGAACAGTGAAGAATTGATCCAAGAAAAATACCAAGGCATTCGTCCCGCACCCGGTTACCCCGCTTGCCCCGACCACAGCGCCAAACGCGCCATGTTCGAGCTGTTGCAATGCGAAGACATTGGCATGCGCTTGACCGAGAGTTTGGCCATGACACCTGCAGCCAGCGTGAGTGGGTTTTATTTGGCGCATCCAGAGGCAAAGTATTTCAACGTTGGGCGCATTAGTGAAGACCAAGTGCATCAACTGGCCGAGCGTCAAGCGGTCGCCGTGAAAGATTTGGAGCGATTGCTGGCGCCCAACTTGTGAGCGCGCGAGTGAGGGCAGCGCTTACCAGCGCAGCCAGCGGTGCCCGATGAACGCACCCACTGCGGGCAGCGTGGTCAAGCACAGCAAATAACCCAAGCAGGCACACAGGCTCAAATCGTAAGGCGCGTTGAACGCGAACTCCAACATGCCCAGCGCAGTCGCGGCGACACCAGCAGCTGCGCCTGCCAAGGCGGGTTGTGTGGGCGCCATGTGACGCATCAACCACATCAAGCCAAAAAACACAGGCAATGACACCACCGCCACCCCGCCACTGGTGCGCCACACACTTTCCCATGTAAAAGGGAGGCTCACCTCGCTGGGCACGCTGGCCAGTGACCAGCCGTGACTTTGCGCCAAAACCAGTGATTCACTGGGAATCCCGGGCGTCAAAGGCGCTAAGGTGATCACCAACATCGCTGTCAGACACGCGCCCGATTGCAAACCGATGCGCGATAAATTGATTCTGGGTTGAGCCATCAGCCAAACATTGTGCAGAGCCATCAGGCTCGCCAGCGTTAACAAAACAATACGAAACTCAAACAATCCAGAATTTGCTAGCGCCTGCAGTTCTGGATTGACGCCCCAAATCAAGACAAACAAAGCAAGGCTCACGGCCATACCCAGCAACACAAAACCTATCGGTTTACCAACCACAGGTTTGTTTGCTGAATCAGGATACGCCTGAGCAACAAGTTGCGCGATAAAGTCATCCGTGTTCATGGATTACCTCCCAATTTCTTGGCGAGTTCCTTGAGGTCTTTTAAACCGCGGTGAATATTTACTTTGACCGATGCCAACGATTGTCCCGTGATTCGTGCCGACTCTTCAAGACTATGCCCCTCAAGTTTGGTCAATTGAATCGGCAATCGTTGTTTATCTGGTAATTCTGACAACATACTGTTGAGCATTCCTTTGGAATCGCTGGCCGTGCTGGGGTCATAACCCCACAGCTCGTCTTGCCAGTCTTCGATATCGTCTTGCTGGCTTTCGCGGCGGGCATAGCTGCGCAGGTGATCAATCAATTTATACCGCGCAATCGCGTACACCCATGAGGTCAATGGCTGATCTGCTTGATAAGTGTGACGTTTTTGATGAATGGCCAGCAACACCTCTTGCACCAAGTCCTCTACCTCATGAACTCTGGATTGCAAGCGACGTTTTAAAAAGCTTCGCAAGTGGCGACTCAACTCGTGCAGCAGCAATGAATAGCTGATCGCATCCCCCGCCTTGGCTTTGAGCCACAAGGCGTTCAACTGTGATTCAACAGTGTGAAGGCGAGTATTCATGAGTGTGAGCATCGATGTCAAAATCACAAAGATTGCGACTTGCGATTACTTTCGTAACTATTTACTTTGCTGCAGCGAATTTACTCCCGTGATTCATTTGTTTAACAACTCATTCCTACAAAGAATATGATGCAAACTAAAAACCTTAAAGGCGCCGGTTGGGCATTGCGCCCAGTAAATTTGAAGCTTTTAGAGCAAGAACCCATACCGCCATTAGATTTCCTCGCCATTTGCTCTGAAGAATGGCTTGGATTGGGCGGCTCGTACGCAAGCGCGCTGCAAAAATTAAGTGACCGCTACCCAATTGCGTGTCACGGTCGCGGTCTGTCTTTGGGCGGGCCGGGCATTTTGGATCACCAGTTGATTCAAGATTTGAAGAGCTTCATCAAAGCACAAAAAATCACTTCTATGACCGAGCAATTGGCTTGGAGTGCCGACGACATGCCTTTGTATGGCTCGTTCCCAATTCCCGGCACTTACGAAGCTGTGCGCTGGACAGCTTCTCGCATTGCCCAAGTGCAAGATGCCTTGGGCATGCAAATTGGCGTGAGCAACGTCGCGCATTTCATGGTGCCACCCGATGCGCAAATCAATGAGGCTGAATTCATTGCGGCCGTGGTCAAAGAAGCGGACTGTAAATTGCATTTGGACGTCACAGCCTTGTATGTCAACAGCCAAAACTTTGCCTTTGATGCGCAAAGCTTTTTGAATGAGTTGCCGCTTGAATTGGTCAACTATGTGTTGGTCTCGGGCGTCACGCAAGGCGCTTATGGGCTGCTGACGCCCTCGCGTCTTGAGCCGGTGAATGCGCCTGTTTGGCAGCTGTTGGCGAGTTTGGGAGAAAAGATCAAGCCGCAAACGCCAACTTGCTTGCAATACCAACCGCAACCCAGCGATTGGTCAAGCTGCGTTGAGGATGTGGGGCAAATTGCCCGTTTGCAATTTCGTGCGCAGGTTTGAGGGAGAAATATTGTGGTGAAAGACTTTAGACATTTTCAGTTCGAGTTTGCGCGTCATTTGCGCCAACCGCATGTGTTTCCAAGGCCAGAGGGCGTCACGCCCCAGAGCGTGGAAATTTATCAAAGCGCTCGCTTTGCGCGCGTCAAAGAAGTTTTGGCGCTGGTGTTCGTGCGCAGCCATTTATTGGTGGGCAATCAGGCTTGGAGTGAACTGGTCGAACATTTTTATTGGCATTGGCCAACGCACGGCACACGGCAAAACCATTTGCCCTACGAGTTTGTATGCTTTTTGGCGGAGTTTCCGAAAACCGAAGAAATTCCTGCTTGGTTTGCTAATTTTGCGCAATATGAGTGGATGCAGTGGCGCGTCTCAGCCATGAATGTGGAAACACCTGCGTTCAACCCTACAGGCGACTTGATGCGTGAGCGTGTGGTGCTCAACCCTGCGCGTGAAGATGCAAGTTTTGACTGGCCCGTACATAGCATTGAAAAAGAATGCGATCCCATCGAGCCTGCCACCACAGTGCTGTGGGTGCTTCGCATCAACAACGAAGAGCTGCAAGTGGTGCCTACAGATTTGTTCACGGTGCAATTGGTGTCTTTGCTCAAATCGGGCTTGACAGGTCAAGAAGCCATGGCCGCTATGGCGGCTTGGTTTGAGCTCAAAAACCCGCAAGACTTGCAAGCCGAGGGCGTTCATATTTTGAATGACTTGCGCGAAGCGGGTGTGATTTTGGGCACGGTGGCATAAACCAAAGCGCAATCAATGCGTCAAGCTTGCGGCAGTGCACGTCTGTATTGCACGGCCTCCGCAATGTGGCCGACTTGAATGCTGGTGCTGCTGGCCAAGTCGGCCACGGTGCGTGCCACGCGCACCACTCGATGGGTGCTCCGCGCTGACCAACCGAGTTGTTTGGCGGTGTTGAGCAAAAAGGTGTGCGCCACAGGATCGAGCTGCGCAAACTGTTCAAGCGCTTGATGGTTCAATGTTTGGTTGCTGCAGCCTTGTCGCTCCAAAGCGCGTTGTCTGGCTTGTAGGCAGCGCTGGCGCACCTGCTGGGTGGTCTCGCCTTGCGCTGGATGGAGCAGCACTTCGTTGGACAAGGCGGGAACTTCAACCAGCAAGTCAATGCGGTCGAGCAATGGGCCGCTGAGTTTGCTTTGGTAGCGCGAAATTTGATCGGGCGTGCAGCGGCAGGTTTTGTGGCTTGCGCCTAAATAGCCGCATGGGCAAGGATTCATGGCTGCTATGAGTTGGAACTTGGCCGGAAACTCGGTGTGAACATTGGCGCGCGCCAGTGTGATGCGAGCGTTTTCTAAGGGTTCACGCAGCGCTTCAAGTGCGCGGCGCGGAAACTCGGGCAATTCGTCTAAAAATAGTACGCCGTTGTGGGCGAGAGAAATCTCGCCAGGACGCACGGGTCGCCCGCCACCCACCATGGCAACTGAGGTGCAGGTGTGATGCGGCGAGCGGGTCGGGCGAATTCTCCACTGTGAAAGATCAAAGGCTTGGCTCAGGCTATGCAGGGCTGCGCTTTCCAGCGCTTCGTCCAGCGTCATTTCGGGCAAAAGCGCTGCGAAACGTTGCGCCAACATGGATTTTCCGCTGCCAGGCGGCCCCACCAAAAGCAAAGAATGCGCGCCAGCGGCGGCAATTTCTAAGGCCCGGCGGGCGCTGGCTTGGCCTTTGACATCGGCTAAATCAAACGGGGTACTGGCGCTTTTCGGTGTCAAATCTGAGGCGATGATACGCGACCAGCCTTCGCTTGGTTCAGGCGGCGCTTCATTTGGGCTGGGCAGCTTGAATTGCGCCACCACATCGCACAGCGTGAGCGCTCGGTAGACTTCGGTGGAAGGCACCAAAGCCGCCTCTTCTGCGCTGATCGCAGGCAAGACCAAGCGCGAGCGCACTTTGGCCAAATGCAGTGCCAAACTCATGGCCAGCGCGCCGCGCACAGGCCGCAAATCGCCCGACAAAGACAATTCGCCCGCAAATTCGTAGTGTTTGAGCGCTTCCACGTCGAGCTCGCCCGCAGCGGCCAAGATACCCAAAGCAATGGGCAAATCGAAACGCCCCGAATCTTTGGGCAAATCGGCGGGTGCAAGGTTGACCGTGATGCGCTTATTGTGTGGGAACTCAAACCCCGAATTTTGTAAGGCGCAACGCACCCGCTCGCGGGCTTCTTTGACTTCTGTATCGGCCAAGCCGACCAAGGTAAAACTGGGCAATCCGTTGGCCAAATGAACCTCAACCGTGACGCTGTGTGCCTGTAAACCCAAAAGTGAGCGGCTATATATAAGCGCTAAAGACATGCAAAAATCCCCAAAACTGAGCGTGAAACTCAAAAAACTGCACCAAAAAAGCGCATAAAAACGATAAGAGTCCGAGATTACTGCATCAAATTGGGTTGAAAGTAGAGATTTACGCGCTGTTTTCTCGATTGCAACATTGGCATGAACTCTGCTAAGTACTTCTGTCCTTTTTTTCAAATTCAATCGGAGAAAACAAATGAAACTCAAGTCCAAACTCTTACTCGCCTTATTGGCCGTCAGCGGTGTTGCATTCGCGGATGAACCTGCCGCTCCTGAAGATTCGTTGAGCTACAACGTGGGCGCTGTGACCCAATACCGTTATCGCGGCATTTCCCAAACCAAAGGCAAGCCTGCTTTGCAAGGCGGCGCTGACTTTGCAGCTGCATCTGGCTGGTATGTGGGGACTTGGGCTTCTACGATTTCTTGGATTGCTGACAACGGAAATTCACCTGCAACCGTATCAGCCTTTGGTTCTAAGCAATCAGTCAATGGGCCCGTTGAGTTGGATGTGTACGGTGGCTACAAGTTTGACTTGAACGGCATCGCTATGGACGTGGGCTACTTGAAATACCAATACTTGGGCAACCAATTGGCTCAGTTGGGTCAAGCCAACGGTTTTGTGAACGCAAATACAGATGAGCTTTATGCCGCAGCCACCTTTGGCATGTTCACTTTGAAAGATTCCTACAGCTTGGGTAACTTGTTTGGTACATACAATTCCAAAGGCAGTCAATACTTGGATTTGAGCGCGACAGTTGATTTGGGCAATGGCTATTCATTTGTGCCTCACGTTGGTCGTCAAGTATTTGCTAACAACGCGATTTACAACTACACAGACTACTCTTTGACTGTGAACAAAGACCTAGGAAAAGGACTGTCGGCATCTGTGGCGGCCGTTGGTACCAATGCGCTCACGAACTCTTACACCAACAACGACGCCAACTACTTCCAAGGCCGCAAAGCCCTGGTTTTGGGTGTTAAATACGCCTTTTAATCAAAAAGTCGCTTTATTTAGGAGCAACCATGAAACTTATCACCGCTGTTATCAAGCCTTTCAAGTTGGATGAGGTCCGCGAGGCTTTGTCTCAAGTTGGGGTGCACGGCATCACAGTCACAGAAGTCAAAGGCTTTGGCCGTCAGAAAGGTCACACCGAGTTGTATCGCGGTGCCGAGTATGTGGTTGACTTCTTGCCCAAAGTCAAGATCGAAGCGGCAGTGGACACCGATCATTTGGATCGCGCCATTGAAGCCATCGAAAACGCAGCCCGCACCGGCAAGATTGGTGACGGCAAGATCTTTGTGTATGACTTGGAACAAGTCGTCCGCATTCGCACCGGCGAAACCGGTTCGGAAGCTCTTTAAGAGGAATTACCCATCATGAAAAAACTTTTAGCCTCTCTCGCACTGGGCTTGGGTTTGTGGTTTGGCGGCTCCGTCGCCATGGCACAAACTGCACCCGCGGCGGCTCCTGCTGCTGTTGCCAAAGCTGATGCAGCTCCTGCCGCTGCCGCAACCGCTGCTCCAGCCACCGCTGAAGCCGCAGCTGCTCCCGCACCTGTGCCCAACAAAGGCGATACCGCTTGGATGACGGTCGCCACCGTGTTGGTGATTTTGATGACCATCCCAGGCCTTGCCTTGTTCTACGGCGGCTTGGTGCGCAGCAAAAACATGCTGTCCATCTTGATGCAAGTGTTTGTGGTGACTTCTGTGATTTACGTCTTGTGGGTCTTGTATGGCTACAGCTTGACGTTTACAGCAAGCAACCCTTTCATTGGCAGCTTGGACAAACTGTTCTTCAAAGGCATCACACCTGACTCCGTGGCTGCAACCTTCAGCAAAGGCGTTGTGATTCCTGAATTCACCTTTGCCGCTTTCCAAGCCACTTTCGCTGCCATCACCTGCACCTTGATCGTGGGCGCATTTGCTGAACGCGCTCGTTTCTCGGCTGTGGTCTTGTTCTGCGTGTTGTGGTTCACATTTAGCTACATGCCCATCGCGCACATGGTTTGGTATTGGGACGGCCCTGACGCCATCACCGACGCTGCTTCTTTGGACAAAGTGACTGCCGCTGCTGGCTGGTTGTGGGCCAAAGGCGCTCTGGACTTCGCAGGCGGAACAGTGGTGCACATCAACGCGGCTGTGGCTGGTTTGGTGGGTGCTTTCGTGATCGGCAAACGCGTGGGCTACGGCAAAGAAGCCATGGCGCCACACAGCCTGACATTGACCATGGTGGGCGCATCCTTGCTGTGGGTGGGTTGGTTCGGCTTCAACGCTGGTTCTAACTTGGAAGCCAATGGCGTGACCGCTTTGGCCTTCGTCAACACCTTGGTGGCGACTGCTGCTGCAACTTTGAGCTGGATCGCTGGTGAAGCGTTGTCTAAAGGCAAAGCTTCTATGTTGGGCGCAGCCTCTGGTGCTGTGGCTGGCTTGGTTGCGATTACACCTGCTTGCGGTTTCGTGGGACCCATGGGTGCCATCGTGATTGGCTTGCTCGCTGGCTTCATCTGCTTGTGGGGTGTCAATGGTTTGAAACACCTGATTGGTGCGGACGACTCCTTGGACGTCTTCGGCGTGCACGGCGTGGGCGGCATCTTGGGCGCTTTGTTGACTGGCGTGTTTGCATCCCCAGCTTTGGGCGGCACAGGCGTCTATGACTACGTGGCCAATGCCGTGGCCGCTGACTACTCCATCACCAACCAAGTTTGGATTCAATTCCAAGCTGTGGTGACCACTTTGGTCTGGTCGGGCGTGGTCTCCTACATTGCCTACAAATTGGTGGACATCGTGTTGGGTCTGCGCGTGAGCGAAGAAGAAGAACGCGAAGGTCTGGACATCAGTTCACACGGCGAAACGGCTTATCACCGTTAAGCAATCAAAGCTCTAAAGGTTTTCCTTGGACTTTCAGGCCCGCGCAAGCGGGCCTTTTTTATTTTTGAGACTCTTGTTCAAAAAATTCAAAAACCACATGTCGGTGAGCCGCTAACATGACAGCCATGCAAGCCACACTCGACGACTTCGCGCAGCGCATTCGCGCTGCCGCTCACTCCAAAACGCCTCTGCGCATTCGCGGCGGCGGTAGCAAAGATTTTTACGGCCAAACGCTGCAAGGCGAAGTGCTCGACACGCGCGCCTACCAAGGCGTGATCAGCTATGAGCCCAGCGAATTGGTGATGACTGTGCGTGCAGGAACGTCGTTGCGAGAAGTCGAACACTTGTTGGCCGAGAAAGGCCAATGCTTGGCTTTTGAGCCCCCCCACTTTGGCGACACAGCCACCGTAGGCGGCATGGTGGCTGCGGGTTTGGCGGGCGCATCGCGTGCCAGCGTGGGCACGGTGCGCGACTTTGTGCTGGGCATTCGCGTCTTGAACGGCAAAGGCGAAGACCTGACCTATGGCGGCCAAGTCATGAAAAACGTGGCGGGCTATGACGTGTCGCGTTTGATGGCGGGCAGCATGGGGCAATTGGCGTTGATCACCGAGGTGTCTCTCAAAGTGTTGCCCGTGGCCGCAGGCGAAGCGACTTTGGCTTTTGAAGGCTTGCGCCAGCAGCAAGCGCTGGATGCGCTCAACCGCTGGGGCGGCCAGCCGCTGCCGTTGAACGCCAGCGCGTGGCTGCACGATGCGACTTCAGGCAAAAACATGTTGTACGTGCGCTTGCGCGGCGCGGCTGCTGCGGTGGAGGCGGCTGTCGTCAAAATGAGCGCCGAGGGCCAAGCTTTGGCGGCTAAAGTGACGCGCATGGGCTCAGAAGCGCAAGCCGACTGGCAAGCCAGCACCGAACAAAGCTTGCCTTTTTTCACCCAAGCTCCCAGCGCCGATGCGTGCTTGTGGCGCTTGTCTGTGCCGCAAACCACGCCCGATTTGGCCAGCTTGGGCGTTGGCGAACACTGCTATGTGGAATGGCACGGCGCACAGCGTTGGCTATGGGCAAGCGCTGCGCGGGCTGAGGCTTTGCGCCAAGTCGCCCAACAAGTGGGCGGTCACGCCACCTTGTTCAGAACCAGCGCTCAGCATGGCGAGGCCGACAAAGCCGTGGGTGTGTTTAGCCCGCTAGAGGCCGTGCAGCAACGCATTCAAGCCGAGTTGAATCATCAATTTGATCCAGCGGGCGTGTTCAACCCCGGTCGCGTTTAAAGCCTCACACCATGCAAACCCATCTCGCCCCCGAATACCAAAACACGCCAGAAGGCCGCGAAGCCGAAGCTATTCTGCGCAAATGTGTGCACTGCGGTTTTTGCACCGCCACTTGCCCCACTTACCAATTGCTGGGCGACGAGTTGGACGGTCCGCGTGGGCGCATCTACCTCATGAAGCAAGTGCTTGAAGGTGCGGAGCCCACCCGCGCCACACAACAGCATTTAGACCGTTGCCTGACCTGCCGCAATTGCGAAAGCACTTGCCCCAGCGGCGTGCAATACGGCCATTTGGTGGACATTGGCCGCAAACTGGTCGATCAAAAAGTCAAACGCCCCTTGGGCGAACGCGCTGTGCGCTGGGCATTGAAAGAAGGTTTGCCTTCGCCCTTGTTTGCGCCGGCGATGAAGCTGGGTCAAGCCGTGCGTGGCTTGTTGCCCGCGTCCCTCAAGGCCAAAGTGCCTGCCCCCCAAGACGCAGGCGTTTGGCCGACAAAAACACATGCGCGCAAAGTGCTGATGCTGGCCGGGTGCGTACAGCCCGCCATGCTGCCCAATATCAACAGCGCCACCGCGCGTGTGCTGGATGCGGCAGGCATTCAAACTGTGATTGCGCCAGCGGCAGGCTGCTGCGGCGCTGTGAAATTTCATTTGAACGACCAAGACCAGGCTTTGGTGCAAATGCGCGCCAACATCGACGCTTGGTGGCCGTTTGTTGCGCCAGAAAATGCACAAGCCGTCGAAGCCCTTGTGATGAATGCCTCGGGCTGCGGCGTCATGGTCAAAGACTATGGCCATGTGCTGCGCAACGATGTGGCTTACGCGGCCAAAGCCCAGCGCATCAGCGAGCTCACGAAAGATTTGAGCGAACTGCTGCCCGAATTGGTGAGCGTGCTGAAACCCAAAATAGATGGCGCGAAATTAGCGCAAGCAGGGCAACAAGTGTTTCACCCACCTTGCACCCTGCAACATGGCCAGCAACTCAAAGGTGGCGTCGAAAAGCACTTGGGCGACTTGGGTTTTGCGGTGCAGACCGCGGCTGTGGAGCCGCATTTGTGCTGCGGCTCGGCTGGCACTTACAGCGTGCTCAACCCAGACATGGCGTACAGCCTGCGCGACCGCAAGCTGGGGCATTTACAAGCCTCGCAGCCCAGCGGCATTGTGAGCGCCAATGTGGGCTGCATCACCCATTTGCAAAGCGGCACGGCCACGCCGGTGCGGCATTGGGTGGAGATGTTGGATGGCGTGCTGACGCAAGAGGCGTGATCACGCCGAGTGTTTAAGCTGCTAGCGCTGTCTCAATGTCTCGCGCCAACTTTTCAGGCTTATCCAGCGGCGCATAGCGTTTGAGCACCAACCCGTTTTTACCAATCAAGAACTTGGTGAAGTTCCACTTGATGGCTTTGCTGCCCAAAATGCCCGTGGCTTCTTGCTTGAGCCATTGGTAGATGGGATGCGCTTGATCGCCGTTGACATCGATCTTCTCCATCATGGTGAAGTTGACGCCGTAATTTTTTTGGCAAAAAGCGCCAATTTCTGTGTTGCTGGCAGGGTCTTGGCCGCCGAATTGGTTGCACGGAAAGCCAATCACTTCTAGGCCTTGTGCGGCATAGTGTTCGTGCAGCTTTTGCAGACCTTCAAACTGAGGCGTAAAGCCGCAAGCGCTGGCGGTGTTAACGATCAAAACAACCTTGCCTTGCAGCTCAGAAAACTTAAGTGGCGTGCCGTCAATGCGTTGTGCTTCAAATTGGCTGAGTTGAGTCATGGTGTTATCCGTGAAGTTCGTCGTGGCGGGCAATGTTGATGAGGCGATCCAGCTCGGCGCGATGTTTGACCGTGTTGGTTTCAAACCAGATCTTGATGAGCCACATGGTGTAGGCCACCAGCACGCCAAAGCCGGTGATTGCCCCGTAAGCGCTCAAACCAAGGCTGGTGCACAAAGTGTAGAGGCCGCCAAGTCCCAAAATACACAGTTGTTCGTTGAGGTTTTGCACAGCAATCGAGCGCCCCGCGCCCATGAGGTTGTGGCCTCGATGTTGCAGCAAAGCATTCATGGGCACGACCATGAAGCCGCCCAAAGCGCCCAAAACAATCAAGAACGGCACAGCCACTTCGAGGTTGGTGATGAAGTTCATGGCCACCACAAAAATACCCATGAGTATGCCCAATGGAATGACGCGCGTGGCGTGCTCTAAGCGCATCTTCAATGAAGCGACGATGGCGCCAACGGCGGTACCAATGGCCACAACCCCCACCAAACTAGAGGCCTGCGTTGTCCCATAGCCCAATGCGGCTGCGCTCCAAGCCAGCACGATGTAGCGCAAATTACCGCTCACGCCCCAAAACAAGGTGGTGGTGGCGAGTGAAATTTGACCCAGCTTGTCTTGCCACAAGCGTTGATTGCATTGCCAAAAATCGGGCAGCAAATGTGCCAAGTTGCGCAACATGCTTTTGTTGGGATCGCTGCGCATGGGCATGAGAGCCGCGCCTGTGTAAGGAATGCGGGTATTGAACCAAGCAGCTATGCCGTAGAGCACAACCAATAAAGAAATGGCTGCCTCCACGGGGGTGTCAATGCCGGTGTTGAAAAAAGGCATGTCAAACGACAGCAAACATGAAGAGAGCTGATGCCCCACCAATTGCCCGCCCAACAACACGCCCAAAATAATTGAAGTGATCGTCAAGCCCTCAATCCAGCCATTGGCTTTGACGAGTTGTGACGCAGGCAGTAGTTCAGTCAAGATGCCGTATTTGGCGGGTGAATAAGCCGCCGCACCCAAACCCACCAAGGCATATGCCAACAAGGGATGGACGCCAAACAACATGAGCAAGCAACCAAAGACTTTGATGGTGTTGCTCATGAGCATTACCTCGCCTTTGGGGCGGGAATCAGCAAAAGCGCCAACAAAGGGCGCCAAGATGACATAAAACAAAGCAAACATGGGCACCAATGCCGCACGTTGCCACTCGCCCGAGCCATTTGTTTTGAGCAACTCAACCGCAGTGACAAATAATGCGTTGTCGGCCAACGAGCTGAAAAACTGGGCCGCCATGATGGTGTAAAAACCGCGCTTCATAAAAATCTGGACTCCGCAACCAGGTTGCGAAAACTGTTTCTCGATTTCTCTTTTCTAAAGACATAGGGTTATATCACGCGAGTGCCACAATATTGGCTATGCCCCGTCCGATTCATGCCTTTGTTCATCCCGCCGCTTTGCGCCAAAACCTTGAGCGCGTGCGCCAAGCCGCGCCCAACTCACGCCTGTGGGCGGTCGTCAAGGCCAATGCTTATGGGCATGGTATTGAGCGCGTTTTTGACAGTTTTAGAGCTGCTGATGGTTTTGCGCTGCTCGACCTCGAAGAGGCTAAACGCTTACGGGCATTGGGCTGGCGCGGACCCGTGCTGCTTTTAGAGGGTGTTTTCGAGACTCGCGATTTGGAGCTTTGCTCCAGCTTAGACCTGTGGCATGTGGTGCATTGCGATGATCAAATTGAGATGCTAAGTCGCCACAAAACGCAGGTTGGGCATCGGATATTTCTCAAAATGAACAGCGGAATGAATCGCCTAGGATTTCCCGCATTGCGCTTGCGATCAGCCTGGGCAAGGCTCAACCAACTGCCGCAGGTGGACGAAATCTCGTTCATGACGCATTTCAGCGATGCCGATGGCAGCAAAGGCGTTGCCGCACAAATGGCGCAGTTTGAGCTGGCCACACAAGATTTACCGGGCGAGCGCAGCACCAGCAACAGCGCTGCTTTGTTGCGCCACGCCAGCGATAACGCCGTGGCTGCAGATTGGGTGCGTCCGGGCATTGCTTTGTATGGCAGCTCCCCCGATTTTCCTGAGCACGACATCGCCCATTGGGGCTTGCAGCCCACCTTGAGTTTGCGCAGCCAAATCATTGGTGTGCAAGATGTGCAGGCGGGTGAGACCGTGGGCTATGGTTCAGCGTTCAAGGCCGAGCACGCCATGCGCGTGGGCGTGGTGGCTTGCGGTTATGCAGACGGCTATCCACGCCATTGCCCCACGGGCACGCCTATCTTGGTTGACGGTGTGCGAACGCGCACCTTGGGGCGGGTCAGCATGGACATGTTGGCGGTGGACCTCACGCCGTGTTCAAACGCGGGCTTTGGCACCGAAGTCACGATGTGGGGTGTGTCGAGCAAAGGAACGGCTCTACCTATCGACGAAGTCGCGCAAGCCGCAGGCACAGTGGGCTATGAGTTGATGTGCGCCTTGTCCTCGCGCGTGAAGTTTGTGGACGATCAGACCGCAAATCAGGCTGAATAAAGCCCCAAGCCCTGGGCTTGCAAACGCGCAAGTCCCATCAATGCATTACTAAAAGGCGTGGCCACTGCGGTGATGCGACCCAGCTCGCACACCGCACCCACCAAGGCGTCTAGCTCCACAGGGCGCAAGGCCTGCACGTCTTGCAGCATGGATGTTTTGAACGCGCCCAGCTTGCGCGTGACAGCGTGGCGGTCTTGCGGCGATTGCGCAATGGGAATGCCAATGCACTCGCCAATGGCGCGGGCTTCAAGCATGACGCTGGAGATGAAGTCCAGCACCAGCGGGTCGTCCAGTATCTTGTCGGTTGTGGCACCTGTGAGTGCGCTGACGGGGTTGACACTCATATTGCCCCACAGCTTGTACCAAACATCTTTTTGGATTTGCTCGGACAGCGTGGCGTCAAAGCCCGCGTCTTTGAGCAAGGCGTGAAGCGCCTCAGCGCGAGGGCTACGCACACCTGAGGGCTCGCCCAAGATCAGCCCATTGCCAAAATGATGTTGAATAACAGCCGGTTCGCGCACCGAGCAACTCGCATGAACCACACAGCCCAGCACATGGTGCGGCGCTATTGCGTGTGCAATGCGTCCGCTGGGGTCAACACTGCTCAACGCTGTGTTGGCAAAGCGACCGCCAAAATTGTGCAAAAACCACCAAGGCACGCCGTTCATGGCGGTCAACACCACCGTGTGTTCACCAATGAGGGGTGCGATGTGCTGCGCCACGTCGGGCAGTGCAGGGGCTTTGACGGCGATGATGACCAAGTCTTGCACGCCCAAATCGGCGGGGTTGGCGCTGGTTTGAACTTGGGCCTGAACATTGGCAAAGCCAGAGCCGCCTTGTGGGTTGGCCAGCAGGCGCAAGCCCGAGCTTTGCAAAGCGCTCAATGTTGCGCCCCGCGCCACCACAGACAAGTGCACGTCTGCGACTTGCGCCAAACGTGCGCCTATCCAGCCGCCAATCGCCCCGGCGCCGTAAATACAAATCTTACGAAACATCATTGTTGGTAACTCGTGTCGATGCGATCGACTTGTCGCACCAAGGCTTTGAAGACATCCACACCCGCGCCGCCGCCATGTTGGTCGTCGAACTGCAAAGAATCGCGGGTGCATTTTTGGGCAATGTGGGCTGGCACAGGAATGGGCTGACCCATGCTCAAGGTCGCCATTTGAATTTCGCAAGCGCGTTGCAGTGTCCACAAAATGGCAAAGGCTTCGGGAACGGTTCGCCCCCAAGACAGCAAGCCGTGGTTGCGCAAAATAACGGCGGGTTTGTTGCCTATGCTGTGCAACACGCGCGGACCTTCTTCGGCGTGGATGGTGATGCCCTCAAAGTCGTGATAGGCCACCATGTCGTGCAATTGCGCCGAATAAAAATTGCTTTGCACCAAGCCACCGCGCAAACACGCCACCGCGACGCCCGCAGTGGTGTGGGTGTGCATGACGCAGTGTGCGTTGTCAATGCCCGCATGAATTGTGCTGTGCAGCACATAGCCAGCCGGGTTGATGGGGTGGGGCGAGCCATCCAATACCTCGCCTTGCAAATTGATTTTGACCAAATTGCTGGCCGTGACCTCGGTGTAGTGAAGACCAAAAGGGTTGATCAAAAACTGTTTGTCTGTGCCGCACACGCTGGCGGGCAAGCGCGCCGTGATGTGGTTGTAGATCATCTCCGTCCAGCCCAGCATGGCGAAGATGCGGTAGCAAGCGGCCAGCTCTAAGCGGGCGGCCCATTCGTCGGGGTGAAATTGGTGAGACATGGTGCGGCTCTCGGCGGTCAGTGGGTCGCTTAATAAACGCTGGCTTTGCCAGCGGCGGGGGCGGCGGAAACCGCGTCTTTGTACTTGGCTGCCAACTGCGAGGTTTGGCGGGACAAAATCATGGCGTCTACGCCCACGGCCACAAACACCGCGCCCAGCGCAATGTAGTGGCGTGCCAACGTTTCGTCCCCCATCAAAATGCCAGGCGCTTTGCCCGCTTTGAGAATGCGAGCAAACGCATCTTCAATGGCGTGTTGCACTTCGGGGTGGGTTGGGTTGCCCACATGGCCGAGCGAGGCAGACAAGTCTGCGGGGCCAATGAAGACGCCGTCAACGCCTTCGGTGGCGGCAATGGCGTCCAAGTTGTTGAGGGCTTCACGGGTTTCGGCTTGCACCAGCACGCAAATTTGTGCATTGGCCTCTTTGGCGTAGTTGGGATAGCGCCCCCAACGCGCGGCGCGTGTGCCCGCCATGCCGCGAATACCGCCTTTGCCGTCATCTTGCGGATAGCGGCAGGCTTTGACGATGGCCGCCGCTTGTTCTGCCGTGTCCACCATGGGCACGAGCACCGTAGGCGCGCCAATGTCCAGAATTTGTTTCAGCAAAGCGGGGCTGTCGTGCGGTACGCGCACCACGGGGTTGGCGCCTGGATAAGCGCCTACCACTTGGAGTTGCGCGAGCAGTGTGGTGAGGTCATTGGGGCCGTGTTCGCCGTCTAAGACCAGCCAGTCAAAGCCCGCGCCTGCGCAAATTTCGGCTGCCACGGCATTGCCCAAACCCATCCACAAACCAATTTGTGTTTTGCGTTGATGAAGGGCTTGTTTGAAAGAATTGGTAGGTGTTTGCATGATGAAAAGGGTTTAAACAAATTGAAAATTCAGGCAGCCCAAAGCGCCGTAATCGGCTTCGAACACATCGCCTATTTTGGCCGCGACGGGGCGGGTGAAAGAGCCAGCGAGCACAATTTCGCCAGCTTTTAAGTATTCGTCCCAGGGCGCGAGTTTGTTGGCCAGCCAAGCAATACCAATGGCTGGGTGGCCTTGCACGCCGGCGGCCAAACCTGTTTCTTCGACGACGCCGTTTTGGCGCAGCACCGCGCCGCACCAAGGCAAGTTGGTGGTGTGCGGGTCAACCTGCGCGCCGCCCAACACAATGCCCGCATTGGCCGCGTTGTCGCTGATGGTGTCAAACACGCGGCGCATGACTTTGGTGTGGCGGTCGAATTGTTCGATGCGAGAGTCGATGATTTCTACTGCGGGCGTGACGTAATCGGTTGCGTCAAGCACTTGTTGCAGTGTCACGTCGGGGCCGCGCAAATCGTGCTTGAGCACAAAGGCCAGCTCCACCTCAACGCGCGGTGCAATGAAGTGAGTAAATGGAATGGCCAGCGTTTGAGCGGGCGTGCAGTCGTAGCGCATGTTGTCGAGCAAGGTGCCGTAGTCGGGCTCGTCAATTTGGCTGGCTTGCTGCATGGCGCGGCTGGTGAGGCCAATTTTGTGACCAATGGTGTGGCGACCTTGCGTGGCTTTGAGTTGCATCCAAGCGCGGTTGATGCGGTAGCCGTCCTCCATCGTCATGGCGGGAAAGCGTTTTGAAAAGTGCTCAATTTGAACCCGCGATTTTTCGGATTGGTCTAGCTCGTGGGCCAGTTGTTGAATGAGGGTGTCGTCAAACATGGCGGTCAATGGTTGTTAAAAAGTGGGTGCAGCGTGCTGTGCTTGGCGTCAAAGACTTCTTGGCCGACATCGATTTGCAGCGTCACGCCCATGTGGGTGCGGGCAAATACATCGCGCAAGGCATGTTTGGTGGCGTCAATCAAGGCCTGCCCGACGCGCTGGTGCACTGCTTCGCTGCGGCCTTTGCCCATGCGCAAGTTGAGGTAGACAAAGCCGTAGTCGCCCGAACCACCGACGTGAATTCCCGCTGCGCCGCCATCGGCAATCGCGTAATGCGGCGCAGGATAGGCCAGCACCCGTGTGCCGCCGATGGGAAAGACGGGCTTACCCGTTTCGTCGGTGATCTCCAACATGGTGTCGGCCAAGTGGCGGCAAACGGCGCTCATGTCGGTTTCGTCGTCCAACTGGGCGGTATAGAGAATGACCAAGTGCGGCATAAATTGCTCCTCAATGTGTGCTCACAAACGACTGACCGCCTGAAACCCCTGCGCAGCACTGGCCTGCGCTGCGGGAATGTGCTCGCCCTTTTGCGGCGTCACAGGAAACACCGCATTGAGCTGCCCCGTGCCAGACGCGCCAAAGTAGGGCGTGATGATTTCTGCGGGCTCGTCGTAATCTGTCCATCCTAAAGCACCCAAGAGCATGGCCGTGTCATGCATGAAACCTTCGCCGTGACCTTTGCTGGCGTATTCGGGCAGCATGGTACAAAAATCACGCCACTGCGCGGTTTGCCACATGTGCAAAACATTGCGGTCGAGTTGCTCTAAAAACGGACTCCACAGCTTGAAGGCGTATTCAGGCGCCATGCCGTTTTGCGCAAATCGGTGGCTGAGCGAACCGCTGGCCAAAAACGCCACCTTTCCTGTGTAATGCTGCTCCACCGCTTGACGCATGGCCCAGCCCAAGCGGGCGCTGTCGTTCAAATAATGCGCTTGGCACAAGGCCGAGACCGACACGACTTTGAAATGCTGATCGGCATTCATGTAGCGCAGCGGCACCAGCGTGCCGTATTCGGGGGCGAGCGTGGTGGCGTCGTGCGCCAGCGTATCCACGCCAAATTCGTTGCACACCTTGGCCAGCAGATGCCCTAGCTCTGGGTTGCCGGGCGATTCAAATGCCATGTTGCTGATGAAGTGCGGCAACTCATTGCTGGTGTAAGTGCCCTTGAAATGCGCTGCGCAATTGATGTGATAACTCGCGTTGACCAACCAATGCGTGTCAAACACCACCAAGGTGTCCACACCCAAAGCGCGACAGCGCCGGCTGATTTCTAGATGCCCATCAATCGCGTCTTGCCGCGTGCCAAAGCGCGGCCCCGGCAGTTCGCTCAGGTACATGCTGGGCACGTGGGTGATTTTGGCGGCTAGGGCGAGTTGTCCCATACAAATCTAACTTTCTAAACTGATATGCGCTTGCTGAATAACGCGCGCGTATTTGTCAATTTCAGCGCGTAAAAATTTCTCAAAATTCTCGGTGGTGTTGGCCAGCGAGCGCATGCCGCCTTCTTGCAGCACCTGTAATAAATCGGGGGTTTGCAGGGCTTTGTTGATTTCCGTGTTCAAGCGCTGCACCACGGCGGGTGGTGTGCCATTGCGCGTCATGAGGCCAAACCAAGAGTTGGATTCCATGCTCACGCCTTGCTCGGCTAAGGTGGGCAGGTCGGGCGCTTGGGGCGAGCGTTGCAGCGTGGCCATGCCCACGCCCACCAACTTGCCCGCGTGAATTTGCGGACGAAACTCCGGCCAGTTGCCAAACATCATGCTGACTTGCCCGCCCATGAGGTCATTCATGGCGGGGGCTTGGCCTTTGTAGGGCACATGAATCAAGTCGATACCGGCCAAATTGGCCAGCATCGCGCCGCCCAAATGCGCCGAGGTGCCGTTGCCAAACGAGGCGTAACTCAGCTTGCCGGGGTTCTTTTTGGCTTGTGCAATCAGATCGGCCAAGTTGCGAATGCCGCTGTGCGGATGGGTGGCCAGCACATGGTCGGCCACGGCCAGCAAGCCCACGCCGCGCAAGTCGCGTGCGGCGTCGTAGGGCAGGTTTTTGACCAAGGTTTGGTTGACGCAAAAACTGTTGGCCACGCCGACCAAGGTCAGGCCGTCGGGTGCGGCTTTGGCGGCGGCATCTATGCCAATGACAGTGCCTGCGCCGGGTTTGTTGTCCACAATGACGGGCTGACCCAAGGCTTGGCTCAAGGCGTTCGCCATGTGTCGCCCCAGCAAGTCAGAGGTGCCGCCTGCCGGAAACGGCACGATCAAGCGCAGCGGCTTGCTCGGCCATGTGCTTTGCGCGGCGCTCCACGGCGCAGAGGCCGCCAGCGCTGCGCCCGTGGCAATGTGTTCCAACAAACGGCGGCGTTGCATGGTCAAACTCCCCAGTGTGGAATGTGGTGGTCGCTCAAGCTGACGGCCACGTTTTTGGGTTCGCAAAACACTTCGTAACTCCAGCTCCCGCCCTCGCGTCCTGTGCCGCTGGCTTTGGTGCCGCCAAAGGGCTGGCGCAAGTCGCGCACGTTTTGGCTGTTGACAAAGCACATGCCAGCTTCTACTGCTGCGGCCACGCGGTGCGCACGACCGAGGTTTTCCGTCCACACATAGCTGCTCAGGCCGTATTGGATGTCGTTGGACAAACGGATGGCGTCAGCTTCGTCTTTGAAAGGAATCAAACATGCCACCGGGCCAAAAATCTCGTCTTGCGCGATGCGCATTTGGTTGTCCACGTCGGCAAACACGGTCGGCCACACAAAGTTGCCGCGTGCCACATGCGCCGGCAGCTCGGGCGCGTAGCTGGGGCGGTCGAGGCCGCCGCACAACAGCGTTGCGCCTTCTTTGGGGCCGAGCTCGATGTAGCTGCGCACTTTGGCCAAGTGGGCTTGGCTGATCATGGGGCCGACGATGGTTTTTTCGTCCAGCGGATCGCCCACGCTGATGCGTTTGGCGCGTTCGACAAACTTTTGCACAAAGTCGGCGTAAATGCTTTGCTGCACCAAGATGCGGCTGCCCGCCGTGCAGCGTTCGCCGTTGTTGCTGAAGATCATGAACACGGCGGCGTCTAAGGCGCGATCGAGGTTGGCATCGTCAAAAATCACAAAGGGCGATTTGCCGCCCAGCTCCATGCTGAACTTTTTCAAGCCTGCGGTTTTGACAATGTGATTGCCGGTGGCGGTCGATCCGGTGAATGAAATGGCGCGCACATCGGGGTGCGCCACCAAGGACTCGCCCGCGTCTTTGCCATAGCCGTGCACGATGTTGAGCACGCCTTTGGGCACGCCCGCCTCCAGCGCCAACTCGCCCAAACGCGCAGCCGTCAAGGGCGAGAGTTCGCTCATTTTGAGCACCGCCGTATTGCCAAAGGCCAAGCAGGGTGCGGTTTTCCAAGTGGCGGTCATGAACGGCACGTTCCAGGGGCTGATCAAGGCGCACACGCCAACCGGGTGGAACAAGGTGTAGTTCAAATGCGTGGGCGTGGGATAGGTGTGGCCGTCTACGCGGGTACACATTTCGGCAAAGTAGCTGAAGTTGTCGGCTGCACGCGGAATGAGTTGCTTGCCGGTTTGGCTGATGGTTTGGCCGCTGTCTTGGGTTTCGGTGCGGGCAATGTCGGGCACATGTTGGGTGATGAGTTCGCCCAAGCGGCGCAGCACCTTGGCGCGTTCGGTGGCGGGTGTGTTGGCCCATTTGGGAAAAGCTTCTTTGGCCGCAGCCACCGAGGCGTTGATTTCTGTCGCGCCGCCCGCCGCGACTTGCGCCAGCACTTCTTGGGTGGCGGGATTGATGGTGTCAAAACGCTGCGCGCTGTCCACCGATTGGCCGTTGATGAGGTGTTGAATGTGTTGCATATCAAGCGTGAGAAATGGTGTTGGTGAGTTCGCCAATGCCTTCGATGGCGGTGATGATGACGTCGCCAGGCTGGCAATCGACCACGCCGTCAGGCGTACCGGTGAGGATGAGGTCGCCCGGGTTGAGCGTCATGAAGCTGCTGAAGTATTCGATCAAGGTTGGCACGTCAAAAATCATGTCGCGGGTGTTGCCGCTTTGGGTGAGCTGGCCGTTGACGGTGGTGGTGAGCGCCAACTCTAAGCGGTCGCCGTAAAGCGCGTGCAAATCGGCGGCGTCAACGCGCCACGGTCCCAGTGGGGTGCAGGTGTCGCGGTTTTTCACGCGCAAATTGGGTCGATACCAGTTCTCCAAATAATCGCGAATCGCGTAGTCGTTGGCAATGCTGTAGCTGCCAACAAAATCCAGTGCGTCGTCTTTGCGCACGCGGCGCGCCGTGCGGCCAATCACCACGGCCAGCTCGCATTCGTAGTGCATGAAACTCACACCGTTGGGGCGCAGGGTGTGTTGCTGGTGGCCAATCAAACCAGCTTCGCCTTTGACAAACGCCAAGGGCTCTTTGGGCGGTTCTTTGAAGGCCAGTTCTTTGGCGTGGTCGGCGTAGTTCAAACCCAGCGCCAACACCGTGCGCGGGCGAGTCACGGGCTGCAACGGCGGCAGCCATTGCACCTCGTCAAAGCCAACGCGGCGACCGTCGGCGAGTTGCAATTGGCCGTCTTGTTCGATGGCGTCAACGGTCTGGCCGTTGAGCACGACGCGGGCGTGTTTCATACGGCCTCCTGTGTGAAGCTGTTGCGCAGCGTGCCCAATGCGGGCAACTCAGGCACATGGATGTCCACCACATCGCCTGCTTTGACGCGGGGGCGTTGCGCTGTGTCGGCGCAAACGTCGAGACCCAACATCAACACATCGCCAGCTTGCAACGTCATGAACTCGCCCACTTCCGCCAGCAGTTGCGGGAGTTGACGCCGCATATCGGCCAAGGCCACGGTTTGGCGCAGCTCGCCGTTGATGCGCACCTCAATATGCAAAGCATGGGGATGCGGCACATCGCTGGCGGAGACAAGTTGTGCGCCTATGCCCAAAAAGCCATCGCAGTTTTTGTATTTCACGGGGGGTCGATAAAACCCTTGCTGAGCCACGCTGTGCGGCAGCGACACATCGTTGAGCAAAACAAAACCGCGCACATGGGGCGCGCCGCTGGCGTTGGGTGCGCCCATGACGGCGCCCAGCGTTGCGCCAATTTCCACTTCTGCGGCTGGCGCTGGAATGGCAATGCTGGCCGCGTGCGCCGACCAAGTATTGGCGGTTTTGATGTAGAGCACGGGCGCGGCGGGTGGCGCTTTGTAGGGCGCGTCGTGCATGGCGTGCTCGGCGCTGTGCCACTCGGCCTGCGAATTGAGCAACACGCCGTAAACCGTGCCGTGAATGGGAATGTCGGGGTTGTGCATGCGGAGTGATTTTTCTGTGTTGGGGCTCAAGCCTCGGCGTCCAAGGCGATCACCTCGTCGAGCAAGGCGTAGAGTTGTTGCAATTTGTCTTTGCCCAAGCGGCGCTCCATCCAGCGGTAATGCGCTTCGATGGTGTGCGAGAGCGTGCCGACGCTCTCCAAGCCCTTGGCGGTGGCGCGCACCACGGTGCGGCGTTGGTCGCTGGCGTCGCGTTCGCGCTCAATCAAACCGTCGCGTTCCATGCGCGAGAGCATGCCGCTCAAACTCGGGCCAATGATGAAAGCCTCGCGGGCAATAAAACCGGTCTCCACCCCCGCATGACCGCTTGCATGGGCTTCGCCCAGCACCCGCAACACGCGCCACTGCTGATCGCTCAAGCCATGACCACGCAATCCGGGCCGCGTGTGCGCCATGACCGATTCCCGCGCTTGCAACAACAGGCGCGGTAAGTTGCGATGGGCGAAGGCTTGGTTTTTCATACGGGGGAAATTATTTAGCATGTTAAATAATTTGGGCTGGCAAGCCAAGCCCAGCAAGACTAGGGCTAACCCTGTGAATTGCCTATACTGTTTGTTTATCCAGTATGATTTGCCGATGGCCAAAGACAAAACCCTCTACACCTGCACCGACTGCGGCGCGACCAGCCCCAAGTGGCTGGGCAAGTGCCAAAGCTGTAATGCGTGGAACACGCTGATTGAAAGCGTGGCCGAATCCAACAACGGCGTGAGCAAAAACCGCTACGCAGGCATGGCGGCGCTGGCGCCTGCGTCTGAGGTGGCGGTGCTCTCAGACATCGAGGCCCAAGACGTGGCGCGCACGCCCACCGGCCAAGAAGAACTCGACCGCGTGCTCGGCGGCGGCATGGTCGAAGGCGGTGTGGTGCTGATCGGTGGCGACCCCGGCATTGGCAAATCGACCTTGTTGTTGCAAGCCCTGGACGGATTGCAGCGCAGCGGCTTGAGCACCTTGTATGTGACGGGCGAGGAGTCGGGCGCACAAGTGGCGTTGCGTTCGCGTCGCTTGGGGCTGGACCACAGCCAAGTACAGGTGCTGGCCGAAACCCAGCTCGAAAAAGTACTGGCCACCATCGACAAATTGCAGCCCGCCATTGTGGTCATGGACTCGATTCAAACCGTGTATTCCGACCAACTCACCAGTGCGCCCGGTTCGGTGGCGCAGGTGCGCGAATGCGCGGCGCACCTCACACGCATGGCCAAATCCAGCGGCACGGCGGTGGTGTTGGTTGGCCACGTCACCAAAGAAGGTGCATTGGCGGGGCCGCGCGTGCTGGAGCACATGGTGGACACCGTGCTTTATTTTGAGGGTGACACGCATTCGCCCTACCGCTTGGTGCGTGCCATCAAAAACCGTTTTGGCGCGGTCAACGAGATTGGCGTCTTCGCCATGACTGAAAAAGGCTTGAAAGGCGTGAGCAACCCCAGCGCCATCTTTTTGAGCCAACACAGCCAGCCCGTGCCGGGCAGTTGCGTCTTGGTCACGCTCGAAGGCACGCGCCCCTTGTTGGTCGAAATTCAAGCCTTGGTAGACACCGGCGGACCTTCGCCCCGTCGCCTCAGCGTCGGGCTAGACCGCGACCGTTTGGCCATGCTCTTGGCGGTGCTGCATCGCCATGCTGGCGTGGCTTGCCTTGACCAAGATGTGTTTGTCAACGCCGTGGGTGGCGTGCGCATCACCGAACCGGCGGCCGATTTGGCCGTCATGCTCGCCATTCAAAGCAGCTTGCGCGGCAAGCCGCTGCCCCAGGGTTTTATTGCTTTTGGCGAATTGGGCTTGGCGGGCGAAGTGCGCCCCGCACCGCGTGGCCAAGAGCGCCTCAAAGAAGCCGCCAAACTGGGCTTTAGCGTGGCCATCATCCCCAAAGCCAATGCGCCCAAAAAACCCATCGAAGGCCTGACGGTTCATGCGGTGGAGCGGGTGGACGAAGCGGTGGCCTTGTTGCGCCAGTTGGATTGAGGTGCGCCAAGCAAGCCACAAGCTCACGCCATAAGGGCGATTGCGTAGCCTCGCGCTCAGCGGCTCAGAGACAATATGGACATGAATTACCAACGTTTTTTAATTCCCGTCGCCGTGATCGGCTTGACCGTGTGGGCTTGGCAAACCTCGGGCTGGATGGGCGTGGCCTTTGTGTTCAGCGCCGGTGTGATGTGGCTCTTGCTGCATTTTTACCGCCTCATGCAGGTCATGAAACGCGCCACACAACGCCCCATTGGCTTTGTTGACAGCGCCGTCATGCTCAACGCCAAGCTCAAAGCGGGCGTCAATTTGATGCACGTCATTGCTCTGACCCGCGCTCTGGGGCAGCTCGAAACCGAGAAAAACGCACAACCCGAAATCTTCAGTTGGCGCGATGGTTCTGACTCTGTGGTGCGCTGCATTTTTGTGCACGGCAAGCTGCAAACTTGGAGCTTGGAGCGGCCTAGTTAAAATCTCTGGATCATGGCCACTGCTGCCATACAACTTTCGAATCCAAAGGAACTTCCATGAGCGTGCTTCCCCCCTCCATGTCAGACCGCGACGGCAAAATTTGGATGGACGGTCAAATGGTGGATTGGCGCGACGCCAAGATTCACGTCTTGACCCACACCTTGCATTACGGCTGCGGCGCATTTGAAGGCGTGCGCGCCTACAACACGGTGGACGGAACCGCCATCTTCCGCTTGGAAGAGCACACCGAACGCTTGTTCAATAGCGCCAAAATTTTGCGCATGAACATGCCTTTCAGCAAAGAAGAAGTCAACGAAGCGCAAAAAGCCGTGGTGCGCGAAAACAAGCTGGAGAGCTGCTACCTGCGCCCCTTGACTTGGATTGGCGACAAAAAATTGGGCGTCTCCCCCAAAGGCAACACCATTCACCTGATGGTGGCGGCGTGGGCCTGGGGCGCTTACTTGGGCGAAGACGGCATGAAGCGCGGCATTCGCGTCAAAACTTCGAGCTACACGCGGCATCATGTGAACATCACCATGACGCAAGCCAAAGCGGTGAGCAACTACACCAACTCCATCTTGGCCAACATGGAAGTCACCGACGAGGGCTACGACGAAGCTTTGTTGCTCGACTCCTCGGGTTTTGTGTCTGAGGGTGCGGGCGAAAACATTTTCGTGATCAAAAACGGCGTCATCTACACGCCCGATTTGTCGGCTGGTGCCTTGAACGGCATCACCCGCAACACGGTGTTTCACATCGCCAAAGATTTAGGTCTGGAGATTGTGCAAAAACGCATCACCCGCGACGAGGTCTATATTGCCGATGAGGCCTTCTTCACCGGAACGGCCGCTGAAGTCACGCCGATTCGTGAACTCGACCGCATCGAATTGGGCGCGGGCAGCCGTGGCCCCATCACCGAGAAAATTCAAAGCGCGTTCTTTGACATCGTCAATGGCCGCAACCCCAAATACGCACACTGGTTGACGAAAGTTTGAGCATGAGCCACACGATTGAACTCAAAGCCACAGACCTCAACGGTCACGGCGGTGTTTTTTGCCCCAGCCCCAAAGCGGACATGAAACTCTGGAACAGCCACCCCAAGGTGTATTTGGACATCGCCAAAACCGGCGAAGCCAAATGCCCTTACTGCGGCACCCATTACGCACTCAAAGCCGGCGAACACGTTGGCGGCCACCACTAAACACAGTCTCTTCATCGCGCCCCAATGGATTGGCGACGCGGTGATGACCGAGCCTTTGCTGCGCCGTTTGGTGGCGCGCGGCGAACGCATCACCGTAGGCGCAACGGCGGGAGTTGCAGCGGTCTACCGCGCCATGCCTGGCGTGGCGCAAGTCATAGAGCTGCCCAGTGCGCGTGGCCAGTTGCAATTGCGCGAACGGCTTCAGCTTGCGCGCCAACTGCAAGGCCGTTTTGACACGGCTTATGTCTGCCCCAATTCCCTCAAAAGCGCGCTCATCCCTTGGCTGGCGCGGATTCCGCGTCGCGTGGGTTATACGGGCGAGATGCGCTGGGGCTTGTTGAATGAACGCTTGCCCAATCCCAGCAAAGAACAGCGCCCGCCCATGGTCGAGTTTTACGCTGCGCTGAGTTTGTTGGGGCAATCAGGCCCCATGCGCTTGAGTGGCGATTTACGCCCGCGTCTGAGTTTGCCGGGCATTGCCACCGAGCAGGCGTTGGAACAATTGGCGCAGCGACGCGACTTGCCCACGTTGGCGCGCAAAAGCTTTGTGGTGTTTGCGCCCGGCGCAGAATACGGCCCAGCCAAACGCTGGCCAGCGCAAAACTTTGCCGCCGTGGCCGCCAAAATGGACCGACCCGTTTTACTGCTTGGCTCATCCAAAGACCGTGCCGTGTGCGACGACATTGCGGCCCAAGCCAACGCGGTCAACAAGGGCTGCTGCTTTAACTTGGCAGGCCAGACCACGCTAGAGCAGGCCTTCGCCCTCATCTCATTGGCTTGGCGCGTGCTCAGCAATGATTCGGGTTTGATGCATGTGGCAGCCGCATTGGGCGTGCCGCAAGTGGCGGTGTTTGGCTCTTCCAGCCCCGAGCACACGCCGCCTTTGAGCGACAAAGCCCGCGTGGTGTGGTTGCGGGTGGACAATAACTATTACCCGCCCTTGGCCTGTTCGCCTTGCTATGCACGCGAATGTCCGCTGGGGCATACGCGCTGCTTGACAGACATTGAGCCAGAGCGTGTGTTGGCGCTGCTTTGACGCAGATTTAACTCGGAATTAATCCGGAATTAAAAGCCGAGTTCTTGCGCTGGCAAGCACACCACAAAACAAGCGCCACCGCCCGCGCGATCTTCGCAATGAACGCTGGCGTTGTGGCGTTGCGCGATAGAACGCACCAAAGCCAAGCCAAGTCCCACACCACCGTCTTTTTCACTCGCACCGGGCAGGCGATAAAAGGGCTCGAAAATTCGTTCTCGCAAATCAGGCGGCACGCCTGGGCCACGGTCGCAGACGCGAATCTCAACTTCTTGCGTTGGCAAAACGCGCAGGGCCAGACATATATCATCGCGGCCATAACGGCGGGCGTTTTCCAACAAATTGCGCAACATGCGGCGCAACAGTTTGGCCACCCCCGACACCAAAATAGCCTGAGGTTTGTCGCCCAGGTCTAACTCGGCATCGGCGCGTGCGCACTCTTCGCTGGCCAAGCCGACCAAGTCCACGCTCTCTATGGCGCCTATGTCGACCTCTTGTGTATCTAAGCGGCTGGCAAGCAAAATTTCATCGATGAGTTGATCCAGCTCCAACACGCTGCGCGCAATTTCTTGTTTGAGCGTTTGTGATGGCACATCGCCCATCAGCTCAAGGCCCATTCGAATACGCGTCAAGGGCGAGCGCAGCTCATGCGAGGCATTGGCAAGCAAGCTTTTGTGAGAATTGACCAATTCCTCCACTTGTTGCGCTGCGTGGTTGAATCGTTTCGCTAGATAGGCCACTTCGTCGTTACCGTGGACCGCCACGCGCGCAGACAAATTGCCCGTGCCCCATTGCTCCACGCCTTTTTGCAGCGCTTCTAGGTGGCGCGTGAGCTGACGCACGATGGGATAGATGGCCAAAGCAACCGCCAATCCAACCACACCCAAGGTCCAGAAAAACCCAAAGGGCGGCCGACTCCAAAAATTGTGCGGCGGGCGCGGAAGGTGAATGTGCATGACCTCGCCGTTGTCCATCGTGACCAAAAATTCTGGCCCGTTGCCAAAATGTCCTGGTGGATGAATCATGCCCGGCGGTTGGGGCGCCGGTGCTTCAATGGGCAAACCATCAGGCGCACGAAAGCGAGCTTGTCCTTTGCCCACCACATCGCCCTGAAGGTTGCGCACCACCACTTCACGCAAAGGAGGCTCGGCTGTGATGCGCAAAATCCAACCCGCGGCCAGGGTCAACAAGGCCACTGCCAAAACCACCGCCAACCAAATGCGCACATACAAGGGAATACTGATGAGTCGCTCGCTGGCGTTGTGAGGCATGGTTTTAGTCTTGTTGTTTGGCAAACACGTAGCCTACACCGCGCACTGTGAGGATGCGTTTGGGCGTTTTGACATCGTCTTCAATGGCGGCGCGAATGCGTCCCATGTGGACGTCAATCGAGCGGTCAAAGGCTTCGAGTTCACGGCCACGTACAGCCTCCATGATTTGATCGCGCGAGAGCACGCGCCCAGCTCGTTCGGCCAGCACCCACAACAAATCGAATTGGTAAGAGGTCAATTCGCAGGGTTGGCCATGCACGGACACAGTGCGTGCATCGCGGTCTATTTGCAAGGAGCCGAACTTTAAAGGCTCTTTGCTGTTCGATGACGCTTCATTGCCGGGTTGATGGCGGCGCAGCACCGCACGCACACGCGCTAGCAATTCACGCGGCTCAAAAGGCTTGGGCAGGTAATCGTCTGCACCAATTTCTAGACCAACAATGCGATCCATCGGATCACCTTTGGCGGTGAGCATGAGCACCGGCGTTTGCGCAAATGCGCCCGGCAATGAGCGAATGCGTCGGCACACTTCTAGTCCGTCAATGTCTGGCAACATCAAATCAAGCAGCACCAGCGCGGGCGTCAAGGTTTGCAGCATTTGCAAGCCCTGAACTCCGCCACTGGCGTGGTGCACAGTAAAGCCTGATTGGGTGAGATATTCCCCCACCATTTGGGCAAGTCGGTGGTCGTCTTCAATGATGAGCAAGGTAGTCATGGAGGAATGGTGCGCCGTTTGTAAAGCCTGCGCTTATCTATTTCGTAAAGAATCGGTAAATCAAGGCGTCTTCACCGCCACCACCTGAGACGCCAACCACACCAACACCAGCACAGGCGCACCCAGCAAGGCGGTGCAGTTGAAAAACGTGGCATACCCATGCGCATCCACAAACACGCCAGAAAACCCCGCCAGCCATTTGGGCGCGAGCAGCATCATGGAGCTAAACAGTGCGTATTGGGTTGCCGAGTAGTTGACATTGGTCAAGCCCGACAAATACGCAATAAACGCCGCCGAAGCAATGCCACTGGCCAAGTTGTCGGCTGAGATAACCCACACCAAAGCCGTCAAATCGTGGCCTTGTGTGGCTAGCCAAGAAAACAGCAAATTGGTGAGCGAACTCAGCACCGCGCCCAGCATCAAAATTCGCATCACGCCCCAGCGCATGGACATCACGCCGCCCACAAACGCACCCGCCAGCGTCATCACCACGCCAAACACTTTGGTGACGGCGGCCACTTCGTCTTTGGTGTAGCCCATGTCCACATAAAACGGATTGGCCATGATGCCCATCACCACGTCGCTGATGCGGTAGATCGCAATCAAACTCAAAATGAGCACCGCCTGCCAGCGGTAGCGTTGCAAAAATTCGGCAAAAGGCGCAACCAAGGTGTCGCGCAACCATTCGCGTGCATTGCGGGCTGGGGGTAACACCACGTGTGCAGGTTCTTTAGAGGCCAGCACTGTCACCACGCCCACCAGCATAGAAGCTGCCATCACCAAATAAGCGGTTTGCCAAGCTTGGTGAACATAAGCCGTGTCGGCATGTGCCACACGCGCAGCAATCCACAACACGCCCGCGCCTGCCCAAATCATGGCGAGGCGATAGCCCGTTTGGTAGCTTGCGGCCAGCGCGGCTTGGCGTTCGATGTTGACCGATTCGATGCGAAACGCATCCAGCGCAATGTCTTGCGTGGCCGAGAAAAAAGCCACCACCAAAGCGCACCAGACCACGGGTTCTAGCGCAATTTGTGGGTCGAGCAATGCCATGCCCACCAAGCCCGCCATGACGCCGCTTTGCGCGAGCAACAACCAACTGCGTCGCCGCCCAAGCCAGCGCGTGAGCCAAGGCAAAGGCAGTCTGTCCACCAGTGGCGACCACATCCATTTAAAGCCGTAGGCCAAACCCACCCAACTCAAAAAACCAATCGTCGCACGGTCAATGCCCGCTTCGCGCAACCTAAAACTCAAGGTGCCCAACACCAGCAACAAGGGCAAACCTGCGGCAAAACCCAAAGACAACATGCGCAGCGAGGCAGGCTCTAGATAAACCTGAAGTGCAGACAGCCAGCTTTTTGAAGCAAAAGAGGGCGTTTTGTTGGCTTGGCTTGTTGTATCGTTCATACTGTTATTTTCGTGCGAAATGTCTAGGGGCTTAAATGAAACGAAGTCTGGTGTTTTTATGCGTTGCCGCGTGCTTGGCCAGCCCTGCGCCCATGTTGGCGCGCGACGGCGTGGAAGTCGGCCAAGAATCGGCGTTTGCCAAACTGGTGCCTGCCGAACAAGTGGAGCAATCGGCCAAGCAGCAATACGCGCAAATCCTCAAAGATGCAGCCAGCCAAAACGCCTTGGGCTCAGACGAACACCCGCAAGTCATACGCTTGCGTCGCATTGCCAATCAGCTGATTCCGCAGAGTTACGACTGGAACCCGCGTGCGCGCGATTGGAAATGGGAGGTCAACCTGTTGGGCGCCAACCAAATCAACGCGTTTTGTATGCCGGGCGGAAAAATTGTGTTTTACAGCGCCATCTTGAAGCAACTCGATTTGAGCGACGACGAAGTGGCCATGGTCATGGGCCACGAAATTGCCCACGCCCTGCGCGAACACGCCCGCGAGCGCATGGGCAAAGCCACCGCCACGAACGGCTTGGCGACCATTGGCAGCACCGTAGCCTCGGTGTTTTTTGGCATCAGCCCCAATGTGACCGACTTTGTGGCCAAACAAGGTGCCAACTTGCTTACCCTCAAATTCAGCCGCGACGACGAAACCGAGGCTGACTTGGTGGGCATGGAATTGGCCGCACGCGCTGGTTTTGATCCGCGCTCGGGCGTAACCTTGTGGCAAAAAATGAGTCAAGCCAACAAAGGCGCACCGCCCCAGTGGTTGAGCACGCACCCCGCCAGCACGACGCGCATTCAAGAAATACAAGCCAACTTGCCCAAGGTCATGCCCTTGTATGAGCAAGCTATTGCTAATCGTTAAACATCAAGTCCCACCCACATAAGGGTTGCTGATGCGCTCGCGCCCAAAGGTGCTCTCGGGCCCGTGGCCGGGAATGAACACCGTGTCGTCGCCCATGGGCCACAGGCGTTGGGTGATGCTGTTGATCAAATCTTGGTGATTGCCACGCGGAAAATCGGTGCGGCCAATGCTGCCCGCAAACAGCACATCGCCCACAAACGCGCGTTTGATTTCGGGCGAATAAAACACCACATGCCCCGGCGTATGCCCTGGGCAATGGCGCACTTGCAGCGTGTGCTCGCCCAGGGTGACGGTATCGCCATCGTGCAACCAGCGCGTGGGTGTGAACACTTGCGCAGGCGCAAAACCATAGCTGGCCGCCGCTTGGGGCAAGCCGTCGATCCAAAACTGATCGCCTTCGTGCGGGCCGATGATGGGCAAATTCAGCATTTGCGCCAATTCGGCGGTTGCGCCCGCATGGTCAATGTGGCCGTGGGTGATCCAAATTTGCTCCAAGGTCAAACCCAGTTGTTTGACGGCGTCGAGCAACACCTCCAAATCGCCACCGGGGTCGATGACAGCAGCTTGCAGCGTTTTGTCGCACCAGACCAGCGAGCAGTTTTGTTGGAAGGGGGTGACGGGGATGGTTTGGTAGTGGAGCATGGGGGGATTATCGGGACGTCAGCTGAAAACTCAGACGTAAATATAGATGATTGCCTTCAATGCCAAAAAACGCAAGATCAGAACTATTTGCATTTCCACGGCGAGTTTGCTTTGGTCGAACGACTTCTGCTTTTGCAATTAAAAATCACCAATACTTAGGCCACCGCGCCTCACGGCTGAGGTTGTTGTAAACCAAGGCCACCAGCACGATCAGCACTGCGCCAACCAATGTGGGAAATAGCAAAAAGCCCCAGCTTGGGTGGCCTAAAAACACAATCACCGGATTGGAGCCAGCAGGCGGATGCACGGTGCGGGTGAGCATCATGACGGCAATGGCTGTGCCCACGGCAATGGCCACCGACCACCACTCGGCGCCAAAAAGCTGCATACACCCGAGTCCAATCAATGAGCTGATGACATGCCCTAGCACCACATTGCGCGGTTGCGAAAAAGGCGCATCTGGAAAACCAAACACCAGCACACAAGACGCGCCAAACGAGCCCAACACCAGCGCCACATTCAAGCCGTTGCTCACGCCAGCTAAAAGCGCCAACGTCACAAATCCGCCCAACCACGCAATGGCGACTGATTTTTTAGAAGGCACGGGCGGCAAAGCCGCGCCGTCGCCGCGCATTTTGGTGAGTAGTTCCATATCTTTTTCCTTGGGATGAGGGTGGGTGAATTGATGTTTCGTATAGTAGAGCCAATTGCAGCATTTGTGCCTCAGGGCTGCTACTACTGATTCAAGGTTGGCATGTTCAAGTTATTTTTCACATTGATCTGTTGTTGTTTGTGCTTCAGCACCCAAGCCGCAGACCTACAACTCGGCGTATCCCAACCGCAATTCCAAGCCAAGCTGCTAGATGGTCAAACCGTGCTCAGCAGCGCACAACTCAAAGGCCGCGTGGTGTTGGTGAATTTTTGGGCAACTTGGTGTGCGCCGTGCAAAGAAGAAATGCCTGCCATCGAGGCTTTTTATCAAGCGCACAAAGACCAAGGTTTTGAGGTGCTCGCTGTCAGCATGGACGACGCCAAAAACTTGAATGCGGTCAAAGCGTATGCCAAGCCATTCAGTTTTTCGCTGGCGCACAAGTCTGATGCCAACATGGCCGAACTAGGCCGTGTTTGGCGTTTGCCCTCGACCTTTGTGATGGACCGCGACGGCGTGTTGCGCAAAAACGGGCATGTGGGCGATGCAGCCGTCACCACCGAGATGTTGGAGAGTTTGATCACGCCGCTGCTGCAAAAGCGGCCTTAGTCTTTTCTTAAAAAGCATGGCTCAACCCTAAATAGAGCGTGCGGCGTTGTCCCCATTGCGGCGCGCCCACGCCAATGCCCGTGCCATCACGCAATTCATAGGCGCGGTCAAACACATTGAGCACGCTCAAACGCACGGTGTTGTTGCCCAACTGCGAGGACTTGAATTTTTGAAAGACCGAGGCGTTGAACTGCGCATAAAAAGGCAAGTGGTCGGTGTTGGCAAAACCATTGCGCAAGCCCGTGCCAAACAGCATATCGCCGCTGAGTGTTTTGTCGCCCAGGCGGTAGCTCATGCCGCCTGAGCCGGTCCACATTTGGTCGTGGTCTAAGTGAACCCAGTGGTTGGCAATGTAGTTGAGCTGATCGGGGCTGAAGTTGAATTGCCCTGTGCTGAGGTTTTGCGCATAGGCCACCGAGCGCGACAAATTGCCGTAGGCACTGAAGTTGTGGTCGTGGTAGTTGGCCGACCATTCAATGCCGCCAATGCGCCCTTGCGCATAGTTGAAGGCGGAGTAAATCAAGGCGTTGCCAAACTGGCCTTCGTCTTGCAAGTTGCTCACTTGGCGGTAATAGGCATCCATGCCGAGCGTGAGCTGTGGGTTCACAATGTGTGAAACGCCGACGTCAAAGTAGTTGGAGCGCTCGGCTTTGACGGCGGTGTTGGCGTCAGAAGGCAAGGCATTGGTGGTGCCTTGAAACAGGGCGACCGACGTGGTGTTGATTTTTTCGCTCGACGGCGGTGTGAAATACCGCGCATAACCCGCGTGAAGCCGTGTGGCGTCGCTGGCGTCAAACACCACGCCAAAACGCGGGCTGAGTTGCCCCTCAGTCGTGACGGTGTTGACATGGTCGTAACGCGCGCCGTAGTTGAGCGTCCATTGCTGCGAGGGTTTGAATTCGTTTTGCACATACACGCCTAGGGTGTAGCCGCCAAATGTGTTGTTGTCTTGAATGCCAAGGGGCGTGAATCCGGTTTGAACGCCGCTGGCATTGGCCGCAAACACCAAAGAGTTGTTGTCCACCACCATGCGCTCGTGCTGCAAGAAAAAGCCGCTACGCAAGGTGTTGCGGGCGTCGATTTTGTAGCTCGCATCAGACTGCAAACCATAAGCATCGCTTTGGCGGTGTATGCGGGCGGCAATGCCGTTGTAGACCAAATCGCCCACGGTGTCGGGTTGGTAGTCCACCGCGCTGATGCGATGAAACGCGGAAATTTGGTAGTCCAGCGCACCGTCGCCGCTGTGTTGATAAGTGACGGTTTGGAACTGGTTGCGTTCTTGCTGGTTGGCGTTCAGATTAGCCGAGGCGGGAACGCTCGCGCCTGTATAGCTGTAGCTGGGCGAGAGCCCCGGCAAGTTGGGTATTTGAAATTTTGAAGCCGACACGCCCGCCATAAAACTGAGCCGACTCGCGCTGTCTATCAAATACGACGCATAGCCAAAGCCTTTGCTTTGATTAGTTTTGTCGTGCAAAGCGGTGCGTTCGCGGGTGGTGTTTTCAATGCCAAGCGGATTGGTTAATCCCGTGCCGGTGAAGAAATATGTCCAGTCGCCTTTGACGCCCGAAATGCTGGCGTTGAGTTCGCGGTGGCCGTTGCTGCCCAACACCGTGCCAATTTCTGCGCCGTTTTCTAGCTCGTCTGCACCCTTGGTTTGAATGTCCACCACGCCCGCTGTGCGATAGCCGTATTGCGCCGGTAAAGCGCCGGTCAGAAAGTTGATGTTGTTGGCAAACCGCGTATCAATGGCCGGACCAAAACCAGAAATGGGTTCTGGAATGAGCACGCCGTTGATGCGGTATTGCACATTGGCATGGTCGCCGCGCACATGCAATTGGCCATAAGAATCTTGCACCACACCTGGCGCTTGCAACAGCACTTGGTTGATGGGAGTGCTCGCGCCCAAGGGCAGAGCCTCGATGTCGGTGGCGTCAAAGTTGTAGGTGGAGCTGCCGGTATCGGTAGACAAGCCGTTTCGAGCGGTGTCTAAGCGCTTGAGTTTGATGGTGATGGGTGCAATTTCAACGGTTGAATCGTCGGCGTGGCTGGCGGAGCCCAACAACACTGCAATGGCACAAGCCCAGCAATTCAGCGGGAAACGGGGCATTCACAGTCCTTAGAAAACAGGCAAAAACGCGGTCACAAGATAAAAAGATAAATGCGATACAGAGTCAAATTTTATCGCCCAGCAAAAGAAATCGGCTCAATTCATGTGCGATGCTTTGTAAAGCTTCTGTCCACTGCGTTGCCTGTGTTTGACGAAACAAACGCATCGACGCATACCAAGGGCTGTCAGTGCGCTCAAGCTGCCAGCGCCAATCCGGCGCGTGGGGCAAAACCAGCCATGTGGGGCGGCCTAAGCTGGCGCTGAGGTGCGCCACGCTGGTGTCAACGCTGACCACCACGTCCATCAGTTGGCACAACGCGGCAGTGTCTTCAAAGCTGGTTATGTGGTCGCCAAAATAATGGAAATTTTCTCGCGTTTCAAAATGCTCACGCTGCGAACTGCTCAAATGCTCGTGCAACAACACATAGTCAAATTCGGGCGGTAAATGCTTCAACCACAAGGGAGCGGCAATGCTGCGCAAAGCGTCTTTTTCATTGCGCAAATTGCCGTGCATGACCAAGCCAATGCGTGGCTTGGTTTTCGCGCCCAGTCTGTTATTCCAAAGTGCCAAGTGGTGCGACGAGGCTTGCAGCGCAGCGCCCAGCTCAGTTGCTGAAATAGGCGAATGCAAACCCAAGGCCAAAGGCAATGACATCAGGGCGCAATGAACATCGCACGCAGGTGGCCGCTCGCCCAGCGCAATGACTTGCGCGATGCGCGGAATTTTTTGCGCCAAACTCAGCAGTGACGAATGCACTTCCAGTGTGATGATCGCGCCCGTTTGCGCCAGCGGCCTGAGGTAGCGCAAAAACTGAATCGTGTCGCCCAAGCCTTGTTCTGCATAGATGTGAATGCGCTTGCCTTGCAAGCGGGTTTCACCCAGCCACCTTGTGCTGGGCAAGGTGCGTGGCATAAAACCTTGAGTTTGCCAGCGGTATTCGTACAAAGGCCAGCCTTGTTTGAAGTCGCCCAAGGTCAGCAAAGAGAGCGCTTTGTTCCATTGCACATCGGGCAAATCGGGGCTGTACATCAACGCTTGGTCGTAGCAAGCCAGTGCATCGTTGGGGCGGTTGAGCGCGTGCAGCGCAGTGCCTTTGTTGCTCAAGGCTTGCACAAACTGAGGTTCTATGGCCAGGGCTTGGTCAAAGCAAGCAATGGCATCTTCCAATTGCCCCAAACTTTGCAGCGTGCTGCCCCAGTTGAAAAAAGCCGTGGCGTATTGCGGAGCGTGTTGCGAGGCTTGTTGAAAATCTGCAAGCGCTTTTGAAGGCAGCTTCAAATCCAGATAAATCGTGCCTCTGAGGTTGAGCACTTCTGGATGATGAGGCTCTAGTTCGAGCGCAATTTGCACATCTGCCAGCGCCTGCTCAGGCTGTGCGAGGAGTTGATGCAACATACTGCGCTGAAAGCGGGTGAGCAAGTTGTGCGCATCGGCCTCAATGCTGGCGTTGAGTTGTTGCAGCGCTGCGCGGTGATTCTCTGACATGCGCAAAGTTTAGGCGCTGGGCGTTTCAGCCAAACGAAACCCCATGGCATACGTGGACGACTTGGGGTTGTGGCCGTGTCGGCGCTTGGTGCGCAGCAAATCGCGAAAGCGCGCAAAGCTGCCACCGCGTGCGACGTGGTATTGACCGTGGATGTCCACCAAATGGTCTTGTACAAATTGACCGTTGGGGTAGGGCGCATAGGCGTCGGCCACGTATTCCTCCACATTGCCCGCCATGTCGCTCACGCCAAATGGCGAATCGCCTTCTAAAAACACGCCCACAGCCGTGGTGGTGAACAGACCCGTTTCAGCCGAATTGGCAAAGTCGGCATGAAAGCTGTTGCCCCACGGAAACTCACGATGGTCGTGTCCCATGGCAGCCCACTCCCATTCGGCCTCGGTCGGCAAGCGAAACGCGCGACCTGTTTTCGCTGACAACCACAGCGCATAAGCTTGCGCTGCCGCATGGCTGACGGTGTAGACAGGATGATTGGCGCGTTCTTGCGGATAGCGCCTAAAGTCCCAACTGCTGGGAATTTCTGGAAAAGCCGTGTCCAACAAAAACGCTTTGTATTCTTGGTGGGTGACGGGGTATTTGGCGATCTTGAAGGGCTGGATTGACGCCGAGTAGCTTGGACATTCTTTTTCAATCCAAGCGCGGTTGAGGCCTAGGCCGCTAAAGCGCTCCAACACGGCATCGACTTGATCGGGGTCTAAACCAAGCTGAACATCGCCGCCTGCAATTTCCACCATTGCGGGCTGCATCACCTCAATGCGCGGATCGCCCAGCAAAGCCAATAAATTGCCTGCGGCAATACGCTGCGCGAGCGTGTGGTGTGTGGAGGCGATGAGGTTGAGCAAGTTGTCGCGGCTCAGACCATACAAAAACGCATAAGCCTCGGCAATTTGCGCATCCAGCCGACCTTGCACATAGTGCTGGGGCAGGCCTAAGCGCTCGCGGTCAGTCATGGTGCCGCACAGGGTTTCTTCAAACACGGGCCAATGCCAGTCGTGGTGCGGTGTGTGATTCATGGCGAAATTCGCAAAGGGTAAATGTGCCCATCGTAAGACGCCGCCAAAAACTGTTGTTGACTGGCGTCCCATGTGATGTCTGAAATACCCGCTGTGGTGGGGCGTGCAAACTGGGACCAAGTTTTGTGCTCAAGGTCAAACAGCGCCAAGCTGCCACCGTAGCTGCCCGTGAGCAAATGGGTTTTTGTGTCGTCAATGGCAATGCATTTGATTGAATTCAGATGTGGGCTGGCAAAAACTTCTACGTCTTGATCATTCCAAATTTTGAGGCTGCGGTCGCGGCTCACCGTGGCAAAGTGATGCGCGTCAATGCCGCAACAATCGTTGACAATTTTGTCGTGGGCGTGATCTATGTGGTGCAACAAAGAAAAGTCTTCTAAGCTGTGCCAGGCAATGCGGGTATTGGCACAAACGGAGAACAACTTCCCTTGCGCCACACTCAAACCCTTGACTGCGTTGTCGTAGGTTTTGAGGGTGTGGATCAATTCAAGCTCTAAGCCACTGAATTTAAAAATCAGTATCTCGCCCGTGTACGTGCCGATGGCCAAATGCGGCTTGTGCGCATGAGTGAACGCAACGCCACAGTTCAAGGGTGAGTGGTGTTGGTGAAGTACCTCACCCGATTTGGCGTTGAACAACTGGCCAAGTTGGCCACCGGTCAGCAATAAGTGGTGTGACAACACTAAAAAATTGCACAAACTCCCCATCTCTGCGATGCGCTCGCCGTTGTCAAGCACTGCGCCAGAGTCGCCTACTGCGTAGGTGTGGTTGTTCACGCTCAGCAGTGCATTGATGGCCGAGCCCGCTTCAACTCCCGTCATGTCCCAAGACATGGTTTCGCTATCAAACACCGCATAGGTGCTGCCAAATGTGCCTACTGCCACGCGTGAGTCTTCAAGAATAGCTGCGCTGCGAGCCCATATCAACGCCGGCAAGGGGCATCGGCTGAGCAAGTGGGGTTCGCTTTGGCGCACATCCCAAATACTCATGCTGCTGTCATAACTCAGGCAGACCAATTGTTGTCGCGCATCGTTGAGCACCACTTTTTTGATGCCCGCTTGATGCGCCTGGGTGTAGGCGATGTGCCCGTTGCGAACGCTGGCGATGCGGCCCAAATCGTCGCCTGCGTAAATCGTGCCATCGCTGGCAATCTCCAGCGAATCGGTGCGAATCTGCAAATCGTTGATGCTGGATTGCTGACCCGTTGGCAAACTCCATTGGCGAATCGTGCCGTCCACACTGGTGGAAATCAGCCCTTGACCGTCGGCTGTCCAAGCCAAGGCCAGCACATTGCCGGTGTGTCCCTCAAAGGTCATTTGACAGCGCCCTTGCAAATCGAAAACTCGCACCCGTCGATCGAGCGCACACGTGGCAATGAGTTGGCTGTTAGGCGAAAACACGGCCATGTCCACATCGTCTTCGTGGCCGAGCAGTACGGCGTGCAGCCGCAGGTTGGGCAGTGACCACAATCGTGCCGAATAGTCGCTGCTGGCGCTCACTAGCCACTGACCATCCGCGCTGAAGGCGCAACTGTTGACCAAATGGTCATGAAGACCTTGCGCCAATGGTTTTTTCGTGGCGGCATCCCACAAGATGACTTTGTTGTCGTAGCCAGCGGAGGCCACCCATGAGGCGTGGGCGGCCATCCCTGCAATTGGTCCGAGATGTTTGAGCATAAGGAGCCGAATGCAAGTCTCGTACCACTGGCGTTTTTCGGCCCTTGAAAGCAAACAAGCGGCAATAACTTGCCGCAGGGTGGTGGCTGCCTTATGCCATCACGTCGACATTGCCACCTTGGCCCGTGAGGGCGCTGAGCAATGCTTTGATGGAGCTGTCTTGTGCAGCGCTGGCTGCATTGAGCGCCGCTGCGGGTGCTGCCGCAGCTTGAGGCGCTGCTTGGGCGGCTTGAATTTGAGCCATTGCGCTACTTGCGCCGCTTGATCCGACTGACATTCCCATAGGAACTCCTAAAGAGAGATTGAGATGTAGTCATGATCGGAAGCAAATTTATAAACTTGAGGGCAATCCAAAAAAAATTAATGGCTGTGGATTGCGATGCGCGAATCCTCGATATATTTTTCCGCTAAATGCTCGGCCTCTTGGCGGGTCGGGCAACAGGCCATCACGTAGCCCAAGCGCTGGGCATTCTCAAATGGGTAGCTCACGGTGTCACCGATTTTTTTGAGAATTTCAGTGCATTTGATGCCCTCGTTTTGCCATTGCGGGGGCGTAAAGCCCGCAAATTGACCGGTATTTTCAGCAATAAACCAACGTGAGACGGCAGGCTGTGCGCGTTGGGTATCGGGCAGGGGCAAAGGTTCAAGGCCTAAATGCAATTGGATGAGCAACTCATGCACCGAGCAATTGAGCGAATAAGCAACCAGCCGCGCAATTTTGGCACCCACCAAACGTGGGTTGATCTCTACCAAGCGCGGCCCTTGGGGCGTGAGCATGATTTCAATGTGAGCCGCGCCGCAGTCAAAGCCGACAGCGTTCAAGAGGCGCTTTAAATAATCTTCCAAACCGGGCCACTCACCTTGGTTGGGTAAAAAGCAGCCACCTTTGATAGCAAAAGACGGCGGACTGAACATGAGCTTTTCATGGATGCCCAAAAGGTGATGCGTGCCATTGACCGTCAAGGTGTCGCACCCAATGAAAACGCCGCTCATATAGCGCTCAATCAGCAGCCGATCATTGCTCATCACGCCTAAGCCGTAGTCTGATGCCATGGGCAATAGCTGCGTCAAGAGGGGTTGTGCGCGTTGTAAATCAGCTTGTGTGAGGAGCGTCAAAATATTTTGTGAGCCATAGCCGTCGCTGGGCTTGAGCAAAATGGGCAGGCCTAAGGCATCAATCGCTTGCTGAATTTGCGCATTGTTGGTGGCTAACGCAAATTCGGGTTGTTCAATGCCAGCTTGTGCTAGCCGCGTGCGGACATTGAATTTATCGCGCAACAACGTAGCGGAGTCTGGATTCAAGTAGTTGAGCTCGAGCGCCTTTGCCAACCGTGCAGCTTCGATCAGACGAATATCGAGCAAGCAAATCACGGCATCTAAGGGCTGCACCTCGTGCGCTTGCAACACCTGAGCCAGTACAGAGGGGTAGTCAAAGTCTCGCGATTCAATCACGCGCACTGCTTGATTTACCCAAGTGGCCACGACCGGTTGTCGTGTGTAGAGCGATATATCTTGGGTCAAAAAAGTAAATTCATGACCCAGCGCCAGTGCTGCTTGAACAATATCGGTGTCGTTGCCGCCGGGTAATTCGATGATGAGTAAATGTGCCATGCCTCTTTACGAGCAAAAAATGTACCCAAGGTTTATGGGCGCTACAGCGGTCAATATTTGCCATAGCTCAAATGAATTGAGTTGATATAGATCAAGGGCCAAGTGTGTGTTGCGCTGTGAAATGAATCCATTAAAGCCACAAAAGGGCAATGTCATGGTTTCTAAAAACATCTTTATCTGGGTTTTGCTCAGTCTGCTGTGCTCTGGGGCGCGCGCATTACCTGCATTTGCAAATCAAACGGGACAAAGTTGTTTGGCTTGTCATGCGGGGGGGCAATATCCGGAACTCACGTCGTATGGGCGAATTTTTAAATTGACGGGTTATACGATTGGCGAGAAAAAAACTATCCCAATTTCAGTGATGGGCGTGTTGGGTGCCACACATATGCGCCAACCCAATTCAATCAATGACCAATCTGCTTTGAATACGCCGATCAACAACAACAAACCAAACTTTGAAACAGGAAGCGTATTTTTTGCAGGCAAAGTCACCGACAACGTGGGCGCCTTTGTGCAAGTCACCTATGACAATTACGCCGCACCAGATGCGGCGGGAAATAATGTGGTGGGACATACAGCCGCAGACACGATGGATTTTCGTTGGGCAGATCAAATCGTGTCGCCCACACGCGATTTGATTTATGGGTTTTCGCTCAACAACAATCCTTCGGTGAGCGATCCATGGAATACGTCTTGGGCGTGGATGAATTATGTTCCCGCTACGGCAGGAAAAGGGGCGAATGCGCATATTGATGCAACCACACCTTATGCGGGTTCAGGCTTGTCGGGCGGACACTATGGCGGGCTGACAAGTTATGCATTTTTGAATAAAACATATTATGCAGAAGTCGGTCTTTATCAGACCGCCAAAGGCGTATTGAGTTTTATGAATGCGGGCAATACAGACCCTATTCAAAACGCAACCCTGAGCTCTACCAATCCCTATTGGCGCGTGGCCTATAACAAAGACTGGAATGCCAGCAATATGATGGTGGGCTTGTCTGGCATGGCATCTCATCCGTATGACTTGAACAATGGTGTGTCATTGTCTAATCCATTGAGCTATCAGTCGGTAAAGGTCAGAGGTATTGACAGCCAATACCAATATTTACTAGACCCTCACACCATCACAGTTCAAGCGGTTTATCAAAACCAAGTTGTTTTAGCCTCAGGCATGGACGCTTCAGGATCGGGAAATTCAAACACCAATATTTTCAGAGGCAAAGCCTCCTATATTTACATGGCCAAATACGGAAGCAGTTTGGCCTATTTCAACCAAAGCGGTGACTTCAGCATGGCAACCCAAGGTAATACGGCAGAGGTGTTTTACATGCCGCTTCAAAATGTGAGAGTTGGTTTGCAATTCACCACCTTCAATAAGCTTGCGGGCATCGTCAACCCCTCAGACGCAAACAGTGTGCGCTTGTATGTTTGGGCAGCTTATTAACTGAAAGATTGAAATGAACAAATACCTCATCATCGCAATATCGATAGCAGCGTCTGCATTGTCCGCTTGCACGGTAGCGGATAGATCGCGTGCATTGAATAACCCAAACATCGAGGGCAAAACCATTGCGCAACAAGTTTGCTCAAGCTGTCATGGCGAAGATGGAAATTCACATTCAGCACAATATCCCAAACTGGCTGGGCAGCAAACAGCGTATGTGGTGAGTCAATTGAACAATTTTGCAAGCCACGCAAGAACAGATCGTTTGGCGCTTGAAGTGATGGCTGGCATGAGCAGCGGTTTGAACGAAAAACAAAAACAAGAAATTGCTGAATATTTCTATCAACAAACACCCAGTAACACCTCGCTTTATTCGGGCGACACGAGTTTGGGAAAGCAAATATATAACTTAGGAATTCAAGAGCGGTCAGTCATGGCGTGTGCTGCTTGTCACGGTGAATTAGCGCAAGGTCAACAAATATTTCCTAGGCTCGCGGGGCAGCACAAAGAGTATTTGCTCAAGCAACTGCATGTGTTTAAAAACACGCACGCCAGACCCGATACGCCAATGGCTATGGTGACGCAAAACTTGAGTGAAAAAGAAATGGAGCAGGTTGCAAACTATTTATCTACTATGAAATAAGTGACGCTTGATTGACAATTAGCGCTCAAAAAAATTGTCAAACAAGGTCGCGGTCGATGAAAAGTTTATTGAAAAAAATTGCCCTGTTAGCGCTGTGCGTCATACCGCATTGGGCGCTTGCACAACCACAGGTCAATTGCCCACAAGGTTTGCGCTGGAGCTCGGAAGGATATTGCCAAACTGAGTTCGACAAACAAAAAGATTTGAAATGTCCAACGGGTAGCCACTTAGATCAGCCCAGCATCACCGGCCCTAAAATTTGTGTGAACAAGGGTTCTTGCTCAAATGGCGGCAAACCTAATTTCAAAGGGGCTTGCTTAAAAACCTAAGCAAATTGCGCGCAAGTGCGCAAACAATCAGGAGACAAACATGAGGCTTGCGTTTGCTTATTTATTTCGTTGCTTGGTGGTGGTGTTGAGCCTCAATCCCACCTCTGGCTTGACGCAAAGCTTTGAATCTCAAAAGAGTGGCATCTACACGATCAATGACTTTGAGTTTCATGATGCAAGACGATTGCCGCAACTCAAAATAGGCTACACCACCTTGGGCGACCCAGCCAACCCTGCAGTGTTGATACTGCACGGCACCACAGGCACGGGTGAAGGGATGTTGAATCCAAATTTTGCAGGTGAATTATTCGCGCCAGGCCAAGTGCTGGACGCCAAAAAATATTTCATTATCTTGCCCGATTCAATTGGCATGGGCGGCTCTAGCAAACCGTCAGATGGGCTGCACGCAAAATTTCCAAACTACAACTATGCAGATATGGTTAAGGCGCAATACATGCTGGTTAAGCAAGGATTGGGCATTCAACATTTGCGTTTGATCATTGGCAACTCAATGGGGGGCATGCACACTTGGATGTGGGCCATCCAATATCCCGAATTCATGGACATTGCTATTCCTATGGCCTCATCGCCCATTGAAATATCAGGGCGGAATTGGATGCTGCGCCGCTTGATCACAGACTCGATCCGCAATGATCCAACTTGGCTCAATGGTGAATACAAACAACAGCCCAAGAGCTTGCAATTTGCTTCTGTTTTTTACTCCTTGGCGACCAACGGAGGCTCACAGAATATTCAGAAAAATACGCCGACTCGAGAAAAAGCCGACCAATTTTTGAATGACAAATTGAATGCAAAATCGACGGCCGATGCGAACGACCATCTCTACCAGTGGGAAGCTTCACGCGATTTCAATCCAACACAAGACTTAGAAAAAATAAAAGCGCATGTGCTGGTCATTAATTCGGCGGATGATGAGAGAAATCCACCCGAATTGGGCGCGGTTGAGCAGGCAATCAAACGCAACAAAAACATTGACTATTTTCTAATTCCCGCTAGCGATCAAACCCAAGGCCACGGCACAACTGCGCAGGCCAAGTGGTGGAAAGCTCGGCTTGCGGAGTTGTTGCGCAAATACTAAAACCTATTTCGAAGTGGCTCGTAAATGTGCGCCTATAGCCGCATAGGCGGGCAATGAAATCGGGTCATTGGCTGGGTTGGCTGCCACGGGGTTAGAGGCATAGCGGGCAATGACCATGTCCGATTTGCTATCAATCCAAAGCGTTTGTCCGTGTATACCGCGCATGGTCATGACGCCTTGTTCGGCGGGTGCAACCCACCACATGTTGCGATATGTCCAGCCAGGCAAGGTGGTGTAGCCCGCTTTGGCAAAGTTTTCTTTAATTGCCCCGCGGCGAATATCCGCCACCACACTGGCAGGCACAATTTGTTGACCGTTGAAATTGCCGTTCAAGCGAAACATTTCCCCAACGCGTGCCAAATCGCGAAGCGTGGTGTTTAATCCGCCACCCGCCACAGAGGTGCCCATCGAGTCGGTGCTGAAATAAGCATCCTCTTCGGTGCCTAGCTTTTGCCAAATTCTTTCGGACAATAACTCGGCAGTCGCTTTACCGCTAGCACGTTGCACAATCCAGCCCAATACTTCGGCATTGGGCGTTTTATAAGCAAACGCATTGCCGTGTTCGCCGTCTTTGGTTTTTAAGTTTTGTAAAAACTCATACAAACTACGGGGGCCAGAATAATTAGGTGGTGTTGGCATGCTCCCGCCGGCTCTGATGTAGTCCCAGATCTCGGCTTTTGGGTCGCTGTATTTTTCAGAATATTGCACGGAAATAGTCATGTCCATGACTTGTCTGACGGTTGCGTCTGCATACACCGTGTCTTTGAGTTCAGGCACATATTGGGTCACCAAGGCTTGGGTGTCGAGCTTGCCTTCTTCTGCCAACATGGCTGCCAGTGTGCCAACGAAAGACTTGGTCATCGACATGGCAATGTGCGGTGTTCGCTCATTCAATGCGCCAAAGTATTTTTCATACACAATTTTGCCTTTGTGCATGACAAGAATGCCGTCTGTGTAATTGAGCGCTAGTGATTGTTCCCAAGTTAAATTTTGACCATCTAAGCTGGTGAATGTCACCTGGTCGAGGGTTTTATTGATGTTTTTGGGCAAGACCGTCGCCTTGCCAGAACCCCGCCACACATTGCTGGTTGGCCCAAGTTCGCGCACATGCGAAAAGCTCCAACGCATTTTTGGAAATGCCCACATACTGCCATCGGCAAATTTAACTTGTAAATTAGGTGCTGGGGGAAAGCCTTGCATGATGCCCAAAGCCTTGGGATCAGAGGCCTTGGCATCTGGCAGATTAGAGGCAGCTTGTTGCGCAGAAGCGATGCCAGACATACCCAAGCATAAGGCGATAAAAACATACATTGATTTGAAAACCATCACGACAATGACTCCTTTAATTTGCAAGCCTATTCTTGTCGTCTGGCGATCACTACGCTTAGGGAGATACCCTAGAGCACAAATGCGGTGAATTTATTTCTTCAACAAGTCCTTTAATTCAGACAGCATGAGGTTTTGTTGATTGAGTTTGTTTTCCAGCGTGTGGACATGCTCGCTCAACGCCTTGATAAGTTTGTTGTCTTCAGACTCGGAAATCAATGATTCCTCGATGACCGCTAAAAACAAATTCACCACAATGAAGGTAGCCAGCAAGATAAAAATAATAAAGAAAATCCAAGCGTAGGGAAACTGTTGCATGACGGGTCTTGCGACGCTGTCCGACCATCCATCGAGGGTCATGATTTGAAACAGCGTAAAAAATGAAAGACCGATATTGCCAAACAGATCCGGATAGCTTTGCCCAAATTCATTGGTAGCAAAAACCGCCGTGACGTAGTAAAGAATAAGCATCAAACCCACGACTGCGCCTAAGCCTGGAATAGCAGTGATCAGCCCTGCAGCCACTTTTTTGATGCTTTGAACTTTGTTGATGAAGCGAAGCATCCGCAAAATTCGTAACGAGCGAAATACCGATGAACCCAAATTGGCGGGAACCAAGGAAACACCAACAACCAAAAAGTCGAACACGCACCAAGGATCTTTGAAGTAACTCAGGCCGCGCACGGCAATCAACAAGCCGATCTCCAAGATGAAAATGCCCAAAATGCCGTGATCTACCAAAGAAAGGGTGTGTCCGTATTGTTGGACAATATCTGGCGAGGTTTCAAACCCGAGAATAATTGCATTCAATAATATTAGAAAAATTAAAACATTTTGAACCTTGTCATGGGCTATAAAATATTCAATTTTTTGCCGCCATGTAGGACTTGCATCAATTGAGTGACTCATGAATCGTCTCCTGATTGGTATTTGATTGTCTCGGCAATATGCATTTTACTTTTCATTGGTGTCTAAACCTGAAATCAAACCCTCAGTTTCAGGCGGGTAAAGTACATCTGGGTGTGCCAAGGCGGGTGAGACGATCTGAGCGAATTAATTTTTAAAGTCGATTCATCCAACCACTAGAACATTATTATTTATCGAGTGAATCGGGAGCCTGCAATATTTCGGACGTAAGTTGGGATTTGACTAAGACACCGGCAGCTGCTCGGTGATTGGCCGACTGGGTATAAATGGGTGAGGAAAACACAATCAACGTCAAGGCAACAGCGATTTGTTTGCACAAGACACGAAATTCTCCCAGCGCCAATAAAGAGCTTGTGAGGAATTTTCTGGTTAATACTGATTGCGGGACATTGAATAAAACATTTTGCGCCAAAGTTTGGTTTGCTAAATGGGGTTTGTTGTCTGCATCGCCATCATTGCTGACTGGGACAAATTCATCGGTAAATTTTTGTCGACGTCCCAGCGCTAGGAAACGGAAATTCGATTTTTCAAAGTGATCAAGTTTTAAGTGAATATCACCAACCATAGCTTGAATATTCTGCGCTCGAAAGACTGTGTCAATCAATTGTTTATTTTGACTCCGCGCTTGAGATTTGACCTTCTGCCGATTTTTCCGAGCAGCGTTTGTGCATTTACTTCAGAATCAGTGTCATCAGTGTCGGAACCTTTGTCGGCAATCAGCGTCGTGCATGATTGCTCTCGAACAGCATTGGCCGCCAGTGTGCGCGGCCTTATGTTTCTTTTTTTGGGGCCGTCGTAGTGTCCAAGCACAGTTTTTGTTGTGTTTGTGTGGTTTGTCGATTGATCGGGTTGCGTCGACTGTCAACGCTGGCCCCGACACTGGTCGCACTGGTTCTGAAGACAAGTCACACCCACTGATGGCCAATATTAATCTGCGCCATGAAAGTGGCGACGCTTCGGTGAAGACTCTTCCCCTGAACACCA
>CAILCI010000032.1 GCA_903832625.1 uncultured Burkholderiales bacterium | reverse complement strand
GAGCCTAGATTGAGCATCAGGCAATTTATCCGATGATGCAGCCAAGCTCTTTAAACTGTTTTCATGTTGGACATTGTCTTTAAAAAACTCTCTATCACGCTCGCGCAATGAAAGTCGATACCGAGGCTTAGTGCCTCTAGCCAAGTTTCCTTTTTCATAAATGCATGACGTCACATCGCTTTGCATCTGAGCGTTACTGATGCTTTCTCGCAAAGCAGATAGCAACAGGGTTAACGTCGTCAAACGTTGCTGACCATCAACAACCGTCGCCTCTGGTGAAGCCTTTGCTTTAATCAAAACAATGCTTCCCAAAAAGTATGGCTGCGCATCATTCAAATCATCTGGGGCAACAGCTACTGCGGAACTTAAGTCATCCAACAGCTCTTGCGCTTGATCCTCCCCCCACGAATAAGGTCGTTGGTAGCTCGGAATTGTGAATACGTATTCATCGCTAAAAATTTGAGCAAGCGATTGTTCTTTTGCAGTTAATGTGTCGGACATTTTTTATTTTGAGTTAATTCAACATAAACCTAGCTGGGCTTTTTTCTAGCCTGAGATCACTTTTTCAGTGGAAGCTATCCGTTTTTCAGCATAAAGCACCACATCCTTGATGTCCACTTTTTGTATTGCTTTGATGAAAACTCATGAATTTTGACGGTTTTGATTTAGGTTGTCATTGTGCAAGTGACACATAATAGCGAAATTTCCTACCAAACGAAGCAACCATATAAGCAATAAAAAATACAAATCATCCAATCACACTAGCTGACCAACAATCCAACAAGCGTCTTTGTTTTTCTTCTTCATGTGTGAGGTGATTTTTATGGGTGAAATCCTCACTATTTTTAAGATCAGTCATTGCTGCAAATTACAAGTCGCTTGGGCATGGGTAACGAGCATTTGTCGTGCCCAGACTTTTTAGCTCAAATCAAGAAATAAACCGCCTTGTAATGGCATTGCATGTAGCGCTTTGAAGCAGCCTAAAATAGCGTTTTACCTCTCTCCATCTCCCCAGCCGCCCATGCCCAAAGCCCCCACCACCCCCAGCGCAGCGGATGACGCGCCTGCCAGCTACGAAGCGGCTTTGCAAGAACTCGAACAATTGGTGCAGCGCATGGATTCTGGTCAATTGCCCTTGGCCGATTTGCTCACCAATTACCAACGCGGCGCGCACTTGCTGACTTTCTGCCGCAGCCAGCTCGACGCCTTGGAGCAGCAAATCAAGGTCTTGGACAACGGCAGCTTAAAGCCTTGGAACGAGTAAGTGGCATCCAAATGACAGCATTTCATTTAGACAGGTGGACTGACGCTTGCTTGTTGCGCGTAGAAAACGCCTTGACACAGTGGATAGACCCGCAAGCCCCCGCAGGTTTGGGCGAGGCCATGCGCTACGCTGTGCTTGACGGTGGCAAACGCTTGCGCCCCTTGTTGGTCTTGGCCGCACGCGAGGCGGTGGCTGGCGATCAAACCGACTCAGCCTTGGACGAAGCCGCGCTGCGTGCCGCTTGCGCGGTAGAACTCATCCACGCTTATTCGCTGGTACACGACGACATGCCCTGCATGGACAACGATGTGCTGCGCCGTGGCAAACCCACGGTGCATGTGCAGTTTGGCGAAGCACAAGCTTTGCTTGCGGGCGACGCTTTGCAGGCGTTGGCGTTTGAGTTTTTAACGCCCGCCCACGCGGGCATTGCTGATTCTGTGCAAGCCAAGCTGTGCCGTTTGTTGGCCACTTCTGCGGGTCATGCGGGCATGGCGGGCGGGCAGGCCATCGATTTGGCCAGCGTTGGCGTCAAGCTCAACGAAGACCAATTGCGCCACATGCACAGCCTCAAAACAGGCGCTTTGTTGCAAGCCAGTGTCATGATGGGCGCGGCTTGTGGCGCTGCGTCTGAGCAAGCTTTGAGCGGTTTGCAGCGTTACGGCCAAGCGCTGGGTTTGGCGTTTCAAGTGGTAGACGATATTTTGGACGTGGTGGCCGACTCCGCCACCTTGGGCAAAACCGCTGGCAAAGACGCCGCCAACGACAAGCCCACGTATGTGTCGTTATTGGGTTTGGACGCTGCCAAAACCTATGCGCACCAATTGTTAGACCAAGCCCTGGCTGGCCTTGACGCCAGCGGCTTGACCCACACCCACGCCTTGCACGCTTTGGCGCAGCGGGTGGTGATTCGGAATACCTAAACCATGCCAGCTTTGTTGCCCACCATCGACTCTCCCAGACAATTGCGCGCTTTGAGCCGCGCCCAACTCAAGCCCTTGGCCGACGAGTTGCGCGAGTATTTGCTGCAAAGCGTGGCCAAAACGGGCGGACATTTGAGCTCCAATTTGGGCACGGTCGAGTTGACGGTGGCGCTGCACTATGTGTTCAACACGCCGCACGACCGCATTGTGTGGGACGTGGGGCATCAAACCTATCCGCACAAAATTTTGACTGGACGGCGTGAGCGCATGAGCACGCTGCGCCAACGCCACGGCCTGAGCGGTTTTCCGCGTCGCGACGAAAGCGAGTTCGACGCCTTTGGCACCGCGCATTCGTCCACCAGCATTTCTGCCGCTTTGGGCATGGCCTTGGCCGCGCAGCTCAAAGGCGAACAACGCCACGCCATTGCCGTCATTGGCGACGGCGCAATGACGGCGGGCATGGCCTTTGAGGCGCTCAACAACGGCGGCATCACCACGTCTAAGTTGTTGGTCATCTTGAACGACAACGACATGTCCATCAGCCCGCCCGTGGGCGCGTTGAACCGCTATTTGGCGCAACTCATGAGCGGTAAGTTTTATGCAGCGGCCAAAGAAGTGGGCAAGCAAGTGCTCAAAGGCGCACCGCCTTTGTTTGAGCTGGCCAAGCGTTTTGAAGAACATGCCAAAGGCATGGTCGTGCCAGCCACCTTGTTTGAGAAATTTGGCTTCAACTACATCGGCCCGATTGACGGTCACGATTTGGAGTCGCTCATTCCTACGCTGGAAAACCTCAAGCACTTGGAAGGTCCACAGTTTTTGCATGTGGTGACCAAAAAAGGCCAAGGCTACAAATTGGCCGAGGCCGACCCCGTGGCCTACCACGGCCCCGGCAAGTTCGACCCCGCCGTGGGTTTGGTGGCCGCAACCAGTGCGCCCAAAACCACGTTCACCCAAGTGTTTGGTCAATGGCTGTGCGACATGGCCGAGGCCGATCCGCGTTTGGTGGGCATCACGCCGGCCATGCGTGAAGGCTCGGGCATGGTGGAGTTTCATCGCCGTTTTCCTGAGCGGTATCACGACGTGGGCATTGCCGAACAGCACGCGCTCACTTTTGCGGCGGGTTTGGCGTGTGAGGGTGTCAAGCCCGTGGTGGCAATTTATTCCACCTTCTTGCAACGCGCCTACGACCAAGTGATTCACGATGTGGCGCTGCAAAAGCTCCCCATGGTGTTGGCGCTCGACCGCGCAGGCATTGTGGGCGCCGATGGTGCAACCCATGCGGGTTTGTACGACATTCCTTTTATGCGCTGCATTCCCAACGTCAGCATGGCCTGTCCCGCCGACGAAAACGAATGCCGCCAATTGCTCACCACCGCTTATCAGCAAGACCATTGCGTGGCCGTGCGTTATCCGCGTGGCACGGGTGTGGGCGTGGCGGTGCAGCCGGGTTTGAGCGCTTTGCCGTTTGGCAAAGGCGAGGTGCGACGCAACGGCAAACGCATTGCCGTGCTGGCTTTTGGCACGCTGCTCTATCCGGCTTTGCAAGTGGGCGAGGCCTTGAATTTGACGGTGGTCAACATGCGCTGGGCCAAACCGCTGGACACCGAGTTGTTGGCACAAATTGCCGCCAGCCACGACGCGCTGGTCACGCTGGAAGAGGGCGCCTTGATGGGCGGCGCAGGTTCTGCGGTGCTAGAGGCTTTGCAACAACTCGACCTGCAAAAGCCAGTGCTGTGTTTGGGCATTCCCGATGTGTTCACCGAACACGGCGACCCAGCCAAGCTGCTGGCCGAATTGGGCTTGGATGCGGCGGGCATTGAAGCCTCGGTCACACAAAAGTTTGCCAAGTTCTTGGCCTGAGCAAAATTTCACGCGGTTTGAAGTTTTTTTGATCGCCTCCAATCAACGGGGAAACCCGAAGACTGACGCCTGAGTGACTGCCTACAATCCGCTGTCACATCACGAAGCCACTTGATTTGGGTGGTTCTATTAGTTTTGTTATTCAATTGAGGAGTCTTCATGGATCGTCGTTCCATTCTTAAAAATGCAGGGATTGCTGGCATTTTGGCTGCAGGTGCAGCACCCGCTGTTCATGCCCAAGCCGTGGTGCGCTGGCGCATGGCGTCGAGTTTTCCTAAGTCGTTGGACACGATTTTTGGCGCTGCCGAAGTGTTTGCCAAAGCTGTTAAAAATATGTCGGGCGGCAAGTTTGAAATTTCTGTGCACGCCGCTGGCGAATTGATGCCCGCCTTTGGCGTGGTGGACGGCGTGCAACAAGGCTCAATTGAAATGGCGCACACCGCGCCTTATTACTTCTTTGGCAAAGACGAATGTTTTGCCTTGGGTTGCGCCATTCCGTTTGGTTTGAACAGCCGCCAAATGACGGCTTGGATGGTCGAAGGCAACGGCATGAAACTCATGCGTGAGTTCTATGCCAAGTACAACATCATCAATTTCTTGGGTGGCAACACCGGTGCGCAAATGGGCGGCTGGTTCCGCAAAGAAATCAAATCGGTGGCCGATCTCAAAGGTTTGAAATTCCGCATTGGGGGCTTTGGCGGCAAAGTCATGGAACGCTTGGGCGTTGTGCCCCAAAACATTCCCGGTGGCGACATTTACCCAGCGCTGGAAAAAGGCACCATCGACTCCGCCGAATGGATTGGCCCTTACGACGATTTGAAACTGGGTTTCAGCAAAGTCGCGCCTTTCTACTATTACCCCGGTTTCTGGGAAGGTGGTCCTCAGTTGGATTTCTTCATCAACGACAAAGCCTTCAACGCCCTGTCGGCTGAGAACAAAGCCATTGTGGAAGCCGCTTCTATGCAAGCCCACGTGGACATGCAAGCCCGCTACGACGCCCGCAACCCTGCGGCCTTGAAGCAATTGGTCGGCTCCGGCACCAAGCTGCGCGAATTCCCCAAAGACGTGATGACTGCTGCCTTCAAAGAAGCCATGGCTTTTTACGAAGAGTTGTCAGCCAAAAACGAAAACTGGAAAAAAATCTATTCCGATTACTCCAAGTTCCGCGCCGACGAAAACCTCTGGTTCCGTTTCACCGAAGCCAAGTTCGACAGCTTCATGCAAGCGCAAAAGCTGTAAACAGCAGGCTTTGCACCAAAAAAACCGCGCTCCGAGGGGCGCGGTTTTTTTGTGGCCTACATCTGCCGAAACCGTTTCAACTCAGCACTCAAGCGCTCGCACGCGTGCAGAGCGGCTGCATCGCTCACGTAAAACACCGCAAATTTACCCACCAGTGTGCGTGCATACAAACGCGGTGCCATGAGCCATTCCAGCCCGCGCACACGAATGAGTTTGACATAGGCCAAATCGTCATAGGCCATGTGTTTGTCCCACAACCAGGTTTGGTGCAGGCCTTGTGTGTCGATGCAAATGCGGCTTTTGAACACATGCCACGCGGTCCAAGCCAGCAAGCTCCAGCCCAACACAAACCAGCCAGCCGCACGCAAACCTTCGGAGAGGCTTGTGCCGCCAAATTTGCCGTCAAGCAACAAATTGACCAAAGTCACGCCCGACCCCGCCACCACCGCCAAGGTGATGGCTTTGAAGCTGCGCGAAAACGCAGCCCCTTGCAAGCTTTGTCCTTCAGGCACAAAGCGAAACGGTTCTATGCCAGCCATTATTTTTTCTTGAACAAATCGTCCACGTCTTTTTGTTCATCTGAAGGTGCGGCCTCGTCGCCCACGGGCATTTCGATGACGACTTTGTCCAAATCGACTTTCTCGGTTTTCTCCAAGAACATGGTCACTGTTTGCGGCACAAAGATAACGATGACGACCAGCAAAATTTGCATGATCACCCAAGGAATCGCGCCCATGTAAATGTCGTTGGATTTGATGGGTTTTTCCAAGCGACCTTCTTTGAACAAGGTGTCGGCAATGCCGCGCAAATAAAACAGCGCAAAACCAAACGGCGGATGCATGAAGCTGGTTTGCATGTTCACGCACAAGAGCACGCCAAACCACACCATGTCGATGCCCATTTTGTCGGCCACGGGGCCGAGCATGGGCAAGATGATGAAGGCAATTTCAAAGAAGTCGAGAAAGAAGGCCAAAAAGAAAATGAACACGTTGACCGCGATCAAAAAGCCCACTTGCCCACCCGGCAGGTTGGAGAGCATGTGCTCCACCCACTTCGCGCCATCGACGCCTTGAAAGACCATCGAGAACACGCGCGAGCCAATCAAGATGAACACCACCATGGCGGTCAAGCGCATGGTGCTGTGCATGGCGTCCCAAATCAATTCTTTGTTCAAGCGCTTGTGCATGGCGGCCAAGAACAACGCGCCCACGCAACCCATGGCGCCGGCTTCGGTGGGGGTGGCAATGGCTGTGTCAATCCAAGGCAAACCGCCCATGGAGCCCAACACCGCAAAAATCAAGAAAGCCGAAGGAATGATGCCGCGCAAGCATTTTGCCCACAACGCCCAACCGTTCAAGGTGCGGGCTTCTTTGGGAATGCCAGGCACATGGTGGGGTTTGATGACGCCCAGCGCAAAGGTGTAGAGCGCAAAAATCAGCACTTGCAAAATGGACGGGCCCCAAGCGCCTCGGTACATGTCGCCCACCGAGCGACCGAGTTGGTCGGCCATGACCACCAACACCAGCGACGGCGGCACCAACTGCGTGATCGTGCCCGACGCGGCCAGCACGCCCGTGGCATAACGCATGTTGTAGCCGTAGCGAATCATCACGGGCAGCGAAATCAAGGCCATGGCAATCACTTGTCCGGCCACGGTGCCGGTGATGGCTCCCAAAATAAAGCCCACGATGATGACCGAGTAGCCCAAACCGCCTTTGACCGTGCCAAAGAGCTGACCCATGGAGTCGAGCATGTCTTCGGCCAAGCCGCATTTCTCCAAAATCGCACCCATGAAGGTGAAAAACGGAATGGCCAGCAGCAAGTCGTTGCTCAAGATGCCAAAAATATTGATCGGCAAATTGGCCATGAAGCTGGCCGGAAACCAGTCCATGCTGATGGCGAAAAAGCCGCACACCAAGCCCAAAAAGGACAAGGAGAAGGCCACGGGAAAACCAATCAGCATCGTGAGCACCAAGCCCCCGAACATCAGCGGTGCGAAGTTTTGCATTTCCATGATCGTGTGTCTTTCTGTTCTTTTTATTGCACGGGTTTTTCGTAATGGGTGTTCATCTCATACTTGCCTTGCAAATACGCGAGGCGTTTGATGACCTCACTCAAACCCTGCATAAACATCCAAGCAAAGCCCAGCGGCAGCATGAGCATGGCGGGCCAGCGTATCAAACCGCCTGCGTTGCTGGACATTTCATTGGTCAGGTAGAACTTGAGAAACAGCGGAAAACTCAGCCAAGCCAGCAAACCCATGACGGGCAGCAAAAACAAAATCAAGCCCATCAAATCGATGTAGACCGGAATATTGCCTTTGAGTTTGCCGTAAATGATGTCCACCCGCACATGTTCATTGAGTTTGAGCACCAAAGGTGCGCCCAACATGACGGTGGCGGCAAACAAATACCACTGAATTTCGAGCCAGCCGTTGGAGCTGATGTCAAATCCGTAGCGGATAAAGGCGTTGCCTGCGGAAATAAGGGCGGCGGCCAAGACCGTGAAAGCGGCCACGCGGCCCAATTGTTCACTGATTTTGTCGACGCCAAGAGCGAGTTTTAAAAGCTTTGACACTGCGTGTCTCCATATTTTTTAGAAACACTCTATCGTACCAATTAGATGGGAGGAATCACTAAGCATTTACCGAGGGTTTTTTAGGGGGCGCTATTTTTCTGTAAAGGGTGGCGCGGCTGATGCCAAGGCGTTTGGCGGCTTCGGCCACATTGCCCCGCGCTTGTTGCATGACGCGGCGAATCAGGTCGGATTCCACATCTTTGAGCGCACCTGGGGCGCTGTTGCTCAGGCAAACCGCAGAATTGACCTCGTGTACCGGCTGCACTTGAATGCGTAAACCAGACCACAGCGGCGCTTCGAATGGCTCATTTTTGTAAGACAAATCGAACAAAGATTGCCAAGGCAGGGCAAACACGTCGCTGGCGTGGGGCGTGAGGTGGTCGATGGCGATCATTTGGCGCGCATGGATGTTGGCGCCAATGATTTGGCCTTCCTCGTCGATGCTGATCAAGCCATCAGAATCGTCCCCGCGCAAACGCCCAGGCCAGTTGATGTAGAGCTGCAGCGCCGCTGGCTGGTTGCGCATGAGCATGTTTTCAATGCTGCGCGCCGATTGTGCGGCCAGCATTTTGAGCTCAGGTCGCTCCGGCGTGTTCACGCCTGTCAAATCCAACATGCCCACACATTGGCCAGAAGGCCCAAACAAGGGCGCACCCGCGCAGCTAAACACGCTGGTGGATTTGAAAAAGTGTTCGCCGCGATGCAACCAAACGGGGCGCAACTCCGTCAGCGCCGCGCTGATGGATGTGGTGCCAACATTGCGTTCCGACAAATCAACACCCACGCGAGCGATGGAGCTGGCGTGTTTGTTTTGTTTGTCCACTTCGCCACGCGTGTCAATCACGATGCCTTGCGCATCGGTGAGCAGGGCGAAATAACGTGTGCCTGCAATGGCTCGGCTCAAACGATCTAACTCGCCAGAGGCGGCTTGGATGAGGGGGCGGTTTTCTTCTTGCACGCGCCGAATATGCGCTTGGCTCACCATGTCAAAGCTGACGTTTTGCTGCGGCGTCAAACCAAATGCCAAACAGCGACGCCATGAGCGTTCTATCCAATTTTCTACCACCGGTGCATCGAGTTGCACACCTTCGTCGAGCACCCGATGTCGAGCCAATTCAATGGAATCTAAGCGATTTTGTGGATTTGTCATGGATTGCATGAAGCCTGATTGTTCTGAGTTTTCTTACGACTTCTCAACATGATGTCTCAACTTGAGAAAAAACAAAGTCAATTGCGTTGACTTCTAGGGTTAGTCCTAGTCGGGTTTGTTGCTATCGGTTTACAGAATGAAACCGAGCACTTTAATTTCGTAAATGTCTCGTGAGGGATAGGTTAAAAAGCTGCTTACTGCTAACTTCTTCCACTATGCCCACATCATCTGAACGCACACCCAGCCCAAGAAAACTCGTTGAACCCATTTGGTTTGAATGGATGACCTTGGCCGGACTTTTTATTTTCTCGGCATGGCTCTTGGGCGTCAAAGGGGTTTGGCATTTGCTCTTTAGCTCTGACCCCACAGGCATCACGGCGGTCATCATCATTGTGTTTGTGTTGTCGACGCTGTGGAGCGGCATTCGTGCCCGCGAGTTGGCCGCGCAGCGCGCCATCATTGAAGCCGCGCAAAAAGGGCAGTGGCCCAGCGCATCGCAGGCCGACACTTGGGCGGCGGAGTACTGGCAAATGCTCATGCTCAACAGCAACGACGGCTCAGCCGCGCTGGATGTGTTGATGGAAAAAACCCACGGCATTCACGCCACCGCATGGTGGATCAACGGGGTGCAACTCAAATTGGGCTTGTTGGGCAAGGTGATCGGTTTTTCTATGTTGGCCATGCAAATTGGGCAAATTCAAAACTTCGATCCTGCGCAGTCGCAAGAGCTGTTGCGCAGCCTCACCATGGGATTGGGCGTGGCGCTGCTCACCACCATGGTGGGCTTGGTGGGCAATATTTTGCTGGGGCTGCAACTCACGCGCTTGGACCGATTTGCCGATGACATCGTCACCCAAGCTCAACGCATGGGCTGGCACTTGCAAATGATGCGCGCAGAGTCATGAGAAGAAGACGCAACGCCCGCGAAGCCGAGGTCGATCCGTTTTATGACATGTTGTTCAACATGCTCATTGCGTTTGTGTTTTGTTTCATCATTGCGCTGCTCGCGATGAATCCCAAGGCGCTCAAAGCGGGTGACGTGCCAGCCAAAGCCGAATACATCGTGACCTTGAGTTGGCCAGACTTCAACCCCAACGACATCGATTTGTGGTCGCAAGGCCCCAGTGGTGACATTGTGTGGTTTCGTTCGCGTGAAGCGGGCTTGATGCACTTGGACCGCGACGACCGAGGCGTCTCCAATGACACCATCATGGTCAACGGCAAGGCAGTCATCAACCCTTTGAACCAAGAAGTGTTGACCATTCGCGGTGTGACGCCGGGCGAATACATTTTCAACGCGCACTACTACGAGAGCAAAGACGTGGACACTGCCACGCCCCAACTCGGCCAGCCGGTCGATGTGACCATCTCAGTCATCAAAGTCAACCCCAAAGCAGAGGTGGTTTTCTATGGCCAACAGACCATGAGCAAACGCGGACAAGAAGTCACCTTGGTGCGTTTTCATTTGGATGCGGATGGCGCAGTCAGTGACATCAACACCACCCCTACTTCTATCGTGAGGCCTTTTTAAATGAGCTTGTCTCTTGTCTTAACCTTTGCGGTGACCTTTGCCCTGTTGGGGCTGGCGCTGATTTGGACGCAATGGCCGAAGTGGCTCAAAACCGTGATCGTGCTCGCTATTTTTGCGATGTACTTTGGCGGCTTTCAAACTGCCATGAGTTTGGTGGGGACGCCCAGTTTGCAAGCACTGCCTGAGCGCTTTGTGATGCTCGCGGCGATGGTGGAGGAGCCACGCGGCAAAAATCCGGGCGCCATCTACATTTGGGTCAACCCCATTACCGAGGGCAAGTCTGTGTTGCAACCTCGTGCGTACAAGCTGCCCTACAGCAAACGGGTGCATGAACAAGTCAACGAAGGCATTCGCAAAGGCAAAGACGGCGTGAGCCAAATGGGCGTGGCCGAAAACAAAGACGGCAACGGTTTGGGCTCGAGTTGGCTGCAACCGGGCAACGACGAGCAAGAGGTCACGATCCGCGATTTGCCCGTGCCTCAACTGCCCGAGAAATGACCATGCGCGGCCTGCTCATTTTGTTCGCCGTTTGGCTCTTGAGTGCTTGCAGCAAGTTGCAAGGCGATGTGTATTTCCCTCTGCAAATGGGGCAGAGCTGGCGCTACAAAATCGTCACGCATTTTGAAGATTCAGAAGCGCTCACACGCACCGAATGGCTCAACATCACCAGCAGTGGCTCCGACGAGAGCACGGGTCAAGCCGCTTGGCACAGACGCTCGGAATCAGGCATTGAATATTGGCTCAAAGCCGATGAGACTGGCGTGTATCGCGTCGCGAGCCAGTCGCCGATGGATGTGCAAGCCCAAATCGACAAAGAGCCACGCTTTGTGCTCAAACAACCTTATGCAGTGGGCACGCAATGGCAGAGCGACACCACGCCGTATATTTTTTACCGCCGCAATGAGTTTCCGCCGGAGTTGCGCAATATGGAGAAATACAAATCTTTGAGCATGACTTATCGCATCGAAGCGGTCGAGCAAACCGTGCAAACGCCCGCCGAGAATTTCGAGCATTGCCTGCTGGTGCAAGGCACGGCCAACATCAAGATGTACATCGATGCCTTGGTCGCGTGGCGCGACGTGCCCATGATCACGCGTGAGTGGTATTGCCCTCATGTGGGCTTAGTCAAACTCGAAAGAGAAGAATCTTCGCCTAGCAAATTCGTTGTCGGTGGCAAACTCAGCATGGAGTTGGTTCGTCATAGACAATTTGATTTTCTTGCGTCATTCTGACGGCGCATCGTCTCAAGTGTGTTTTGTTTTGAGAAAAACAAATTGCGATGGTTTCATTTTTAGGGTTATTGCTAGGCGTTGAAATTTTTCCTGCTTTAAATAATTCACCTCGTTAGTTTGTTCAACCTAGAAACGAGGAGACTCACCTTGAAATTACATCTCAAAGCCTTGGCCTTGGGCGCGATTGCCAGCGTTGCAATCGCTGCACAAGCCCAAAATTGGCCGGTTTACGGCGGCGACACAGGCAACACCCGCTTTAGCCAAGCCACCCAAATCAACACCGGTAACGTCAACAAACTCAAAGTGGCTTGGGCGCTGCAATTGGGCTCCAACCGTTCGCAAGAATCGACCCCCATTTTGGTGGGCGACACCTTGATCGTGACCTCTTCTTTTGGTCCCAAAAACGTGTTTGCGGTCAACGCAAAAACAGGTGACATTCGTTGGCAATATTCACCCGACATTCCAAAAGGCATTGACCAATACGCTTGCTGCGACGTCAACAACCGTGGCGTGGCTGTCAATGACGGCAAAGTCTTCGTCGGTCGCTTGGATGCGCACGTCGTTGCTTTGGACTTGAAAACAGGCAAAGAAATGTGGGACACCAAAGTGGTGGACTACACACAAGGCTCTGTCATCACTTCTCCCCCAACTGTGGTTAAAAACCTGATCATCACTGGCTACGGCGGTGGTGAATACGGTGCTCGCGGTGCCTTGGTCGCTTTGGACCAAGCCACGGGCAAAGAAGTGTGGCGCAGCTACACCGTGCCTCTGCCCGGTGAGAAAAATGGCGACACCTGGAAAGGCGACTCTGCCAAATACGGCGGCGCTGTGGCATGGAACGTGGGCTCTTACGATCCTAAGTTGAACTTGGTCTACTACGGCACCAGCAACCCTTCGCCTTGGACTGCAGCAGTTCGCGGCAACGACAGCTCGGACATCGGCAAATTCTCCAACCTGTACTCAGCCTCTGTGGTCGCTTTGAACCCAGAAACTGGCAACATCGTGTGGCACTACCAGTTCACACCGCATGACGCTTGGGACTATGACGGCGTGAACGAATTGGTGTTTGCTGACCTGCCTTTTGACGGCAAAAAAGTGCCCGTCATCATGCAAGCCAACCGCAACGGCTTCTTCTATGTGATTGACCGCTCAACAGGCAAACTCATGTCTGCCAAACAGTACGTCGATGGCGTGAACTGGGCCACTGGCATTGACATGAAAACAGGCATGCCTATTGAAGCTGCAGGCAACGCCAAACGTCCTGGCCTCAAACGCATGGCCAAAGATGTTTGCCCCAACTTGTTGGGCGGCAAAAACTGGATGCCTATGAGCTATGACCCCAAAAACGGTTTGGTCTACATCCCAACACTCAACCTGTGTATGGACATGGAAGGCGTGCAAGAAGAGTACAAGCGCGGCCAGTTCTACTTGGGCGTGAACTTTGACTTGGGCAAAGCCGGTCCTGGCGGTCACTTGGGTGGCGTCAAAGCTTGGGATCCCGTCAAGCAAAAAGAAGTTTGGTTCAACAAAGACCCACTGCCTTACACAGGTGGCGTGACTTCGACTGCTGGTGGCGTGTTGTTCCACGGTGACGTCAAAGGCTGGTTCAAAGCTGTTGACGAAAAAACAGGCAAGGTCTTGTGGCAGTTCAATGCTGGCTCAGGTATCTCTGCACCTCCTATGACCTACATGCTCGACGGCAAACAATACGTGGCTGTGGTGACAGGTCGTACCCAATCGATCCCAGCCTTCTTGGGCGCTTTGGGTGAGAAAGTTGTGGCTGCCAGCCCTGAAGGCGGCACCATGTTTGTGTTCACTTTGAACTGATCGTTGTTCGTTAAGGAAAGCTCATGTTGACTCTTGGAAAAGTAAAACAAACTCTCGGCGCTGTGGCGCTGGTGGCTGGCGCCATGATGGCGCAACAAGCCAGTGCAGACACCTTGCGAGTTTGTACTGATCCTGACAATCTGCCATTTAGCAAGATGGACGGCGCCGAAAAAGGTGTCTATGTCGAGCTGGCAGAAAAAGTAGCGAGTCGCATGGGCTCTACCGTCGAATACGTTTGGTGGTTGTCTTACAACCAACGCAAAGCACTGCGCAACACCATCATGCAAGACAGCTGCGACGCATACTTCTCGTTGCCCGCAGATGCTGACTACCGCGTGCGTGGTGTCAACAAGACGCCAGGCTTTTTGAATGTCAGCTACGCCATCGTGGCGGCCAAAGGTCAAACATTCAAAAGCTTGGAAGATCTGAAAAACAAACGTGTGGCGGTGCTGCATAGCTCGCCGCCACACATTTTGTTGGCTTCTCGTGAGGGTTTCACCACGACAAGTTTTATCGCTCAAGAAGCTGTGTTTGCAGCTTTGAACAAGGGCGAGGTAGATGTGGCTCTGCTGTGGGGTCCTTCTGCTGGTTATGAAAACATGAAAGACGAGCAATCACGCTGGCAAGTCATACCCGTCAAAGGCGAAGGCCTAGGCGGTGCGGTTGCGGTGGCTGTTCCCAAATCAAAACCCGAGCTGCAAGCGCGCATTGAAAAAGCCTTGCAAGAATCCGGCTCCGACATTCAAGCTCTGACTCAAAAATACGGCTTCCCCACCAGTGCGCCGATTGAGTTGGCTTTTAAGAAAACTGCTACGCCCGTGCACACTGCGCACGCCGCGTCACAAAAATCTGGTTTCACCAAAGTGGCCGCAACCAACAAAGACACCGAATGGGTGTTGGCGCAGGCCGATGTGCCTGACGCCGCAGCAGGCAAAATGTTTTTCAACAACACCTGCTCGCACTGCCACGGCACCAATGGCGCGAGCCCGGTGAGTGAGCGCGACATTCGCAAACTCAAAACACGTTACAAAGAGAATTGGAAAGAAACGGCGTTGACCACCATCCGCAATGGACGCCCCGATTTGGGCATGCCGACTTGGAAGGGTGTCATCAAAGATCAGGATATCCTCAACATCGTGGCGTTTTTTGAGACGATTCAAAAGTAAGCGTTCCGCCAATTTCTGTAACCCCAAACCCCTGCAAAGGGGTTTTCCTTTTCTGAGTAATCTGTGTTCTGTTCAACTTTGACTTTTAGACTCAGCGCTGTTGCTATTGCCTGCGGCGCTTTCTCTCACATGGCCTTGGCACAGGAGGCCACACCAGTGCAAGACGTGTTGGTGCAAAGTGGTCGCTTGCCGCAAAAGCAGTTTGATGCGCCTGCATCGATTTTCACGATTGATGCGAAAACTATTCACGACAACGGGCCACAAGTCAACTTGTCCGATGCTTTGTCGCAAGTGCCTGGCGTGGTGGCGCTCAACCGCAACAACTATGCGCAAGACGTTCAAATCTCTATTCGAGGTTTTGGTGCGCGCGCCACCTTTGGTTTGCGCGGCATTCGACTCATCACCGATGGCATTCCCGCCACCACACCGGATGGGCAAGGCCAAGCGTCCACGGTGAGCTTGACGTCAGCAGATCGCATTGAAGTATTGACGGGACCGCTGGCGCAGTTGTATGGCAACTCGTCTGGCGGCGTGATCCAGACCTTCACCCGTGAAGCGGGCGCAGAGCCTGAGCTCAATACCCAATTTTTTGTCGGTTCCTTTGGCATGAACCGAACCGACACACAGGTGAGCAACCGTTCCGGCAATGTGGGTGTGGTGGCCGATTTCAGCACCTTTGCCATTGGCGGTTACCGCGCCAACTCGGATGCGCGACGTCAACAACTCAACAGCGTCATCACGGCAGACTTGAAAGAAGACAGCCGTTTGAAAATTGTGGTGAATAAATTTGACTCAGGCTACGCCAAAGACCCGTCGGGCTTGAATGCCGCGCAAGTCATGGCAGACCCCAAGCAGGCAGGCACCAACACCATCACCGACGGCGCTCGCAAAATCATTGCGCAAGAACAATATGGCTTGGTGTTCGAGCACAAGTTTGACGCAGACCTGAATCTGTCCTCACGCATTTACGATGGCACACGAACCAACTTGCAATATCAAGCTGCCAGCCCCACGTCCCCTACGCCAGCGAAGGGAACCTATGTCTCTTTGGATCGTAAGTTCTCAGGTTTTGGCATACAGCTCAACGGCAAATTCAAGCTCGACAACAGCATGAAAGCCGATTGGGTGGCAGGTTTTGATGAAGATCGTTCTAACGAAAACAGACAAGGTGGCGCGACCACCTCAGGTGTTATCAACACATCATCGGCGCTGACGCGCAATGAGCTAGATCGCGCAGTCAACCACGATTATTTTGGTCAGGTCAACTGGCATTTGAGTGAGCGCTGGACAGCGGTGACAGGTGTGCGTAAAAGCGATGTGCAACTCAACATTGCCAACCAACTCAATGCATCAGGCTCTGGCCAAACCAATTACACAGCCACCAGCCCTGTGCTGGGTTTGACGTGGCACGCCTCGGACACCTTGAACGTTTATGCAAACCAAGGACGCGGCTTTGAAACCCCAACCTTGGCAGAAACAGCCTATGTAGGCACGACTGGCACGCCTGCTTTTGGCTTCAATTCAAACTTGCTGGCCTCGCGCAGTTTGCACCGTGAAGTGGGCAGCAAATGGACGCCCACGCCCATGACGCGCTTAGATGCCGCGTTTTTCCGCATCACAACCGAAAACGAAATCGTCACACAAATTTCAACTACCTCCAAAGGTACGTCATACACCAATGCGCCACAAACGCTACGACAAGGCTTTGAAGCTGCTTGGCGTCAACAGCTTGCCAATCACTGGCGTGCACAGTTATCTTTGACGGCTATGCAGGCGACCTACACCCAAGGCTATAGCTACAACTACCAAGCGTCGCCTCCCGCTGGATCCTTGACACCCTATACTGTGAACGCAGGCAACAACTTGCCCGGCGTGCCGACCAAGCAGTTGTATGCTGCATTGCAATGGGGTGAAAAAGGCTTCACCTCCGCGGCGCAAAAGCCTGATTTGGGCTGGGGCGCGACGCTGGAGTGGGTGGCTCGATCCACACTGTGGGCGGACGACCTCAACACCGCCGGCACTGCGGGCTACGGCGTGGTCAACGCCCGTGTGAAAGACCGCTTCAAAGTGGCCGATGCCACCGTGGAAACATACCTTGGCGTGGACAACGTAGGTAATAAAAACTATGTCGGTTCGGTGATCGTGAATCAGTCCAATGGGCTTTACTTTGAGCCGGGTTTACCCCGGGGATGGGTGCTCGGCGTTCAAGGTCAAATCAAGTTTTGATAGCGCAGGTGACGCATGAAATTCAGACTTTTTTTAGTTGCCGCTTTGTTTGTACCCAATCTGTGGGCGCAAGCGACGCACCAAGTGTTTGCCACCAATGAGGGCAGCCAAGATATTTCCGTCATCGATGGCGCAAGCGACGAAGTCGTGGCTACTCTCAAAGACGTGGGCAAGCCGCGTGGTTTGACGCTTTGCCCCAACGACAAACGCTTGTATGTCACCAATCAAAAAGATTCACAGCTTTTGGTGATCGATACGCTCACACAAAAAGTCACCCATCGCGTGGGCTTGGGTGAATCGCCCGAGGCCGTTTATTGTTCACCCGATGGCAAACTTGTGGCGGTCTCTAACGAGGGCAGCAACAGCGTGAGTTTTATTTCAACCACTGAGTTGAAAGAAGTTTTTTCGATTCCCGTCAAAGGTAAAAATCCTGAACACTCGGTGTTCTCGCCCGATGGTCGCTTGATGCTGGTCTCAGCCGAAGAGGCCGATCAAGTCGATGTGATTGACGTCGTGCAACGCAAGCAAATTGGCGCAATTCAGGTGGGCGAGCGACCACGCGGCATTGCCTTCACGCCAGATGGCAAGCGTGCGTTTGTGGCCGTTGAATCGGCCAGTCTGTTGGTGGTCATTGATATGAGCCAACTCAAAGTGCTGGAGAAATTACAAGTCGGCCAGCGTACCAACGGCTTGCTCATGCACCCCAATGGCAAAGTGGTGTTTGTCACCAACGGGGGCGACGCCACGGTGTCGGTGGTCGATGTGCAAAGCCTCAAGGTACTGGCGCAAGTGCCGGTGGGACAGCGGCCTTGGAATATGTCGATCAACCCGGACGGCAGCAAACTGTATGTGGCCGCAGGACGCAGTCATGCGGTGTCGGTGGTCGATGCTGTGAATTACAAACCTTTGAAAAACATTGCGGTTGGACGTTTGCCTTGGGGCACGGCGGCCAATTAATACATGAAGTGACGGAGTAAGCAAACATGTCTGATAGTCAAAAATACAACCGCGTTGCCATTGCGCTGCATTGGTTGCTGGCGCTGGCTTTGTTGGGGCAGTTGTTTCTGGGCTTTTGGATGGAAGGTGTTCCGAAAGAGCCACCCGGCGTGCGTGCGGGTTGGTTCAATATTCACAAATCCATTGGTTTGATTTTGGCTTTGCTGATTGTCTTGCGCGTGATTTGGCGCTTGATGCACACGCCGCCTGCGCTGCCAGCCTTGCCCGCATGGCAAAAGACTGCGGCCAATTGGAGCCATCGCTTGCTCTATACCTGTATGGTGCTCATGCCATTGAGCGGATTTTTGGGCTCAAGCTTTACGCCTTATCCGATTAAGTTTTTTGGCACGCCCTTGCCCCGTTTGTGGGAAGCTTCGGCGGATTTGAAAGAGCTGTTTGGCGCTGTACACACCACCACGGGTTTTGTCATGGCCGCTTTGGTGGCGCTGCATATTGCCGCTGCTGTGTTGCACGCTGTGCGCCGAGATGGTGTGGTGCAACGCATGAGCTTGATGGGTTCTGCCGACGTGCAACAAGGCTGAGCATGGCGCAGTCGCTGGATAAAAATCCTGAACCTCAGCGCAGGATTTTTTGTGACTGCGCGGTGGGTGTGGGCGTTGTGAGTGTGTTCGCGAGTTTGTCCTTGATGTTTCAGTGGTCTGAGGCCTTGTTCAAATGGCTCAGGCAATACGAAATTTTGGACTTGGATGAGCTCATGCTCAGCCTCTTGATGTTGCTGGTTTGCCTGACTTGGTTTTCATGGCGACGCTGGCACGACATGCAAAGCCAACTCCAAGCGCGCATGCAACTGCAAACACAGCGCGATGCTTTGTACGCACAAAACCGCGAACTCTCGCAAAAAATCCTCTCTGCCCAAGAAGATGAACGACGCGATTTGGCGCGAGAGCTGCACGACGAAGTGGCGCAAAGCTGCACCGCAATTCGCTACGAGGCCGCTTTCATTGCCAAATCCTTTGACCAACACATTGCGCCGATTCATGAAGCCGCCCATGAAGCTGCTCTGCGTATAGAAAACCAAGCGCTCTTGATGCATCAGATGACGCGCAAAATGCTCAAACGCTTGCGCCCAGAAAGCATAGACAGCATGGGCTTTGATGAGGCCTTGCGCAGTTTGTGCAGAAATTGGGAGCAGCAGTTTGGGCTTGTCTGTGAGTGCGATCTGGCCGCGAACACGTCGCCAGTTATCAACGATTACGCAAAAATCAGTCTCTACCGTGTCGTGCAAGAAGCGCTCATCAATGTAGCGCGTCATGCCAAGGCTTCTTCTGCGCAGGTCAAACTTCTCATCCGGCACCAAGGCTTGCGCCTGATCGTGCAAGACAACGGCATTGGTTTTGATGCCAGCGCACCGGTTGCAGGCTTGGGGCTGGCGGGTATTCAAGAGCGAATCGCCAGCTTGCAAGGCCAAGTGCAGTGGCTCAGCACCAGCTTGGGTGCTTGCTTGATTTGCGATATTCCCTTGTCCGGTGGTGCACCATGATTCGCTTGATGTTGGTGGACGATCACCCTGTGGTGCGCTCGGGCTATCGCCGTTTGTTGGAGTTGGATCAACGCATGTGCGTGGTGGCCGAAGCCAGCCACGCGCTGCAAGCTTTGGAGCTATTGCGTCAACACGAAACAGATGTGGTGATTTCCGATGTGTCCATGCCGCAAGCCGATATTTGGCAACTGTTTGAAGGACTCAAATCCTTGAGTGCTAGACCTAAGGTACTGGTGTGCAGCATGCACGACGATGCCATATTGGTCACGCGCTGTTTGGCGGCGGGAGCGTGGGGTTTTCTCACCAAGAACTCTCCGCCCGATGAGCTCATCGACGCGGTGCACTGCGTTTTTTCGGGGCGACGCTACATCAGCCAAGATGTGCGGCAACTCCAAGCTCAGCAGCGCGATGAGCTTGAGCGCGTCAACAGCTTGACCGCCCGTGAACGCGAGGTCTGGCGCATGTTGTCTCAAGGTTTGAGTGCCGCTGAGTGCGCCCAAGCCATGAACTTGAGTCAAAAAACGGTGGCCAATTACCAAACCTTGATCAAAGAAAAATTGCAGGTCAACACCACCAGCGCCTTGGTGCATTTGGCGCAGCGTCATTATTTGCTCGATGAGGCCTTATCGCTCGGTGTATAGACTGCGTTTGTTCCGCTCTTAAAAACGGTACTTCAAGCCCAGCGACAAACTGCGCGGCGCACCCATGCTGCGAAATTGCTCTGGATTGCCGCTTGCAACATTGTTGGCCGCCAATACCCCGTAGTTGGCATAGTGGGTGTTAAACACATTGCTGATGTTGCCAATCAACTCGGTGTTTGAATCAATGCTGTGGCGCAGCCCCAACTTGGCCGAGACAAAACCGGGGACTTGACCAAATCCGCTCACATTGTTTTCGTCCCCGCGTGCGTATTGGCCACTTTGGGCTTGCAAGCCCATGTAAAAGCGGGTGCTTTCGCTGGGGGTAAAACCCACGGTGGTCTTCATGGTCACAGGCGCAATGCTGGGCATTTTGTCGCCCGGTTGAACCATGCTGGCGTAGTTGGGATTGTCTCTATTGGCCACTTCAAACGTGCTTTGAAAAGTGGCTTGCACATAGGTCATGCTCCAAGCGTAATCCCAGCGCTTGTGTTTGCCATTCAAGGCCAGCTCTAAACCTTGCCGACGGGTTTGCCCCACGTTAGAGAAAAATCCTTGCGAGTTATTGACTTGGTTGAAGTAAATGTCGTCGTAGAGATTGCTGACAAAGACTGCGCTTTTCCAGTTCAATGTCGAGCCGTTGTTGCCGCGTAAACCGAGCTCATAGGTTTTGGACACCACAGGTTTCAAGTAAGGATCAGCACCAAATGCGTTGGGCAACCCAGAGCAAGGCGAGTTCGGGTCTGCGCAGGCCAGCTCGATGGCTGATGGGGTACGAAAGCCTTCTGAATAGGTTACGAAAGCGGTTTGATTGGGTGCAATTTGGTAGCTCGCGCCCAAAGATGGGTTGAGGCGCTGATAGCTGTTGTCGCCCACCACGGGTGTTTTCACATCGCCCCCAGCACCTGTGTTGCAGAGCCCAGAAAAATTGGAGCAGGTCGTGCCATTGAGCAAAATACTCGCGTGATCCCAACGCGCAGAGGCCGTCAAGGCAAGTTTGTCGGTGGCTTGCAAAGTGTCAGTGGCGAACAGCCCCAAACGGCGGTTGGTCGAGCCAATGGTGGCTTGGTTGCTAAAAGCGTCAACACCCACGATGCCGTTGGAAGCATCGACATAAGCATCTTGTCCCGAGTTGGTGAGTTGTGTGTTGGCCAGCTCGTAATTCATGCCAACCGTCAAATTCTGAGCCTTATTGCGCCACATGTTTTGTGTGGTGTGCTGCAAGTTGACGCCAAAAATCTCTTGCGTGTAGGCCGTCAAAATATTGCCTGCAACACAGTTTTGTGGGCTACCCACACAGCTGTTGTCGCCAGGCGTTGCAAGGCCGTTGAGGTTGCTGTTGAGGATGCTGCGTTTGATGTGACGGTAATACACGTTGCCCGAAACATTGCGTTGGTCGTCCAACTCAAGCGAGCCTTTGAGGTTGACCGCAAAATTTTGCGTATTGCTGTAGTCTGAATGGGTGTAGCCCGCCGCTGCGTTGCGCAGCATGGAAGTAGGAACAGACTGGTTGCCGTACAGCAGGTTGTCGCTGTACATCACCGACAAGTCGATGTCGCGCAGTTCATCTTGAAAACCGAACTTGCCAAAAAACTGGCGAACTTGGCTGGGGTTGTACTGTGCCCAGCCTTTGTCGTTGTATATGCTGGTCGCCAAATAGTAATCTGTGTTCTCGCCGTGTCCCCCAGTTTGCGCATCGGTACTCACGCGGCCAAAAGAGCCAGCAGTGACTTTGACGTCGCTACCGCCGAACTGAAAACCGCTTTTTGTATTCAGGCTCAAAGCGCCACCCAAGGTGTTCAAACCATATACAGGATTAGAGCCAGGAATGAGCGTGACGTTGGAGATGGCGATTTGCGGAATCAAATCCCACGACACCACGTCGCCAAACGGTTCGTTCATGCGCATCCCATCCATGAAGACGGAAATGCCTTGCGGCGTTCCCAACACAGGCGAAGCGGTAAAACCTCGGTAGTTCAGGTCGGCCTGATACGGGTTGCCTTGGGTGTCGTTGATGTTGACCGAGCTGATGCTTTCGTTGAGCACATCGGTCAAGGTGCTGGCATCTTGGGGCAAGTCTTTGTTGTTGATGGTTTGCACATTGCCAGCAAATTGTTTGAGGGCAATGCCTGCCGTGCCCAAGGGGCTGGTGCCAATCACGACGACATCTGGCAGTTCGCTCAATTGGGCGGTGTCTGGAATTTTTAAAGCTGCGTTTTGATCTTGCGCTTGACACTGCCCAATCCATAAACCCAAACTTACAAGGAAAATGCTTTGTCTTTTCATGAGATAAGTTAATGCAGGAGGAATCAATTTATGAATTTAGCCTCTCATGCGATGCCTCACTAGGGAAAAAATCCCAGAATTCAATTATTTTATGGATAACAACATTTTTTAACTATAAAACTAAATGAGTTCCGTATTGTGTCAATCTGTCAGGGCATGAACATTTGACCGTTGACACTCAAACCTTGATCGGAAAATTGACGTGCTTTTGACTTGCCTAAGCCAGCGACACGTTGCATCACATCTTGCCATGAGAGAAACGGTGCAAGCTCGCGTGCTGCCAAGACCTTGGCCGTCATGGATGGCCCCATGCCGCGCAGGCTGTCGAGCTCAGCCTCGTTGGCCATGTTGATCTCCAAGGCAAATACAGGCCCACTGGCCAAAGTCAACCAAACCGCCCACACACCGAGTCTGAGCTGCGCTAGGGCGCCCATGGCTTGGCTCAAACCAAGTTGAGCGACTGCATATATTGCGTCACGCCCGTTTGAACATCTGCAAACACATGGTCGCAACCCGTTGCGCGCAAAGCTGTTAAATCGGCCTGCGTGTAGCACTGGTATTTGCCGCGCAAGGCTTCGGGAAAAGCAATGTACTCAATCAAGCCCGCTTGTACCGCAGCATCTAAATCGAGTGCAGATGGACCCGTGCGCAAGCTATTGACGACCGACAGGGCGACATCGTTGAACGGCTGCGCACGGCCTGAGCCTAAGTTGAAAATGCCCGATTGCTCGGGGTGCTCCAAGAACCAGAGGTTCACTGCCACCACATCGTCGATGAACACAAAGTCGCGCATTTGCGCGCCTGCTGCGTAGCCGCCGTATTCGCCAAACAGCTTGACTTTGCCTTCTGCCTTGAACTGGTGAAATTGGTGATACGCCACGCTCGCCATACGTCCCTTGTGTTGTTCACGCGGACCGTACACATTGAAGTAACGAAAGCCCACCACTTGTCGGCGCAAGCGTTTGAAGTTTTCGCCACATTCGCGGCGCATGCGTTGATCAAACAAGAGTTTGGAGTAGCCATAGACATTCAAGGGCAGCTCAAACTCTGGGGTTTCGCGAAAGGTGTCACTGCCGCCATAAGTCGCAGCGGAAGATGCATAAATCAAGCGCGTGCCCGCTTGCTGGCAGGTGTTGAACAAATCGCAACTCACGCTGTAGTTGTTGTCCATCATGAACTTACCGTCGCGCTCCATGGTGTCGCTGCATGCACCTTCGTGAAACACGGCTTCGACTTTGCCAAAAGCGTTTTCGGCCAGCAAGTCGTAGAACACGTCTTTGTCGACATAGTCGGCAATTTTCAAATCGGCCAGATTGCGAAACTTATCGCCGTCGGTTAAATCGTCAACTGCAATGATGTTGTCAATGCCTTTGGCATTGAGGCCTTTGACGATGTTGCTGCCAATGAATCCAGCAGCGCCTGTGACAACTATTTTCATGACATCAATTCCTCATAATTCACGGCAGCCGTGCCGAATTTACCCACCACAATGCCGCCTGCTTTGTTGGCCAGTGGCATGGCCTCGCGCAGACTCATGCCCGAGGCCACACAGGCGGCCAAAGTGGCAATGACGGTGTCGCCAGCGCCTGTGACATCAAACACTTCGCGCGCTTGGGCAGACACATGCAGAGCGCCTTGTGCGTCAAACAAGGTCATGCCTTCTTCGCTGCGGGTGAGCAGCAGGCTGTCGAGCTGCAAGGCTTGGCGCAGGGCGTGTGCTTTGGCGTGCAAATCGTCTTCGCTGTGCCACTCGCCAATGACTTGTTGCAACTCGGCGCGGTTGGGCGTGATGCACGTGGCACCGCTGTAGCGCGTGTAGTCGCTGCCTTTGGGGTCAATCAAGACAGGTTTGTTGGCTTGGCGGGCAGCGCCAATCATCTGTGTGATGTGTGCCAAGCCACCTTTGCTGTAGTCTGAAAAAAGCACCACATCGTGTTGGGGTAGAAGGCCTAAAAAACGGTCAGTTTGCGAGGCCAGCACTTCGTTTTGTGGCGTGTTTTCAAAGTCCACCCGCAAGAGTTGTTGCTGGCGTCCAATGACACGCAATTTAACGGTGGTCTTGAGTTGCGCATCGCGTCCAAAATGAGGTGCAATGCCCGTTTTGGCCACGAGCGATTCAAGAATATGACTGGCTTCGTCTTCGCCCACCACCGACAGCAGACTGGCTTGCGATTGCAAACTCGCCACGTTGAACGCCACGTTGGCGCAGCCGCCCAAGCGGTTTTCTTCTTTGGTGATGCGCACCACCGGCACAGGCGCTTCGGGGCTGATGCGATCAACCGCGCCATACCAGTAGCGGTCGAGCATGACGTCGCCCACGATCAAGACGCGGGCTTGTTGGAGTTGTTGTTGCGTGGGTTTCATAGTTCTTCGACACGTCGTGTGGGGTAGCTGTCCCAAGCCTGGCAGCCCGGACATTGCCAAAAATGCTGGGTCGCCTCAAAGCCGCAGGCAGCGCAACGGTAGCGTTGGAGCGGCTTGGCAGCGCGTTCTAAGGCGCGTTGGACTTGCGGGTGAAATTCTTCGTGCTCAAATTTTTCGTTGGCAATCCATTGCGTGGCTGCGACCAAGGAAGGTTCGCGTTCTAAATGCTGGGCATACAAAGCGCTGGCCAATGCAGGTTGGTTGTTGGTCAGCAACACCAAGGCATTGAGCACATCTAGGGACGGCGCTTGGGCATAGCTCTTTTGCAGCAATGCCTGCGCTTGCGCGCTGCAATGAAGGGTCTGAGACAAGCCCACCAGTTGTTTGGCAATCAATGGCAGAGCCGAAGGAATTTGTGTGGCCAAGGACTCCAAGGTCGCGTAGGCCAGTGCACTTTGTTGTGTGCGCTCATACATGCGAGCCAACGCAATGTGGGCGCGTGCCGCAAGCGGGGCGACCGCAATGGCTTGTTGCAACAAGTCCATCACTTCTTGGCTGTGCTGTAGGTCATCCAAGGCCGCGGCTTGTTCGCACAAGTAATGCGCCAAACGGCCTTGGAAACTTCCCTGCTCAGTGGCATTGAGCTTTTTGGCGACCGTTGAGGCCTTGGCCCAATCGCGAGAGCGTTCGTAAATGCTCAGCAACGCCAAGTGGGCTTGGTTTTGATAGGCCGTGCCTTCTAGTTTTCCAAGCGCATCTTCGGCGCGGTCAAGCAGGCCGGCTTTTAGATAATCCAAAGCCAAAGCATGTTGTGCGCGGTCACGGTCGGTTTGCGTCAAATCAGCGCGCGAGAGCAAATGCTGGTGCACACGCACCGCACGTTCGTACTCGCCACGACGGCGAAACAAATTTCCCAAGGCAAAGTGCAGCTCAGACGTATCGGGGTCGTGCTGTACCGCTTCAATGAAGGCGTCAATGGCCTTGTCTTGTTGCTCGTTGAGCAAATAGTTCAGGCCTTTGAAATAGGCTTTTGGGGTTTGGCGGTTTTCTAGTTTGAGTTGGCGCAAATCAAGACGCGAAGCCAGCCAACCCAAGCCAAAGGCCAAGGGCAGTCCCAGCAAAATCCAGTTCAGGTCAAATTCCATGCGGTGTATCGCTGTTTATTGTTGTTGTGGTGCTTGCGACTTTAGAAGGGCTTTGAGCGGCGGGCTTGAGGCGCAAAGCCAAACGACGGTGTCTCCACCAACGAGGCACCATGCCCATGACGCCCACGGCAACGCCCAGCACAAAGGCCGATAAGACGATCAACACCAATGGCGCATTCCAAACCGTGCCAAAAAAGAAGTGCACCGAGGCATCTTCTTGGTTGTTGAGCGCAAAAGCGAAGAGGGTAAAAAAAATGGCTGCTTTCAGAATAAACCGAAGCAGCCACATGAGGTTTTTCAAGGTAACTCCTCAGTGACTCCGAGGAATTTTAGCCTTGCCTCTCACTTGATTTTGGGCTCAGACTTGGAGAGCAGTTCTTGGGTGCGTTCGTCCACCGCTTCGCGCAGGGCTTTGCCCGGTTTGAAGTGGGGAACGCGCTTTTCAGGAATCGCCACACTCTCACCCGAACGCGGGTTGCGTCCCATGCGAGGCGGGCGGCGATTGATGGAAAAACTGCCAAAGCCGCGCAACTCGATTCGATGCCCCCGCACCAGCGCGTCGCTCATCGCGTCAAGAAGGGTCTTGACAGCGAATTCGGCATCGCGGTGCGTGAGCTGCCCGAATCGGGCAGCGAGTTCTTCGACCAAGTCGGAGCGGGTCATCAGTTGTTATCGAGCTTAGCGCGCAACAAAGCGCCCAGGCTGGTCGTGCCAGCGTTTTCGCGCGAAGACTGTTGGCTCAATGTGGCCATGGCTTCTTGTTGATCCACTTGGTCTTTGGCTTTGATGGACAACTGGATGTTGCGGGTCTTGCGATCCACATTGGTCACCACAACCGTCACTTCGTCGCCTTCTTTGAGCACGCTGCGAGCGTCTTCCACGCGGTCCACCGAGATTTCGGAGACGCGCAAGTAGCCCAAGATGTCTTCGCCCAAGTCGATTTCAGCGCCTTTGGCATCCACGGTTTTGACTTTACCGGTAACGATAGAGCCTTTGTCGTTGATGGACACGAAGGTGGTGAAAGGATCGGAGTCGAGTTGTTTGATGCCCAAGGAGATGCGTTCACGTTCCACGTCAACGGCCAACACGATGGCTTCCACTTCTTGGCCTTTCTTGAATTCGCGCACAGCGTTTTCGCCGGTTTCGTTCCAAGACAGGTCAGACAAGTGCACCAAGCCGTCAATGCCAGAGGCCAAGCCCACGAACACGCCAAAGTCGGTGATCGATTTGATCGGACCTTTGACGCGGTCGCCGCGTTTGGTGTTTTGTGCAAAGTCTTGCCAAGGATTGGCGCGGCATTGCTTCATGCCCAAGCTGATGCGGCGTTTGTCTTCGTCGATCTCCAAGACCATGACTTCGACTTCGTCGCCCAAGGCCACGATTTTCGAAGGTGCCACGTTCTTGTTGGTCCAGTCCATTTCGGAGACGTGCACCAAGCCTTCGATGCCGGGTTCGAGTTCCACAAACGCGCCGTAATCGGCGATGTTGGTGACTTTGCCGAACATGCGGGTGCTGGTGGGGTAGCGGCGGCCAACGCCCATCCAAGGATCGTCGCCCATTTGTTTGAGGCCCAAGGACACGCGGTTTTTCTCGGTGTCGAACTTGAGGATTTTTGCGGTGATTTCTTGACCTGCGGTGACCACTTCCGAAGGATGACGCACGCGACGCCATGCCATGTCGGTGATGTGCAGCAAGCCGTCGATGCCGCCCAAGTCCACAAACGCACCGTATTCGGTGATGTTCTTGACCACGCCATGAACAATGGAGCCTTCTTTGAGGTTTTCCATCAGTTTGGCGCGTTCTTCGCCCATCGAAGCTTCGACGACAGCGCGGCGTGACAACACGACGTTGTTACGTTTGCGGTCGAGCTTGATGACCTTGAATTCCATGGTCTTGTTCTCGTAGGGAGACAAGTCTTTGATCGGACGTGTGTCGATCAGTGAACCGGGCAAGAAAGCGCGGATGCCGTTGACCAACACGGTCAAGCCACCTTTGACTTTGCCGCTGGTCGTGCCAGTGACAAATTCGCCAGATTCGAGTGCTTTTTCCAAGCTCATCCACGAAGCCAAACGCTTGGCGGTGTCGCGGCTCAGAATGGTGTCGCCGTAGCCGTTTTCAACGCTACCGATCGCGACGGAGACGAAGTCACCCGCTTGGACTTCGAGCTCGCCCTTGTCGTTTTTGAATTCTTCGATTGGCACGTAGGCTTCAGATTTGAGGCCAGCGTTGACCACGACGTGGTTGTGTTCGATACGCACCACTTCAGCAGTGATGACCTCGCCTGTACGCATTTCAGAGCGTTGCAATGACTCTTCAAACAGGGCGGCAAAAGATTCAGACATGTATTTCCTTGTGTCCAACCACGGGAAAGAGGGCAGCACCATTGCTGCGCCACATGGGCCTGCGGTTAGCGGTGGGTTGTGGCGTGAGCCACGGGTTAAGTTGTCGATCCATTTGGCCAATGCGTCTGCGACGCGGAGGGAGCCAAATGGGCCAGTTTCAGCCAGTTACGGCTGTTTGCTTTGCCACCACGTCAACACTTGTTGCACCGATTTTTCGATGGACAACTCAGAGTTATCGAGGGGCATTGCGTCTTGCGCTGCGGTCAAGGGCGCTACGCTGCGGTTTGAATCGCGGGCATCGCGCGCCTCTAAATCGGCGCGAAGGTCGTCGAGTTTAATCGAAAAACCTTTTGAAATCAATTGCTTATGGCGTCTTTCGGCGCGTTCTGTGGCGCTGGCGGTCAAAAACACCTTCAAAGGCGCATGCGGGAAGATGACGGTGCCCATGTCGCGCCCATCGGCCACCAGACCCGGCAACTTGCAAAAACTGTGCTGAAGTTCCACTAAAGCGGCTCTAACGTCCTTTAAAACCGAGACTTTGGAGGCGTTCATGCCGGTTTCTTCGGTGCGAATGCGCTCGCTCACGTTCTCATTTTCCAGCCAAATTTGGTCGCCTTCAAAGCGCACGGGCAAGTGTCGCGCCAAAGCTGCAATTTGGGTTTCGTCGTTGGCCAAATCGAGGCCCTTTTGCAAGGCTGCATAGGCCGTCACGCGGTACAAAGCGCCTGAATCGAGGTAGTAGTAGCCCAATTGCTGCGCCACCGAACTCGCCAACGTGCCTTTGCCCGAAGCGGTGGGGCCGTCAATGCAAATGACGGGAATGTGCGCCGCATCGGTGTGTGCCACCGAAAACAAGGCTTCAAAATAGTCGGGGAAAGTTTTGGCCACGCATTTGGGGTCTTCAATGCGCACACGCAAGCCGTCGGGGTTGAAGGCCGCGAGCGAAAAACACATGGCCACGCGGTGGTCGTCATAAGTGTGGATGCTGGCGGTTTTCCAAGCGCCTGCTCGCAAGGGATGGATGCGCAGCCAATCTGCACCTTCCTCTACAGTGGCGCCGAGTTTGCGGCATTCGGTGGCCATGGCCGCGATGCGGTCGGTTTCCTTGACACGCCAGCTGGCGATGTTGTTGAGCGTGGTGGGCGCATCGGCATACAAAGCCATCACGGCCAGCGTCATGGCGGCGTCGGGAATGTGGTTGCAGTCCAGTGTGATGCCACGCAGCGGCCACGCGCCGCGTTTGACTTCCAGCCAATTGGGGCCGCTGGTAATTGCAGCGCCCATTTGAGCCGCCGCGTCCATGAACCGAATGTCGCCTTGAATCGAGTCCGCGCCCACGCCTTGAATGCGAATGCCTTGTTCGCAAGCCAGCGCCCCCAAGGCAATGAAATAACTGGCCGATGAAGCGTCCGCCTCCACATGGATGTCACCGGGTGACTGGTAGCGGCTGCCCGCCGCAATGGTGAAGCGCTGCCAGCCTTCACGGCGCACGACGATGCCAAAGCGCGCCAACAAATTCAACGTGATGTCGATGTAGGGCTTGCTGATGAGTTCGCCCACGACCTCAATCACGATGTCGCGTTGCTGCGCGGCCAGCGGCAGCGCCATCAACAAGGCGGTGAGAAATTGGCTGGACACATCGCCGCGCACTTGAATGGGCGCGTCCAAGGTGAGTTGGGGCTTGCCAATGCGCAGCGGCGGAAAGCCCTCGTTGCCTAAATAATCGATGTCGCACCCAAGCAAGCGCAGGGCATCGACCAAGTCGCCAATCGGGCGTTCGTGCATGCGTGCCACGCCTTTGAGCGTGAAGTCGCCCCCCAAGACCGCCAAGGCTGCCGTGAGCGGACGCATGGCCGTGCCCGCGTTGCCCATGAAAAATTCAATCGCTTGGCTGTGTTCGAGTGTGCCGCCCAGCCCCTCAATGTGCACGGTCGTGCCTTCAACCACCACGCCGCAGCCCAATTGACGCAAGGCTTGCAGCATCACGCGGGTGTCGTCCGAATCGAGCAAATCATGAACTACTGTCGTGCCTTGGCTCAAGGCTGACAGCAGCAACACGCGGTTAGAAATGCTTTTGGAGCCGGGGAGGGTGACGGTACCGGCGGCGCTTTGCAGCGGCGGAAGATCAAGAAAAGGGGTGGAAAACATGGCCTGCATTGTAGAAGGCGGCTGTCACACTCAAGAGCAGTTGTTTTGTCCGTTGAGCGTCCAAGCCCCGCGCACGTCGCTGGCTTGTTGAATCAGCGCCTGCAAAGCTTGCGTGTCGCCCGATGTCAGAGCATTTTCAAATTGGTTTAGCGCTGTGCGAAAGTGGCTGATTTGTGTCAGCACTTCGGACTGATTGGCACTCAAGATGTCGCGCCACACCGCCGAATCACTGGCCGCGATGCGAGAAAAATCTCTGAAGCCCGGCCCTGCCATGTCCAAGTAGGCCGCGCCTTGCGACTGCGAAGCCACCGCGTTGACCGTTGCAAAAGCCAACAAATGGGGCAAGTGGCTGACGGCGGCAAAGGTGGCGTCGTGCGCTTCGGGCGTCATGGTGCTGACGTGGCTGCCAATGGCCGACCACACCTCGTGCGCGGTTTGCAAACGGTGAATGCCCGTTTTGGGCAAGGGCGTGAGGATGGTGCGGCGGTCTTGGTACAAGCCCGCTTCGGCGTGCTCAATGCCTGCGCGTTCTTTGCCTGCGATGGGGTGTGCCGGCACAAAGCAGTTCAGGCGCTCGCCCAACTCGGCTTGCGCGGCGGCGATCACATCGCATTTGGTCGAGCCCACGTCCATGACCAAGGCTTGGGGTGAGAGCACCTCGCGCATGGCGGCAAAGCTCGTGTGCATGGCACCCACAGGCACGGCCAAGAGCACCAAGTCGGCGCCTTGCACGGCTTCTTGTACGCTGAGGCAGGCTTGGTCGATGACGTGCAACTGAACGGCGCGTTGCCGTGTTGCCTCGGAAGCGCTGAACCCCGCAATGTGTTGCACCCAACCCGCTTGGCGCAAAGCCAGCGCAAACGAGCCACCCATGAGGCCGCAGCCGATCAATGCCAGACGCTCAAACTTCATGCAGCGTCCTTGGATTATTCAGACACGGGGTAAGACCCCAAGACTTTGTAGAAGGCGCACAGGTGTTGCAATTCCTTGAGCGCTGCGGCCACATGCGGTTGCGACACATGGCCTTGCAAGTCGATGTAGAAGTAGTAATCCCATTGCCCCGATTTGGCGGGGCGTGATTCAAAGCGCGTCATCGACACGCCATTGGTTTTGAGCGGAACCAGCAAGTCGTGCACGGCGCCCGGTTTGTTCGGCACCGACACCACCAAACTGGTGCAGTCTTTGTCTGATGCGGGCGGCGTGGCCAAGGTTTGCGGCAAGCAAATGATGGCAAAGCGGGTGCGGTTGATGGCTTCGTCTTGGATGGCGTGGTGCACGATGTGCAGGCCAAATTGGGCGGCGGCACGTTCGCTGGCCAGCGCAGCCCACGCGGGGTTGGAAGCGGCCAAACGCGCACCTTCGGCATTGCTCGACACAGCGCGGCGCTCGGCATGCGGCAGGTGTTGCGACAACCAGTTTTGGCATTGCGCCAAAGCTTGCGGATGCGCCATGACAACCTCAATGCCGGCATCTGAATTGGTTTGGCGCAACAAGTTGTGGCGCACCAACAGGCTGACTTCGCCCACCACATGCACGGGTGAGCGCAAGAACAAATCGAGCGAGCGCGCCACCACGCCTTCGCTGGAGTTTTCCATGCCGACCACGCCATATTGCGCAGTGCCAGCAGCGGTGGCGTGAAACACTTCGTCAAAGTTGGCGCAGTAAATCAGGTTGGCGGCGCTGCCAAAAAACTCAATCGCAGCTTGTTCGCAAAACGTGCCTTGCGGTCCAAGCACGGCCACGCGCTGCGGCGCTTCCAAGGCCAAACAGGCCGACATGACTTCGCGCCAAATTGAGGCCACATGCTCGTTTTTCAAAGGACCGGGGTTGAGAGTGGTGATTTTGTCGATCACTTGCGCCACACGGTCGGGACGGAAAAACGGCGAGCCTTCGGCGCGTTTGATGTCGCCGACTTTTTCGGCCAACAGCGCACGTTGGTTGAGCATGTTGAGCAGTTGCTGGTCGAGCGCGTCAATTTGCACGCGCAGCGCGGCCAAAGCGTCGGATTGAATCGGGGTTTGGCTCATGGCGTCACGCCTTTGTTTTTTCAAAATCGCGCATGTAGTCGATCAGCGCTTGCACACCTTCGATGGGCATGGCGTTGTAGATGCTGGCACGCATTCCGCCCACCGACTTGTGACCCTTGAGTTGCAGCAAACCCGCAGCTTTGGCGCCGGCTAAGAAAGCGGCGTTGCGTGGTTGCTCGGCATCGATCAAGGCTTGGCCATCGTCGCCACGCAAGAAAAACGGCACATTCATGCGTGAGCGGCAGTCGTGAGCCACGGGGTTGGTGTAGAGCGCGGAGCTGTCTAAAAAGCTGTAGAGCAATTGCGCTTTGGCGATGTTGCGTTGCTCCAGCGCGGCGACACCGCCTTGGCGTTTGAGCCACTGAAACGTCAAGCCCGCCATGTAAATGCCATAGGTGGGCGGCGTGTTGTACATCGAACCATGTTTGGCGACCACGGTGTAATCAAATGCGCTGGGGCAAATTTTGAGCGCGTGACCCAGCAAGTCGTCGCGCACCACCACCAGCGTCAGGCCTGCGGGACCAATGTTTTTCTGTGCGCCACCAAAGGCCAAGCCGACCTTGTGCCAATCGACGCTGCGCGAAAACACATGCGAGGAAAAATCGATCACCAAAGGCGTATCGCAACCCAAGGCTTTGAGGTCGGGCAGGCTGTGAAACTCCACGCCGTGGATGGTTTCGTTGGTGCAAACATGAACGTAACGCGCACCTGCGCTCAAGCGCCAACTGCTGGGCTCGGGCAGGGTGGTAAACCCCGAGTTTTCGCTGCTTGCAGCCGTGTTGGGCGAACAGTATTTGGCCGCTTCTTTGACCGATTTTTCGCTCCAAGCGCCTGTCACCACAAAGTCGGCAGATTCGCCGCGCGAAAGGTTCATCGGCACGATGGCGTTTTCGCCAATGCCGCCGCCTTGCATGAACAAGATGTGAAAGTTCTCGGGCACGCCCAACAACGCACGCGCATCGGCTTGGGCCTGCGTATGGATGGCGGTGAACTCTTTGCCGCGATGGCTCATCTCCATCACGCCCATGCCGCTGCCTTGCCAGTTGGTCATTTCAGCAGCGGCTTGCTGCAAGACTTCCAGAGGAATGGCGGCGGGGCCTGCGGAGAAGTTGTAGGCGCGTTCGTTCATGCTCAGGCTTGACCTTCCTCGTTGTCGGCCTCGGGTGCGTCGGCTTCCGCCTCTGCGCCACCTGCGGCATCGTTTTCCACAATGCGTTGCAGGCCGCTCAATTTCGCGCCGTCGTCCAAACCAATCAAGGTCACGCCTTGGGTGGCGCGACCCATTTCGCGGATTTCAGCGACGCGGGTGCGCACCAGCACGCCTGTGTCGGTGATGAGCATGATTTCGTCTTCGGCTTGCACCAAGGTCGCAGCCACGACTTTGCCGTTGCGCTCAGATTGCTGGATGGCAATCATGCCTTTGGTGCCGCGTCCGTGACGGGTGTATTCGCTGATGTTGGTGCGTTTGCCGTAGCCGTTTTCGGTGGCGGTCAAGACGCTGGCGCGGGGCGCGTTGTCTGTGCCCAGCAATTCGGGGTTTTCTTGCTCAGACACCAACATGGCGATGACGCTTTGGCCTTCTTCGATCATCATGCCGCGCACACCGCGCGCGCTGCGACCCAAGGGGCGCACATCGTTTTCGTCAAAGCGCACGGCTTTGCCGCCGTCGCTGAACAACATCACATCGTGTTTGCCGTCGGTCAGCGCTGCACCGATTAAGAAGTCGCCATCGTCCAAGTTGACGGCAATGATGCCGCCCTTGCGCGGGTTGTTGAATTCGTCGAGCGAGGTCTTTTTGACCGTGCCCATGGAGGTGGCCATGAAGACAAATTGGTTGTCGGGGAAGGTGCGTGCTTCGCCGGTGAGCGCCAACACCACATTGATTTTTTCGCCCTCTTGCAGCGGGAACATGTTGACGATGGGCCGACCCCGCGAGCCGCGTGAACCCGCAGGCACTTCCCAAACCTTGAGCCAATACAAGCGGCCACGGTTGGAGAAACACAGCAAATAGTCATGCGTGTTGGCGATGAAGAGCTGGTCAATCCAATCGTCTTCTTTGGTGGCGGTGGCCTGTTTGCCGCGACCGCCGCGTTTTTGGGCGCGGTATTCGCTCAAAGGCTGGCTCTTGATGTAGCCGCTGTGGCTCAAAGTCACCACCATGTCGGTGGGCGTGATCAAGTCTTCGGTGCCCAAGTCTTGTGCGTTGTGTTCAATCACACTGCGACGCGCGCCGAGTTTGCTTTGACCGAACTCTTGTTTCACCACATTCAACTCGTCGCCGATGATGGTGGACACACGTTCAGGCTTGGCCAATATGTCGAGCAAGTCGTCGATTTCGGCCATCACGTCTTTGTATTCGTTGACGATCTTGTCTTGCTCCAAGCCGGTCAAGCGTTGCAAGCGCATTTGCAAAATTTCTTGCGCTTGGGTGTCGCTCAAACGGTAGAGGCCATCGCTGCCCATGCCGTATTCTTTTTCTAGACCATCGGGGCGGTAGTCGTCGGCATGGATGGTGCCGCCATCGGCACGGGTGCGGGTGAGCATTTCGCGCACCAGTTGGCTGTCCCAAGAGCGCGTCATCAACTCGGCCTTGGCCACAGGAGGCGTGGGCGCGTTGCGGATGATGCGAATGAACTCGTCAATATTGGCCAGCGCCACCGCCAAGCCTTCGAGCACATGGCCGCGTTCGCGGGCTTTGCGCAAGGTGAACACCGTGCGGCGTGTCACCACTTCGCGGCGGTGTTGCAAGAAGACGCTGATGAGGTCTTTCAAATTGCACAGCTTGGGCTGGCCGTTGATCAAGGCCACCATGTTGATGCCAAAGGTGTCTTGCAACTGGGTTTGCTTGTACAAGTTGTTGAGCACCACTTCGGGCACGGCACCGCGTTTGAGCTCAATCACCAAGCGCATGCCCGATTTGTCGGACTCGTCTTGGATGTGGCTGATGTCTTCGATTTTCTTTTCGTGCACCAACTCGGCCATGCGTTCTTGCAAGGTCTTTTTGTTGACTTGGTAGGGCAGCTCATCGACGATGATGGACTGACGCTGGCCTTTGTCGATGTCTTCAAAGTGGCATTTGGCGCGCATGACCACGCGGCCACGGCCTGTGCGGTAGCCGTCTTTGACGCCGCTGATGCCATAAATAATGCCCGCTGTCGGAAAGTCTGGCGCGGGGATGATTTCCATCAACTCGTCGATGGTCGCCTCTGGATTGGCCAGCATGTGCAGACAAGCGTCCACCACCTCGTTCAAGTTGTGGGGCGGAATATTGGTCGCCATGCCCACGGCAATGCCGGAGGAGCCGTTGACCAACAAATTAGGAATGCGGCTGGGCAAGACCAGCGGTTCTTTTTCGGAGCCGTCGTAGTTGGGGCCGAAATCGACGGTTTCTTTGTCGATGTCGCTCAACATTTCGTGCGCGATTTTGGACAGACGGATTTCCGTGTAACGCATGGCCGCTGCGTTGTCGCCATCGACCGAGCCGAAGTTACCTTGGCCGTCCACCAACATGTGACGCAGCGAAAAGTCTTGCGCCATGCGCACAATCGTGTCGTAGACCGCGCTGTCGCCGTGCGGGTGGTATTTACCGATCACGTCACCGACGATACGGGCTGACTTTTTGTAAGGGCGATTCCAGTCGTTGTTGAGCTCGTGCATCGCAAACAACACCCGGCGGTGAACAGGCTTCAAGCCGTCTCGGGCGTCGGGGAGGGCGCGACCCACAATCACGCTCATGGCGTAATCGAGATAGCTGCGGCGCATCTCCTCTTCTAAGCTGATGGGCAAGGTTTCTTTTGCGAACTGTGTCATGAAATCGGCCATTAAGCGGGTAAACCTTCGATTTTAGGCTGATATTGACATCTATTTGAGATGGAAATAAGCACAAAATAGCCGATATGTTCATTCCGTCTGGCTGCCGAGCCTAGAATTCACTGCTCTGTGGCACAATGTCACATGCGTTATGGTTTTTTGACACACTGCATGAATTGCCCTGCAGCCACCAAAAAACCTGCGGTTTTTACTCCAACTTGAGGTGAATATGAAAAACTTGAAGAATTTGATGGCTTTGGTGGCTATTGCTTTGGCAGCGTCTGCAGCCAGTGCTCAAACAAACAATAACTGGGTCAGCGCCTCTGGCGCCGTCTGGAAAAGCGCTACTGGCGAATGCTGGCGCAATGCGAGCTGGACACCCGCTACCGCCGCAAGCGAATGCGGCAAACCCGCTGAAGCCGCTCCCCCCGTGGCTGCGAAAGAAGTTCAAGCTCCTCCCGTTGCCCAAGCTCCCGTGGCTGCTGCATCTAAAGTGACTTTTGCTGCCGATGCTTTCTTTGACTTTGACAAATCTGTACTCAAACCCGCTGGCAAAGCCCGTTTGGACGACTTGGTCGGCAAAGTCAAGGCCATCAACCTGGAAGTCATCATCGCTGTGGGTCACACCGACTCTGTGGGCGCTGAGTCTTACAACCAAAAACTGTCGGTGCGTCGCGCTGATGCTGTGAAAGCTTACTTGGTGTCCAAAGGCATCGAGAAAAACCGCATCTACACCGAAGGCAAAGGCGAGTCACAACCTGTGGCTGACAACAAGACCAAAGAAGGTCGCGCTAAAAATCGCCGCGTTGAAATCGAAGTGGTTGGCACACGCGCTAACTGATCTGGATTGAACCGCATCGCAAACCCCGCTTCGGCGGGGTTTTGTTTTTTCGGGATGCAAATTTGGGTTGTCGAGAACATAGGACAATTGCGGAATGCAAAGCACAACACACACACCGAATGTTGACTCGGCGGAGTTGACCAAGTTTTCTGAATTGGCCCACAGTTGGTGGGACGAAGCGGGCGAATTTCGCTCTTTGCACCAAATCAACCCACTGCGTTTGGGCTGGGTCAACAGCTTGGCTCCGCTACAAGGCAAACAAGTGTTGGACGTGGGCTGCGGCGGCGGCATTTTGACCGAGGCCATGGCGCGCGCTGGCGCACAGGCCTTGGGCATTGATTTGGCGACCAAATCGCTCAAAGTGGCGCAATTGCACGCACTGGAGAGTCAAACCGCCAACGTCCAATACCGCGAAATCAGCGTGGAAGACTTGGCCGCAGAGCGCCCCGCCAGCTTTGATGTGGTCACCTGCATGGAAATGCTGGAACATGTGCCCGACCCCGCGTCTGTGGTGCGTGCTTGTGGTGCTTTGGTCAAGCCAGGTGGTTGGGTGTTTTTCTCCACCTTGAACCGCAATGCCCAATCGTTTGCAATGGCGATTGTGGGTGCTGAATATGTGCTCAACCTGATTCCCCGTGGCACGCACGAATATGCCAAGTTCATACGCCCCAGCGAGTTGGCATCGTTTTGCCGCGCGGCGGGCTTGGATTGGCAAAACACGCGCGGCTTGCAATACAACCCTCTCACGCGCCGTTATTGGTTAGACGCGAACACCAGCGTCAACTATCTTGTGGCCACTCAAAAATCGATCTGACCATGCTGCATTCGCTCCAAGCTGTTTTGTTTGACCTCGATGGCACTTTGATTGACAGCGCGCCCGACCTGGGTGCAGCCGCCGACAAAATGCGCACAGATCGGGGCTTGCCTTCTTTGCCTTTAGAAACTTACCGCCACATGGCTGGGGCTGGCGCTCGGGGCATGCTAAAAATCGCTTTTGACATAACGCCCCAGCACCAAGACTTCATGACCATGCGCGAAGAGTTTTTCGCCAACTACGAAGCGGCATTGACCGAACGCACCTATGCGTTTGAGGGCGTCGCAGAGTTGATTGCACACGTTCAGCAACGTGGTTGGTTGTGGGGCGTGGTGACCAACAAAATGGCTCGCTTCACCGACCCTCTGGTCAGCGCCATGCCCTTGTTTGCCAGCGCCAAAGCCATTGTGAGTGGCGACACCACACCCTACGCAAAGCCCCATCCAGAGCCTTTGTTTGAAGCGGCTCGGCGCTTGCAAATTGCGCCACAAGCCTGTTTGTATGTGGGCGACGACGAACGCGACATCATTGCGGGTAAAGCGGCGGGCATGTCTACCGTGGCCGCCAACTATGGCTATTTGGGCGAAAAGAACGATATTTCGGCCTGGGGCGCAGATTTGTGCATCAATTCGCCCTTAGAGCTATTGCATTTGCTCAGAAACGCCTAAAATACTAGGCTTGGGGCTGCACTGGTTTCGACATGGGTTCGGACGCGTGGCAGGGCATGTCGAGGTTCTGTTACCTCGTTAAACAGCAGAAAAAAAACTAACTGCAAACGACGAACGTTTCGCACTCGCCGCTTAATCCGGTGAGCCTTGCAACAGTTGGCCGATAGGCTGGGTTAGGGGGTCGCAAGACTTCCTAGCTGCAAGGGAAAACATATGGGCTGGCACACACTCGGGCATCTTGAGTGGGTGTGAGATCTAAGGATGCTGGTTTGGTGCGCAGCGTGTCGCTGCGCGGCGCATCGAACGAGACTCAAATCAGACGACTACACATGTAGAACTGTACGAAAAAGACTTATGGACGCGGGTTCAAATCCCGCCAGCTCCACCAATACCTAAACCCCAACTCTCACGAGTTGGGGTATCCGCAAAAGTGCGTGCTTGCCACTTTTTGCTCAAACTTGCCGATATCACTCGACTCTCCACCAGGCCCTTGGACAGAGAGTAACTCAATCTATTCACCCACGCCCGTAAGAGAAAACTCTGGCGAATAGCAAATAGAAATGCCCGAGGCGTTGGGGACTTCGTCACACAAGCATGTGCTGCTATCGTCTGCGCCGCACAAAGGGTGGGTGATTGAGCTGTCTAAGCGAAAGGGGATGTCGCTCTGTGTTGTCTTCGGGGCTTGGGGTGGAGTGACTTTTAGCGCAATGACATTGGGCGTGATGGGTTTGCTGATGGGGTTCAATGCGGCCAAATACTTGGCGTCATTTGAAAAATGAACCCAAGCGTTGCTGCTGCTGTCTGCAAGAATATTTCCGGTGGCATAGGCCACGATGGGGGTTGTGCCATTGCTCTGGAGTTGGTAGTTGCCTTTGTCCACGCCTACCAATTGCACGTCGCTGATGGTGACTTTCTTGGCGTTACCAATGGCGCTTGAATCGAAAGTGGCGCTGGCGTGGCTGGCAGAAACAGCGTCGCTGCCAACGACGCCGCTCAATTGCGGATCGACTTTGGCGAGGCTGGTGTTGTCAAAAACTTTGTCTTTGACGCTGTAGCTCACCGAAATGGGTTTGGGTGTGATGGTGGCCAACACGCCAGTTGTGCTCTCGCTGGTGTAGTTTGCAGCGTCTGTGCCGATCAAACTCAGGCCCGTGATGTTCACATTTTTGGCAATCACTTGGTTGTTGCTGTTGTAGGCCACTTTGGCGTTGTCAAACGATGCGTGGAGTGTGCCGGAGTGCAAATCTGTATCTGCAAATTGAACATCATCGGTTTTGTTGCTGCCGCTTTGAATGTCCATGATTTGCATGGCGGTGATGGTGAAGGTGGTCTCGCTTGTGCCGTCATAAACTTTGTCGTTGGCTTTAATGCCTGTGAGTGCCATGGCGAGTTTGCTGACCTTGTAATTGGCGGTGGTAGAGGTCTTGCCCGCAAAGCTGTAATTGCCTTTGGCTGAACCCGTCAAGCCTGCGCCCACTTTTTGGAAGTAACTGCCCGCTTTGAGGTTGCCGCTGGTGCTGAGGTCGCTCGCGCCACTGACGATTTGTGCTGCATTGGCTTGCACATTGTTTGCGTCTGACGCGAATACATCTGCGCCCAATGACACAACGCCTGCAGCTGCCGGCTTTGAATACACCGTGGCAACGTCGGCAATGCTGGCCGTGGTGATGGCTTTGGGTGTGATGGTGGCGCTCACGCTGGCGCTTGAGGCTGTGGTGTAGTTGCTGGCGTCTTGCCCTGTGAGCGCAATGCCTGTGATGTTGACGGTTTTGCTCGTGACTTGGTTGTTGCTGTCGTAGGCAACATTCGCGGTATCAAAGCTGGCTTTCATGCTGGATTTTTGATACGACACGATGTCGGTTTTGCCGTTGCCGCTTTGCGTGCCAGCCAAGGTGTTGGTGCTGACGTTGAGCGCTGCGTTGGTGGTGGCGTCATATGTTTTGTCGCTGGCGCTCAAGCCTGTGGTGGCAAGATTGAGTTTATTGACGGTGTAGTTGGCACTGGCTGTGGTGGTGCCTGCAAAGTTGTAATTGCTTGCATCGGCATCTTTTAACCCAGCGGCGACTTGTTGTTTGTAGCTGCCTGCTTTGAGGTTGCCGCTGGTGCTCAAATCTGCGGTTGTGGCGACAATTTGTGCGCTGTTGCTGGCCGATACACGGTCGTTGCCTAAAACGTCTGCGCCCAATGACACCGCACCTGTTGCTGTTGCGGTGGCGTACACAGCAGAAGTCACGGCGCCGATGCTGGCGCTGGTGATGTCTTTTTTGTTGACGGTGTAGTTCGCGCTGGTCGAGGTGGTTCCGGCAAAGCTGTAGTTGCCTGCTGCTGAACCACTCAAGCCGCTGGCGACTTGTTGTTTGTAGCTGCCCGCTTTGAGGTTGCCGCTGTTGCTGAGGTCAGACGTGGTGCTGACAATTTGTGCGGCATTGGCCGCGCCCACCTTGGGCAAGTCAGTGGCTAAAACGTCGCTGCCCAAAGCCACATTGCCGGTGGCAGTTAATGCGCCATAAACGGCTGTGTTGACCGCAGAAATTGTGGCTGTTGTGATGGCCTTGGGCGTGATTTTTGCGCTCGCATTGGAGGCGTCGGTGATGGTGTAGTTGCTCGCATCTTTGCCCGTGACTTGAACGCCCGTGAGGCTGATGTTTTGTGCAGCCACATTGCCGCCGCTGTAGGCCACATTGGCTGAGCCAAAGCTTGCTTGCACTTTGCTGATATCAAGGCTGAGCTTGTCACCAGTCAATGTGCCATTGAGAACGGCTTGGGCGGTGTTGATGGTGTTGGCCGCGACCGATGCTGTGCCGTCATACACCTTGTCTGCCACCGCGATGCCGCTGGAGGTGATGGCTTTTGTGCCAACTTGTACCTGAGCGATTTGCCCTGTTTTCAAGCTGGTGATGTATTGCGAACCACTGACATTGGCTGTGTAGGTGTTGGCGTTTAAATAGTTGGCGCTGGAGTAAGCGGCGTTTTGCAGCGAGACCACCGCATCGCTCACCAAGCTTGCGCCTTGGATGTTCAAGTTGCCCGCATTGGAGGCCACGCTGAGTTGCGTTTGACTTTGTGCCGCCAAATTAGTTTTGAGGCTGGTTGCCAAATTGCTTTGTGCCGCAGCGCTTGAGAAGGTGTTGGCATCGCCATAGGTTTGCGCCAGCGTCGCGCCGTTGAGCATGTTGGCGAAATTGGCCGTGCCGCGAAAAGCAACTTGTGTGCTGGCGCTAGTGCCAATGCCCAAGCTGCTTGCGTTGTAGACGGTGTTCACCGCCGTGTTTTGTGTGTAGCTTGAGCTGTTGTCTAGATTGAGGTTGCCCAGCGCGGAATTGAGGTTGGCCAGCGAATCGGTGTTGGACACCGTACCGCTGTAGAAATAGGTTTTTCCGTTGGCATTGCTGACGTTGTAACCCGCCACTGTTTTGATGTTTCCACCCAAGGTACCAGCTGTATTTTGAATACCTGCGCCCACCACCACATTGCCGCTGCCGAGGTTGTTGATTTTTGCCACCGTCAAGTCGCCCGTGCCGTCGGTGGTGAGGGTGACGCCTGCATTGCTGGCTTGCACGATTTGTGTGCCCACGCTGCTGGCGCTGGCAAGCGTCGTGCCTACATCGCTCAAGCGTAGGCTGGCCGCGCTGGTGCTTGTGCCATCGCCCGCTGTGATGAGGATGGCGCCTGCCGTTGACAGGTGCTGAATGCTGGCCGTTGGCTGAAGTTGAATGCCGCTGGTGCTGGCGTGCAGCGTGGTGGAACCGACGCTATTGGTGATATTGCCCGCCACGATCACACCATGCGCTGAGGCCGCCTGTGCTGCGTTGGTGTTGTCGCCGCTGACTTGCAAATTGCTCGCAACATTGAGGTTGGTGTTGGCCTCTAGTGACACGCCTGCGTAGCTGGTAGACGTGCTGCCCACGATGTTGAGCGTGCTGCTCGAACCCGTGTGCGTCCAACTGGCACCGCTTTTCATCACAAAACCAGAGGCGTTGCTGCTGCTGCCATTGAGGTTGACATTGCCGCTGCTGCCCACTCGGGCATTGTTTGCAATGCTGATGCCTGCGCTGCCCGTGCTGGTTGCCGCATTAACGGATGAGGCTTGCCCGTTCACATTGATTTGCGTGCCTGCGCTGGCCGTCAAAATGCTGTTGCCTTCAATGTCGATGCCAGAGTTGCTGGCGCTTTCGCCCGCGCTTGTGCCTTGAATGGTGCTGCTGAGGTTTTTGCCGGAGTTATTGGTGGTGGTGAGCGTGGCGCTGATCAACACGCCATTGCCCGATGTGGCGCTGGATGTGCCCGTGACATTGATTTGATCGGCGCGAATGGCTTGCCCATTGTTGCCCGTCGTGACCGCACGAACCCCCGATGAGCCCGCCACGCTTGAGTTACCGACGATGTTGACCGTACCGCCCGCATTGCTGATCCAGCCCGAGGCGTCAATCGACACACCATCGGCCACGTTGCTGCTGCCAATGCCTGAGTTTTGTCCTAAAACATTGACGTTCGCGCCGTTGGACGCTTGAATGGCCGTGTTTAAAAACACGCCGCGTGCATTGGCGTTGTGCGTCACCCCAGCAATATTGACGTTGCCCGTGACATTGAGCGCCACGTTTTGTAGCAACACGCCACCGGTTGCGCGTGCCATGCCTGAACCCATTGCAATGCTGCCATTGGCAGCAATGCTTCCGCCCACAGATGCATTTGCTGACCATCCTGCATTGCTGTCAGCAAATAAGGCCGTGCGCCCCGCGCCAGTGTTGTCAATCACCAAGGAGCCCGCGTTGATAGAACTCGGCGTATTGCCATTGATCGTGCTGATGTTGATCAAGCCGCCCAAAGATTGAATGTTGACTTGCCCCGTGGTGGTGATGTTGCCCAGCAACGCCAGGGTATCTCTGGAAGATGTGCTGTCGCTCTGCCCAATGATGTTGACCGCCCCGTCGCTGGTCACATTGCCTTGCAACGTGACCGCCTTGTTCAAAGAACCCGTGGTGGAGTAACCGGTGATGGTTGTACTGCCATGGGTGACATTGATATTGGCCGCAGATTGCATCAAAACACCGTTGCCAGTGTCCACCGTGTTTTTGATGGCATTGGAACCTGTGATGGTCAAGTTGCCGTTGCTGACATTGATGTCCTTGCTCAGCGTGATGCCCGCGCCATACACGCTGCCTGATGCGCCGTTGGGTGGCGCTGCTGTGTCTAAACCCATCAAGGCAAGATCGCCCGCGCTGTGCGTGATCGTGCCACTGGCCAAAATGCCATTGAAGCTGCTGCTGGAGCCTTGAAACGTTAAATCACCACTGCTGGTGATGTTGCCATACAAGCCAATGCCAGCCGTGTTGTTGAAATTACTCGCAGCCATGCCCGAGGTCGTGCCCATGATTCTGAGTTTTGCGCCACTGCCTACAGTAAAGCTGCCATTTGTGCTGTCAATGCGCGTGGCGGCGTTGTTGGCCGCGCCGCTGTAAAAGGATGTGCCTTGAAGAAAACTGGTGGTGACATTTGATGTGTTGGCATTGGGCGTGATGATCGCGCCAGCAGAATTGCCGCCAATATGCAGGCCTACGCCGTTGGCCGTATCGTTGAGGCCAGTGACTTGCATTTTTGCGGCGCTCAAAAATGCGGTGAGCAAAATGCCTTCTTGGCCGGATTGAGGTGTGCTCGTGGCGTTTTGCCGTCCTCGAATGGTCAAGTTGTTGGTCGCGGTGACATTGTTCGCCAAAGTGACGGCAGCCCCAGCCGTGTTGGTGCTGCCAAAGGTGTTGAGCGAGCCGTTTGCTAAGTTGGGGTTGTAGGTGTTGTCAATTGTGATGTTGGTGCCGAGCACGGGCGCATTGCTGTTGGCCACATTGATACGGCCACCTTGCGCCAATAGGGAAATATTGCCGGAAGCGTTGTTGCTGCTGTCTACCGATTGCAAGGCGTAATTTCTGCCTGCCGCGCTGATCAGCTCAATCGCAGTTTGCGCGTTGCTCGCCACTTTGGCTGTCAAACTGATGCCGCCCGCACCCCGCAACGAAAGCCCGGCGGCAGAAATGCCCACGCCCGTGCTGGCGGTGGATTCTGCATCCAGCGTGATCGTGCCAGCTGCTTGAATCAAATTGGGATTGCCCGATGTGGTGTTGCTAAAGTCGGATACAAAACCATTTGTACCTTTGGCGCTGATGTTCACATCTCCCGTCGAGGTGATGTTGCTCACCGCATTGGCCGAGTTCATGCGCACCCCCGTACCCGTGCTTGACACGCCAGTGATGTTGACACTGCTGGCCGAGATTTGTAGGTCGCTGCTGGCGGTTCCCGAGAGCACGCCGCTGGCATTGACTGTGCCCAATGCGCTGATGTGTACCGCAATGCCGTCGGTGGCCGAATTGCTCACGGTTTGGTTGCTGTGGCCTGTGAGCGTCAAAGTGCCGCCATTGGTGGCAATGTCACCACGCGATGACAACACCAGCCCGCGACTCGCCGCGAGTTGCGTGGCATTCATCATGTTGGCCGCGATGCCGTTGGTCAAACCGTTGGCGGTGAGCGCCACTTGGGTGGTCGCGTTGGGAGAGCTGATGGCTGAGTTGAGAAACAAGCCGTTATTCGCCGTGATGTTCAAGCTTGCGTTGGTGGATGAGGTGTTGGTGATGCCACCGCCCACATAAATATTGCCATTGGTCGCGCTGGCGCTGCTGGCCTGCGTTTGGATGTTCAAAAAGTTGTTGACGGCCGAAGAGGCATTGAGCTGAATTGCGCCATTGAACTGCAAGTCTTCGCTGCTGCTGATCGCGCCGTTGCCGATCAACGATTGATTCAACACCACTGTGTTGCCCGTGTAAAAACTCAGCAATGAGGTGCTGCCGTCGATGTAGATCGTGCCGCTGCCCAAGCGTGAGTTGTTGGCCGCATTGCCGTTGCCCACTTGCAGCGTGCCGTCCGTCAAGGTGGTCGTGCCGCTGTAAGTGTTGTTGGCCGTGAGCGTGAGAACACCTGTTTTTAAGCCATTGAAACTCAAGGCAGTGTTGCCTGAGATGGTGCTGGCAATTGCGTTGATGGTGTTGGTGGAGCTCACCGCCAAGCTGCTCAAACCCGAAATGGTTCGACCGGAAGCGCCCAAAGTCACTTGCCCCGCGCCTGCGTTGACGGTGAGGCTACTGGTCGTATTGGGTGAAGAAATATTGCCAACCACCGTCACACTCCCGCCGTTGGAGCTGAGGGTGACATTGTTGGTCACTTGCAGATCGCTGTTGTATCTTTGTGCGCCAGCCGCAGAACTTGTGCCCGTCACGATGTTGCCATTGAGCCGCGTGTAGCCACTGCTGGTTGTGGTGAGGCTGCTGGCTGTCACGTTTTGCAACGCAATGCCTGCGCCGCTCACATTGGCGCGACTGGCGCTGCCCGCTGTGAGCGACACCGCGCCCAAGTTGGTGTTGAGGTTGCCAACCACGCTGATGTTGCCACCAGCAATGCCAATCAAGTTGAGCGCACCCGTGCCACCATTGTTGCCAATGTCAGTGTTGAGCGTGATGTCGCGGTAGGCGTCTAGCGTGAGCTGCGCGCTGCTGCTGCCAGCGGTTTGACCAAGACGACCCGAGACGGTGATGTTGCCGCCTGTGCTCGCTCCCGCAGAGTTGTTGGTTTGCACCGTCACGCTCGTGCCGTTGTTGAGTTGCGCGTTAATGGTGCTGTCGGTGATGACTGTGGTGGTGATGTTGCTAGCTGGCTGCGCGGCTGAGGCGTTGGTGATCAACACATCGGTCGGGTCGAGCAACCATTCGCGGGCGCGCACTGACACGCCTTGGGTGTGCAGCACTTGGGCCGAGGTTTCAATCAGGCCTTGAGTCGATTGCAGTTGGGCGTAGCGCACATCGGTGCTAGCGGCCAATTCGCCTGTGGCTGTGTCGCGGCCAATCACAATGTCTGCGCCAGCTTGGCCACGGGTGGTGCTGTCTGCAGTGATGCGCCCATGCACATCGATGTTGCCAAGGTTTGCCAGCAGAGTGACCTTACCGGCTTGGGCTGCCGATGTATCGATCACGCCAAGCTGTTGCACATGGCTGCTCACGCCCGCCACCACATCGACCAAGGACGAAGCTTGCATCAGCACCTCACCGCCTTGCGTTTGGATGATGGCATTGGCATTGTTGGCAATCGCCGTGCTGACATTGGCAGGCGTGATTTCTAGGCTGACTCTGCGGCTCAATGGCACGGCTAAGTTTTTGGGGAAGCTCACGTTTTCGCCGGCTGCTAAAACCACTTGCCCGCCTTGTGTGCTGATGTGTCCGCTGTTGGACACCTGGGTGGCAATCAGCGCAACATAACCGTTGGACTGCGCCGAGGTGTCGATGCGTGCGCCTGACTCAACGCGCACCTGTGCGTTGGAGCCATTGCGTTGAAAGCGAAAGTTGCCGCGCAGAAAGTCGTCGTCCGACAGGCCAAAGGTAGAAGCCGTAAATGCGCTGGCTGTGACCAAGCCCGATGCGCCAAACACGATGCCGTTGGGGTTGATTAAAAACACTTGCCCGTTGGCGCTGAGCTTGCCAAAAATTTGGCTCGGGTCTGTGCCTGTTACGCGGTTGAGCAAGGTGGCGCTGGCCGAGGGTTGAACAATTTGCACACTGGCGCCCGAGCCAATGCTAAAGCTTGTCCAGTTGACACTTGCGCTAGCGCTGGACTGAGCAATGGCCAAGTTCGCGCCCTGCGAGCTGATGCTGACTTGTCCAGTTTGTATTGTTGCCCCCAAGGGCAAGGTGTTGATGGGTGGTGCTGCAAACCCCCTTGGCGGCGCCCCTAAACAGATCAGACATGCGATGTACAGCAGCCTAACCCCGAACGGTCGCCGCACAGCGTAAACAGGAGTGCTCGCTCCATTGGCAGTTTTACCACCAGAGGTGGTGTGTTCACCAACAGCAATCAGGGCACCCAGTTTTTTCGAGAAAATCAGTTTGTGGCTGCGTGCATTCATGCGCAGATAACTAATTGGGCGTAGTGCCGAAAAAAAGAATTTTAAAAGTATAACCTATATACTATTTATTAGTTTATTTTGAAATAATAACGTTATTTGTATGATAATTAAATAGTTTTTAAGTATCAAAAGATTTTTTTGAGCTCGGACACTTTACATGTTCCAGTTCCTTTTGATTTGCGACTTCCTTTTAATTTGTTGGTCACAAAACTTTGGATACCACTGACTTCGTAAGTGAATGCGCCATTTGTCGAGTTCAGCGTCAAATCAAATCCTTCGTAGCTAAAAGTAATTTGCGCGACTTTTTCTGTAAATAGAACGCTATCGCCCTCAATCAGGACTTTTCTCAATTCACCGCTGCTTGCGCGCTCAACATCCATTTGGAAACTCCAATCGTCCGATACGCAACTCAAATGGGTGTTGTTCGTTGGCCCTGAGGATTTCTGCGGCATGTCAGCGCTGGGTGTGTCAATGACCAACAGCATCTCAGCGCTTGAATAAGACGTGATGGCGTCGCTGCCAACCGCTTGGAATTTAATTTGACCCGCATCCGAGATGGCGCATCCGAGTGTTTTTTTACCTTCGGAAAACAATGTGGCATTGGTATTGGCTGAGCTACATGGGCGATCGGCGACCACCAATAATTCACTGCTTGCGAGGGCCGATTTAAAAGCGCCCGCATAAATTTTTTCTGCACCGGCATTCAATATGCAAGCTTGTGCTGCCAATACAAATGCAATTGTTTTGAATTTCATGGGATACGCTTTCGAATGTTTTGAAAATTCTAATGGACTGTTTTAAACATTACCTAGGGTTAATACTGGTAGGTGCAGAGAAGTTCATGCTCGTCAAGTCCGTATACTAATATTACGTATACTGAATATATGGCGTTTTAATTGTGTAAACGATAGGAGACATGCATGAACGAGCTGGGCCGACTGGAAGATTTGCCGCAAGACTACCGCGATGAACTCAAGCAACTCAATTTGGTCCCCTTGTGGCCGAGCCTGCGTGGTGTTTTGCCGCCTCACATTCCCACACGCAACACCCGCGCCACAGCGTGGGCGTACAAAGACATCAAGCCTTTGTTGCTCAAAGCGGGCGAGCTGACGCCGATTGAAAAAGCCGAGCGCCGCGTGTTGGTGTTGGCCAATCCCGGTCATGGTTTAGAAAAAATGCAGGCCAGCGCCGCCATGTATTTGGGCATGCAATTGTTGTTGCCCGGCGAATGGGCGCCTTCGCACCGCCACACGCCCAACGCCGTGCGCATGATTGTCGAAGGCGAGGGCGCCTACACCACCGTAGACGGCGAAAAATGCCCCATGAGCCGAGGCGATTTGATTTTGACGCCCACTGGTCTGTGGCACGAACACGGTCACGACGGCACAGAGCCAGTGGTCTGGCTGGACGTGTTGGATTTGCCTTTGGTTTATTACATGGAAGCCAGTTACCACATCAACGGCGAACGCCAAACTGTGCAAGCTGGGCAGGGCGACCGCGTTTATGCACGCGGCGGTTTGTTGCCCACGCCGGTGTTTGAGCGTTCGCGCCGTGCCTATCCTATGTTGCGTTATCCGTGGGTGGAGGCGCGGGCGGCATTGCTGGCCATGGCGACAGACAAACCCGAGCAAGAAGCGGTGCAGCTCACCTACGTCAACCCCGAAACGGGCGACGATGTTGAAAACATCTTGGGCTTTTATGCCCTCATGCTGCGCCCAGGTCAAACGCTGCGTCTGCCTGCGCGTTCGCCTGCGTGCGTGTTTCACATCATCGAAGGCGCAGCAGAGGTGACGGTGCAAGAACAGCAATTCGCACTGGCCGAGGCCGACACCTGTTGCGCCCCAGGCTACACAGCCGTGACCTTGCGCAATGTGCGCGCCGATCAATCCACCTTCATCTTCATGGCTGACGAATCGCCCTTGCATCGCAAGCTGGGTGTGTACGAAGTCCGTGCTTAATTTTTTTCATCTGACCCCATGACACACACCACTTACCTCTGGAATCCACCCGCTGTTCAATCTCTGCCCGTTCGCGGCGTGAGTGAGAGACTGCCCATCAATCGCTTGTTTTTCGTGGGACGCAACTACCATGCGCATGCCGTGGAAATGGGCAAGCCCGTGGATAAATCGGTCGAGCGCCCGTTCTATTTCACCAAAGCACCGCAAACTTTGACCCATTCAGGCACGACCGTGGTTTATCCGCCTGAGACAAATAATTTTCACTTTGAGATGGAGTTGGTCGTTGCCATTGGCAAGGCTGGATTTCGTATTGCTCAGCAAGATGCCCATCAACACATTTATGGTTATGGCGCAGGCCTAGACATGACGCGACGCGACTTGCAACTGGTAGCGCGGGACAAAGGCCGCCCTTGGGATTTGGGCAAAGACGTTGAACAGTCGTCGGTGTGCAGCGACATCGTTCCTATGCCAGGCGTGGTGATTGAATTAGGTGAAATTGCTTTGCAGGTGAACGGCCAAACCAAACAACAGTCGGATGTGAACAAGCTGATCTGGAACATACGAGAAATCATTGCCGATTTGTCTTTGTTCTACCATTTGCAGCCTGGCGATTTGATCTACACCGGTACACCTGAAGGTGTGGGCGCGGTGATTCCAGGTGACAAAATACACGGCCATGTACAAGGCGTGGCTGAGGTGGAGTTGAGTATTGCCAAGCCGGAGTAAAGCCATGAAGTTGTACAGTTTTTTTCGCAGCCAAACCTCGCACCG
>CAILCI010000031.1 GCA_903832625.1 uncultured Burkholderiales bacterium | reverse complement strand
CAATCACCACGGGGCGTTGACCCCTGTTGTGTCCCCAATCGGCAGGCGCGTGGGCGCTGGGCTTCCACGCCATGTGCGGTGTGGCTTGAATATGAGAATGTGCAGCGAATTTTGCGAGTAGCGCGGTTTCTTGCGCAGGTTCAGCCAGCGCAACATCGACGATGTAGACCACCAACAGGTTTTTCTTGCGGGCATCAAAGCTTCGCTTGAACACGCTCAATTGCGCAATGTCTTGTGTGTTCACACCCAAGGCACTGGCGGCGAGTTGTTGCAAGGCCTCAATGGGATGCGGCGGGAGTTGGCGGTCGGCCTCGGTTTCGGCGGGCGCATCGGCGGCGCGGCGTTCTTCAAACGCGACGGCGCTCAAGGGGAGTTTGAGTTCTGAGAGTCGGATCATGACGTGGGTGGCCCGTGGTGATCGGGCAAACGGTGAAACCAAGGTTGATTGTAGATTGGGGCCTAGCTGCCCTGTTGATCGCCGATAATTCACAGGTGAAGTCCACTAGGCCGTCGCCGGTGCAAGTCCCGAAAGGGCGCACGGGAGGAACGTCCGGACTGCGTAGGACAGCGTAAGAGGTAACACCTCTCCACCGTGAGGTGAGGATCAGAGCAACAGAGACGAGCCGCTTGAGTGCGGGTGAAACGGGCAATCTCTACGCGCAGCAATACCAAGTAGGCCAGTGTTGATGTGGCTCCGCAGAGCTGGCGGGTAGGTAGCACCGAGCCGAGTGGGCGACCCTCGGCCCAGATTAATGACGGTCACGCGTGGGGCAACCCGCGTGCACAGAATCCGGCGTATCGGTGGGCTTCACACTTTTTTATCGCGCTGCAAGGCTTTGCCTGCTTGCATTTGCAGGGCGAATTCTTGGCGTAGTTTTTTGCGCACACCTGCTGCTGCATGGCGGCGTTTTTCGGCGTCGGTGCTGGGCTCAAACGGCGTCACGGCAATGGGCTTGCGCGCCTCGTCCATCGCCACCATGGTGAAGTAGCAGCTGTTGGCGTGGCGCACTTCTTTTTTCTGGATATTTTCTGCAATCACTTTGACGCCCACTTCCATGGACGATTTGCCCGTGTGGTTGACGCTGGCCAAAAACGTCACCAATTCACCCACATGGATGGGTTGCAAAAAATTGACCTGATCGACCGACATCGTGACCACGTAGCGCCCTGCATAACGGCTGGCGCAGGCATAGGCCACTTGGTCGAGTAATTTCAAAATGGTGCCGCCATGCACATTGCCCGAGAAGTTGGCCATGTCCGGCGTCATGAGCACCGTCATGGTGAGTTGGTGGGTGAGAAATTCCATACCGCTGAGTAGAAAGCTGAGTTGTCAAAATTGTGAGGTTTTTGACAGATCTCAATCTGCGCTGTGCTTACTTTTAAACTAAGTTACAGGCTTGATCTGATTGAAATTACGTCATGACTTCGTCGGTTTAGGAAGTTTATTGATCCTAATTTACCCTTCGAATCTTGATGTTTTCTTGATGTTCTTAGCGCTTCAATTATTAATTTCTTGATGGCCACGCTCCTAAGATTGACTTCAACTCTGTTGGAGGTGATATGGACGCGCTGTATTTGGCATTTGCCGCAATTTTGTTTGCACTGATTTGGGGGCTCGCTGCAGGATGCGAGCGACTACAACACCCGAGGAGCACATCATGAGCGGCTGGGAAATATTGGCTGCTTTATTGGCCGCAGGATTGTTGATTTACCTGATTGCCGTTTTGTTGCGACCGGAGGATTTTTCATGAATTCAAATGCTTGGATGTTATTGGCTGCTTATTTAGCGATCCTCTTGCTGTTGGCGTGGCCTTTAGGAAAAATGATTGACCATGTCATGTCGGGTCGTTTTCAGCTAGGCCTAAAAATAGAAGCACTACTTTTTCGTTTGGCCGGGGTTAATCCAACAATAGATTCAGCTTGGTTTCCTTACGCCAGTGGTTTGTTGGTTTTCAATGCATTGGGGGTATTGGCAGTTTATTTTTTACAACGCTTGCAGGGGAGTCTGCCGTTCAATCCGCAAGGTTTTGGTGCTGTGAGTTCTGACTCATCATTCAATACAGCCTTGAGTTTTGTCACCAACACCGACTGGCAGGGGTATGT
>CAILCI010000030.1 GCA_903832625.1 uncultured Burkholderiales bacterium | reverse complement strand
TCGCCCGCTCCAAACACAGGCACAGGCGCAGGCAATGCAACAGGTGGGCAAATTCAGGCCGATCCAACCACCAACTCGCTCATCATCACCGCGCCTGAGCCGCAATTTCGCCAGTTGCGCGCCGTCATCGAGATGCTCGATCAACGTCGCGCACAAGTCATGGTGGAGAGTCTGATTGCCGAAGTCAATGCCGACAAAGCGCTGCAAATGGGCATTCAGTGGCAAAACGCCACGGGCGCAAAAGGCGGCAACATTGGTTTGATTGGCACCAATTTCAACAGTGGCGTGACCACCACCCAAGGACAAGGCAATATTTTGGGCATTGCCGCCAGCGGCACACCAGCGATCAGCGCTATTGGCAACGGTCTGAACATTGGCGCTGTACGCGATATCAACGGCACTTATGTGCTGGGCGCTTTGGCCACATTTTTAGAGCAAAACGGCGACGGCAATATTTTGTCCACGCCCACCTTGCTCACCTTGGACAACGAGGAAGCCAAAATCGTTGTCGGTCAAAACGTGCCTTTTGTTACAGGTCAATACACCAACAACAACACCACCAACGGTTCGGTCAACCCATTTCAAACCATTGAGCGCAAAGACGTAGGGTTGACGCTGCGGGTACGCCCTCAAATCAGCGAAACAGGCACGGTCAAACTCACCATCTTCCAAGAAGTCTCCAGTGTGGCGGCTAATTCGGTAGGGTCCACAGCAGGTTTGATTACCAACAAGCGCAGCATCGAATCAAATGTCTTGGTCGAAGACGGCTCCATCGTGGTCTTGGGCGGCTTGCTCTCTGACACCTACTCGGGCAATAAAAGCCAAGTCCCAAGCTTGGGCGATATTCCCGGCTTAGGCTGGTTGTTCAAAAGCGAGAGCCGCAGCCGCAGCAAATCGAATCTGATGGTCTTCTTGCGGCCTGTCGTGGTGCGCGACGCCGCAGCCACTGAAGCGTTGAGCACCAACCGTTACCAACAGATGTTGGGTTTGCAAAAAAATGCGCAGCCCTCATCCAACCTTTTACTCAACACCAATGGCAGCGCAAAATTGCCTGAGTTGGTGATCACACCCTCGACGCCCGCCACACCTGCTGCACCACCCGCCGCCTTGGTTGCACCCGTGAAGGCAGTCGAGCCTACGAACGCTATTCTTCCCGCTCAATAACCATGCGTCGCTTGCTGCCCTATGCGTTTGCACGCACACACCAGTTGTTGCTAGAAGACGACGGCCACAACACGGTGCTGTGGTTTGGCGATCAGCCCGAACTCAATGCGTGGAGCGAAGTGCTGCGTAAATTTGAGGTCACGCAGTTTGAAGCGCTGGACTCAGTGGCGCTGGCCAAACGCATCAGCGAGGCCTATTCGCAAGCCGACTCCAATGCCGCCGCCGTGGTCAGCGAGGTCGAAAGCGACACCGATTTGAGCCGCATGATGCAAGAACTTCCCGCCGTCGAAGACTTGCTCGAAACCTCCGATGACGCACCCATCATCCGTATGCTCAATGCGCTGTTGACGCAGGCTGCACGCGATGGCGCGAGCGATATTCACATTGAGCCCTACGAGCGCCACTCCAGCGTGCGTTTTCGCATCGACGGCAATTTGCGCGACGTAGTGCAGCCCAACCGTGCGCTGCACGCGGCGCTCATCTCACGCCTGAAAATCATGGCGCAGCTCGACATTGCTGAAAAACGACTGCCCCAAGATGGCCGTATTTCGTTGCGTCTGGGTCAACGTGCCAT
>CAILCI010000029.1 GCA_903832625.1 uncultured Burkholderiales bacterium | reverse complement strand
GGCCACGGGTTTGGTGTGCGACACCGATGCGCGCGTGCTCAACGCCAGCGGCCAAGCCATTGGCGGCTTATACGCCTGCGGCAACGACATGCACTCCATCATGGGCGGAACCTACCCCGCACCGGGCATCACGATTGGCCCAGGTGTGGTGTTTGGCTATATTGCCGCACGCCATGCAGTGGCGCGGGCCAAGGCTTGAGGCAAGCTTTAACTCAAGGCTTGAGGTAACCCTCAGGCCGTGAGTTGCAACTCCAACTCATGCAAGACCTTGTAGCAAGGCAGCACTTGCGCGACCGATGAGTTGGGTTCGCGCCCCTCTTGAATGGCGGAGAAGAACTCGCGGTCTTGCAGTTCAATGCCGTTCATCGACACCGCCACTTGCGAGACGTCGATTTTTTCTTCTTTGCCAGTGAACAAGTCGTCGTAACGCGCGAGGTACGTGCCGGTGTCGCCGATGTAGCGGAAATACGTGCCCAAGGGGCCGTCGTTGTTGAAGGACAGGCTCAAGGTGCAAATCGCGCCATTGGCGGCTTGCAACTGAATGCTCATGTCCATCGCAATGCCCAAGGTGGGATGAATCGGGCCTTGCACCGCATTGGCTTTGACGATGGGGCTGCCTGCTTGGTAGGCAAACAAATCGACCGTGTGCGCAGCGTGGTGCCACAGCAAGTGGTCGGTCCAACTGCGGGCTTGACCCAGCGCGTTCATGTTGGTGCGGCGAAAGAAATAGGTTTGCACATCCATTTGTTGGATGTTGAATTCGCCCGCTTTGATTTTGTGGTGCACCCATTGGTGACTGGGGTTGAAGCGACGGGTGTGACCGCACATGGCGACCAAACCTTTGGCTTTGGCCACGCGCACCACTTCGTCGGCGTCTTTCCAGCTATCGGCCAAGGGAATTTCCACCTGCACATGTTTGCCCGCGTTCAAACAGGCTAGGCTTTGTGCGGCGTGCATTTGCGTGGGCGTGCACAAAATCACAGCATCGACTTCGGGCAAAGCCAAGCTGTCGGCCAAGTCGGTGCTGACGTGGTGAATGCCGTATTTGCTGGCGACTTCTTTGGTTTTTTCCAAATCGCGGCTGATCAAAGACACGACTTCGACGCCGTCAATATTTTTGATGCCGTCCAAATGCTTGATGCCGAAAGCACCTGCGCCTGCGAGGGCGACTTTGATGGTTTTGCTCATGGAGATTTTCCTGGTTATGCGTTTTCAAGAATCACATGCCCCACCGCCGTGTTCGACGCAGGCACATGGTAGAAGCGGTGTTTGACGGTGGGCAGCGCGGTGGTGACTTGGCCGCCGTTGACATCGGCCATGGCGCCACGGGCGATCAGCCACATGACCAACTCAATGCCTTCGCTGCCGGCTTCGCGCACATAGTCGATGTGCGGCGTTTGGGCGCAGGCCACGGGGTCGTTGATCATCAAATCGAGCCAATGGTTGTCCCACTCGCGGTTGATGAGGCCCGCACGCGCACCTTGCAATTGGTGGCTCATGCCGCCTGTGCCCCAAATATGAATGTTGAGGTCTTCGTCGTAGCTCTCCACCGCTTTGCGGATGGCTTGACCGAGGTTGAAACAACGCTGGCCGCTGGGTACGGGGTATTGCACCACGTTGACCGCAAACGGAATGACGGGGCAAGGCCATGCGCCTTTGACTGGGTCTTGTTCGCCACACATGAGCGAGAGCGGCACGGTCAGGCCGTGATCGACGTCCATTTTGTTGACGATGGTCAGGTCAAAGTCTTGTTGAATGACCGACTGCGCAATGTGCGAGGCCAACTCGGGATGGCCTTTGACCACCGGCACAGGACGCGCACCATAGCCTTCGTCAGCAGGTTTGTATTCGGCGGCTGTGCCGATGGCGAAGGTGGGAATCATGTCCAAACTGAAGGCTGTGGCGTGGTCGTTGTAGACCAAGAAGATGACGTCGGGCTTGTTGTCTTTGAGCCATTGTTTGGAGTAGTCGTAACCCTTGAACAAGGGTTGCCAATAGGCCTCTTGGGTTTTACCCATGTCCATGGCTGCGCCAATGGCAGGCACATGCGAGGTGTAAACAGATGCGGTGATTTTTGCCATGATTAATGTGCTTTCTTGCCTGAGCCTTGGGGTTGGTTTTGCGCTTGGGCATCGCCGTTTTCACCGATGAAGCGGTTGCCTTCGGCGGAGCGTCCACCATTGATCATCATGTGGCGGTACTCTTCTTCGGTCATGCCGGTCATCGAGCCTGCCATTTGCTGAAAGCTCAAGCCATCGGTGGCACCAATCTTGGCGAGGAAATAAATGTTGCCGCCAGTGCGCATACACCAGTTCAAGTCACGCGCCAACACGGCTTGTTTTTGTTCTTCGCTCATTGCCCACTCGTCCAAGTAGGCGCGCTCGTCGGCTTTGAAGCGGGCGCGGTTTTCTGCCTTCATGAGGGACATGCAAAACTGGTTGAGCCAGTAGCCTTTGCGCGATTGTTCGGCATCAAAAATGATGGTGCCGGGGACATCTAAATACGGTTTATCAAGTGCCATGGATTTTTCTCACTGAGAGCAAACAAAACTAGAGGCCGCCGTCACATCGCCTGTGCCGAGGTATTTGGGCCAAGTGGGCCATTCGCACAAAGGCAAGCTGCGTTTGGGGGTGAACGGTGCTTTGGGGTCTTGATCGACCACTTGCAAATTTTGCGGTGCTTGGCCTTTTTCGGTCCAAGCGCTCAAGACTTGCAAGACCTTGAAGTACTCGGGTGCGCCAGCGCCCACATGGTCAACGCCGGGTGCGGTGTAGAGTTTGGCGAACTTGGCGACTTGGTCTTTGCCCAAGGTTTTTTGCACCGCTTCAAAGTAGCGAATGCCTGCATAGGGGCTTTGCGCGTAGTCGGCCATGTTTTCTAAGACGATCAATTTGCCGCCTGCGTCTTGAAAGGCCTTGAGGTTGGGGTTGGTCGAGTCCATCAGTTGAGAGACTTGCTCGATTCGTGCTTTGTAGTTGGCGGGCTTGTATTGGCGCACGTCCAAATTGGGATCGCGGGCAAACACATACTGCATGGCGCCACTGCCGAAGAACCACACAATGCCGTTCTCAGGATGCGCAGGCACGCTGGGTGCGCGTGTTCCCACAAACCATGAACGCCAACCGCCGGTTGGGCCCATAGGCGGAGCGGCTTCACCAGAAACACCCCAACCGGGGTAATCGTTGATGCCGTTGGCCATGTCAAAGCCTTCAAAGCGATAGGCCGAGTGCAAGGTCTGCACGGCTTTGACTTGGGCAGCGCTCAAACACGCTTGCTCTTGCGGCGTAGCGCCTGCAGGGCATTGCAGTTGCGTCACATCGAATTTGGCGCGACATGCCACGGGGTTGGCCACCAGTTGGTCTTTGAGGCCATCGAGTTCGTCACAGGTTTTGAGCACGGCTTGGTGCACCAGTTCGACCTGTGGACGGTCGAGCCAAGCTTCGCCTTGCGTGGCCAAACCACTGCGAAAACTGGAGTGGATCAAGCCCGTCCAGTTGATGACGGGCACGCGGGCAAAAATGCCTTGGTAGTCTTTGGGATAACGCTGCGCCATGGTCAGGGCTTCGCGCCCGCCTTCGGAGCTGCCAAAGTAGTAAGCAAAGTCTGTGCTGCGGCCATAGGCGTGTTGCACCAAGGCAGCCGCCACGTCATGCAGTTTTTTGTAGGCAGCATGGGTGAAGTTTTCAAAGGCTTCGTCGTTCAGGGCAAAGGCTTGAATGGCTTCGTTGGGTTTGTTTTGATGACCTGAGTCCGTGCCCATGGTCACATAGCCCAAGGCCACGGGCGCGGCATCGTCCAAGCGTGCCGCAGGCAATAAACCCAAGCCCGTTATGAGTGTGCCGTTGAAGCCGCCACCGCCGTATTGCACGCTGCGGCCATTCCACTGCATGGGCAAGTTGACCTCAAACACGATGTTGGGTGCTTTGGCGTCCAGCGGCGCAATATGCCCGACAACTTTGCAAAACTCGGGCGTGGCGGGGTTGATCGCACCCGACGGCGTGCCGTAGCGCTCGGCCACGGTCAAAGGCGCAGCGGCTTGCAGTTGCGCCGAATCGATGCTGGCCGCGCCACTGGGCAAGGCGATTTTGGAAGCCGCCACTTGAAAGGACGTCAAAGACTCGCACGACACACGCAAAGCGTGGGTGTCGTCCGCTTGTGCTGCAATTGCCAACAGCAGGCCAGCCATGCCTAAGCCCAAGCTACTCAGCGTGTGTTGTGTCATCGTGTGTCTCCTGTGTGTTTTGAAAATACTGACGCGATCAAGACCAGTACAAACGCATCGGGTTGTCCACCAAGAGTTTGTGTTGCAACTCTGCGGTGGGTGCGATGTGCGGAATGAAGTCCACCAACAAGCCGTCGTCGGGCATGTGGTCTTTCAAGTTGGGATGCGGCCAATCGGTGCCCCAAATCACGCGGTCGGGGAATTCATCGACGATGCGCTTGGCAAAGGGAATCACGTCTTGGTAGGCGTTTTGTTCGCCATTCAAGGCCTTGGGGCCTGAAACCGACAAGCGCTCTGGGCAGGTGACTTTGCTCCAGACGTTTTTGTGTTCGCGCATGAATTTCACAAACAACTCAAACTCGGGGCCGTCCACGGGTTTGCTGACATCGGGGCGACCCATGTGATCGACCACCACGGTGGTGGGCAAAGCGGTGAAGAAGTCCCACAGCTCCGGCAAGTCCACGGCTTCGAAATAAATCACCACATGCCAGCCCCATTTGGCAATGCGTGAGGCGATCTCCATCAACTCGTCTTTGGGCGTGAAGTCCACCAAGCGTTTGACAAAGTTAAAGCGCACACCGCGCACACCTGCGTCGTGCATAGCTTGCAACTCGGCGTCGCTGACGCTGCGCTTGACCGTGGCCACGCCACGCGCCATGCCCTTGGAATGCTGCAACGCATCGACCATGGCACGGTTGTCCGAGCCGTGGCAGGTGGCTTGCACAATCACATTGCGGGCAAAACCCAAGTGGTCGCGCAGGGCAAAGAGTTGGTCTTTGGACGCATCGCACGGTGTGTATTTGCGCTCAGGCGCATACGGAAATTCTGCACCGGGGCCAAACACATGGCAGTGTGCATCGACCGCGCCTGCGGGCAGTTTGAAACGAGGGGTGCTGGGGCCAGAAAACCAGTCGAGCCAGCCGGGCGTTTTTTCGAATTGCATGAGGTTTCTCTTTCAGTCGATGTATTTCAAACCCGCAGCCGCCAGCGGCTCGCGCATTTTGTACATGTCTAAGCCCAACACGCCGGAGGCGAGTTTGGCGCGTTTTTCGCCTTCGTTGGCTTCGCGTGCCAACGCCACTTCGAGTGTTTTGGCTGCCATGGCTTTGGGCACACACACCACGCCGTCGTCATCGGCGACGATCACGTCACCAGGCGTGACCCACATGCCTGCGCAGACCACCGGAATATTGACCGAGCCCACCGTGGCCTTGATCGTGCCTTTGCTGCTGATGGCTTTGCTCCACACGGGAAAGCCCATGCGGGTGAGTTCTTTGACATCGCGCACGCCCGCGTCAATGATCAACGCGCGCGCGCCACGGGCTTGAAAAGAGGTGGCCAGCAAGTCGCCAAAATAACCATCGGTGCATTCGGCGGTGATGGCCGCGACCACGATGTCACCGGGCTGAATTTGCTCGGCAGCGACGTGCATCATCCAGTTGTCGCCGGGATGCAGCAACACCGTCACCGCCGTGCCTGAAACTTGTGCGCCCGCATAAATTGGGCGCATATAGGGCTTGAGCAAACCCACGCGACCCATGGCCTCGTGCACGGTGGCAGAGCCCAAGGCCGCCAATGAATCGGTCACGCCACGGTCTGCGCGGGTGATGTTGCGGTAGACAACGCCTAATTCGTACATGTGTGAATCTCCAAAAAATTAACGGCCTTGCGCCTTGAGTTGCTTGTCCAAGCGCGAGAACACGCGACGGGCATTGCCTTCGAACACTTGGTGACGCTCGGCTTCGTTCAAGTTGAGCGTGGCTTGGATGTAGCGCTTGGTGTCGTCGTAGTAGTGGCCAGTTTCGGGGTCGATGCCGCGCACCGCGCCAATCATTTCTGAGGCAAACAAAATGTTTTTGACCGGAATGACTTTGGTCAACAAGTCGATGCCGGGCTGGTGGTAAACGCAGGTGTCGAAGAAAATATTGTTGAGCAAATGCTCGCTGAGCAAAGGTTTTTTCAGCTCTTGCGCCAAGCCACGGAAACGCCCCCAGTGGTAAGGCACTGCGCCGCCGCCGTGGGGAATCAAAAACTTCAAGGTCGGAAAGTCTTTGAACAAATCAGAGGTCAAGCATTGCATGAAGGCCGTGGTGTCGGCGTTCAAGTAATGTGCGCCCGTGGTGTGAAAACAGTTGTTGCAACTGGTGGAGACGTGGATCATGGCGGGGATGTCGTACTCCACCATCTTTTCGTAAATCGGATACCAAGCTTTGTCGCTCAACGGTGGCGAGGTCCAGTGGCCGCCGGAAGGGTCGGGGTTCAAGTTGATGCCGACGTTGCCGTATTGCTCCACGCACTTGACCAGCTCTGGAATGCAGGTGGCCGGATCGACACCGGGCGATTGGGGCAGCATGGCCGCAGGCACAAAGTTGTCGGGGAACAATTGCGAAACGCGGAAACACAGCTCGTTGCAAATCGCCGCCCAGGTGGAGGAAATATTGAAGTCGCCAATGTGGTGCGCCATGAAGCTCGCACGCGGGCTGAAGATGGTGATGTCGGAGCCGCGCTCTTTCATCTTGGCGAGTTGGTTGGTTTCAATGGTCTCGCGCAACTCGTCGTCGCTGATTTTCAAATCAGCCACTTTGGGCATCATGGACGGGTCTTTGATGCCCGCGATTTGCTTGTTGCGCCAATCTTCCAAAGCCTTGGGCGCGGTGGTGTAGTGGCCGTGTACGTCGATGATGAGGGACATGAAAAACCTTTTGAATGAGGTAGGTCGAAAAAAAATCAATGCCAATCCATGCCTTGGCGACGCTTGGCGTCTTGCACGCCCGCCGAAGCCAAGAACTGGAGAAATGCTTGCACCGCCGCCACGCGCTGGGCGTCGTGGCCGATGACGCTGGCAATGCCTGCGGAGAACGTGGTGATGAAGGCCACATCGTCGGGCAAAGTGCCCAGCACATCGATGCCAGGCAGCGCGATGAGTTCGCTCAACTGCTGAAACCCCAAAGCCGCTTGACCCTTGGCCACCAGCGCGCCCACCGGCGTGCCGGGTGGCGGCACCACCAGGCGCGATTTGACGTGTTCTGCAATGCCCCAACGCGCAAACAGTTGTTCTAAATACACGCCGCTGGGACCCGTGGAATAGCTGAGTGTGGGGCTGGCGAGCACGGCGGCTTTGAGCGCAGCTTCGTTGTGCAACTCAGGCCGCGCTGCACCTGCTGGCACAGCCACCGCCACGGGCGAGCGCACCCAGTCTTGACGCGAACCAGCTTGCACATGGCCAGAGGCAATCAAACGCTCGATGGCATCATAGGCCAACAACACCACATCAAACGCCTCGCCCGCTTGCACGCGCTTGGCCGCATCCACACCGCCAACCGATTCAATCTGCACCTGCACACCAGTTTGCTGTTGGTACGCAGCCGTGAGTTCAGCCAACAAGGATTGCGTGGCCTTGGACGAAATGCCACGCAACATGAGAGAGGAATGTGGGGTTTGCATGGCTGTCGATTCTAGAGATTTAGCTCAGAAAACAGCCGTAAATCAGCAACTAGCTGATATACCAATATTGAATAACTTAAATTCAGCTATTCTTTTAGAAGCAAGCCCAGTAAGCGTTCAATCTGGGTTAAAGATTTATTTGATGACCCGCAAAACAAATCGGTATTCCTGAACCACATTGTTTTTTTCTTGAATCATTTGTTCCACCTGCTTGACTGTCATTTGTTTTTTTTCAAGCTTGTCCAAATAGGTTTTTTCGAGGACTTGAGTGGCCGTTTCAATTTCAAAATCAATCCCTAAATACACAGCCAAAGGGGAATTGCTGGCGCCCTGCTCTTGCCACATCAAATTATTCTTTTTGCTAAAGAGCGACAAAACCAAAGGATTGATGACCCGCACATGGGTGGGGTCACCAATAAAGAAGTCATGCCGTGGATGCGGCACATTGATGAGCACCTTGGCATTGGGTTTGCATATGCGGTAGAGCTCTTTCATGATGCCTAAGAATATTTTGGTGTCTTGCCCCAAATGTTCTAGGCAATGGTTGAATAACACTTCGTCAGCTTGGTTAGACTCAATATTCCAAGGCAAACTTTCTAAATCCATCAATAAATCGGGTTGGCATTCTGGTGCCTTATCAACATTAATGAAATCTTTTATCTTATTAAATCCGCAACCCATGTTGAGCTTCATCACTACCTCATTCTTTTGAATTCAATTTCATAGCGATATGTAATGTAGCTTAAATATTTATAGTGACTGTTAAAAAAAGTTATGCCGCGATAATCTCAAGCTCAATGGAACTCAAACAAATCGAATCTTTTGTGCGCGTGGCCGAACTGGGCAGTTTTACCAAAGCAGCCGCTGCGCTGGGCATTGCACAGCCACTGCTGAGTCGCCATGTGCGCCAACTGGAAGTGGAGTTGCACCAAAACTTGTTGCTGCGCAATGGTCGCGGCGTGACCTTGACCGAAGCGGGATTGGTGTTGCTGGAACACGGGCGCGGCATTTTGCACCAAGTGGCGGTCGCGCAAGAAGAGTTAGGTTCGGTGAGCGGTGCATTGTCTGGGCGCGTCTCGATTGGCTTGCCGCCAAGTTTGTCCAAACTCACGACTGTGCCGCTGACGTTGGAATTTCGTCGCGCCCTGCCCCATGCTCAGTTGTCGTTGACCGAAGGTTTTTCGGTCTTGATGGTGGAGAGCTTGCGCGCGGGTCGGCTGGACATGGCCGTGCTCTATAACCCGCCGCCCTCGCCCGATTTAGAGATGAGCTTGTTGCACGAAGACGAGCTGATTTTGATTGCCGGACAAAAAAGCCCGCAAGCTGCCACCGCCCTCAAACCCCGCGTGCCCTTGTCAGCACTCGCCGATCTGCCCTTGATCGCGCCCAGCCGCCCCAACGCGTTTCGTTTGCTGATTGAAACCGAGATGCAGCGCATCAATTGCAAACCGCGCATTGCACTTGAGATCGACGGCTTGAACGCGATTTTGGAGCTGGTCAAAGAAGGTTTGGGCTATGCGGTGCTGCCCGCCTACACGCTGAGAAACTTTGCTGCGCCGCAAGACTTCAGCACCCACGCCATAGAAAAACCACGCCTCATGAGCCAGCTGATGATGGTTTGGTCCGCCCGTCGCCCCATGACCGCCACCCACCAAGCGACCATGCAGATGACGCAAGACGTCATCTCTCAGGCGCTCAAGCCATCGCTGGCTTAGAGGTCGCTCAATGCGCCCCGCCCGCGTCAGCAGGCGCAGCACCATGGCGTGCGGGTCGGCTGGTGAACCAAATCAAGCCAATCAGCAGCAAAAAGATCAGACCCGATGCAAAAAACACATCGTCGGCTGCCCGCGTGAAGGCCTGTTGGTCAATCAAGCGGTTGACTTGAAACAAGGCTTGCTCAGACGTCAAGCCCGAGGCCTTGAGTCCTTCCAAGGTGGACAAATACGCCGAATTGCCGTTGTTCAAACTCTCGGTCAAATGCGCGTGGTGCAGCACAGCACGGTCTTCCCAAACGGTGGTGGCAATGGAAGTGCCCATTGCGCCCGCCGTGATGCGGGTGAAGTTGCTCAAGCCCGCAGCGGCTGGAATGCGCTCAGGCGGTTGCCCAGACAACACAATCGTGGTTAAAGGAATGAAGAAGAACGCCATCGCCGCGCCCTGCATCAAGGTCGGAATCAAGATGTGATAGATGTCGGTCTGCGTGGTGAACTCCGAGCGCAAATAAAGCACCATGGCAAACACCACAAACGCGCCACTGGCCATGCGACGCGGGTCCCACACCGCCACTTTTTTACCCACCAAGGGCGTGAGCAAAATCGCAAACAAACCCACAGGCGCGAGCGCCATGCCAGCCGAGGTGGCCGTGTAGCCCATCCATTGCTGCAGCCACAAAGGCATCAGCACCACGTTGCCAAAAAACAGCCCATAAGCAATCGACAAGCACACTGCGCCCATGGCAAAGTTGCGGCCTTTGAACAAATTCAAATCCACCACGGGATGCTCTTGGGTCAGCTCCCACACCACAAACACAGCAAAACTCACCGCAGCGACCAAGGCCAAGATGGTGATTTGAGTTGACGAGAACCAATCCAGCTCTTTGCCTTTGTCCAGCATGAGTTGCAAAGCGCCCACCCACACCACCAGCAACACCAAGCCAAAGCTATCAATGGGGAGTTTGCGCGTTGGCGTGTCGCGTTTTCGATAAATGGCCCACGTCACACCTGCGGCAGCCAAGCCCACAGGCACGTTGATGTAGAAAATCCACGGCCAAGTCATGTTGTCGGTGAGCCAGCCGCCCAACAGCGGCCCGACCACGGGCGCAACCAAAGTCGTCACCCCCCACAAGGCCAAGGCCATGCCTGCTTTGGCAGGCGGATAGCTCGACAACAACAAAGTTTGCGACAAGGGAATCATGGGCCCGGCCACCAAGCCTTGGAGCACACGAAACAAAATCAACATTTCAATGGACGACGCAAAACCGCACAACCAACTGCTCAGCACAAACAACACAATGCTGCTGGTGAACAAGCGCACCGCACCAAAGCGTTGGGTCAGCCAGCCCGTGAGCGGCACCGAAATGGCGTTGGCCACACCAAAACTCGTGATCACCCACGTACCTTGATTGGGGCTCACGCCCAAGTCGCCCGAGATGGCGGGAATCGACACGTTGGCAATCGAGGAGTCCAACACATTCATAAACGTCGCCAAAGACAGCGACAAAGTCCCCAACACCAAGGCAGCACCGCTCAGCGGCTGGAGCTTGGCGGGCGCGGGGGGAGCTGAGGGCGCGGCAGGCGCGGTGGTGCTCATGGCGCTTTGCTACTTTGTCCCATATTGGCAGCAATGATGCGCTGCACCTCAGCGTCCGCTGCGGCCTGCAAGCTGTCGTAAATGGTGGTGGCTGATGCGGGCGAAGCACGCTGCACATCGGCCAAAGTTTTGCCACTGGTGTCTGAGGTGTCTACATTCACATCCATGGACAAGCCCACGCGCAAAGGATGCGCGCTCAATTCTTGAGGATCGAGCAAGATGCGCACGGGCACGCGTTGCACCACTTTGATCCAGTTGCCTGTTGCATTTTGCGCAGGCAACAAAGAAAACGCAGCCCCCGTGCCTGCGCCCAAGCCCGCAACTTTGCCGTGAAAAACCACATTTTTACCGTACACATCGGCCAGCAATTCAGCGGGTTGGCCAATGCGAAGTTCTTGCAACTGACTTTCTTTGAAGTTGGCATCGACCCACAGCTGGTTGAGGGCGACCATGGTCATCATCGCCATACCAGCTTGCACGCGCTGACCCACTTGCACACTGCGCTTGGCAATGTGGCCGTCGGTAGGTGCGAGCACATCGCTGCGCTGATAAGCCAAATAGGCTTCGCGCATTTTGGCCGCAGCTCGCGCCACATTGGGGTGATCTTTGACCGAGGTGCCATCGGTTTGGGTTTGCCCCGATTTGAGTTGTTCACGCGCAGCGTTCAAAGCGGCTTGGGCGGCTTGGGCGCTGTTTTTGGCAGCGTCTAATTGCGCGCTGGCGTGTTGAAATTCTTCTTTGCTCACCGCGCCTGTGCTCACCAAAGGTGCACGGCGGTTAACGTCTTCTTGGGTGCGGCTCAATTCAACTTCGGCTCGCAAGGCATCGGCTTCGCGCAGCTTGACTTGGGCGTCCAAAGCGGAACTGTTGGTGAACAAGGCACGCACTTCGCGCACCGTTTGTGCCAGCTGCGATTGGGCTTGCTCCAGCGCCACTTTGGCATCGGCTTTGTCAAGCTTGACCAAGGCTTGTCCCGCTTTGACAAAGTCGGTTTCGTCGGCCTCGATCGAGACCACTGTGCCACCCACTTGTGGGGTGATTTGCAAGACATTGCCAATCACATAAGCGTTGTCGGTGGTGGCGTGGTGGCGTGAAAACACAAAATACCAAGCCGACCACAGCAAGGCCGCAGCCACCACGACACCGCCGATGATTTGCAGTCCTTTGCGGCGTTTGTTGGCCATCGTTGTTGAAGCGTCACTCATACAAATTCTTTCAAGGGGTTGTGGTGTTGGGTTCGGACCAGCCGCCACCCAAAGCGGTCAACAAAGACACGCGGTTGCTCAGGCTGCGCGCACGCACATCGGCGCTCGCGCGTTGTTGCGACAGCAATTGGCTTTGCACTCGCAAAAGCGCCAGCTTGTTGACCAGCCCCGCTTCGTAGCGTTGCGCGGTCATGTCGTAGCTTTGTTGTGCGGCCTGCAAAGCTTTGTCTTGTTCCAATTCTTGGCGCTGTAGAGATTGGGTTGAGCTGATGGCGTCGCTGGCTTGTTTGACCGCTTCGAGCACTACCGCGTTGTAATTGGCAACGGCCACATTGGCCTCGCCTTCTCTTCCACGCAATTGCGCACGCAAAAAGCCGCCATCAAACAAAGGCAAATGCACCGCTGGCACCAAGCCTACCTCGTGGCTAGAGCCTTTGAACACGCTGGTCAAATCAATCGCATTGAAGCCCGCAAAAGCACCCAAGCTCACATTGGGATAAAACTGTTTTTGCGCCACTTTGATGTCTTGGGTTGCGGCTTCAACGCGCCAGCGTGCAGCCACCACGTCGGCGCGACGGCCTAGCAAATCTGCGCCCAAATCGGTGGGCATTTCTTGCATGGACAGGGCTTGAATATTCGGCGCGAGTGTGTCCAGCGCTTGGGGGCTCAAGCCACACAAGGCAGCCAATTGATGGCGCGCAAGCATGATTTGTTCGTCCAAGGCCTCTCGCTGCGCGCGCGCATCCAACAGCAAGCCATCAGATTGGCGTTGGTCAATTTGCGTGTCCAAGCCAGCTTGTGCCCGAGCTTTGACCAATTGTTGCGCCGCGTCTTGTTGGGCCACCGTCTGCTCAGCCACCTCACGCCATGCCAGCAAACGCGCCAGCGCGATATAGCCGCGACTGACTTGTGCCGCCAAGGTCACGCTGGCCGCCGCCGCATCGGCTCGGGCAGCTTGAACCTGACCCATCGCAGCCGCCCACTCGGCAGCGTGCTGACCAAACACATCGGGAGACCAACCTACGCCCAGCGTAGCTTCGCCGATGTTGTACACATTGCCGGCTAAAGGCTTAGGATAAATGCCGTTGGCGCTGAAGCGTTGGCGCGTCAGCGTGGCATTCGCATTGAGCTGAGGTAAGGACGCCGCGTGCGTCATGTCCGCCATGGCCAACATGCGCTCCATGCGGGCTTTGACAGCCGCCAAATTGGGCTGTCCCTGCAAGGCTTGATCGATGAGACGGTTGAGCTGCTCATCTCCCAAACTGCGCCACCAGTCTTGCACCACCAAGGCAGTGCGCTGATCGGCCTGAAGACCCACGCTTTGCGTGCTTAGTTTTTGCACAGGTTCACGCGCCACACCCGAGCTGGCACACGCGGCCAACAACAACACCGCAGACACACAGCCCGCCGCCACCCAAGGGTTGCGTTTCAACATAAACATCCCATCATCACCAAGAATCATCGCCGCCGCTGGCGACATCGTTGCCCGAATTGTCCCAGCCATCGCCCGCACCAGCGTCAAAGCTGCCGAAATCGGGTGGCGCGGGGTTATCGATAGGGACATAGCCACCAGCTGTTGCACCCGAATTGCCTGCGGCGGGATAGCTCTCCACCCCCCGGTGATCGCCCTCCATCGCGCGCGACAAAGCATAGCCAGCCGCCACACCCGCCAAGCCGCCCACGACCGCGCCGGTCATGGTCGATCCACCCGCTGTGGGTGCGTAGCCCGGTGGATAAGCCTGTGGCGCATAACCTGGGGGATAGCCCGCAGGCGCATTGGGCGTGAATTGCCCACCAAAACCTCTTGCCGCCACAGGCACTTCAACCACCGTTGCAGGCGCTTGACGGCGTCGAATGACCAAGGCCACCACCACCAGCAAGGCGATGCCCAGCCAAATGTAGCTCAATGAAATGCCCCCTGACTGCGCTGGCACAGCCAGAGTTTGGGGCTGAATTGTTGTTGCGCCCGCTTTGGCGCCCGCATTGACATTCACATTGGCCGATGCGGCCAAACCCGTGACTTTTTCAAGCAATGCATTGAAGTGCTCGGGCTGGTTGGTAAATTTGAGCGACGGATCAAGCTGTTGCGCTTCTTTGAGGGCTTGCACAGCTTGGCTGTAATGGCCTTCACGTGCCAAGACTTCGCCCAACTCAAAGTGCGCTTTGGCGCTTTGCGGTTTTTCTTGGATCACCTCGCGCAACATGCTCTCGGCTTGACTCAGACGACCAGCATCCACCGCCGCCTCAATGTCTTTGGGGCTGGGCAACGCCCAAGCAGCCATGCTCGCGCACATGAGGGAGGCAAAAACAAAACGTCTGAAGAACTGCAAATACCACTTAGACATGAAAATCCTTTTGCAAAACGAACACAAATCGGTCGCACTACCACTCGATTTTGCAGTTTTTTTATGACGCAAAGGTAAAGCACCCCGACATGGGGTTTATATGTATACGATACCGCTAATTGCAAGACCTTATTTTTTGCAAATCAATAATTTCAAATATCTAGCTGTGCACGTTGTATGGCTTGGGTGGCCACATCTTCCAACCAAGCAAAATCTAAATCGGCATGTGCCTCGCAAATAAACCACGGCTCACGCGAGTCGGGTTCGAGCATCACACCCAAATCTATCAAATGCCATGCAAAGCGTTGGTACAAAGCGCTGTCGGTGCGTCGCCAATCGCGGTAGTTGGTGGGTACATCTGGGGTGAAGTGAATGCCAAACATGGCGGGCGGCCCAGCGAACGCATGGGCAATGCCCGCTGCTGTGAACACGCGTCCCAGCAAGGCTTGGATGGCATGACCCACACCATTGATGGTTTTCATGGCGTCGGTGTGTGTGAGCACCTCCAGCGTGGCGTGAGCAGCGCTGATGGCCACCATGTTGGCGGTGTAAGTGCCGCCATGCACCACGCCGCCTTTGTGCGAACCCACCACATCCATCACCTCAGCTCGCCCCCCAAACGCAGCCACTGGGTAGCCGTTGCCCATGGCTTTGGCAAAAGTGGTGAGATCGCCGTAAATACGATAGAGCGATTGCGCTCCGCCCTTGGCAACCCGAAAACCAGTTTTCACTTCGTCGATGATGAGTTGCGTGCCGTGTTCGGTACACAAGTCGCGCAAGCGCTGCAACCATTCAGGCGTGGCCGAAATACTGCCCGCGTTGCCGATGATGGGTTCGAGCAACACAGCGGCCAGCTGCGCATGTTTCTCGGCAAACAACTGCTCCAAGCCCGCAAAATCATTGAGCTGGATGATGTCGACCAGAGACCGCGTGCGCTCGGGGACGCCTGCCCCAAAGGGAATGACTTGCGGCGCCGTGGCGCTGCCCGGCTGCCAATGCTCGATGTCGGACTTCCACATCATCTCGTCGTTGAGGCCATGAAAGCTGCCCTCCACAATCGCCACGCGCTCGCGCCCCGTGAATCCGCGCGCGGTGCGAATCGCGCCCATCACGGCTTCGGTGCCGGAGTTGGCAAAGCGCATTTTGTCGATCTGCGGACACAGGGCTTTGACTTGCTGCACCACTTGGGCATCCAGCTCCGACGAAAAACCTGTCAAAGTGCCCGACTGGGTGATTTGGCGAATCACCGCTTGATCCACCCGATCATCCCGATAACCCAAGATGATGGGGCCATACCCTAGGCGAAAGTCGACGTAGGTTTTGCCATCGCAATCGGTGAAGCGACAGCCCTTGGCGCTTTGAACAAAGACGGTACGCTCTGCGCCCCAGTAACGGTAGTTTTCCGCCACGCCTTGGGGCATGTGGCGGTAGGCCTCGGTCATCAAACGGGCTTGCTGTTTCATGCCTGACCTTCCAGGGCTTGGCCGTGCGGTGGGCGCAAAAGCAAGCCCACACGTTCTTCCAGCAGCTTGACGACGTGCAGTTCGGCGGCATCTGCACCGTAAGTTTGCAGCGCTTCTTGAAACAAGGACTGCGCCATCTCACCCATCTTCAAGCTGTAGCCTTGGGCGTGCGCAATTTCATTGACCAATCGCAAGTCTTTGCAACACAAGGCCAGCGAAAAACTCGGGTCGTAATGCCCGGCAAAGATGGACGGCACATCGTGCTCGGCCACCCAACTGTTACCTGCGCTCGATTTGATGGCCTCCCACACCGTGGGCAAGGGAATGCCCGCTTTGGCACCCAACATCAAGCCCTCGCCAATGGCCGCAGCACTGACAAACCACAGCAAATTGGTCAAAAGCTTGATGGTGGCGCCATTGCCGGGCTCTCCCACATGGAAAATCTTTTCGCCAATGACTTCAAAAATGGGTCTGTGTCGTTCAAAACACGCGGGGTCGCCGCCCACGAAGATGGACAAACGACCCAGCGCCGCAAAGTCCACCGCATTGGTCACCGGCGCTTCTAAAAAATCAACGCCGCGTGCTTTGCCCACAGCCACCAGTTCACGTACCAAATCGACGGCGCTGGTTGAGGTGTCAATCACTGTGCAACCCGGGCGGGCGTGTGCCAAGACGCCCTGATCGCCGAGCATGACTTGGCGCACCTGTTCAGGCCCCGGCAAAGAAGCCATGATCACATCAGCCTGAGCCACTGCTTCAGGCAAGCTGCTCGCCCAATGCGCGCCCAGATCCAATAGGTTGAGGGCTTTGTCGCGCACCAGGTCAAACACCGTGAGCGCATAGCCCGCTTTGATCAAATTGGCGGCCATGGGGTTGCCCATGTTGCCCACTCCGACAAACAACAAACGGGGCTTCATGTTTTTTTAAATCCCAAAAATAAATGGCCACGGTTTTCTTGCGGCGCGTATTCAATACCGTTGACACCCATCATTTCCAAAGCTTGCGCAAAGCTGTAAGTGCGGTAGTCAATGGTTTGCGCCATCAAGCGCGTATCGCCGTCGTTCAAAAAATAGTGCTTGGTAAAGCCGTGCGCGCTGGGCTCGATTTTTTGTGAGTACACCATGCCGTTGGCGATCGGTTTGGCGTAATCGTGATGGGGCCCTTGAATACCCAGCAACAACGTGCCCCCTTTTGCAATATATTGGGCAACTCGCGCCAATCCAAGCTGATTGGCCTCATGATCAGGAATGTGGCTGACCATGAAGGGCTCTTTGTCCCCGTCCACCACAAAATACCAAACACCGCCATAGGAAAAGGCCAAATCTTGCTGTTGTGGCAAATCGAGAGAGCACACGTTTTGCTGTGACAGCGACACATTGCCAAATGGCTTGAGCCGCTCTTGGGCAATGTTGAGCATTGCTTGGGTCAAATCAATGCCCGCAATGCTCGATTGAGACTGTCTTTTGGCTAATTCTTCTAGGATCAATCCTGTGCCGCAGCCAATTTCCAATACCCGCTGACCCGTTTGGCCATTGAGCAAACTGTCGACAATCTTTTCATAATCGTAGTAACCAGACGTCATAATGACATCGTAGTAATACGACATATTTGTGTAGTCCCCCATTTATCCTCCAATTTGATTTTTTAATGTGCCAAAACGCACTAAAAAGTCAGTTTATTGGATTGATAAATTTACTCAAGTGAATATTTTCTTAGGCAGGTATTTGGTGTTCCTGCCAGAACATAAATTAATCCATTCAAATACAGGCAAGCGTTGCTAATTTGCTTCATTCAAGTCACAAACATTAAGCAGCGTTTGCGCAATTTCTCATCAGTCACTGAGTTGCACATGCGAGGATTATTTCTGATGCGCCCCATACATGCCTTGGTCAGATCGTTATTACTAATTTTGTGACAGAAGTGCTCTTTGCGTGTGTCTATAGCTTGGCAAAAAGATTTTTTATCTTTGTCAGTGATCTCGCCGCATTTATCTTGCGAGAAAGTACTCACCAAGAAAAGGCAAAGGAATGTTATCAATAATACAATAATATATTTCCCAGCCTTATAAACCACACTTTACTCCTCATTGAAAAATGAGAAGTTTACAGTTCAAAACCTTAAATTGTTACTTAAATTATTATTTATAGGAAAAATTTATTCTTATATAATTACTTCTCTTTTCGAATTTGTAAATATATCCAAAATGCAATACTTAGATTTAACAAATTCCAAGCCAATCCATTAATAAACGCAGCCTGATAAGACCCCGTGACGTCAAATATCTTGCCGCTCAACCAGCCACCCAACGCCATGCCCAGCAGAGTTGCCATGATCACCGAGCCCACCCGTGCGCCCACCTCTTGAGCTGGAAAGTGTTCGCGCACGATGATGGCGTAGGAAGGAACAATGCCGCCTTGAAACAAGCCAAACATGGCAGAGATGATGTACAGGGGCACCAAGCCGTCAAAGGGCAAGAACAAGAGCAAAGCCAAGCCCTGCAAGGCCGAGCCGAGAAGCAAAGTGCGTACGCCCCCTATGTGATCACACACCCAGCCCGACACCAAGCGGCTCACAATGCCGCAAGCCAACATGAGCGAGAGCATTTGCGCGCCGCGTCCAGCGCCATACCCCAAATCAGCACAATATGACACGATGTGGACCTGCGGCATGGCCATGGCCACACAACACGCCACACCAGCCGTGCACAGCAAAAGCTGCGCCTTGTTCAAACTCAAACCAAAGGGGCGCTGGCTGGCGTTCGCTGCCGCAGACACGCCAGCTTCAGCACTAAGAGACGCAGCACGCAGCGGGGCAAGCTCCACCAAAGGCGGTCTGATGCGCATTCGCAAAGACAACAACAACATGCCGGCACCGCAAAAAAGCCCCATATACAAATAGGTTTGCCGCCAACCGATGTGCTCTATGCCCCATTGCGCAATCGGCGGCCACACGGCACCCGCCACATAGTTGCCACACGCGCAAATAGCCACCGCAATGCCTCGGCGCTTGTTCCACCACAACGCGGTATCGGCCATCAGAGGTGCGAAAGTGGATGAACCGCCTAAAAACCCAAGCAACGCATTGGACAAGCCAAACCACCAAATCCCGCCCGACACGCTGGCCAGCACAAAACCCGCACACACCGCCACCGCACCGAGCCACAAGACGCGTGTAATGCCGTAGCGATCGGCCCACTTACCCGTCCACAAACCGCCCAGACCTAGGCCAATCATCATCATGGTGTAGGGCATGGAGGCATCGGCTCGGCTCACCCCAAATTCGGCCTGCACCGCAGGCAAAACCACAGAAATGGCGTACATGCTGCTGTTGCCCAGCGTGACCAAACACACAACGGTCAGCAAGCGCCAAGCGGCAACACGTGAGTCAATGAGGTCTGCCGAAGCACGTTGGAATTGCATCGCAAAATGCTAAGCCAAAACTTGGCACAACCGTGCTGGTAGATACGCTTGCTCACAATGTAATAAAATTAGCAGAATGAGTAAAAGCGAAACCACCCAAATCTCCAACGATGGTCTGCGTTACAAATCCAAGACTTCAGGTTCGCCCTTCGGAGGCTCAGGCCATACCGCTGGCAGCATGAGTTGCTACAAATGTGGTTTGCACAAACCCCGAGCGCTTGGCACCTTCAAGCGCTTACTCAACCAGAGCATGTTCATTTGCGGCGACTGTAAGCCTGCGAAAAGCTAAGCACTGATCAGAGGTGTAGAGTCGTGGATTCAAGAAATCCACGTAACTCTATGCCCTCCATCTTCGATTTACACCTTGAGAAAAACGACGCCAATTTTGTGGCGTTGTCTCCCGTGAGCTTTTTGGCGCGCAGTGGCGAAGTCTTTGCCGACTTGCCCGCTGTTGTGCATGGCGCGCGTCGCTACAACTGGCAAGAAGTGCAAGAGCGTTCATGCCGCTTGGCAGCAGCATTGCAAGCCCTGGGCGTCAAGCGCGGCAGCACGGTGAGCGTGATGCTCTCCAATACCCCCGAAATGGTGGAAGCGCATTACGCCGTCCCCGGCTTGAACGCCGTTCTCAACACCATCAACACGCGGCTGGACGCGCCGCTGATTGCTTGGCAAATCAACCACTGCGAAGCCGATGTGCTCATCACGGACCGCGAGTTTGCCCACATCGTTGCACCTGCGCTTGAGCTGCTGAAAACAGAATTCCATCGCAATGTAACCGTCATCGATGTGTGCGACAGCGAATACACTGGCCCGGGCGACCGCTTGGGCGCCCACGAATACGAAGCTTGGATTGCAGCGCATGAGCCCATCGCCCTGCACGGCCCGCAAGACGAATGGGACGCGATTGCTGTGAGCTACACCTCGGGTACGACAGGCGACCCCAAAGGCGTGGTCACGCACCACCGAGGCGCCTACCTCAATGCGGTCAGCAATGCCGTCACTTGGAACATGCCCAACTTCCCCAAATACTTGTGGACGCTACCCATGTTCCATTGCAATGGCTGGTGCTTCCCTTGGACCGTGGCCATGCTGGGCGGCACACACGTGTGCTTGCGCCGCGTCGATGCGCCGCATATTTTGCAAGCCATGGCCGAGCATCAGGTCGATCACTACTGCGCTGCGCCCATCGTGCACAACTTGCTGATTGCCGCGCCCGCCGAAATGCGCCAAGGCATTAGCCAACACGTTAAAGGCATGGTGGCAGGCGCTGCACCGCCTGCGTCGATGATTGAGGGCATGGCCAAGCTCGGCTTTGACATCACACATGTCTACGGCTTGACCGAGGTCTATGGCCCGTCGTCGGTCGCCGTGAAGCGCGATTCGTGGGCAAAGCAAGATTTGTCCGAACAAACACGTCTCAATGGCCGCCAAGGCGTGCGCTATCCCATGCAAGAAGGCATGACCTTGCTCGATGCCAAGACCATGCAGTCCCTGCCCGCGGATGGTCAAACCATGGGCGAAATCATGTTTCGCGGCAACGTGGTGATGAAAGGCTATTTGAAAAACCCCAAGGCCACACAAGAAGCCTTTGCAGGCGGCTGGTTTCACACGGGTGACTTGGCAGTCAAAGAAGCCGATCACTACCTCAAGATCAAAGACCGCAGCAAAGACATCATCATCTCGGGCGGTGAAAACATCAGCTCTCTCGAAGTTGAAGACGCGCTCTACCGTCACGCAGCGGTGTTGGCCTGTGCAGTGGTGGCCAAGCCCGACGACAATTGGGGTGAAACGCCTGTGGCCTATGTAGAGGTCAAAGCTGGCAGCGCCGTGAGCGCGCAAGACTTGGTGGAGCACTGCAAATCTCTGTTAGCCAGCTACAAAGTGCCGCGCGATATTCGTTTTGAAGAAATCCCCAAAACCTCGACTGGAAAAATCCAAAAATTCCAACTGCGCGAACGCGCGCGGGGTGGCTGATCACGAAAGGCACGCCATGTCTCATGCAGCAAACCTGAAAGAAGAACCCTTTGTCTTGGTTGATCGCGATGCACGCGGCGTGGTGCGCTTAGAGCTCAACCGTCCGCAGGCTTTCAATGCGTTGTCGAGCGACATGCTCAACGCCTTGCAGCACGAGCTAGACCTTCTGGTCGCCGACGAGAGTCTGCGCGTACTGGTGATCAGCGCCACGGGCAAAGCCTTTTGCGCCGGACACGATTTGCGCGAAATGCGCCGCAATCCATCCATGGATTTTTACCAAACCCTGTTTGCACAATGCAGCCGCATGATGATGTCGCTGCGCAACCTGCCGGTGCCTGTCATCGCAGCCGTGGACGGAGTTGCCACGGCAGCGGGCTGCCAGTTGGTGGCCATGTGTGATTTGGCGGTGGCTAGCGTCAACGCCAAGTTTGCAGTAAGCGGCGTCAACCTCGGTTTGTTTTGCGCCACGCCCAGCGTCGCCTTGTCGCGCAATGTGTCGCAAAAGGCTGCGTTTGAAATGCTGGTCACGGGAGATTTCATCAGCGCTGAGTTGGCGCTGGAGAAAGGCTTGATCAATGCTGTGACGCCGGAAGATGGCCTCACGGCACAGGTCAATTTTTGGATTGATCGCATCACCGCCAAACCGCGCTTGGGCATTGCGATGGGCAAGGACTTGTTTTACAAACAATTGGAAATGCCGCTAGCAGCCGCTTACCAAACAGCCGAACACACCATGGCGTGCAACATGATGGACGACACCGCGCTGGAAGGCGTGCAAGCTTTTATCGACAAGCGCAAGCCCAATTGGTGAGCCATCAATAGCGGTAACGGTCGTCCAAAATTTTCTGAATACGCTGATGAATTTCGGGGCAATGCATGATCACGCGTGAGGTGAGTCGGTGCATGGCACGGTTGATGTCGATGATGCCAAAGTTGTCTTTGTAGCCATCCAAGCACGCATCGACCACCACCTTGACTTCTTTGCCCGGCTCGATGTCTTCGTACAAGTCTGACTCTTGCACCAAGGCCGCAAAGCTTGAACCGTAAAAATCGATGTTGTACTCATTCAAAATGCGCAACAAAGGCTCCAAAGCATCCATGCCAAAGGCCAGCGGCGTGTCTAAGCGGATACGCAAAATTTGATGCACTTCATCGGCTTCTAGCGTTGTTTTGAGCGGCCCCTTGTCATATGGGTAATAGGCAGCGTAATGCGGCGCATCAACTTCGAGTTGCAGCGCGTATTGCGTCACGCTCAAGTTGCCATCGTCAAAAAACTCGGTGCTCATCTCAATGTCGTTGAGATGCAGCATGGCCATGACGCGTTTGGTCAAATGTTGAACGCTCACCGTGCGCTCTGTGCCATCGTCTTCGAAGATGACGACTTGCCATTCCTCGTCATAGCTTTCGACAGGAATGAGGTCTTTGAGCGTGGGCGGCTTGCGTTCGGGCATGTCCAATTGTGTCGGTTAATCTTTGTAACTGGGGTCTACTTTATCGAGTTTTCGAATCAAGCTCGGCCACACGAAAGCGCCGCCCAAACCGTCGGTCTGAACCTGCATCGCTTTGGCCGTGCCTTCCACAATTCGTGGATCCACATTCACCAACTCGCCCCCCGCTTGCGCAGCAATTTGAATTTGGCAAGCCGACTCAAACACATACATGGACAAAAATGCGTCCGCCACACTTTTACCCACCGTGAGCAAGCCGTGGTTGCGCAAACATAAAAATGTTTTGTTGCCCAAATCAGCTTGCAAGCGTGGTTTTTCATCGGGACGAAACGCCACGCCCTCATAGGCGTGATAGGCCAAAGAAGCCAACACAAACGTGCTTTGCTGTGAGATAGGCAAGACACCACATTTTTGTGCCGCCACGCCCACGCCTGCACGCGTGTGGGTGTGCAAGACGCATTGCGCGTCTTCACGCACTTCGTGCACTGCGCTGTGAATCACAAAGCCAGCAGGGTTGACCGGAAAATTTGATTCAGAAATTTTGTTGCAGTCTTTGTCCACCCGAATCAAGGACGAGGCCGTGATTTCATCAAACATCAAACCATAAGGATTGATCAAAAAATGATGCTCAGGCCCAGGAATACGCGCGGTGATGTGCGTAAACACCAAGTCGCTCCAACCGTACAAGGCCACCAAGCGATACGCCGCCGCCAAGTCACAGCGCAGCTGCCATTCTTGTTCGGAAACTTTGTTTTTAAGCGATGGAATGTTCATGTTGTGTCTCCTGGTTTTTTTAAAAAAAGATGTCTCTCAATGTAGCCAATTTTGCAACACAAGTTAAGCAACGACTCGTTTTTAACCTCTAAATATTCATTATTTAATTTAAATATATCCAAAATTCTATCCGCCCAAAGGCTTATTGCGAATTAAAGACATATAAATGAAAATACCTGAATGAATATGACTGATCGACTCTCGAAAACGGCTTGTTTTTCAATGATTGCGCTGAGTGCGGTCATTTATTTTTTGGGTTTTCAGCTCAACGACTACTTGTTCTCAACGATTGAGTTCTCCCACGGCGTCAATTGGGTATTTTTACCCAGCGGACTGCGGCTAATTTTAGTTTTGGTTTTGGTTGAATATGGTGCTATTGGTATTTCAATCAGTTCATTCTTGATAGGTTATGAATTTTATTTTGAAGATAATTATTTCGAACTGATCGTTACATCCATCATTTCAGGCTTTTCCCCCCTGCTTGCGCGTTATTTGTCTATTCGATTTTTCAATGTCGAGCCCAATCTAAAAAACACCACCTCGCGTGATTTGCTCAAGCTCTCCGTGTTGTTTTCTACGATCAGTGCCAGCCTGCATCAAATATGGTTTGTCATCAACCATCGCACCGAGCACTTTTTAGACGCCACCTTCGTCATGAGCTTAGGCGATTGGCTGGGAACGGCGCTGGTACTGGCATTGGCGAGTGTGTTGGTCGCATTTTTGAAAAAAAATGTGGTCAAGCAAGTTCATTGAGGCGCCGCTTGCGCACCTCGCTGTAATGCCTGGCGGGCGAGCTGCATGACGGCTCTTGGTGCCAAGGGCTTGAGTTTGTGATCGCTCCAGACCTGACGCCATAAACGACCACCGCGCTGGCCGTGATACAGACCCAGCATGTGCCGTGCGATGGCGTACCAAGGGCAGCCGTCTTGGGCGTGTGCCTGTTCCATGTAAGCCACCATGGCTTCTTCAATGGCTTCGCGGGAATGCACTGTGCCTGACGCATCGCCGTAAAACTGTGCATCCCATTCGGTCATCAACCAAGGACGATAGTAGGCCTCGCGCCCCAGCATGACGCCATCGCAATGCTGCAAATGATCGGAAATTTGCGCATTGGTGGTGATGCCGCCGTTGACCACGATCACCAAATCCGAAAAGTCTTTTTTGAGTTGATAAGCCAACTCATAACGCAAGGGCGGGATTTCGCGGTTTTCTTTCGGACTCAGGCCTTGCAGCCACGCATTGCGTGCATGGACGATAAAAACTCGGCATCCCGCTTGCGCAACCGTGCCGACAAAATCTCGTACAAAGTCGTAACTCTCTATTTTGTCAATGCCGATGCGGTGTTTGACGGTCACAGGCACGCTCACCACATCCAGCATGGCTTTGACACCATCTGACACAGTCTGTGGTTCGTTCATGAGGCAAGCACCAAAGGCACCACGCTGCACCCGCTCTGAGGGACAGCCGCAATTCAAATTAATTTCGTCATAGCCGTATTGCTCGCCCAGTTTGGCGGCATGGGCCAGCTCGCTCGCTTCGCTGCCACCCAACTGCAAGGCCACAGGATGCTCCGGATCATTGAAGCGCAGATGCCGCTGCACATCGCCATGTCGCAACGCGCCCGTGGTCACCATCTCGGTGTAGAGCAGCGCGTGGCGCGTGAGCAAGCGATGAAAGTAGCGGCAATGACGATCAGTCCAGTCCATCATCGGCGCGACAGCCGTGCGCCACATGTTCTGAGGCGTCTGGGTGGCAACTTTTTTTTCTATCAATGGCTGCATTTAGGCGGTTTTCTCATGAGGTGCACACCATTTGCACACACAGCCCCCTATTCTCTCAGCTAAGCTTTAGGGTTCTAGGAAATGGCTGAAATTCTAGAATTGATTGTCACAACAGCCGCACAAAAGAGGATTACGCCATGCTGGCACGACTGAGCGACGCGGACATCGATGCAGAACTCAAACATCTCGCAAACTGGCGCCTAAATGCCAACAAAACGAGCATCTTGAATGAGTGGGAGTTTGACAGCTTCAAAACGGCGATGCATTTTTTTGTTCAAGTCGGCGAGTTGGCACAGGCGCACGATCATCATCCAGAATTTATCTCCAACTACACCCAGGTGAAAATTCGACTCAGCACCCACGATGCGGGCGGGCTGACCGCAAAAGACTTTGCGCTAGCCCAGCAGATCGATCTGTTGGGTCAAGACATTGGCAAAGAGCCTAATCTCAATTTGGAGCAACGACTCAGCTGACCACTGGGTTGTGTGCAGCACCCGCCTGAGATTCTTGCCCTTGGCGCTCTTCAGGCTTGGGGAAGCACATCTTTTCACCATCCCATTTTTGACCGCACCAACACACACCGTCTTCGTTGATGATGCAAGTGCCAGTCCCACAACATCTCGGGTCTTGTGACATGGGTTTCTCCAAAAAAGGTGGGATTAACAGTTTGGGCGGCGATGATCCGCCACCTCAAGGTCATGAAATTTCATCTCAGGGCTTCTCAAAGCACGATGCTTGGTCGCTCGCCCCTTCATGCGTGTGCGCCACATCTGAAATGAGCTCGCTTTGAGCTCATGGCGCATCAAGCGGATGACCTCAGACTCAGACAAGCCCACCCGCTCTTGGATGGTCTCAAAAGAGGTTCTGTCCTCCCAAGCCATCTGAATCACAGCAGACACATCGCCCTCGCAGAGGGTTGCCAAGCGTTGTGAAAATTTGATTGCCATGAATGATCTCGGTAGATTTCAGCATATTATCTACTCAACAACTACTCAACGATGCAAGCCCAATGTCCATAACCACACCGACCAGCCTGCTTTTTCGAATTGGTGCTGTGTCCAAAACGACGGGCATCCCCGTATCGACGCTCAGAATCTGGGAAACACGCTATGGCGCCTTCAGTCCAGTCAAAACACAGGGCAGGCAACGCTTGTTTGCTGAGCACGATGTGTCAAAAGCTATTTTGCTCAAGCAACTCTCCAGCGAGGGGCATTCCATCAGCGCCATTGCCAATTTAGATTTAGACCAATTGCGGCGTATGCGCAACGTCCAACCCAGTGCTCAAGCCAAACTTTCAACCCGAGGCGAGCCGTTGAGCCTGGCGGTTGTGGGCTTGGGTATGGCGAATCGAATTGAATCGAAGAAATTCGCTTCAGGTTTAAAGCAAAACGCGGTCAAAGTCACCGACGTGATGCAGGACTTGGCATCCGCCATGACAGCAGAGCTGTCCGAACAATCCCAAGTCTTGCTGATCAAAGTCAACACACTCCAAACAACAGTTCACACCGCAGTCCAAGCGCTGATACATCAACACAAATTTGCGCAAACCATCGTGATTTATAACTTTGCGCCAGAATCCGTTGTTCAAGCGATGAAGTTTTCCGGACTGATTGTCAGAAGAGAGCCCATCTCCGACAGTGAGCTGGCGGAATTGATCCAATCGGTCTTGTTTGTGGATCAAGCACGAGCTCAAGAGTTCGGCACATCAGGCAGCGTCATTTCAAGCCGCAAGTACTCGGATGAAACATTGACGCGGGTTGCAGGCATTTCCACCAATGTGCTGTGCGAATGCCCAAGACACGTAGCAGAGTTGATCGCTCAACTGGCCAGCTTTGAAGAATATAGCCAAGAGTGCTTGAACAAAAACGCAGACGACGCACACCTGCATGCGTATTTGCGTTCCATCTCAGGGTCGGCTCGGTCGTTGTTTGAAAATGCCCTCGAAAAAATTGCGCTTCATGAAGGCATCGATTTGCACGAAGGAAAAGCGTGACACACGCACATGCGCAGCAAGACTCAAACCATGAACAAAATCTCATCCTTCAAAGGCAACAAACAAAGCCTGCCCAGCAAATCTTGCAAGACGTGCGGTCGGGAAATGACTTGGCGTAAATCTTGGGAAAAAAATTGGGAGCAGGTTCTCTACTGTTCGGATGCGTGCAGAAAAAACAAAAAATCCAGCTCGCCCAACTCGAGCGTCAATGCATGAGCCTGATTGTTTCAAGCCCATGCAATGGCGGGCATTAACCCATGTGCAAACCACCGTTGCAAGAGAAGTCTGCGCCCGTGGTAAAGCCCGACTCGTCCCCTGCCAACCAGCCCACGATGGAGCCGATTTCTTCAGGTGTACCCAAGCGTTTGACGGGAATGGTGGCGACAATTTTGTCCAACACGTCTTGGCGAATGGCGCGAACCATGTCGGTGCCGATGTAGCCAGGGCTCACGGTGTTGACCGTCACGCCTTTGTTGGCCAGCTCTTGCGCCAAAGCCATGGTAAAGCCGTGCATGCCCGCTTTGGCAGCGGAGTAGTTGGTTTGACCCGATTGACCTTTTTCACCATTGACCGATGAGATTTGGATGATGCGACCAAAACCGCGCTCCACCATGTCAGCCACCACTTGTTTGGTGACGTTGAACATGGAGTTGAGGTTGGTGTCGATCACCGCATCCCAGTCTTCGCGGGTCATTTTGAGGAACATGCGGTCACGGGTGATGCCCGCGTTGTTGACCAACACGTCAATCGGGCCGTGCTCAGCTTTGGCTTTGGCAAAGGCTTCGACCGTGGAGTCCCAAGAGCCCACGTTGCCCACCGACGCATAAAAGGTATAGCCCAGCGCTTTTTGCTCGGCCAGCCATTTGTCAAAGTCGCGTGTGGGGCCGCAGCCTGCGATGACGGTGAAACCGTTTTTGTGCAAACGCTGGCAAATGGCGGTACCGATACCGCCCATACCGCCTGTGACATACGCTACTTTTTTACTCATGTTTCATCTCCTGTTGTATGAGTTATGGATCGAATTAATGCTGAAGAAACGGCTCAACGCTCAAGCGCCAAAGACACGCCCATGCCGCCGCCAATGCACAAAGCAGCCAAGCCTTTTTTGGCGTTGGTGCGTTGCATTTCGTGCAGCAAGGTCACCAAGATACGACAGCCCGACGCACCAATGGGGTGACCGATGGCAATTGCGCCGCCATTCACATTCACGCGCGCGGGATCGATGTCCAGCGCTTTGTTCACCGCGCAAGCTTGCGCGGCAAAGGCTTCGTTCAATTCGAACAAGTCCACGTCTGAGGCTTTCCAGCCCGCACGTTGCAAGGCTTTGCGTGACGCAGGCACAGGTCCCATGCCCATGGTGGCGGGGTCTAAACCGCTGGTGCCAAAGGCTGCAATGCGTGCCAAGGGGGTGAGGCCTAAAGCCGCAGCGCGTTTGGCCGTCATGACCACCACCGCTGCCGCGCCGTCGTTGATGCCAGAGGCGTTGCCCGCTGTCACAGAACCTGCTTTGTCAAAGGCGGGGCGCAAACCGGCCAAGGCTTCGGCATTGGTTTTTTTGTTGATGAATTCGTCGCTGTTGAACACCACGGGGTCGCCCTTGCGCTGTGGGATGCTGACCGAGACGATTTCGTCTTTGAACTTGCCCGCGTCTTGTGCTGCCGAGGCTTTTTGTTGGCTGGCCAAGGCCAAGGCATCTTGCATATCGCGTGTGATGCTGTGGGCTTTGGCCACGTTTTCGGCGGTGATGCCCATGTGGTACTGGTTGTAGACGTCCCACAGGCCGTCCACGATCATGGAGTCCACCATGTTCCAGTTGCCCATGCGTTGTCCATCGCGTGAACCCATCAAAACGTGGGGCGAGGCGCTCATGTTTTCTTGGCCACCGGCCACCACAATGTCGCTGTCACCCCAAGCCACGGCCTGCGCAGCCAACATGACGGCCTTGAGTCCAGAGCCGCACACGGCGTTGATGGTCAACGCTGGCACTTCTTGCGGCACACCCGATTTCATGAGGGCTTGTCGCGCTGGGTTTTGACCTGCGCCTGCGGCCAGCACTTGACCCATGATGACTTCACCAATGAGCGCTGGGTCGAGCTTGGCGCGGGCGATGGCTTCGCGAATCACAATCGAGCCCAACTCAGGGGCGGACACTTTGGCAAGCGAGCCACCAAATTTGCCAACTGCGGTGCGAGCGGCGGAAACAATGACGATGTCTTCTTGCATGAGTTCTCCAGATGTCTGTGTTTTAAAAAAAGAAAGATTAGCCTTCAGCGCGAGCTTTGACGTAACGCCCGGGTGCGTTTTCAATGGCTTTGTACTTACCTTTGCCATAGCTTTTGGGCGCGGCGATTTGCTTGCCCGCATGGGTTTTGAGCCAAGCCGACCAATCGGGCCACCAGCTGCCTGCATGTTCTTTGGCAGAGGCTATCCATTCGGGCGCGGTTTTAGGGAATTTGTCGGCAGCGCCTGTCCAGTAGCAGCGTTTGTTGGCTTCGGGCGGGTTGATCACACCTGCAATGTGGCCTGATGCGCCCATGACAAAGCGTTTTTTACCGGGAAAAACTTGGGTCGTGGCATAGGCGCCGCCAATGGGCACGATGTGGTCTTCTCGTGAGCCGTAAATGTAGAGCGGCATCTTGACCTTGCGGTAGTCAATCGACTCACCGCAGACCTTGGCTTTGCCGGGTTGAATGAGGTTGTTCTCAAGATAGGTGTTGCGCAAATACCAAGCGTACATGCGGCCTGGCAGGTTGGTGGAATCGCTGTTCCAGTAGAGCAAATCAAACGGCGGCGGGGTTTCGCCTTTGAGGTAGTTGCCCACCACGTAGTTCCAGACCAAATCGTTGGGGCGCAAAAAGCTAAAGGTCGAGGCCATGTCTTGGCCTTTCATCAAACCGCCTTCGGCAAACTGCATTTCACGGAACTTGACAAATGCTTCGTCGATGAAAACGTCCAACACCCCCGTGTCGCTGAAGTCGATCAAGGTGGTGAGAAAGGTGGCGCTGGCCACAGGATCTTCGCCACGCGCGGCCAACACCGCCAAGGCGTTGGACAAAATCGTGCCGCCCACGCAAAAACCCAAGGCATTGATTTGCTCGCTGCCAGAAATTTCTTGTACCACCGAGATGGCTTGAATCGCCACATGCTCGATGTAGTCGTCCCACGTCGTGTCTTTCATGGACTCGTCGGGATTGCGCCAGCTCACCACAAAGGTGCGGTGTCCTTGCGCGGCAGCGTAGCGAATGAGCGAGTTGGCGGGCTGCAAATCCAAGATATAAAACTTGTTGATGCACGGCGGGATGAGCAAGAACGGCCGCTCGTACACCTTGGCGGTGAGAGGTTTGTATTCGAGCAGTTGGAAAAACTCGTTTTCGAAGACCACTTTGCCTTCGGTGGTAGCGACGTTTTTGCCGACTTCGAACAAGCTCTCGTCGGTCATGGAGACGTGGCCTTGCTTCATGTCGTGCAACATGTTTTGTACGCCTTTGGCAATGCTCTCGCCTTTGGTTTCAATGGCTTTTTGCTGGGCTTCGGCGTTGAACATCAAGAAGTTGCTGGGCGCTGTGGCGGCCGAAAACTGCTCCACCGAAAACTGCAAACGCGCCTTGGTTTTGGCATCGGTTTGCGCGGCATCGACCAAGCCCATCAAGGTGCGGGTGTTGAGCAAATACACCGCAGCGGTGAAGGCTGCCATGGGGTTGTGCGACCACGCTTCATTGGCAAAACGGCGGTCTTTGAGTTTGGGGTTTTCTTGCAGGCTTTGGTTCCACAATTCGGTGGCTTGCGCAATGTAGTCTTTTTGCAAAGCTTCGAGTTTGTCGGACGCAAACGTCAGGGGCGGCGCGGCACCTTGTGAGGTGGTTTGAAAAGTTCCCAAAGCCTTTGACCATGAATCGGCTAAGGTTTTTTGGAGTTGCTCGGCTCCACCCCATAATTGCGACATGTCTTGCACAGTGGCTTTCCTTAATTTGATTTTCTGTATTCAACTGTCGCCAGTATGTCAGTGAAATACCTTCGGTTTACTGACATTCCTCAAACTCCAGAGAAAACCCCTAGATGTATTTGGTTCTGATCGCTTGGTTTTATGTTGCGCTGATGATGGCTGTGGCGGAGGCCGTGAGTCCCATCGGCACGGTGCTGGGCGCGGTGTTTACTTTTTTACTCTATGGGCTACTGCCGATGTTGGTCGTAGGCTACATCATGGGCACGCCTGCGCGGCGGCGCGCGCGACAGGCGCAAGAATTGCAAGCAGCTCAAGCATTGAACACGGCGTCAGCCTCAAACGCTGCGCCAAATGCAAGCGGCGAAGCGCCCCGTGACGCCGTCGCGGCGGAACGAAAAGAAGCGTGAGCGCTGCTGCACCGTACACCACGCAGCGCTGCCGTCATTGCCCGCCACGTCTTGCACGCCAACGTGTTGCAAGCGCCAACGCGCCAAGCCTGACAAATCGGCCAGCCACTTGCCCATCGCGTCTGCTTTGGGTGTAAAAAAAATCTCAAGCTGTGGGTGTTGCGCCACAAAAGCGCGTCGAACTTCGTCTCCCACTTCGAACGCTGCTGGCCCAATGCACGGCCCCAACCACACGCGAATATCGCTCGCTTGGCATTGGGCAGCGCGGCAAAGGGCTTGCACCGTTTGCTCCAACACGCCCGCAGCCAAACCACGCCAGCCCGCATGGGCTGCGGCAACCGCGCTACCTTGCGCATCGACCAAGAGCACCGGCAAACAATCGGCCACCATGATGGTGCAGGCCACATTCGCTGCGCGGGTGAAAGCCGCGTCGCAGGCCAGGCCATCGGGCGTTTTTGCGTCGATTGGCACAACCTCTACGCCGTGAACTTGCTTTAAAAACACGGGATGTGCGCCGTCCAAGGCCTGCGCCAATGCGGAACGGTTGTGCGCGACCAGTGCGGGGTCGTCCCCCACATGGTCGCCCAAATTCAAGCTGTCGTAAGGCGCCACAGAGTGACCGCCCGCGCGGGTCGTACACAGCGCATGAATGCCCGCGATGTGGGGCCATTGCAAATTCATCATTCAATAAGCATAGCCTGAATACCAACACAGTGATGCCAAGACAGCGCTCGCCCGAGAATCACCCAAGCGACCTCAAGCTGCTCACGCCAAGGTTAGACTTGTGCTTCCTTTTTGTTTTTGCAAAGACAAGACCATGATCCTCGAACTCGCTGACATTCGCATCCAACCCGGCCAAAACGCCGCCTTTGAAGAAGCCATTCAACGCGGTTTGGCCTCCGTAATTCACCACGCCAAAGGCTTTGAGCGCTTCACGGTTCACAAAGGCATTGAGTCGGCTGAGCGCTATGTGTTGCAAATTGTTTGGACGACGCTGGAAGACCACACCGTGGGCTTTCGCCAATCGCCCGCATTTGCCGAATGGCGCGCGATTGTGGGACCTTTCTTTGCGCAGCCTCCCGTGGTGGAGCATTTCAACTTGTTGGCGCAGTCTGCTTAATTTTTTAGCTCAATTTTGAACAAGGGGTTTGCATGAGTTACGTCTTCACACCGCCCGCCACCGTTGCGGTTCCCGTGGTCGGTCAGGCTGCTCAGTTTGCGGTGCACCGCATTTATTGCGTCGGTCGCAACTACGAAGAACATGCCAAAGAAATGGGCTTCACAGGCCGCGAGCCGCCCTTTTTCTTTTTGAAACCCGCCGATGCCTTGGTGGTGGTCAACACGGGCGAAACGGGTTCTATGCCCTACCCCAGCCTGACCAAAAACCTGCACCACGAAATTGAGTTGGTGGTGGCCATTGGCAAGGGCGGCAAAAACATCTCCGCCGCCCACGCTTTTGAACACATTTACGGCTACGCCGTGGGTCTGGACATGACGCGCCGCGATTTACAAGGCGAGATGAAAAAACTTGGTCGTCCCTGGTCGATTGGCAAGGGCTTTGACCACAGCGCACCCATCGGCCCCATCACCCCCGCTGCGCAAGCGGGCGATGTGGTCAATGCCGAAATCTTGCTGCACGTCAACGGCCAAGAGCGCCAACGCAGCCACATCCACAAGCTGATTTGGAACATTGCCGAGAGCATTGAACACCTGTCGGCCGCTTGGGAATTGCAACCCGGCGACTTGATCTTCACAGGCACCCCCGAAGGCGTGGCGGCTGTGGTGTCGGGTGATGTGATGCACGGACAAATCACGGGCTTGAGCGAGCTCAAGGTCAAGGTCGTTTAAAGACCCGCGCCATGCTGCACCGCCCTCGCATTCAACATTGTAAAAACTGCGGTGCAGCCGTGGTCTACCGTCTGCCCGATGACGGCGACAGCCGCGAACGCGCCGTCTGCACGGCTTGCCACACCATCCATTACGAAAACCCACTCAACGTGGTGGGCACGGTGCCGATGTGGGGCGACAAGGTGTTGCTGTGTCAGCGCAACATTGAGCCGCGCTTTGGCAAATGGACGCTGCCCGCAGGATTCATGGAACTCAACGAAACCGTGGCCGAAGGCGCTGCCCGCGAAACCGTGGAAGAAGCAGGCGCTCAGTTTGAAATGCAAGAACTCTTCACCCTCATGAATGTGGTGCGCGTGGGGCAAGTGCATTTTTTCTACCGCGCCAAGCTGTTGAGCGACCAATTCGATCCGGGGCCTGAGACCATCAAGGCACAACTTTTTGCCGAAGATGAGATTCCTTGGGACGAGATTGCATTTCGCACCGTCAAAGAAACATTGCAACTTTATTTTGCAGATGCCAAACGTCAACGCTTTGGATTCCATCAAATAGATATTCAATAGCTCTCACAGCGCTGGTTTTCCCTTAATTAGCCGACCGCTTGGTCGGCCTATGATCGTCCATCACTTTTGACAGGAAGGTTCTTTCATGCGCAAACAATTCAAACAACTCGCCGTGGCAGCTGCTTTGGCAGGGCTGGGTCTGGTCGCTCAAGCGGCTGATCCCATCATTCTCAAGGTGCATCATTTCTTGAGCCCACAGTCCATCCAGCACACCGCCATGTTGCGCGGCTGGTGCGACAACATTGCCAAAGATTCTGGCAACCGCTTGCAATGCCAAATTTACGCGGCCATGCAATTGGGCGGCACACCGCCCCAGCTCTACGATCAAGCGCGTGACGGCGTGGCCGACGTGGTGTGGACTGTGCCTGGCTACACCGCTGGACGCTTCCCCAAAACCGAAGTCTTTGAATTGCCCTTCATGATGACCAATGCCGACGCCACCAGCCGCGCCGCTTGGGACTATTACGAAAAAGACGCCAAAGACGAGTTCAAAGACGTCAAAGTGCTGGCCGTGCATGTGCACGGGCCAGGCAACATCTTCACTGCGAAAAAGCAAATCAAAACCATGGCCGACATCAAAGGCCTGAAGTTGCGCGCACCCACACGTCTGACCACCAAGTTGCTCGCCTCGATGGGCGCAACGCCTGTGGGCATGCCCGTGCCAGCCGTGCCTGATGCCTTGTCCAAAGGCGTGCTCGACGGTGCAGTGATTCCTTACGAAGTGGCACAAACCATCAAGATTGACGAATTGGCGCACTTCACCGCTGAAACAGACCGTTCTTACAACGCGCTCTACACCACCTTCTTCTTGTTCGCCATGAACCAAGCCAAGTACGACTCGCTGCCGGCTGATTTGAAGAAAGTCATCGACAAAAATTCAGGCCAAGAGTTGTCGGCTTTCTTGGGTCGCACCCAAGCGGGCAACGACGTGCAAGGCAAAGCCAAAATGGTGGCGGGCGGTCATGTGATTACTGTGATTCCTAAATCCGAGTTGGAAAACTGGAAAGCCGCTTCGAGCAAGCTCGATGACGACTGGATGGCCGACATGGACAAACGCGGCTTCAATGGCAAAGCATTGCTCGACGATGCAACCAACTTGATCAACAAGTACAGCAAGTAAAGCCCTGAGCGCACACTTGTCAAAGGGAGGCATGACCTCCCTTTGTTTCAAGTGCGCAGCGTTTTTTGAATGGGAGAACCCTCTTGAATATCTTGAAATTTCTAGCGAACCTGTGCGCCATTTTGGCGGGCTCGCTGCTGACCGTGATCACCTTGGTGACCTGCGGCAATTTGATTTTGCGCAACACCACGGGCGACTCCATGGCGGGCGCATTTGAAATCACGGCCATGACCACAGGTGCAGCGATTGCGCTGTTCATGCCCTTGTCGCAAATTCGTCAAGGCCACATCATTGTGGATTTCTTTACCGCCAACGTGAGTGATGCCACCAATGCCAAATTGGACAAACTCGGCGCATTGGTGCTGGCGCTGGTGTTTGGCCTCATCACTTGGCGCACTGGCGTGGGTGGTTTGAGTTCTTACCGTGCGGGCTCTGAATACATGCTCACTGGCGCTTCTGAATGGTGGGTCTATGCCGCCATGACACCGCCCTTTGCCTTGACCAGCGTGATTGGCTTGCGTCAAGCGCTGTTTGGCTTTAATTTTGATTCGGAGCAACACGCATGACGCCTTTAGAACTCACGGGTTTGATTTTTGCGAGCATGCTGTTTTTCATGGCAGTTCGCTTCCCCATCTCGATCAGCATGTTTTTGGCGGGTGCGATTGGCTACACCTACCAAGCCGGCTGGGTACCGTTTGAAAACTTCGTCAATGCACAAGCCTTTGCCCGTTTTGCGGGTTACGACTTGTCGGTGATTCCGCTGTTCATTTTGATGGGCAACTTTGCCACCAAAGGCGGCATCAGCAAAGCGCTGTTCTCTTTTGCTGCATCCGTCATGGGACGCTTCAAAGGTGGCTTGGCCATGGCGTCGCTGCTGGCTTGCGCGGCGTTTGGCGCGATCAGCGGCTCTTCTGTGGCAACGGCGGCGACCATCACCGGTGTGGCTTTGCCTGAAATGCGCCGTCACGGCTACTCGGGTCGCTTGGCCACGGGCACGCTGGCAGCGGGTGGCACCTTGGGCATTCAGTTGCCGCCCTCGGTGGTGCTGGTGATTTACGCGATTTTGACCGAGCAAAACATCTCCAAGCTGTTTGCGGCTGCGGTCATTCCCGGCATCATTGCGATGGTGGGCTACATGATTGCAGTGGCCATTTATGTGCGCGTTGTGCCCGGCCAAGCGCCTGAAGTGGACGCAGCACCCGAGCCGATGACGCTTGAAAAAATCATGGGCGTGCTGCCCATCATGGTGATTTTCACCTTGGTGTTTGGCGGCATTTATGGCGGCTTTTTCACACCCACCGAAGGTGCGGCTGTGGGCTCGGCCACCACCTTGATCACGGCCATTGCCAAGCGCGAAATGACGATCCAAAAGTTTGGTGAATGCTTCATGGGAACGGCCACCAGCGCCGCCATGATTTTCATGATCTTCATCGGCGCAGACCTGATGAACGCCGCTTTGGCCATGACCCAAGTGCCAGCCCAACTCGCCGCCGTGGTGGGTAGCTGGGGCTTGCCGCCTTTGGCTGTGGTGGGCGCGATCTTGATTTTCTACGTGCTCTTGGGCGCGGTGATGGATGAAATGTCCATGCTGCTGCTGACCGTGCCTATCTTCTTCCCCATGGTGATGGGCTTGGACTTTGGCATGCCCAAAGACTTGGTCGGCATTTGGTTTGGCATCATGGTGTTGATGACCGTGGGCTTTGGACTGATTGCGCCGCCTGTGGGCTTGAACGTGTATGTGGTCAACAGCATGTCACGCGATGTGCCCATGTCGGAGAGTTACAAAGGCGTGATGCCCTTTTTGGCCAGCGACGTGATTCGCACCCTGCTGTTCTTGTTCTTCCCGATCATCCCGCTGTGGTTGGTGCAGTATTTGGGGTAACGCCCCGCATTTGAAAAATCCCGCAGTTCAAAAGGCTGCGGGATTTTTTTTACCCCGACCGGCTTTGATGGCCGAGAGTTTTTTCTTGCCATCCAAACGCCGCAGCTTGGAGGCATAGGTTGGCTTGGTGGCGCGTCGCGTCTTGGGCGGCACAGCGGCGCTGTTGACCCATGCGTGCAGTCGCGCCAGCGCGTCCAAACGGTTGCCCTCTTGCGTTCGGTATTGCTGCGCTTTGATGACCCACACGCCCTCTTGTGTGATGCGCTGATCGCTCAGTGCCAGCAAACGCGCTTTGACATCGTCTGGCAAAGATGAGGCATGGATGTCAAAACGCAAATGAATCGCGCTGGAGACTTTGTTGACGTTTTGCCCACCCGCGCCTTGGGCGCGAATGGCGGTGATCTCGATTTCCGTGTCTGGGATGATGATTTTCTGGCGCATGTCGCTGTTTAGGAAATGAGTTGACTCATTCCCCACAGCATGACATTGATCGTGACAAACGACAAGACCGTCGCCACCAACAGCGACGAGGCGCACAAACCCTCTTGGCCGTGGCGTTGGGCAAGCAAGGGGTAAATTCCCATCATGGGCATGCTGGCGAGCACCATGGCTGACATTTGCAAGCTCGCATCCATCGGGCCGATCAGCCACAACATGGCACCCACGCACAGCGGATGGAGCACCAATTTGCCCAGCGCAATGCCGCTGACCTCGCCCATCATGCCTTTGACACGCAAGCCCACCAGCGCACCACCGTTGATAAACAAAGCCAAGCCCGCAGTGGACGCAGCAAACAAGTTGACCGTTTTAGAGGCCATCTCGGGCAAATGCCAGCCGAGCAGCGAAAACATCAGACCCAACACAATCGCCCACATCATGGGAATTTTGCTCATGCGCTTGATGCTCTCAAGCACCAATTGCCAAGGCGTGGCGTGCTGTGCGCCCTCGCTGTCGGCCAAGCCCATCGCCAGAGGAATGATGAGGAAGTTTTCCACCAACATGGTCAAGGCCAAACCCACACCTGCCGCAGGCCCCAAAATTTGCAACAAAATCGGATAACCCACATAGCCGCTGTTGGAGCCGCTAAAACCCAAGCCGACCAAGCCGCTTTGCGCCAATCCCCGTCGCTTCACATAGCGCCAGACCCCAAATCCCACCAAAAACGACACCAGCGAGCCCAAGCCATAGGCCAACAAATAGCGCGGATGCATGACATCTTGAAAATCTCGCGATGACAAGGCGTTGAACAACATGGGCGGCAAGCCAAAGTTGAGCACAAAGCGGCCCAACACCTGTCCGTCGAGTTTGCTGAACACACCGCGCTGAGTTGCCAAATAACCAATGCCCAGAGTCAAATAAATGGGGCCTGTGATGGACAAAATATTCATGGGTTTTTGGCGGTGATTGTTCGCGCTTCATCGCCCCCGCCCAAGGCTTTGTAGAGCAAGGCGGTGGTGCTAAAGAGTTGACGCAAAACCTGCACCGCATTTTGTTGCGCGTTGTAGCTGTCGCGTTGTGCATCGAGCAATTCAAGCTGATTGGCTGACCCAAGGTTGTAGCGGGTTTGAATCAAGCGCAGGCGTTCGGTTTGGCTTTTGGCATTGGCGTTTTGCGCTTGCAATTGATCTTGCAGGGTGGTTTGAGCGGCCAACAAATCGGCCACTTCTCTGAAAGCGGTTTGAATTGTTTTTTCATAGCTCGCCACTGCAGCCACTTTGCGGGCTTGCGCCACATCGACGTTGGCGCTGTTGCGGCCACCATCAAACAGGGGCTCGGAGATATTTGGCACAAAACTCCATGAACGGGTTCCCGAGCCAAACAAATTGCTCAAACTAGGGCTGGCGCTGCCCAAAGCACCCGTGAGTTGAATTCTGGGGAAAAACGCTGCCCGCGCTGCCCCTATGTTGGCGTTGGCGGCCATCAGGCGTTGTTCAGCGCCGCGCACATCGGGGCGACTGAGCAAGACCTGCGAGGGCACATCGGCCAACAACTGCGGCGGTAGCGCTTGGGCACTCAAGGGGTGAGATTCGGGCAAATTGGCTGGCCACTCGCCACCAATGAGAAGTTTCAAACCATTGATGGCTTGTTGGCGTTGTCTGTCCAAAGCGTTGGCATCTGACTGGGCAGAGGACAAAGAACCCTCGGCGGTCAAGACATCTAAATCGCTGGCGGCACCCAAGTCACGCTTGGCGCGGATCAGGGCAGCGCTTTGGCTGCGCGTTTGAACCGTTTGCTGGGCAAGCTGTGTGCGCTCATCCAACTCTTGAACCTGCAAATAGGCATTGGCAACATCAGAAATAAGCCCCATGCGAATGGTGCGGCGATCTTCCTCGGTGGCCACATAGCTGGCTTTGGCTGCAGCGCTTAAATTGGCCACGCGACCCCAAACATCCACTTCGTAGGACAAAAGGTTGAGGCCAGCGCTGTAGCTGTTGAGCCCATAAGAAACAGGTGAAGGCGTCACACCGCCAGGCGTTAATGAGCCAGAGCGTGTCAAGCCTGCATTCACGCTAGGCAATTGATCAGCTTTTTGCACACCCCACAAAGCACGGGCTTCTTGCAAGCGAGCCACGGCCAAGCGCAGGTCAAAATTCTTGTCGAGCGCCATGCGAATCAGCGCTTGCAGGCGGGCATCGGGATACAACGTTTCCCAGCCCATGCCGGCAATGCTTTTTGCATTGGCTTTGTCGGCGTTGAACTCAGGCCAAGCAGCGTCGAGCTTGGTGGCTGGGCGCTCATATTTGGGTGCAAAGTTGCAAGCAGTCAATGCCAGTGCCGCTACACAGGTGAGCGAAAAAAGTTTGAACGAGGGTTTGAAATTACGCATGGTCTTTTCCTTCCAAAGCGGGAACATGTCGCGCATGTCCGGGAAAGAAGCGCCTCACGACCACAAAAAACACGGGGACTAAAAACACCGCCAACAAAGTCGCGCCCAACATACCGCCCATCACGCCCGTGCCAATGGCTTGACGGCTTTTTGCGCCAGCTCCGCTAGAAATGGCCAGCGGCATGACGCCCAAGATAAAGGCGATTGAGGTCATCAAAATTGGCCGAAAGCGCAAGCGACAAGCCTCTAGCGTAGCGTCCACAATGCTCATGCCGCGTTCGTTGAGTTCACGCGCAAATTCGATGATCAAAATCGCGTTCTTGGACGACAAACCAATGATGGCAATCAAGCCCACTTTGAAGTAAACATCGTTGGGCAAGCCGCGCAAGAGCACCGCCAACACCGCGCCAAACACACCCAGCGGCACAACCAACAGCACCGCAAACGGAATCGACCAACTTTCGTACAAGGCGGCCAAGGCCAAGAAGACCACAATCAAAGAAATAGCAAACAAGCCCGGCGCTTGGTTGCCCGAGACTTTTTCTTCCAGCGACGTGCCCGACCATTCAAAACCAAAACCTGGTGGCAATTGCGCTGCCATTTTTTCCATTGCGTCCATGGCCTCGCCCGAGCTGTGTCCCGGTGCTGGACTGCCCGAGAGCTTCATCGACGGCAAACCGTTGTAACGATCCACTTTGGGTGGCCCCACCACCCAGCGCGGCGTGGCTATTTCGCCCAACAACACCATTTGCCCCAGGGTGTTGCGCACAGGCAGGCGCAAGATATCTTCCGGTGTTTTGCGCAAATCGGCATCGGCCTGCATTTGCACGCGCAAGATGCGGCCATCGCGCACAAAGTCGTTCACATAGGCCACGCCCAAGGTGGCTTGCAAGGTGTCATTCAAACTTTGCAAATCGACCGACAAGGCACGCGCTTTGGCGCGGTCAATGTCAAGCAAAATTTGCGGCGCAGGCTCTTGTCCCTCAGGACGCACTCCTGCCAAAGCGGGGTTGGCTGCGGCCATGCCCAGCATCATGTTGCGGGCGTCGGTGAGGCGTTCGCGCCCCAAACCTGCGCGGTCTTGCAAGCGGAAATCAAAGCCGCCAATCGCGCCCAGCTCTGGAATGGGTGGCACGTTCACCGCCAACGAAAACGCTTGTTTGAGCGAGAACAAGTACATGTTGGCACGCTGAATCACCGCTTGTACCGATTGTTCTTTGGCCTTGCGCACATCCCAATCTTTGAGTTTGACAAACACCAAGGCCGCGTTTTGACCTCGACCAAAGAAAGAGTATCCGAGCACACCAATGACGTGATCGACTTCAGCTTGCTTCAAAAAATACTGCTCGGCTTGAGCCAGCACTTCTTTGGTTCGCTCGCCCGAGGCCGCAGGCGGCAATTGCACCAAGCTGATGAAATAGCCTTGGTCTTCGTCAGGCAAAAAACTACCGGGCAATCGGGTGAACAAGCCCACCGTCACCACGATCAGCAAACCATAAATCACCACCCAGCGCACAGGTCGGCTCAAAATCTTCCCAACCCGCGCGTGGTAGCGCGTACTCAACGCGCCAAAGTAGCGATTGAAAATTGCCAACACGCCTTTGGGGGCATGGTCAGCATCGACGGGTTTGAGCAACGTTGCGCACAAGGCTGGCGTGAGCGTCAAGGCCATCAAGGCCGACAACAACATGGTGAGCACCAAGGTGACGGCAAACTGGCGATAAATCGCGCCCACCGATCCTCCAAAAAACGCCATCGGCACAAACACCGCACACAACACCAACGTGATGCCAATGATGGCCGAGATGATTTGCCCCATCGCCTTGTGTGTGGCATCACGCGGGGACAAGCCCTCTTCGCTCATGATGCGCTCGACGTTTTCGACCACCACAATCGCGTCGTCCACCACAATGCCAATGGCCAGCACCATGGCAAACAAGGTCAGCACGTTGATCGAATAACCCAGCACATACAAGCCCGCCAGCGAGCCCAACAAAGACACGGGCACAACCACCGCAGGAATCAAGGTGGCGCGCAGGTTGCCCAAGAACAACCACATCACCAAGAAGACCAAAATCATGGCTTCAAACAAGGTGTGCACCACTTCGGAGATAGAAATTTCCACAAAGCGCGAGGTGTCGTAAGGCACATCCCATTGCACACCTGCGGGGAAATAGCGCTCCAACTCCGTCATGCGTTGTTTGACGGCTTTGGCCACTTCAAGCGCATTGCCATCGGGGGCGACGCGCACGGCAATCGCGGCCGACGGACTGCCATCGGTGCGTGCCGCAATGTTGTAGTCTTGCGCACCCAACTCGACCCGCGCCACGTCTTTGAGTTTGACGGCTGCGCCATTGGGCAAGGTCTTGATCAAAATTTCGGCAAACTGCTCGGGCTTGGTCAAGCGGCTGCGCACCACCACCACCGCATTGAATTGTTGGCCTGCCGCGGCGGGCAACTGACCCAACTCGCCGGTGGCGAGTTGCACGTTTTGTGCGCGCACTGCCGTCGAGACATCGCTGGGCGCAATGCCATAGGCATGGAGTTTGGCGGTATCGAGCCAAATGCGCATCGAATACTCTGTGCCAAACAAATTGGCTTCACCCACGCCTTTGACGCGCCGCACTTGGTCCAACACACTGGCCGCGGCAAAGCTGCCCAAGGCCACATCGCTCATGCTGTTGTCTGCCGATTTCAAAACCACAAACATCAAATAGTTGCGCTGCGGCTTGGTCACAGGCACGCCCAAGCGGCGCACATCATCTGGCAAACGGGCTTCGACCCGTTTGTAGCGGTTTTGTGCTTCAACCGAGGAAATGTCTACGTTCGTGCCCGCCTCAAAGGTGAGCGTCAAGGTGCCCACACCCAACTCAGACGATGACTCCATGTAGAGCAAATGCTCAATGCCGTTCATCTCTTGCTCAATGAGCGCGGTCACAGTTTGCTCAATCACCTCGGCAGAAGCGCCGGGATAGGTGATGTTGAAAGCAATCGAAGGCTGCGCGACCTGCGGGTATTGCGAGACAGGCAGCTTGCGAAAGGACAAGCCCCCCGCCATCAAAATCGCAATCGCAATCACCCATGCGAACACAGGCCTGTCAATAAAGAACTTGGCAAACATGCTTAGCTCCCCGCTTTGGGCAGCTCAACCGGCTTGACCTGCGAGCCCGGACGCGCTTTTTGCAAACCGTCCACGATGACTTGCTGGCCTTCTTTCAGTCCTTCTTGAATGAGCCACTGGTCGCCGCTCATTTGCCCCACTTTGACGGGCTGCACTTGCACTTTGCCCGATTCATCCACCACCAGCACATTGGCACCGTTGTTGCTCATTTGCACCGCACGTTGTGGCACGCGAATGGCTTTGTCGATTTTGGCTTGCGGAATGCGAATGCGCACAAAGCTGCCGGGCAACAAATCGCGGTTGGGATTGGGAAACTCAGCACGCAAAAGCACCGCGCCGGTGTTGGCGTCTACCGATTGATCAGAAAAATTCAAACGGCCTTTTTGCGCATACAAACTGCCGTCGGGCAAGATCAACTCAACCCGTGCTTGGTCGGCCGCACTCACTTGTCCGCGTTTGATGGCTTGGCGCAGGCCAAACACATCGCTTTCGCTTTGGGTGAAGTTCACGTAAATTGGATCGAGCTGCTCAATCACAGCCATAGGCGTGCTCTCGCCACGTCCCACCAAAGCGCCCACGGTCACCAACTCGTGCCCAATGCGGCCACTGATGGGCGCGGGCACATAGGCGTTTTCTAAATCGAGGTTGGCTTTGGCAACGGCGGCTTCGGCTTGTTTGAATTTGGTGAGTGCCGCGTCAAATTCTTGCTGGCTCACAGCCTTGATGTCGAGCAAGGCCTTGTTGCGCTCCACCACTTGACGCGCGGCGGCTTCGTCGGCACGGGCTGCGTCAAATGCGGTTTTGTAAGTGCGCACATCGATCAAAAACAAGTTGTCGCCCGCTTTGACTTCGGTGCCTTCCACAAAAAAGCGTTTTTCCACCACACCTTCCACCCGCGCGCGCACTTGTGCGGAGCGAATGGCTTGCAGCCTTCCCGGTAAATCTTGGGTGGTGTTGGCGCTCTCTAAAGCTACTTTGATGACATTGACCTCTGCAGGCGGCGGTGCGGCAGCGGCGGGTTTTGCGTCAGGGGAAGGATTGCAAGCAGCCAAGCCAAAAGCCGCCACAAGGGACAAAGCAAGCGTGTGGAGTTTCATAGAAGCCGAACTATTAAAAGTTTGATTTTAGGCATCCCGATAAAACCTTCATTAATTCAGCAACTCTTTACAAAACAACAGATAACAAGGAACCAAGTTTTACCCACTACTTTTATAAATATTGATTCATTTATAAATTTTATAGTTAATACAAAAATAATATTAATCGATCTAAAAAACCAAGGCAGTCCTATGAAATTTCGATTTTGGAAAAACTTGAAATGGCTTTGCATTGCGGTGTTTGTTTTGGCCACCTCCTCATGGGGCAAAGATGCGCCCATCTACACCCCTTTGTTCAACAACGTGGCGGTCAGCGGTTATGACACGGTGGCTTATTTCACCGAGGGTCGTCCCGTCAAAGGCGACGCCCGCTATGCCACCACTCACGAAGGCACGCAGTGGCGCTTTGCCTCGGAACAAAACCGCGACTTGTTTTTGGCCAATCCCCAAAAATACGCGCCGCAATACGGTGGCTATTGCGCTTGGGCGGTCTCACAAGGCTACACAGCCAGCGCAGACCCCATGCGTTGGCGCATTGTTGATGGCAAGTTGTACTTGAACTATGACGAACAAGTGCAAAAAAAATGGGAAGCCAACATTCCCGATTTCATCCAAAAAGCCAACCAAAACTGGCCCAAGGTGTTGAACTGATCAACCAAGGACTCACCATGCAAACCTCACGCCGCAGCCAGTTGTTGTTGTGGGCACTCACCGCCTACATTGCGTTTATTTTTGTGCAATCGCTGTTTTTCAAATTCAGCGACTCGCCTGAAACCATCTACATCTTTGGAAAATTAGAAACTTGGGCCGCCGGACTGGGCGCACCGGGCTTGTTTGCGCCAGGCGGGATTTTCAGTGCCTATGTGGTGGGCAGCGCCGAATTGGTGGCGTCTTTGCTGCTCGTAGGAGGCTTGGCCTCGGGTCGGGCCTTGATCCATGCCTTGGGGGCATTGATGGCGCTGGGCGTGATTTCAGGCGCGATTTTTTTCCACCTGTTCACGCCTTTGGGCATTGAGGTTCTCAACGCAGACGGCAGCTATGACGGTGGCGAGTTGTTTTATTTTGCCTGCGGCGTTTGGCTGGCTTCGGCGGTGTTGATTGGCTTGCGCAAATCCGATCTGTTGGATTTTTGGAAGTCGCGCTATGCCTGATGACATGCTGCAGCCCCTCGCGCATTCGGTGTGGCTTGCCCTGGGGCTGGTGTTGACCAGCTATTGGCTGGAAGATGTGGCCATTGCTGCGGGCGTGGCCACCGCTGTGCAAGGCCATTTGAGCTGGGGCGCGGCTTTTGGTGCGGTGGTGCTGGGAATTGCCTCAGGCGATGTGTTTTTGTATGGACTGGGAATGGGTGCGCGCCATGTCGGCTGGTTGCGTCGCAAGTTCTTGGATACACAGCAAACTGAGCAATGGCGCACCCAGCTGATTTCGCAACTGCCCAGCGCGGTTTTGCTGGCCCGGGTCATTCCGGGCTTGCGCTTTGTGACTTACAGCGCGTGTGGATTCGTGCGCGTGTCATTGCCTGTTTTTTTCGCCTGGGTCATGCTGGCGGTGGTGACGTGGACGGCGTGCTTGTTTGCGCTCAGTGCCTTGGGCGGCCAAGCCTTGTCCCAAGCCCTTGGAGTGTCGCCCACATGGGCCGTCGTGCTGCCAATGGCCGCGTTGGCCTTGGTCTCGGCCATTTGGCGCAGATCACATGCATAAAGTCCAGCCCCACCAAGGCATGCCACCTTTGGACACATCGGGGCGTGCGCTGGGTGTTTTTGAGTTTTGGCCGATGTGGGCGTTTTATCCGCCCGTGCTGTTGTATGCGTTTTACTTGATGCTGCGCTATCGCGGCTGGACCTTGCCGACGGTGGCCAACCCGTCTTTTCCGGGCGGAGGCTTTGTGGGCGAATCCAAGGCGCGGATTTTGGAGTTGGCCATTCGGCATGCGCCACAGTGGTTTGCGCCCTTCATCACAGTGCAGCGAGACAGCGGCTTGGACTCAGACCTTGTGCGCGAATTGCTCCAGCGCAGCTGCAACCAAATGGAACAGGCGGGGTTGACGTTTCCCATCGTGGCCAAGCCCGATATGGGTTGCCGTGGTGCTGGCGTCAAATTGCTACGCGACGCCTCTGATTTGCACCAGTACATCCAAAACTTTCCGGGCGACGCCAGGTTCTTATTGCAAAAATATGTGGCCTTCGAAGGCGAAGCTGGTGTGTTTTATTGCCGTCATCCCAGCGAAGATACAGGTCGCATCATCTCGCTCACGCTCAAGTATTTTCCGTATGTGTTTGGAGACGGCAAACGCAGCTTGCGCGAATTGATTTTGGCTGACGAGAGGGCTGGAAAACTCGCCCACTTGTATTTGCCGCGCCACGCCCAAAGACTCGACCAAGTCCCCGCGCCCGGCGAAGCGGTTCGCTTGGCCTTTGCGGGCAGTCACAGTCGGGGGGCTATTTTCAGGGACGGAACGCATTGGGTCACACCCGACATGCAAGCGCGGTTTGATGCTTTGTCCAAACAAATCCCAGAGTTTTACTTTGGCCGCTACGACATCCGATTTGAAGAATTTACCCAAGTCCAAGCAGGCCACGGGTTTACGGTCGTCGAGGTCAACGGTGCAGGCGCTGAAAGCACCCACATATGGGACAGACGGGTCTCTTTGTTCAAGGCCTGGGGCGATTTGATGAAGCAATACAAGCTGTTGTTTCAAATTGGACGCGCCAACCGCGACCGAGGCTTTAGACCGCTGAGCTTGCGTGAGTTTCGGCAGTGGCACCAACGCGAAAAACACCTCACGCCTCTTTATCCATTGACCGACTAAAGCACAACCCATCATGGAATCTTCCTCTACACGCAGCGATCCCACGCGCGAGCAATTGAGCAACTTGTGGCAGTACAACGCGCACTTGCTCATGCAGGCCTTGACCTTGGTTCGGCGACTGCAAAAGGAGGCCAAGCCACCCTTTGGTTTTTCTCAAGCCGTCGGGCCACATATGCGGCACATCATGGAACACTACATGGCCTTGATCGATGTGATCGACGGCGTGAGCGAAGTCATTGCTTATGATGCTCGCGAGCGTGATGTCTTGCTCCAAAATGTGCCCGACATGGCGGCAGCCAAACTGCAAAAACTCATCGCTACTCTGCTTCAATTGCGTCTGGCAAAATCTTGGCACTTGGATACGCCCTTGCGCACCACCCTCAAAACAGGCGCGGTGGGCGAGCTTGAAATGAGTGTCAACACCAGTCTAGGACGCGAATTGCTGTTTTTGTCTTCACACACCGTCCACCACTTTGCCTTGCTGCATCACTATGCACAGCAAGCGGGCGTGGACATGGGTGCAGACTTTGGCAAAGCCCCTGCGACCTTGGCACACGAACGCCAAAACCGCTGACGATGTGCCTGATTGCATGGAACTGGCAACCCAATAGCCCCTCGCCTTTGCTGTTGATCGGCAACCGAGACGAGTTTTATGCCCGCCCTACGCAAGCCCTGCATTGGTGGAATGGCGATTTTTTAGCAGGCAAAGATTTGCAAGACGGCGGCACTTGGTTGGGCGTGACACGCCAAGGCAAACTGGCCGTGCTCACCAACTACCGCGCCCCCACACAACAACGCAACAACGTGCCCTCACGCGGTCAATTGGTGGCCGATTTTTTGCTCAACCCGCACAGCGTAGAGAGCTATTTGCAGCATTTGTGTTCGGTGGGCCACCACTACAACCCGTTTAATTTGCTGCTGTTTGACGGTGTCAGCCTCAAAGGTTTTGAGAGCCGCCACGCACGGGTGATTGACATCGCACCAGGCGTTGGCGGTGTTTCGAATGCTGACTTCAACACGCCTTGGCCAAAGTTGGTGGGTTTAACAGCAAGCTTGCAATTGACTGTGCAGCAAGGCGTGTGCGATGACGCTCATTTGCTGGCTTTGTTAGGCAACGCCAAACCCGCCTCAGATGCGCAACTCCCGCAAACAGGTATTGCACTAGAGCGTGAACGCGCCTTGTCGTCTTGTTTTATCAAAACACCCGAATACGGAACACGAGCCTCCAGCATCGTGCGCATGGGTGGCAGCGACGTGAGGTTTACTGAGCAAAGCTTTGATGCGCAGGGAGCGACGGTGCGCACGCAATTGAGCTTTTCAGTCAATGACAGCCGTTAAAAAAACAGCCCTGCGTTCAAAGCAAACTCAAAAACTTGCAAAAAACAAAGTTTGATAAAAACCTGAAGTGTCCACAGTGTGGACAGTCAAGGTTTTTATCAAACTCAGAATTTCGCAAGAAACCAAGTTTGCTTTGCTTTGAGGTGCGTTCAAAACCGCAAAAAATATTAAATAAATCTCAATTTAAATGCTTTTATCGAGATGCTAAAAACCGAAGTGTCCAAAGTGTGGACACTTCGGTTTTTAGCATCTCACCAAAATCGCCTGTAAAACACAAAAACCTCAAAACCCAAAGCGTCTGCGCTGCCACTGCATTTGTGGCGAATGCAAATCGAGCAAGGTCAAAAAGTCGATGGTTTTGAACTCTGTGTCCATCGCGGGTGGGCCACACACCCACGCGCCTAGCGACAAATACACCGACAACAATTTGGGCAACTTGTAGTGTGTGTTGTGCACCCGCGCCACGCTCTCGCAGGCCATGCCTTTTTGCGGGACGGTGCGGAATTCTTCGGGCGCCATATGCGGCTGCATGACCATGAAAGCATCGTGCGCTTCTTGTGGGCTTTGCGAGGTCAACGAGCTGCAACCCAACAAATAGCGCGAGCCATGTTCTTTGGCAAAGGCTGCAATACCGCGCCACAGCAAGGTCAGCACTGAAAAATTGCGGTGTTTTTGCGAAATGCAGGCACGCCCCAACTCCAAAATTTGGCCGCGTTCGGGGGCATACAAGCACATGTCGAACTCTTGCGCCGAGTAATACCCCAGCGCATCTTTGGCCGTCCAGCCCGTTTGCATTCGATAAGTGCCCACCACCTGATGGGTGTCGTCATGCTCGACCAGCAAATGAGTGCAAACATCGTCCCATGCATCGGCGTCGAGACCTGTTTGGTAGGCGCTGGCCAAGCCTTCTTTCAACTCCAAGTTGAAGACCTCAAAGCGCAAGCGCTGCACGCGCTCTAAATCGGCTTGAGATTGAACAAAGCGCAAGGTATAGCCAGAGGCCGTGAGAACCAAACTTTCAACCGGATCAGCAACGACGATGGTCATGGCGCTTCCTTTCGAGCAATACTTAAAACGTAAAAACAATTATTAAAACAATATCGATATCAGGCAAAACAAATACTTATTTATTCAACAAGCCCCACTCAAGGCAAAAAAAACGCCTGCGCGAAGCAGGCGTTCAAAGCGGGGGTTGTGTGCTGCACAGCAGCAATCGTGGCTAGGCCTTGTCCAGCCCCAAAAGTCGTACTGCGTTGTCTTTCAAAATGCCGGGCATGACCTCGGGCTTGAAGCCCGCCACTTCAAAATCTTTCATCCAACGCTCGGGCGTGATGAGCGGGTAATCGCTGCCAAACAACACGCGGTCTTTGAGCAAGGTGTTGGCGTATTGCACCAATTGTTTGGGGAAGTACTTGGGGCTCCAGCCGGAGAGGTCAATCCACACATTGGGTTTGTGCGTGGCCACGCTCAGCGCCTCGTCTTGCCACGGAAAACTGGGGTGCGCCATGACGATTTGCATGTCCCCAAACGATATGGCCACATCGTCCAAATGCATGGGGTTGGAATACTCCAAACGCAAGCCGCCGCCGCAGCGCATACCGCTGCCAATGCCGCTGTGTCCGGTGTGAAAAATCGCGGGCAGTTTGTAGTGGTTGATGACTTCGTAAATCGGCCACGCCATTTTGTCGTAGGGGTGGTAGCCCTGCACCGTGGGGTGAAACTTGAAGCCCTTGATGCCCTCTTCTTGAATCAGGCGCTCGGCCTCGCGTGCGCCCATCTTGCCTTTGTGCGGATCGATGCTGGCAAAGGCAATCATCATGTCGCTGTTCTTTTTGGCGGCGTCTGCAATTTCTTCATTGGGAATACGACGGCGACCGAGTTGCGATTCGCTGTCCACCGTGAACATGACCAGACCGATTTTTTTCTCGCGGTAATAGGCCACGGTTTCGTCAATCGTGGGACGACGGTTGCTGCCGAAGTATTTGTCGGCGGCGCGGTCGTATTCCTCGCCATAGTTGTCGAAAGGATTGCGACAACTCACCTCGGCATGGGTGTGAATGTCGATGGCGATGAGGTTTTTGTAGTCCATGAAAGTGCTTTCTCCTAGGGTAAGTCCGAATGATTTAGTTACTTTTCATAACCATAATTCAAACCAGAAACAAATGCAAGCCCCTACAAACCCGACTTTTTAAGAATCATCATGACCCTCAGCACGGCAGACATTCACTTTGAAATGCGCGGCGACATTGCCGTCATCCGCCTGACCCGCCCGGCCAAACGCAACGCTCTGAGCGATGGCTTGGTGGCCTCGATCCGCAAAATTTTCGAAAACCTGCCCGAGCACGCCAAAGCAGCGGTGATTGACGGCGACGGCGAACATTTTTGTGCTGGCCTGGATTTGAGCGAACTCAAAGAACGCGACGCAGGCCAAGGCCTGATGCATTCACGTTCATGGCACGTCGCGCTGGAGCGTTTGCAATACGGCCCCGTGCCTGTGGTTGCGGCTTTGCACGGTGCCGTGGTGGGCGGCGGCTTGGAGTTGGCCAGCGCCTGCCACATTCGCGTGGCCGACGAGACCACGTTTTACGCACTGCCTGAAGGCTCGCGCGGAATTTTTGTGGGCGGCGGCGGCTCGGTGCGTATTCCGCGTTTGATTGGCGTGGCGCGCATGACCGACATGATGATGACAGGCCGCGTCTACAACGCCGTGGACGGCGAGCGCGTGGGTTTTGCCCAATACCTCGTGCCCAACGGCACGTCGTTTGACAAAGCTTTTGCCTTGGCCGAGCGCATCGCCACCAACGCACCGCTGACCAACTATGCCTTGATGCACGCCCTGCCCCGCATTGCCGAGCAACCCGCCGACCAAGGTTTCATGACCGAGGCCTTGATGGCGTCGGTGGCGCAATCTGCGCCCGAAGCCAAGCAGCGCGTGCGCGACTTTTTAGAAGGCCGCGCCGCCAAGGTTCAAAAAAATTGATCGCCAGAAAAATAACTCGGAGACCTGCATGAGCGCTGCCACATTCAGACCCATGACTTTTGGCGTGACCCGCGCCACGCTGCGCGAAAGCCACAACGGCGTGCGCTACATGGTGGCCGACACCCCGCTGCCCGCTTATGCCCAGCGCATGACCGACCGTTTGCTGCATTGGGCGCAAACCGAGCCCGATTTGACGCTGTTTGCACGTCGCCGCAAAAACGCCGATGGCAGCAGAGGCGATTGGCAGCACCTGAGCTACGGCCAAGCCTATGCTTCAGCGCGACGCATTGCGCAAGCGCTGATTGACCGGGGTTTGAATGAACAGCATCCGGTGGTGATCTTGTCGGAAAACGATTTGGAGCACGCCTTGATGGCGCTGGGCTGCATGATGGCCGGTGTGCCGTATTGCCCAGCGTCGCCCGCCTATTCCACCATCAGCCAAGACTACGACAAGCTGCGCCACATCATGAGCACGCTCACGCCGGGTTTGGTGTTTGCGGCGGATGCAGCGCGTTATGGCAAAGCCATTCAAGCCGCCGTTGGTCACGACGTTGCGGTGATCTTGAACGAAGGCACGATAGAAGGCCGCGCCAGCACATCGTTTGCTGACTTGCTGGCCACCGCAGACACTGCGGCAGTCGATGCCGCCATGGCCGCCACAGGCCCCGACACGATTGTGAAATTTTTGTTCACCTCGGGCTCGACCAAGATGCCCAAGGCCGTCATCAACACGCAGCGCCTGTGGTGCGCCAACCAACAGCAAATGATTGCCTCCATGCCGGTGTTGGCCGAGCGTCCTTTGGTGCTGGTGGATTGGCTGCCGTGGAACCACACCTTTGGTGGCAACCACAACTTTGGCATGACCATCTACAACGGCGGCACGCTCTACATCGACGACGGCAAACCCACGCCCGCCCTGATTGGCGAGACCTTGCGCAACCTGCGCGAGATTGCGCCCAGCGTCTACTTCAACGTGCCCACAGGTTTTGAAGCCATTGCCAACGCCATGAAAACCGACGATGCGCTGCGCAAAAACTTGCTCAGCCGCGTCAAGATGTTTTTCTACGCAGGCGCCGCCTTGGCGCAACCGATTTGGGACAGTTTGTACGAGAGCCAAGAGCGCGAAGTGGGCGAACGCATTGCCATGACCACGGGCTTGGGCATGACCGAATCGGGGCCGTTTGCCATCTTCGTGACCAGCCCCCATTCCAGAGCGGGCGACTTGGGTTTGCCCACCGCAGGCATGGAACTCAAACTCGTGCCCAATGGCGACAAAGTCGAGGTGCGCTACAAAGGCCCCAACGTCACGCCGGGCTACTGGCGTGCGCCCCAAGAAACCGCGGAAGCCTTTGACGAAGAAGGCTTTTTGTGCACCGGCGATGCCGTCAAGTGGATTGACGAGAACGACATCCACCAAGGCCTGAAGTTCGATGGCCGCATTGCCGAAGACTTCAAACTCGCCACGGGCACGTTTGTCAGCGTGGGGCCTTTGCGCGCCAAGATCATTGCAGCGGGTGCGCCCTATGTGCAAGACGTGGTCATCACCGGTTTGAACTTGCACGAAGTTGGCGCCATGGTGTTTCCAACGGCTGCCGTGCGCGGTTTGAGTGGTTTGGCCGCCGATGCGCCGTTGGCCGATGTGCTGGCCAGCACACCTGTGCAAACGCATTTTCAACATGTGGTCAACACACTGGCGAAAACCGCCACAGGCAGCGCCAACCGCGTGGCGCGGCTGGTCTTGCTGAGCGAGCCGCCGTCGATTGACAAGGGCGAAGTCACCGACAAAGGCTCGATCAACCAACGCGCTGTGCTCAAGCACCGCGACGCCTTGGTGCAAGCCCTGCACGCAGGCACTGCGCCCCACACGTTGACGCCTCAATAAACCACAAGGACACACACATGCAAATTCAAGGACAAGCCGCACTCGTCACAGGTGGCGCATCGGGTTTGGGCGAAGCCACGGCTCGCGAACTGGCGCGATTGGGCGCCAAAGTGGCAGTGCTCGACGTCAACTTAGAACTCGCACAAAAAGTCGCCTCTGACATTGGTGGCATTGCCGTGCAATGCGACATCACACAAACCGAGAGCGTGCAAGCCGCATTGGCCCAAGCCACAGCCGCACACGGCACAGCACGTTTGATGATGAACATCGCCGGCATTGGCACGGCCAAGCGCGTGGTCGGCAAAGACGGCCAAGCCGCCCCGCTGGAAGACTTTGCCCGAGTCATCAACGTCAACTTGGTGGGCGCGTACAACATCAGCCGTTTGTTTGCGGCGGAATGCGCCAAACTCGCGCCGCTGGAAGATGGCGCTCGTGGCGTGATGCTGTTCACCGCGTCGGTGGCGGCTTTTGACGGCCAAGTCGGTCAACAAGCCTACAGCGCCAGCAAAGGCGGTTTGGTCAGCATGACCTTGCCCATGGCACGTGACCTGGCGCAGCACGGCATTCGCGTGTGCACCATCGCGCCGGGCTTGTTTGCCACGCCGCTCATGCGCACCTTGCCCGAGCCCGTGCAGCAGTCACTGGCGGCGTCGATTCCCTTTCCTTCGCGCTTGGGTAAACCTGAGGAGTTTGCCCAACTCGCCTGCCACATCGTGAGCAACGACCACTTGAACGGCGAAGTGATTCGCTTGGACGGTGCGTTGCGAATGGCGCCCCGTTAATCGTTCCCACGTTCATTGCAAAGAAGTTTTTTCAACAGGAGACAACCCCATGAAATTCAAAACCACTCTTTTGGCTTCGGCCATTGTTTCTTTGGTCAGCACGGCGGCTTTGGCCGACATCAACATTGGCGTGAGCTTGGCGCTCACCGGGCCGGGCTCCGGTTTGGGCTTGCCGATGCAAAAGCAATTGGCTTTGTTTCCCAAAACCATTGGCGGTGAAAAAGTCAACCTCATCTTGTTGGACGACGCCACCGACCCCGGCAAAGGCGCAGCCAATGCACGCCGTTTCGTCACAGAAGACAAAGTGGACGTGATCTTTGGCTCCTGCATCACCGCTGTGGCAGCGGCCATGAGCGACATCGCCACCGAGGCTGGCACGGTGCAAATTGCGGGCTCACCCGTGGGCTTGCCCGCAGGCAAAGACAAATGGGTGTTTCGTCTGCCCCAATCCAACACCGTCATGGGCCATGCGGTGGTGGAACACATGAAAAAGCAAGGCGTCAAAACCTTGGGCTTTTTGGGCTACACCGACGCCTATGGCGAGCAGTGGCTCAATGAAATCACGCCTCAACTCAACCAAGCAGGCATCAAACTGGTGGGCGTGGAGCGCTTTGCCCGCACCGACACCAGCGTGACGCCACAGGCTTTGAAACTTAACTCTGCCAACCCCGACGCAATTTTGGTCGTCGCCTCTGGCTCCGGCGCAGCCATGCCTGAGATGGGTTTGGTGGAGCGCGGCTACAAAGGCAAGATTTACCAAACCCACGCCGCCGCCACCCAAGACTTGATGCGCGTGGGCGGCAAAGCTGTCGAAGGCACATTTGTGGTCTCTGGCCCCGCCGTGATTGCCGAGCAACTGCCCGACAGCCATCCCTCCAAAAAAGTGGCGGTCAACTTTGTGCAGCAGTTTGAAAAAGCCTACGGCCCCAACAGCCGCAACCAGTTTGCAGGTCACTCGTATGATTTTCAAGTGACGATGGAAAAAGTGCTGCCCATGGCCTTGAAAAAAGCCAAGCCCGGCACCCCCGAATTCCGCGCCGCCATTCGTGATGGTTTGGAAGGCATGGGTCGCACCATCTTCGCCCACGGCGTGATGAACTGGACCAAAGAAGACCACTGGGGTTACACCATGGAAACCGGTGTGATGCTCAAAGTGGTTGACGGCCAATTCAAGGTTGAATAAGCAGGGACTTGCACATGGATTTTTCAATTGCCAGCATCTTGATGCTGGACGGCATGACCAACGGCGCAGTCTACGGGCTGCTCGGTTTGGCGACCGTCTTGGTGTTCACCGTCACGCGGGTGATCTTTATTCCGCAGGGCGAATTTGTGGCCTATGGCGCTTTGACGCTGGCAATTTTGCAAACCGGCAAAGTCCCCGGCACGGTCTGGTTGCTGCTCATTTTGGCCGCCACCGCTGCCATCATGGAACTGTTAGGCCGCTGGCGGCATGACGGCAAGCTGGGCGCGGGCATCCAAGCTGCGTTCAAAACCTTGCTCATGCCGTTGGTGATTGCGGGCATCACCCTGTGGGCTGCACCGCTGCAACTCGGCTTGGGCTGGCAAGCGCTGCTGAGCGTGGCGATTGTGTCTAACTTTGGTCCGCTGGTGTATCGCGTGGCGTATCAGTCGCTGGAAGACGCGAGTTCCTTGGTGTTGCTCATTATCTCGGTGGGCGTGCACTTTGCCATGACGGGTTTGGGCTTGTTGTTCTTTGGTGCAGAGGGCTATCGCAATCCTGCTTTTTCGCTCTACAGCTTCAACCTTGGCGCGCTCAACATCAATGGCCAGACCATGATTATTTTTGCCAGCGCAGCCTTGCTCATCGTCATGTTGTGGCTGTTTTTTGAACGCAGCTTGTACGGCAAGGCCTTGCGTGCCACGGCCATCAACCGCACCGGCGCACGGCTCATGGGCGTGTCCACCCACAGCGCGGGGCAACTCACGTTTTTGATGGCCGCTGCCATGGGCGCGATTTCGGGCTTGTTGATTGGCCCCAACACCACCGTGTTTTATGACTCCGGATTTTTGATTGGCCTCAAAGGATTTGTTGCAGCGGTGATGGCGGGCTTGGCCAGCTATCCCGGCGCAATGCTGGGCGCTTTGTGCGTGGGCTTGGTGGAATCGTTTGGCTCGTTTTGGGCCAGCGCGTTTAAGGAAGTGATTGTGTTCACCTTGGTTTTGCCCGTGCTGCTGTGGCTGTCGCTGCGCAGCGGTCATTCGGACGAGGAGCATTGAGATGAAGACCTCGCTCAAATGGTTGTTTTTATTTGCCTGCGTGCCTCTCGTGGCCGCATTGCCCTTGCCCGATTTTTGGATTTTCCAACTCAACTACATCGGTCTGTATGCCCTCACCTGCTTAGGCTTGGTGTTGCTCACGGGCGTGGCGGGGCTGACCTCGTTTGGGCAAGCCGCTTTTGTCGGCATGGGCGCCTACACCACCGCGTGGCTCACGCTCAACACCGATTTGTCGCCTTGGCTGACCTTGTGGGTGGGCTTGGGTCTGACAGGCGTGAGCGCATTGGCCGTGGGCCTGATGACCTTGCGCATGTCCGGCCACTACTTGCCTTTGGCCACCATCGCTTGGGGCTTGTCGCTCTACTACTTGATGGGCAACTTGGACGCCTTGGGCAAGTACGACGGTTTGCTGGGTTTGAAAAGCTTGACGCTTGGCGACTTCAACATTGGCCAAGGCCGCGCCTTTTTTGCCTTGACCTGGGTGATCGTGCTGAGCGCTGCGTGGGGAATGTTGAACTTGCTAGATTCCCGCGCAGGCCGCGTGATTCGTTCACTCAAAAATGGCACGCAAATGGCGGAGGCCATGGGCATCAACACCTTTCGCTACAAAGTCATTGCCTTTGTCTTGGCCGCCATGTTGGCCTCGGTGTCGGGTTGGTTGATGGCGCATTTTCAGCGCACCGTCAACCCGTCAGCCTTTGGCCTGAAGATGGGCATTGAATACCTGTTCATGACCGTGGTCGGCGGCGTGGGCTATGTGTGGGGTGCGGTGGTTGGTTCTGGCTTGGTCAAGCTCTTGGACGACTACTTGCAAGTGCTGTTGCCGCGCTTGATTGGCACCAGCGGCAGTTACGAAGTGATTGTGTTTGGCATCGTCTTGGTGTTGGTGCTCAAGTACATGCCCGAAGGTTTGTGGTCGCTGGTGGCGCGTTTTCTGCCACGCTCGGATCGCGCTGAAAACTGGCACAACGCCGCGGCTTTGAGCGAGCGCAACAAACCCGCTGCGGGCGAATGGGTGCTCGATGTGCAAGGCATTCGCAAACAGTTTGGGGGGTTGGTGGCCGTCAACGACATCAGTTTTCAAATCAAGGCGCAACAGATTGTGGGCTTGATTGGTCCCAACGGCGCGGGCAAATCGACCACCTTCAACCTCATCACCGGCGTGCTGGGTTTGACTTCGGGTGCGGTCAGGTATCGCGGCGAGACAATCAGCGGCCTGGCATCGCGCGACATTGCGCGTCGTGGCATGGCACGCACCTTTCAGCATGTCAAGATGATTCCCGACATGACGGTGCTCGAAAACGTGGCCATGGGCGCCTACAGCCGCAGCCAACGCGGCGTGGTCTCGGCCATGTTGCGCACCAACCAAGCGGAAGAGCAAGCTTTGTTCAAAGAAGCGCAAAAACAATTGCAACGCATTGGCATGGCCGAACACATGCACGAGCTGGCTGGCAACTTGGCCATGGGGCAACAACGCCTGATGGAAATTGCCCGCGCCCTGTGCGCCGATCCCGCCTTGCTGCTGCTGGACGAACCCGCTGCGGGCTTGCGTCACAAAGAAAAACAAAACCTCGCCCAGGTGTTGCGCCAACTGCGGGACCAAGGCATGAGCATTTTGTTGGTCGAGCACGACATGGATTTGGTCATGCAAGTCTGCGACCACTTGGTGGTGATGGAATTTGGCACGCTCTTGACGCAAGGCACGCCGCAAGACATTCAACAAAGTCCCGCCGTGCGCGCCGCCTACCTCGGCACCGAACACTGAAAGATTCGCCATGACCACTCCCTTGCTTGAAGTACGCGACTTGCGTGCCGGCTACGGCAAAGCCCAAGTGCTGCACGGCTTGAACCTGAGCGTCAACGCGGGTCAAGTCATCACCGTGATTGGCCCCAACGGAGCGGGCAAATCGACCCTGCTCAACAGCCTCATGGGCTTGCTGCCCATTCGCGGCCAATTGCTCTACCAAGGCCAAGACATCAGCGCTATGACGCTGGAAGAGCGCGTGCTCATGGGCATTGCGCTGGTGCCTGAGAAGCGTGAACTCTTTGGCAGCATGACCGTGCAAGACAACTTGGAGTTGGGCGGTTTTCGGCAAATGCGTTTGGGCAACAAGCACTGGCGCGACACGTTGAAGCAAGTGTTTGAACTCTTTCCGCGTTTGCAAGAACGCCGTGATCAACTCGCGGGCACGCTGTCTGGCGGTGAGCGCCAAATGCTGGCCGTGGGCAGGTCGCTCATGTCGCGCCCCAAAGTGTTGATGTTGGATGAACCGAGCTTGGGGCTGGCACCGTTGATCGTGAAAGAAATTTTCAGCATCATCCAGACCTTGCGCCAAACCGGCGTGACGATTGTGTTGGTCGAACAAAACGCCCGCGCCGCGCTGGCCGTGGCCGATCATGGCTATGTGCTGGAGATGGGCGACATCAGCCTGCACGGCGTGGCCTCCGAACTGGCGCAAGACGCGCGCGTGATCGACACCTATTTGGGCGCAGCCCGACAAGCAGCCTGAGTTTTATGAGCGACTACCAACCCCACCTGAGCGATGTTCAATTCATTTTGAACGACGTGTTGCACGCGCCTGCGCGCATTGCCGAGCTGCCACACTTTGCCGAAGTTGATGCCGACTTGATGAACCAAGTGCTGGACGAAGCCAGCAAATTTATCGCCGCTGAAATTGCCCCGCTCAACCAAAGCGGCGATGCCGAAGGCGCGGTCTGGCGCGACGGACAAGTCACCACACCCCAAGGTTTCAAGGCTGCTTACCAAGCGTTTTGGCAAGCGGGTTGGGCCTCGATTTCCAGCGCCGCAGAAGACGGCGGACAAGGCCTGCCCGCCGTGCTCGACAGCGTGTTGTACGAATGGTTGAGCGCCGCCAACCACGGCTGGACCATGGCACCGGGCTTGCTGCACGGCGCTTATGAATGCATCAAACACCACGCCAGCCCAGAGCTGCAAGCCCAGTACTTGAACAAACTGGCGACGGGCGAATGGCTCGCCACCATGTGCTTGACCGAACCCCACGCAGGCAGCGATTTGGGTTTGGCACGCACCAAAGCCGTGGCGCAAGCCAATGGCTCTTTTCACATCAGCGGCACAAAAATTTTCATCTCCGGCGGTGAACACGATTTGAGCGACAACATCGTGCATTTGGTGTTGGCGCGCACGCCCGATGCGCCCGCTGGCCCCAAAGGTTTGTCGCTGTTTTTGGTGCCCAAGTTCTATGCCGACGGCAGCCGCAGCGCGGTGCATTGTGAGCGCATCGAAGAAAAAATGGGCATTCACGCCAGCCCCACTTGCGTCATGCGCTTTGATGAAGCCGTAGGCTGGTTGATTGGCGATTTGGGCAAAGGCCTCAACGCCATGTTTGTCATGATGAATGCTGCGCGCCTGCATGTAGCGCTGCAAGGCGTGGGCTTGCTTGACGCCGCGTGGCAAAAAGCCAATGCCTACGCCCACGAACGCCGCCAAATGCGTGCACCGCGAACGGCAAGCGCTGCGGCAGACAACAACGGGAAAGCCAAAGAAGCCGCTGATCTGATCATCGAGCACCCCGCCATGCAGCGCATTTTGAACACCCAACGCGCGTGGGTCGATGGTGCGCGGGTGCTCGCCTATGAAACTGGTTTGGCCTTGGACGCCGCCCAGCACCATCCCAACGCAGAACAACGCGCCCGTGCGCAACGCTGGTGCGCCTTGCTCACGCCCGTTCTCAAAGCCGCTTGCACCGAGCAAGGTTTTGAAGGCACCAGCCAATGTTTGCAGGTGTTTGGCGGCCACGGCTATGTGCGCGAATGGGGCATTGAGCAAAACCTGCGCGATGCCCGCATTGCCATGATTTACGAAGGCACGAACGAAATTCAAGCCGTCGATTTGCTCATGCGCAAAGTGTTGCCCGATGGCGCTCAAGGCTTGAACGGCTTGCTCGACGAACTGGCGCAAAGTTTGGATGCGTCCGCCCAGGAACAACACACCCGCCACCTGTTTGACGCGCTGCGCAGCATCAGCGGTGAGGCCTTGCAAGTGCAGCAACGCTCAGACGGTGCCCTCACGCTCAATTCGATTGCCAGCGATTATTTGCGCCTCGTCAGCTTGGCCTTGCTGGCTTGGGCTTGGACGCGCATTGCCGCCACGCCGGGCAGCGACACGCCGCGCTGGCAAGCACCGCTGCAAGCCCTGCACCACTGGGTGCTGCCGGAGTTCGACATGCGTCGCGCCATCATTGCGCGACAATTCAACGCGGCATGACAGACAGCTTAGACACCACCTACCTCGAAACCCTGCTGGGCTACAACGCCCGCAGAACAGCGCTCACCATCATCGAGCGTTTCATGGAGCGCATGGCCGAGTTTGAGTTGAGTCCGGTCGATTTTTCGGTGCTGTCCTTGATCCACCACAACCCCGGCGTGACGTCGCGTCAGTTGTGCAAAGCGCTCAACATCTTGCCGCCGAACATGGTTGTGTTTCTCAAAGCTTTTGAAAAACGCGAACTCGTGCAACGCAAACCCCACCCCACCGATGGCCGCGCCACCGGCTTGTCCCTCACCCCGCAAGGCTTGACCCTCATGCAAGCCGCAGAACAACGTGCCATGGAATCCGACCTGAGCGTGGCCAAGCGCCTCACCAGCGCGGAGCAGAAAACCTTGGTTCGGTTGTTGAAGAAGATTTACGCTTAAGGCAAGCAGTGGCTAGACGCATGGGTACGCATGCACCTTCGATTGCGTGATTAGAAAGGGCCTTAGCTCTTCAACGATAATTTCGCCTTCTACATAGCCCATTTTTAGAAAGTTTCCCCATGCAAACCACCCCCTCCGGCCTGCAATTCATCGACACCGTGGAAGGCTCTGGCGACGCCGCCCAAAAAGGCCAGCATGTCCATGTGCATTACACGGGTTGGTTGTTCGAAAACGGTGAACTTGGCGAAAAGTTTGACTCCAGCGTGGACCGCAACGAGCCGTTTGACTTCCCGCTGGGCGCGGGCTGGGTCATCAAAGGCTGGGACGAAGGCGTGGCGGGCATGAAAGTCGGCGGCCAGCGCACCCTCATCATTCCCCCCGCCTTGGGCTACGGCGCACGCGGTGCGGGCGGCGTGATTCCACCCAATGCCACGCTCAAGTTTGATGTGGAATTGATCAGCGTCGAATAATTTGAGCCGAAATTAGCGTCCAACAGCCGCAAATTCCCCAAAAGGCGACCAAAAAACGCCTCAAGAGCCCCATTGCGGGCTCTTTTTTTGTTAATCCCCTCTTGAAATAGGGTTGAATCACCCTCAATTTCTGTACAACCCTCTGAATCACCTCCTTCGAATCACTTCATTCACATGTCAGACAACCACTATCCCACAGCGCCCAACAGTGGCGATGACGCGTCCAGCGCCGCCCACCCAGATCAGGCCGAGCAACACCTGGACCCCATGGCCGCCGCCCAAGCCGAATTGGCTGTGCTGCAAGCCAAAGTCAGCGAGTTGCAAGACCAATACATTCGCGGTCAAGCCGAGGTGCAAAACGCCCGCCGTCGCGCCGACGATGAAGTCTCCAAAGCCCGTAAATTCGCGCTAGAGAGCTTCGCCGACAGCTTGCTGCCCGTGGTGGACAGCTTGGAAGCCGGCTTGGCCGTGCAAAACGCCACCCCCGAACAAATTCGCGAGGGCGCAGAAGCAACCCTGCGCCAACTCACCAGCGCCTTGGAGCGCAACAAGGTGATCGCCATCAACCCCGCCGCTGGCACCAAATTCGACCCCGCGCAGCACCAAGCCATCAGCGTGGTGCCTGCCGAACAAGAGGCCAACACCGTGGTCACCGTGTTGCAAAAAGGCTATTTGATTGCCGAGCGCGTGCTGCGTCCCGCCTTGGTCACCGTGGCTGCTGCAAAGTAAGCCCTTGAAATTGAAAAACTTATCCACACCTGTGGCACATCAGATTTTTAAATAATTACCGGAGAAGAACATGGGAAGAATCATTGGCATTGACTTGGGCACCACCAACTCGTGCGTGGCCATCATGGAAGGCAACACCACCAAGGTGATCGAAAACGCCGAAGGCGCGCGCACCACGCCCTCCATCATTGCGTACCAAGAAGACGGCGAAATTCTGGTCGGCGCGTCCGCCAAACGCCAAGCGGTGACCAACCCCCGCAACACCTTGTACGCGGTCAAACGCTTGATCGGTCGCAAGTTCACCGAAAAAGAAGTCCAAAAAGACATCGATTTGATGCCCTACACCATTGCCAAAGCCGACAACGGCGACGCATGGGTGGAAGTGCGCGGCAGCAAATTGGCGCCGCCTCAAATCAGCGCTGAAATCCTGCGCAAAATGAAAAAAACCGCCGAAGACTACCTCGGCGAAGAAGTGACCGAAGCCGTCATCACCGTGCCCGCTTACTTCAACGATGCACAGCGCCAAGCCACCAAAGACGCTGGCCGTATTGCCGGCTTGGATGTCAAGCGCATCATCAACGAACCCACCGCTGCAGCCCTGGCCTTTGGTTTGGACAAAACCGAAAAAGGCGACCGCAAAATTGCTGTCTACGACTTGGGCGGCGGCACGTTTGACGTCTCCATCATCGAGATTGCCGATGTCGATGGCGAAAAACAATTCGAAGTGCTCTCCACCAACGGCGACACCTTCTTGGGCGGCGAAGACTTTGACCAACGCATCATCGACTTCATCATTGGCGAGTTCAAGAAAGAGTCTGGCGTCGATTTGTCCAAAGACGTGTTGGCCTTGCAGCGCCTCAAAGAAGCCGCTGAAAAAGCCAAGATCGAGTTGTCTTCGGCCACCTCCACCGACATCAACCTGCCCTACATCACGGCCGACGCGACAGGCCCCAAACACCTGAACGTCAAACTCAACCGCGCCAAGTTGGAGCAACTGGTCGAAGAGCTGATTGAGCGCACCATTGCCCCTTGCCGCACCGCCATCAAAGACGCTGGCGTGGCCGTGGGCGACATTGACGACGTGATCTTGGTCGGCGGCATGACCCGTATGCCCAAGGTGCAAGACAAGGTCAAAGAATTCTTTGGCAAAGAACCCCGCCGCGACGTCAACCCTGACGAAGCCGTGGCCGTGGGCGCTGCCATTCAAGGCCAAGTGCTGTCGGGCGACCGTACCGACGTGTTGTTGCTCGACGTCACACCGCTGTCTTTGGGCATCGAAACCCTGGGCGGCGTGATGACCAAGATGATCGCCAAAAACACCACCATCCCGACCAAGTTTGCACAAACTTTCTCGACTGCCGAAGACAACCAACCCGCCGTGACCATCAAGGTCTACCAAGGCGAACGCGAAATGGCCAGCGGCAACAAGAGCTTGGGCGAATTCAACTTGGAAGGCATTGCTCCCGCAGCGCGTGGCACACCCCAAATTGAAGTCTCGTTTGACATTGACGCCAACGGCATCTTGCACGTCGGCGCCAAAGACAAGGCCACCGGCAAAGAAAACAAAATCACCATCAAAGCCAACTCGGGTTTGAGCGAAGATGAAATTCAACAAATGGTCAAAGACGCCGAGTTGAATGCCGCCGAAGACAAGAAAAAACTTGAAATCGTGCAGTCGCGCAACCAAGCCGATGCCGCTGTGCACAGCGTCAAGAAAAGCTTGACCGAGCACGGCGACAAACTCGATGCAGCTGAAAAAGAAGCCATCGAAGCGGCAGTGAAAGAGGTCGAAGAAGCCTTGAAAGGCGACGACAAAGCCGCCATCGACAGCAAAACCGAAGCCCTCATGACCGCTTCGCAAAAGCTGGGCGAAAAAGTCTATGCCGACATGCAAGCACAACAAGCCGCAGGCGCAGCAGGTGCAGCCGAACAAGCCAAACCTGCCGACGATAATGTGGTGGACGCCGAAGTGAAAGAAGTCAAAAAAGGCTAATCACTCCAAGCCCCACTCTCACGATGGACGACATCGACTTCAGGCACGCCGTCTGAAGCGCTGTCGTCCTTCTTTGCATTCAAGAGAACACCATGTCCAAACGAGATTTTTATGAAGTGCTTGGCGTTGCCAAAAACGCCAGCGACGAAGAAATCAAAAAAGCCTATCGCAAACTGGCGATGAAGTTTCACCCTGACCGCAATCAGGGCGACGCGGCCAAAGAAGCCGAGGTCAAATTCAAAGAAGGCAAAGAAGCCTACGAAATGCTGTCTGACCCGCAAAAACGTGCGGCTTACGACCAATACGGTCACGCGGGCGTTGACCCCAATATGCGTGGCCCAGGCGGCGCAGGCGCAGAGGGCTTTGGTGGATTTGGCGAAGCCTTTGGCGACATTTTTGGCGACATCTTTGGCCAAGCCCGTCGCGGCGGTGGCGGTGGCCGTCAGGTCTATCGCGGCAACGACTTGAGCTATGCGATGGAGATCACCCTCGAAGAAGCGGCCAGCGGCAAAGACGCGCAAATCCGCATCCCCAGCTGGGACGATTGCGACACCTGCCACGGCACGGGCGCCAAGCCCGGCACCTCAGCGCAAACTTGCTCGACCTGCCACGGCAGCGGCCAAGTGCAAATGCGCCAAGGTTTTTTCAGCGTGCAGCAAACTTGCCCGCATTGCCGTGGCTCAGGCAAGATCATTCCCGACCCCTGCACCAGCTGCCACGGTCAAGGCAAGATCAAGCGCCAAAAAACACTGGAAGTCAAAATCCCAGCAGGCATCGACGATGGCATGCGCATTCGCAGCTCAGGCAATGGCGAACCAGGCACCAACGGCGGCCCTCCCGGCGATTTGTTCATCGAAATTCGCACCAAAAAACACGACATCTTCGAGCGCGATGGTGACGACTTACATTGCTCCGTGCCGATCAGCTTCACCACCGCTGCGCTGGGTGGCGAAATTGCTGTGCCCACGCTGGCAGGCGAAGCGGCGATTGACATTCCCGAAGGCACACAAAACGACAAGCAATTTCGCTTGCGCGGCAAAGGTGTCAAGGGCTTGCGGTCGAGCTTTCCCGGTGATTTGTATTGCCACATCACAATTGAGACGCCCGTCAAACTCACCGAGCATCAACGCAAGTTGCTCAAAGAGTTGGATGAATCGCTCAAAAAAGGTGGCGCCAAGCATTCGCCCGCAGAAGGCGGTTGGACCGACAAGCTGCGCAAGTTCTTTAATTAATTTCTGAACCCACCACAGCCCAAGCCCCGCCGCACCAGCGCAGGCGCGGGGCTTATAAAAATCGATCCAAAAGCTTGCGGGTGTGGCGGTCCAACGAAGGCAAGTGTCGGATGAGGTATTGCACGCCGTGCGCGTCGGCCACCACCAAGGTGTTGACGCTCAGGCGGCGAATGTCTTCCTCGCCTTTCAACACAAACTCGGTGTTGCCACGGCTGGTTTGCACGCGCCACACGCTGGGCGTGGAAAAACTGTTGACGCCGTCCAAACGCAAAATTTCCGGCATGAACTCGCGCACTTGCAACGCTTGCTCGATGTGCTGACGTTCGCGCTCTGGCACATCGCTGAGTTGGTCAATCCAGACCAACTCTTTGCCTTCGCTGCTGAGGATGGAAATATTTTGGTTGGGCGCATGGATGGGAAATGCCCGCACCGCCACCACGCCCACATGCTGCGTGCCGTCGTCTTGGGTGAGCACCCATTTGCCAAACGGGTCTTGACTCAGCGTAAAGCCGCTCATGCTGCGTCCTCCGCTCATGCTGCATCCTCCGCGTTAGGGCTGATGAGTTTGCGTTCAGCCTCTGCACCCTTGGCCTGCGCTTCGTACAAGCGCCAATATGCGCCACGTTTGGCCATGAGCACATCGTGGTGGCCTTCTTCGACCAACACGCCCTGCTCCATCACCACCAAACGGTCGGCTTGGTGCAAGGTGGACAAACGGTGGGCAATGGCGATGGTGGTGCGGCCTTGCACCAAATTGTCCAAAGCTTTTTGAATTTCTTGCTCGGTCTCGGTGTCAACCGAGGCCGTGGCTTCGTCCAAAATCAAAATGCGCGGGTTGATGAGCAAGGCGCGCGCAATCGAAATACGTTGGCGCTCACCGCCCGAGAGGCCTTGGCCGCGCTCGCCCACCAGCGAGTCATAGCCTTGGGGCAAGCGCAAGATGAATTCATGTGCATGGGCTGCGCGTGCGGCGGCCACGATGTCTTCGCGGGTGGCGTCGGGCTTGCCGTAGGCAATGTTGTCGGCAATCGTGCCGAAAAACAAAAACGGCTCTTGCAACACCAAGCCAATGTGGCTGCGGTAGTCGGACAACGCGATGTTGCGGATGTCCATGCCATCGACCTTGATCGCGCCTTCGCTCAAATCGTAAAAGCGACAAATCAAGTTGACCAAGGTGCTTTTACCCGAACCGCTTTGGCCAACCAAGCCAATCATCTCGCCGGGTTGAATGGTCAGGTTCAAGCCGCGAATCACCGCACGGTTGCCGTAGCGAAAACCCGCGTCTTGAATGTCGATGCGGCCTTGCAGCGGCGCGGGCAATTTTTGCGGTTGCTTGGTTTCTGGCACGCTGGAGACGTGATCGAGGATTTCAAAAATCCGCTTCGCGCCCGCCGCCGCTTTTTGCGTGTGCGAGACGATGCGACTCATCGAATCGAGTCGCGTGTAAAAGCGCCCAATGTAGGCCAAAAATGCAGTCAACACGCCGACGGTGATTTGGTGTTGCGAGACCAACCAAATGCCAAAACCCCACACCACCAATAAGCCCACTTCGGTCATCAAAGTGACGGTCGGCGAAAACAACGACCAAATGAAGTTGATGCGGTCGTTCACCGCCAAATTGTGTTTGTTGGCGTCTTTGAAGCGCGTGGCTTCGCGGCGCTCTTGCGCAAAGGCCTTGACCACGCGAATGCCGGGAATGGTGTCGGCCAGCACATTGGTGAGTTCAGACCACACGCGGTCGATCTTCTCAAACCCCGTGCGCAAGCGGTCGCGCACCACATGGATGAGCCACACGATAAACGGCAGCGGCAGCAAGGTGGCAAAAGCCAAATGCGGATCGATGCTGATCAAAATGGCCGCCGTCATGGCGATCATCAGCACATCGGTGGCAAAGTCGAGCAAGTGCAGCGACAAAAACACGCAAATGCGGTCGGTCTCTGCACCAATGCGGTTCATCAAGTCACCCGTGCGACGCCCGCCAAAGTATTCGAGCGACAAACGCATCAGGTGCTCATAGGCCGTGGTGCGCAAGTCTGCGCCAATGCGCTCGGACACCAAGGCCAAAATATAGGTTTTGGCCCAGCCCAAACACCAGGCCAACAAAGCTGCGCCCAGCAAACCGCCCAGATAGAGCGTCACCAACATGGCGTCAATCGGTTTGCCGTTTTGGAACGGAATCAAAATTTCGTCCATCAACGGCATGGTCATGTAGGGCGGCACCAACGTGGCAGCGGTCGAGGCCAAGGTCAGCAAAAAACCCGCCAACAAGCGCCATTGGTAGGGTCGGGCAAAGCGCCAGAGCCGAAACAAGCCCCAAGTTGACAAGGGCGCGTGGTCTTCGCGGCGGCACACGGGGCATTCATCGCCGGGGTTTTCTAAGGGCAGTTTGCATTGCGGGCAGCGCAGCGCCAGCTTGGACTGAAAACTCGCGCCTTGGCTCAAACGCTCAATTTGCTCGGCAAACGTTTCTTGCAAGCGCATGGCTTGCACATTGTGGGCGAGTGTGAAGCGCCAGCTCGCCAAACGCTGGCTGGGGTTGAGCAAGCTCAAAGTGCCTACGCCAGCGTGGTCGCTCAGACGCATTTCTTGACCGGCAGCGAGCGCCCATTCTTGCCAATTTGGGTTAGATTTGCTGCTTTTTTCAGCAAAAAGCAGTCGCTGGTCTGTCACAATGAGCAGCCCGCTCGCAAAGCGCAGCTGGGCGTCCAAGTCAACCTCTAAGCAGGCTAAGACGTTTTCTTGAGGTGAGAGTTGCGCCAACGCCCAAGCTCTCCAGAGTTCTGGCAAGGAAACTTGGGCAAGAGCCGGTACCGAGGAATTCATTCTTGATATGTTTGCGTGTTCAGTCAGTGAGCAATCACTGATTCACATTTGAAAATGAAAAACAGGAGTCAGAACTTTGTTACATCTGAGCACGTTAGCCGCTGATTGTATCGCCGCCCCCGTGCTTTTCTAGAAGTTGACAAGTCCTCCTTATTTGAACAAATTTATGGCCTTCAAAGATATTCAAATCCTGCGTGTCAACTATTTGCGAGGGCCCAATATTTGGACCTACCGCCCGATCATCGAAGCCCTGATCGATTTGGGCGAAATGGAAGACCATCCCTCCAACACCATCGACGGCTTCAACGACCGCCTCAATGCTTGGCTGCCGGGCTTGGTCGAACACCATTGCGGCGTCGGCCACCGAGGCGGTTTTTTGACCCGTTTGGTGGGCGGCACGTGGATGGGTCACATCATCGAGCACACCGCCATCGAGCTGCAACTGCTGGCGGGGGCGCGTGCTGAGTTTGGCAAAGCGCGTGAAATCAGCAAACGCGGTGTCTACAAAGTGGTGTTTCGCACCGAACACGAAGCCCTTGGTCGCGCCGCCTTTGCCGCTGCTCACCGCTTGGTCATGTGCGCCGCCAACAACCTGCCCTTCGATTTGTCCGCTGCGCTGGATGAACTCAAACACATCGTGGACACGCTGTGCTTGGGCCCCAGCACCGCCACCATCGTGGACGCGGCGGTCGAGCGCAAAACCCCGTTCATTCGCTTGACCGAAGGCAACTTGGTGCAACTGGGCTATGGCGCCAAACAGCGCCGCATCTGGACAGCAGAAACCGATCGCACCAGCGCGATTGCCGAGAGCATCTCCAGCGACAAAGACCTGACCAAAAAACTGCTCACCCAGTGCGGCATTCCTGTGCCTGAGGGACAAATCGTCACCTCCTCCGACGCAGCGTGGGAAGCCGCGCAAGACATTGGCCTGCCCGTGGCCATCAAACCCGTGGACGGCAACCGTGGCCGCGGCGTGTCACTCAACGTCACCAACGAAGCAGGCTTGCGTGCCGCTTGGCAAGCCGCCAATGCCGTGGGCGCGGCTTGGAGCGACTCCAGCCAGGTTGAGGTCTTGATTGAGCGTTTTGTGCGCGGCGACGAGCACCGTGTGCTGGTGGTGGGCAACCGCGTGGTGGCCGCCGTCCGTGGCGAAACCGCCAACATCGTGGGCGATGGCGTGTCCACCGTCGAACAACTGATTGACGCGCAACTCAACACCGACCCGCGCCGTGGCGACTCCGAAACCTATCCGCTCGATGTGATTCGTTTGAACACCCCACGCGGCGAAATGTGTTTGCTCGAAGTCCAGCGCCAAGGCTTGGAGCCAAGCAGCGTGGTCGAACAAGGCCGCGAAGTGGTGGTGCAACGCAATGGCAATTTGAATGTCGATGTGACCGAGCGGGTTCATCCCGATGTTGCCGCTGCCGCTACCTTGGCCGCACGCGTGGTCGGTTTGGACATTGCCGGCATTGACATCGTGACCGAAGACATTTCTCGCCCTTTGAGCGACACCAAAGGCGCGGTGATTGAAGTCAATGCGGGACCCGGACTGCTCATGCACGTCAAGCCCGCCGTAGGTCAACCGCGCCCTGTGGGCAAAGCCGTGGTCGATCATTTGTTTGGCCCCAACGAGTCGGGACGCATTCCGGTGGTGGGCATTGTGGGCACGCAGCAGACCACTGAGTTGTCGCAATTGGTGGCTTGGTTGCTGCATTTGTCGGGCAAACGCACGGGGCTGGCGTGCAAAGACGGCCTCTACATGGATCAACACCATTTGGGCAAAAAAGACGCGCGCGACTTTGACAACTCCGAGCGCTTGCTCATCAACCGCTCGCTCGACGCTGCCGTGTTTGAGACCACGCCGCATCACATCTTGAACCAAGGCTTGGCCTACGACCGCTGCTTGGTGGGCGTGGTCACCAACATGCCCGACACCGATGCCGAACTGATCGAGGCACACGACATTCAAACGCCCGACCAAATGCGCACCGTGATTCGCACCCAAATTGATTTGGTGCTGCCCGAAGGCGCTGCCGTGCTCAATGCCCAAGACGAAGCGGTGGTGAGCTTGGCCGAGTTGAGCGATGGCGAGGTGGTGTATTACTCGCAGGTCAAAGACAACCCCGTGGTGGCAGCGCACTTACAACAAGGCGCACGCGCCGTTTACGTCCACAACCACCATGTGGTGTTGGCACGGGGCAACCAAGAAAACGAGCTGTTTCACTTGGACCTGCCCATGATTGCGCGCTTGCTCCAAGAAGGCATCGCATTGCCCACGTTGCTCGCCTCCGTGGCCGCTGCTTGGGCGTTGGACATCACGCCTTTGCTGATTCGCGCTGGACTCAAAAATTTCGGACAACAACAACAAGTTGCCAAAGACACTGCAAGGATGAATGGCTGATGGAAGTTTCTCGCATTCGGGCGCTACGCGGCCCCAACCTCTGGACACGTCATACCGCCATTGAGGCGATGGTGCGCTGTGAAGGCAACGAGCTGGACTTGAGCTTGCAACCCGAGTTTGAAACTCGCTTGCGCCATTTGTTTCCCGGCATGGGCGGCTTGCAATTGGGGCATCAACAAACCCACTTGACCATGGCGCATGCCCTAGAAACCGCCACCTTGCATTTGCAAATTCAAGCCGGCTGCCCCGTCACGTTCAGCCGCAGCACGGCCACGCCAGACCACGGATTGTTTCAAGTCGTGGTCGAGTACACCGAAGAAGAAGTGGGCTGCTTGGCGCTCAAACTCGCGCAACAACTCTGCCTCGCGGCTGCGCAGAACCAAAGTTTTGATTTAGATGCAGCCATCAGCGAGCTGCGCAACTTGGACGAAGACATTCGCTTGGGCCCCTCAACCGGCTCCATCGTCAACGCGGCCGTGGTGCGCGGTATTCCCTATCGTCGTTTGACGGCGGGCAGCTTGGTGCAATTGGGCTGGGGCAGCAAACAACGGCGCATTCAAGCTGCCGAGATTGACTCCACCAGCGCCATTGCCGAGTCCATCGCGCAAGACAAAGAACTCACCAAAAAACTTCTGCATGCTGCGGGCGTGCCCGTGCCTTTGGGTCGCCCGGTGCGCGACGCCGAAGACGCTTGGGTAGCTGCCCTAGAAGTCGGCCTGCCCGTGGTGGTCAAACCACGCGACGGCAACCAAGGCAAAGGCGTGACGGTCAACATCACCACCCAAGAAGGCGTGATGAAGGCCTTTGAAACCGCTGCGAGTTTTCGTGACGACATCATGGTCGAGCGCTTTTTGCCCGGCAGCGATTACCGCTTGCTGGTGGTGGGCAACAAGCTCGTCGCTGCTGCGCGGCGTGAACCGCCTTTGGTGGTGGGCAACGGCAAAAACACGGTGCGCGAGTTGGTCGAACAAGTCAACGCCGACCCGCGCCGTGGCGAAGGCCATGCCACGTCTCTGACCAAAATTCGCTTTGATGACATTGCGCTGGAGCGCCTCAAAGAACAAGGCTTGAACGCAGAATCCGTGCCCGCCAAAGGCACGCGCGTCATCTTGCGCAACAACGCCAATTTGTCCACCGGCGGCACCGCCACCGACGTGACCGACGATGTGCACACCGAAGTCGCGGCCCGCGCTGTGGCCGCTGCGCAAATGGTGGGCTTGGACATTTGTGGCGTGGACGTGGTCTGCGAATCGGTGCTGCGCCCGATGGAAGAACAAAGCGGCGGCGTGGTCGAAGTCAATGCGGCGCCAGGCTTGCGGATGCACTTGAACCCCTCGTTTGGCAAAGGCCGCGATGTGGGCGAAGCCGTGATTGCCACCATGTTCCCCGATGGCGACGATGGCCGCATTCCCGTCATTGCCGTCACCGGCACCAACGGCAAAACCACCACGGTGCGACTGACCTCTCACCTCTTGCGTGCCAATGGCCTACGCGTGGGCATGACCAACACCGATGGCGTGTATGTCAATGGCCGTCAAATGGACAGCGGCGACTGCAGCGGCCCGCGCAGTGCGCGCAATGTGTTGATGCATCCCGACGTCGATGCCGCGGTGCTCGAAACCGCACGCGGCGGCATGTTGCGCGAAGGCTTGGCCTTTGACCGCTGCCAAGTGGCGGTGGTCACCAACATTGGCATGGGCGACCATTTGGGGCTGAACTACATTTCCACCGTCGAAGACTTGGCGGTGTTAAAGCGCGTGATTGTGCAAAACGTCGCGCCCACGGGCACAGCGGTGCTCAATGCGACCGACCCGATTGTGGTGGCCATGGCCTCTAACTGCCCGGGGCAAATCACCTTCTTTGGTTTGGACGGGCATCACCCCGTGATTGCCACGCACCGCGCCCAAGGCAAACGGGTGGTTTATGTGGAAGACGACCAAATCGTGGCGCAACACGGCAACCATTTGGTGCGCATTCCGCTGTCGGAAGTGCCTTTGACGCGCAATGGCGCGATTGGTTTTCAAATTGAAAACGCCATGGCCTCGGTGGCTGCAGCGTGGGCAGTGGGTGTGCCGTGGGACACGATTTGCAAAGGCTTGGCCACTTTTGTCAGCGACAGCCATGCGGTGCCGGGGCGCTTTAACTTCTTTGACTACAAAGGCGCGACCGTGATTGCCGACTACGGCCACAACCCCGACGCCATCAAAGCGCTGGTGCAGGCCGTGACCAACTTGCCGGGCAACAAGCGCAGCGTGGTCATCAGCGGCGCGGGCGACCGACGCGACGAAGACATTCGCGAGCAAACCCGCATCATTGGCGACGCCTTTGACGAAGTGGTGCTCTACCAAGACGCTTGCCAGCGTGGCCGTGTCGACGGCGAAGTGCTGGCCTTGCTGCGCCAAGGCTTGGAAGGCGCACAACGCACCCGCCACATCCACGAAATTTATGGCGAGTTTTTAGCCATTGACAGCGCGATGGACAAGCTGGAAAAAGGCGACCTCTGCCTGATCTTGATTGATCAGGTGGAAGAGGCTTTGGCGCACATCACGCATAAAGTCAAGGCTGTGGCTTGATAAGAAGTGCGCATGCACCATCCAAGCAAACTCAAAATTCAGCATAAAACAAAGTTTGATAAAAACCCGAAGTGTCCACACTGTGGACAGTCAAGGTTTTTATCAAACTCAGAATTTCGCAAGAAACCAAGTTTGCTTTGCTTTGCAGTGCGTACAAAGTGGCAAAAAACTCTAAAAAAATCTCAATTTAAGCGTTTCTGTCGAGATGCTAAAAACTGAAGTGTCCACACTGTGGACACTTCGCGTTTTAGCATCTCGCCAAAATCAGCAACGAACTGCAAAAAATGCGTTCATTTTTTGAATTCGTCTTTGTATTGCTCGCGCAACAGGTTTTTTTGTACCTTGCCCATGGTGTTGCGGGGCAGCTCGGGCACGACAAAGCATTTCTTCGGAATTTTGAAGTTGGCCAACTGTGACTTGAGCGCAGCAATGATGTGGTCGGCGTTGAGTTGTGCGCCCGCTTTGGCAATCACCACGGCAATGCCCACTTCACCAAAATCGGGGTGCGGTACGCCAATCAGCGCACTTTCGGCCACGCCCGCCATGTCGTTGATGTAGCCTTCAATCTCTGCCGGATAGACGTTGTAGCCGCCGCTGATGATGAGGTCTTTGCTGCGCCCCACAATGCTCACATAGCCGCGCTCGTCAATTTTGCCCACGTCCCCGGTTTTGAAGAAACCATCGGCGGTGAATTCTTCTTTGGTTTTTTCGGGCATGCGCCAGTAGCCTGCAAACACATTGGGGCCTTTGACTTGAATGCCGCCAATCTCGCCCACGGGCAGGTTTTGGCCGGCATCGTCTTGCACGCGCAAGCTCACGCCCGGCAGCGGGAAACCCACGGTTGCACCCCGGCGTTCGTCTTGGTTGGCATAGCGCGCATCGGCTTTGTAAGGGTTGGAGGTGAGCATGACGGTTTCGCTCATGCCGTAGCGTTCCAAAATCGTGTGGCCGGTGCGTTCTTGCCATGCTTTGAAGGTTTCGATCAACAAGGGCGCAGAGCCCGCCACAAACAAACGCATGTGCGCCGCTTGCTGGCGGGTGAGTGTGGGTTCGGCCAACATGCGCACATACAGCGTGGGCACGCCCATGAAAACGGTGGCTTCGGGCATTTTGGCAATGGCGAGTTGGGGGTCAAACTTGGCCATCCAAATCATTTTGCTGCCGTTGAGCAAGGCGCCGTGAATGGCGACAAACAAACCATGCACATGGAAAATGGGCAAGGCATGAATCAACACATCGCCCTGCCCTTGCGGACCGCCTTTGCGTGTCCAACCCCAATAGTCTTTCAGGGTTTGGGCATTGCTGAGCAAGTTGCCGTGCGAGAGCATGGCGCCTTTGCTGCGCCCTGTGGTGCCGCTGGTGTACAAAATCGCGGCCAAGTCGTCGGCTTGCACGCTGTGCGTCGTGTGTTGGTCTGAGCAATGCGCGGCGCGTTGCAACAAGCTGCCGGTGCGGTCGTCGTCCAAGGTGAACACATGGTGCGTGCCAGCCTTGAAGGCAATTTTGCTGACCCAGCCAAAGTTTTTGCTGCTGCATACCACCACTGCGGGCTCGGCATTGCCAATGAAGTATTCAATCTCAGCACTTTGGTAAGCGGTGTTCAAGGGCAAAAACACATAGCCTGCGCGCAGCGTGGCGAGGTAGAGCATCATGGCTTCGACCGATTTTTCGACCTGCACAGCCACGCGCGAACCTTTGGGGATGTTCAAGCTGTCGAGCAAATTGGCCATCATGGCGCTGGCACGTTCCAGGTCGCGCCATGTGTAGTTGAGGCCGTTGTCGGTTTCGACGGCGCAGGCGTCTAAGTTGGCGGGAAAGGCGGCGCGCAGGGCCGCAAACAAATTGTGGTTCATGTCATTCATCCGGACTTAAAAAAACAAATCTTGCACCTCGCCCGAGACTGGCGTGGACTGCTTGGCCATGAGTTGGCGATTTTTGTCCAGTCGTTTGAGGTCGTACAAATAATTCACCATCAAGCCAAAAGACTGCTTGACGCCTTTGTTCGAGGGATCGGCAAACCAGTTGATGCGCTCAATGCGCGCGCCGTTGCCCAAATGAAAACGCGCCACAGCATCGAGCACATGGTCGTCTTGGCGCTCTTTGGCCAAGTAGTGTGCGGCGCAACGCATCAAAAAGCTGCGCAAGGCCGATTTGGCGGACAAGGCGCTCACCACCAAGGGCTGCTCCAAAGCAGACAACACATGGGTGGCCGTGGGCGGCTCAAAACTGATTTCTCGTCCCAAAGCGCTCAGGGCTTTGTCGTCGAGTTGGCTCAGCATGGCGTCAATGTTGCGGTTGAACCAAGCCCTGAAGCCAGGAATGGGCGACAAGGTGGCAAAGGTTTTGAGTTTGGGAAATTCTTCGCGCAGGGTTTCGACCACGCGCTTGATGAGCGAGTCGCCAAAGCTCACGCCCCGCAATCCGGTTTGGGTGTTGCTGATGGAGTAAAAAATAGCGACCGAGGCTTTTTGCAAATCTTCTGCGGCAGCGGCTTCGTCCAGCAATGGCGTGATGCTGTCGGCCATGTCGTTGAGCAGCGCCACCTCCACAAAAATCAGCGGTTCATTGGGCAAGCTGGGATGAAAAAAACCATAGCAGCGGCGGTCGCTGTCGAGGCGGTTTTTCAAATCTGCCCAACTGCGGATGTCGTGCACGGCTTCGTATTTGATGAGTTTTTCAATCAGCGACGCGGGTGAATCCCAGCTGATGGTGCGCAGTTCTAAAAACGCCACATCAAACCAAGTGGAAAACAAGTTTTCCAACTCGGCATCCAAGGCCAACAAGCGTTTGTTGCTTTTGAGTTGAGGCAGCAATTCGGCACGCAAGTCCACCAAAAACCGCATCCCGCCCGGATAGGCCGCAAAGCGTTGCAGCAAGCGGGTGCGCGGCGACACCAAGGCTTTGCGCAAGCGAATTTCTGCACTGCCCTCGTCGGCGGTGCCCAGCGCGGCGTCGTAGTCGTCACGCGCTGCACGCACTTTGATGGGGTCGGGGCCAAACTGCTCGCTGATGAGCAAACACAGGTCTTGGCGCTGCGCCACTTCGGCTTTGACATACCACTGCGCCAAGGCCTTGGCACGACGCCCACCTTCGACTTCGCTCACCTGTGGATCGACCACGGCTTGCAACAACGTCAAGGTGCGGCGTAAAGAGCGTGGCGACAAGGCCTCGCGTTCTTTGCGTAGCGTGGCACTCAAGCGTTCATTGGTGCTGCGGCTCTCAATTTCTGGCGTCACATGACTGGCAGGCGCGGAGTTGCGCAACAAATTGAGCTTGCTGCTCAACCACGTCCCTGCGTTCATTATTTGGCTCCCATCACCAGATCAGGCAAGCCCGTGGCAATGCCTGGAAACATGCACAACAAAAACACGGCCAAGAACATCAAACCAACAAACGGCATGACGCCCCAGATGACCTCTTTGAGCGAGATGTCGGGTGCGACGTTTTTGATCACAAAAATGTTCAAACCCACGGGCGGATGAATCAAGCCCATTTCCATCACGATGGTCATGACCACGCCAAACCAAATCAAATCAAAACCCGCTGCTTTGAGCGGCGGCAAGATGATGGGCGCTGTCATCAAAATGATGGAGACCGGTGGCAAGAAAAAGCCCAGCACAATGACCATGAACAAAATCACCGCCAGCAACACCCAGCGCGACAACTCCAAACCCACAATCCAATGCGCGGCGCTTTGGCTGATGTGCAAATGGCTCATGACATAGCTGTAGAGCAGCGACATGCCAATGATGAGCATGAGCATGGTCGATTCTTTGAGGGTGGACGACAAAATCGGCGTCAAGTCTTTGGGACGCCAAATGCCATACACCACAGCAATCAACACCAAGGCCAGCAAACCGCCCAAACCCGCCGTTTCAGACGGTGTGGCATAGCCGCCGTACAAGGCCACCATCACGCCAATGAGCAAGACCACAAAGGGCATGACACGCGGCAGCATTTCAAGTTTTTGTTTCAGTGTGAAATGCTCTTCATCCAAATACGCCGACTGCGCGCCCGTGTCTTGGTAGGCTTGCAAGGCCATTTTGTATTCTTTGCGCGCGCGCATCACGGCGTAGCCTGCGAACAAACCCACCAGCAACACACCTGGCCCAATGCCCGCCAAAAACAAGCGCCCGAGCGATTGTTCGGCGGCCACGGCATACAAAATCATGACGATAGAAGGCGGCAACAAAATCCCCAAAGTCCCGCCCGCCGCAATGATGCCCGCAGCAAAACCCGGCGAATAACCGCGTTTGCGCATTTCAGGAATGCCCGCCGAACCAATGGCCGAACAGGTGGCAGGCGAGGAGCCCGCCATCGCCGCAAACAAAGCACAGGCAAACACATTGGCAATGCCCATGCCACCGGGCACTTTGTGCAGCCACACATGGATGGCCGAATACAAATCTTTGCCCGCCCGCGATTTGCCAATGGCCGCGCCTTTCATGATGAAGAGCGGAATCGACAACAAGGTGATCGAGGCCATTTCTTCATAGACGTTTTGCGTCACCGTATCCAGCGACGATGCGGGCATGAAGAAATACATGAACAACACCGCCACCGAGCCCAGCGCAAAGGCAATTGGCATGCCCGAGAACATGACCACAAGCGTCGCAAGACCGTAACTCACTCCCACCATCCACTCGCTCATGCGCCTTCTCCCTCAATGTCGCCACCCGTGATGTGCACCAGCGCTTGCAACACCAATTGCAGCGTGAGCAAGGTCATGCCTGCTGCCATCAGCGAGTAAGGAATCCACAACGGCGGTGCAAAGCTGCTGGAGGTGGTTTGTCCTTCGCTCCACGCTTCATGAAACAGCGCCCAAGATTTCCATGTGAAAAACACGCAAAACAAGGCCGACAACACATCGACCAAGGCCAAGCGCACGCGGTTCACGCCGTCGGGCAACCAACCCGCCAGCGCTTCAATGCCAATGTGGCCGCGCTGCGACTGCACATAAGCCGTTGACAAAAACGTGGCGCCCACCAACATGAACACCGACAACTCGTCTTGCCAGTCGTTGGAGGTTTGAAAGAAATAGCGGGTGAACACCGAATACGTCAACACACACGCCGTGAGCACCAGCGCCAACATCGACGCACGCATGATCCAACGGTTCAAAGCCGACATGGCTTGCAGCAAAGCCGCAACCCACGCGCTTTTGGGCACGCGGGCGGCGGCGGGACTCATCTCAAATCCGTGGCTCACAGCGTTTGCTCCGCCAAGGCCAGCAATTTGGCGCATCCTGCGTTTTTGCTGGCGTAGTCTTTCCAAGCGGTTTCACGCGCAATGGCTTGCCATTTTTTGATGGTGGCGGGCGACAAATCGACCACCTTGGCACCGGCTTTTTGGTAAACCTTGGCAACTTCTTGGTCGTCTTTTTTGGCGGCTTCGAGCGCGAATTTTTCCAACTCCGCGCCCACGGCCATGATGGTGTCGCGTTGCTCTTTGGGCAGCGCATCAAAAATAGCTTTGGACATCATCAAAGGCTCAAACATGAACCAATACGCGCCCGTGCGGCCTGTGGTCAAGGCTTTGGCGATTTCTTCCAAGTGGAAAGAAATGAATGAAGTCGATGAGGTCATGGCCGCATCCATCGCGCCTGTTTGCATGGCGGCGTAAATTTCGTTGGAAGGCAGCGTCACCACGGCAGCGCCCGCTTCTTTCAAAATCATGTCCACTTCGCGGGAGCCGCCGCGCACTTTCATGCCCTTGGCGTCTTCGGGCTCGACAATTGGCTTGGAGCGCGAGGCCACGCCACCCGCTTGCCAAATCCAGCTGATGAGCACCACGCCTTTTTCTTTGAGCAAACGGTCCAGCTCCACGCCCACGGGTTTGTTTTTCCAGCCGTAGGCTTGCTCGTAGGACACCACCAAACCAGGCATCAAACCAATGTTGACTTCTGGAATTTCACCGCCCGCATACGACAGCGGAATCAGCGCCATGTCGAGCGCACCTTTGCGCATGGACGAAAACTGCGCGTTGGTCTTCATCAGCGAAGAGCCGGGATAGATTTCAAACTTCAGGGCGCCTTTGGTGCGTTTTTCCACCTCAGCGGCAAACATTTGCGTCAAACGGTCACGAAAGTCGCCCTCTTTGATCGTGCCACCGGGAAATTGGTGCGAAATTTTGAGCGTGGTGGCTTGCGCCCAGCTCGATGTCCAGTTCATGGCCATGAGGCCAAAAGCACTAGCAGTTTGAAGTAGATTGCGGCGTTTCATGCGGTGTCTCCAGAAATATGTCAATTCCGTTATGTATACGTTAATTTACCGTTTGTATTAGATAAAACGATATAGCGAATACCCTAGCAAAAATAAAATATTCATTCAAAAGTGCAATGCCAAAATTACTTCATGAAAATTTCCGAACAACTGCGTGAAAAAATAGAAGAAAAAATAGCCACAGGCCAGCTCCCGCCCGGCAGTGCGCTGGACGAAGTGAGCCTCGCCGCCGAATACGGCGTGTCACGCACGCCAGCCCGCGAGGCCATGATTCAGCTCGCCGCGCAAGGCTTGATCGACATTCGCCCACGCAAAGGTGCAGTCGTCGCCAGCATTGGCCCCACGCGCTTGATAGAAATGTTTGAACTCATGGCCGAACTCGAAGCCATGTGTGGCCGCTTGGCCGCAAGGCGCATGACCGAAGCGCAACGCGAAGCCTTGGTCAAAGCGCACGAAGACTGCGAAGCCGCCCGCGCCGCGCAAGACTCAGACGCCTACTTTTATTGCAACGAGTTGTTCCACGCCGCCATTTACGAAGGCAGCCACAACACGTTTTTGAACGAACAAGCGCAACAACTTCACCGCCGCTTGCGCCCCTACCGACGCCTGCAATTGCGCGTGCGCGACCGCATGATGCTCTCGCACAAAGAGCACTCTGAAATTGTGCAGGCCATCGCTCACGGCGATGCCGAAGCCGCCGCCGCCGCGCTGCGCGAACATCTGCTGATTCAAGGTGAGCGGTTCAGCGATTTGTTGGCTTCGCTGGCGCATTTGCAGTCAATGAGCATCTAAATGACACTCAACACATGATTCTTCCAACCAATTAATCATTGTTTTCGTTATAAAAAAAGAAACTTAAGCCCGTAAAATCTGCTGATGCATGAAACCAGTAAATCCATATTCCACAAAATAAAAGACTCTCGTTATGCCACACGATACCTAAAAGGACATGGCATCGATATCGGTGCTGGAAACGATTCGATTGGCTTATACGCCGAGTTTTTCCCGTTGATGCAAAGTTGCCGCGGCTGGGATTTGCCCGATGGTGATGCAGAATTAATGCAATCTATTGCCGACAACAGTTTTGATTTTGTCCATTCATCACATTGCCTAGAGCACATGGTCAGTCCAACGCGAGCGCTCAACAATTGGATTCGAATTCTCAAACCCGGTGGTCATTTGGTGTGTTTGGTACCCGATGAAGACTTGTATGAACAACAAGTATTTCCATCCACTTTCAACCCCGACCACAAACACACCTTCACCATCCACAAAAAACAATCCTGGTGTGCTCGCAGCATTAACTTGCTTGAGTTACTTGCCAACACAGATACTGCCGTTGAGGTGTTAAAAATCGAGCTTTTAGACGCGACTTACCGATACGATATTCACAAGCTAACCACAGAAAAACGTTTCGATCAAAGCATGACTCCCGTTGGCGAGTGCGCCATTGAGTTTATTTTAAAGAAACGCTAGGCTTGCGATAAGCCCACCCCATCAACCCCACGCCCACCAACACCATAGGCACACACAACCACTGCCCCATGCTCAAGCCCAAACTGAGCAATCCTAAAAAGGCATCGGGTTCGCGGAAATATTCGGCCATGAAGCGCATCAAGCCGTAGCCAATCATGAACATGCCAGACACCGCGCCCATGGGACGGGGCTTGCGGGCAAACAACCACAGCACCACAAACAACAACACACCTTCGCCCAAGAACTGGTAGATTTGCGAAGGATGGCGCGCCAACGTAGAGCCGCTTTGCGGGAACACCATCGCCCATGGCAAATCGGGATCGGCCATGCGTCCCCACAACTCGCCGTTGATGAAGTTACCCACGCGCCCCGAGGCCAAACCGGTTGGCACACACGGCGCAATAAAGTCGGTCACCCACAGCCAATTGCGCTGCTTGTGCCACGCAAAAATGGCCGTGGCCACAAACACGCCCAACATGCCGCCATGAAAACTCATGCCGCCTTGCCACACAGCAAACACTTCCAGCGGATGCTCAAAGTAATAGCCCGGTTTGTAAAACAAGCAGTAGCCCAAGCGCCCGCCCACAATCACGCCCATCACGCCGTAAAACAAAATGTCTTCGATGTCTTGCTTTGACCAAGTACCTTGCGCCACTTCTTGGGCATAAGGCGTGTGGGTCAAACGCAAACGCGCCAGCCCGACAAACATGGCAAATGCAGCCAAATAAGTGATGCCGTACCAATGAATGGCCAGCGGCCCCAGTTGCAAGGCGACGGGGTCAAATTGTGGGTGAATCAACATGTGCTTCTGTGCTGTTTATTCGAGCATGGACAAATCGCGCACCGCGCCTTTGTCCGCCGAGGTGGCCAACAAAGCATAGGCCTTGAGTGCGGCCGACACTTTGCGTGGACGCGCTTGCGCAGGCTTCCAGCCGAGTTTGTCTTGCGCCGTGCGGCGTTTGGCCAACTCGTCGTCGCTCACCAACACGTTGATGCTGCGGTTGGGAATGTCGATGCGAATGCGGTCGCCATTTTTGACCAAGCCAATCGTGCCACCCGCTGCCGCTTCGGGCGAACAGTGACCAATCGACAAACCCGAGGTGCCGCCCGAAAAACGACCATCGGTCAACAAGGCACACGCCTTGCCCAAACCTTTGGATTTGATGTAACTCGTGGGGTACAACATTTCTTGCATGCCCGGACCGCCTTTAGGGCCTTCGTAGCGCACCACCACAATATCGCCGGCTTTGACTTGGTCGTTCAAGATGTGCTCCACCGCCTCGTCTTGCGACTCCACCACATGGGCCGGGCCTTCAAACACCAGCAAGCTGTCGTCCACACCAGCGGTTTTGACCACGCAGCCGTCGACGGCGATGTTGCCCGTCAACACGGCCAAGCCGCCTTGTTGGCTGAAGGCATGATCCATCGAGCGAATGCAGCCCTCGGCGCGGTCGGTGTCCAAACTCGGCCAACGGGTGTTTTGGCTGAACGCCACTTGGGTGGGAATGCCAGCCGGGCCAGCTTTGTAGAAGGTTTGCACGGCTTCGCTGGGGTTGCGGGCAATGTCCCATTCGTCAAGCACGGCTTTGAGGTTTTTGCCCAAAATAGTCGGCACATCGGTGTGCAAACGGCCTGCGCGGTCGAGCTCACCCAGGATGGCCATGATGCCGCCTGCGCGGTGCACGTCTTCGATGTGGTACTTATTGGTATTGGGCGCGACCTTGCACAACTGCGGCACGATTTTGGACATGCGGTCGATGTCGCTCATGGTGAACTCAATCTCGGCCTCTTTGGCAATGGCCAAGATGTGCAAGATGGTGTTGGTCGAGCCGCCCATGGCAATGTCCAAGGCCATGGCGTTTTCAAAAGCTTTGAAGCCCACGGCGCGGGGCAGCACCGAGGCGTCATCTTGTTCGTAGTAGCGGCGGCACAAATCGACGATCACATGACCGGCTTTTTTGAACAAGGCTTCGCGGTCGGCGTGGGTCGCCACAATCGTGCCGTTGCCGGGCAAGGACAAGCCCAGCGCTTCGGTCAAACAGTTCATCGAGTTGGCGGTGAACATGCCCGAGCACGAACCACAGGTGGGACAAGCCGAGCGCTCCACTTCGGCCAAATCGGCGTCGCTGACTTTGCTGTCAGCAGCCATGACCATGGCGTCGATCAGGTCGAGCTTTTTGAATTCCAGCGCATGGGTGGTGGGGTTGGCCAAGCGCACTTTGCCCGCTTCCATCGGACCGCCCGACACAAAAATGACGGGAATGTTCAAGCGCATGGCAGCCATCAACATGCCGGGGGTGATCTTGTCGCAATTGGAGATGCATACCAGCGCGTCAGCGCAATGGGCGTTGACCATGTATTCCACCGAGTCGGCAATGATGTCGCGGCTGGGCAGCGAATACAACATGCCGTCGTGTCCCATGGCAATGCCGTCATCCACTGCAATGGTGTTGAACTCTTTGGCAACGCCGCCTGCGGCCTCAATTTCACGCGCCACCAACTGACCCAAGTCTTTCAAATGCACATGACCCGGCACGAACTGCGTGAATGAGTTGGAGATGGCGATGATGGGTTTGCTGAAGTCATCGTCTTTCATGCCCGTGGCACGCCACAGTGAGCGCGCACCCGCCATGTTGCGGCCAGCGGTAGAGGTCTTGGAACGATAAGCAGGCATGTGGGAGGCTCCGATCAAGAAAAATTTGGGTCTAAAACTCTTTCAATTATCGCCCAGCCGTGTTTTGCCCCTTGTCACAACTTACCCGCACCTGACGCTAGATCGACGCGGCAAGACCAAATTGGCCAGCAAGCCGCGATAAACTCAAGGGCTTGCTCTTGCCCTCCCGAAAGGCTTCGCCATGAACAAACCCTTTTTGACCTTTGCCGCGCTTACGCTGTGCGCCGTGTCTGCCCCAAGTTGGGCCGATTTGGCTTTGGCCACTTCCAAAAACTGCATGGCCTGCCACGCACTCGACCACAAAGTGGTCGGCCCCGCCTACAAAGACGTGGCGGCCAAATACGCGGGCGACAAAAACGCTGTGGCCAAGCTGACCAAAAAGATACTCAACGGTGGCTCGGGCGTGTGGGGAGCCATTCCCATGCCTGCCAACGCACAAGTCAACGAAGCCGAAGCCAAACAACTCGCGGCTTGGGTTTTAACCATCCAATAAACACAAGGACAGCCCCATGACCGTCATTCGCCAAAACGACCTCATCGAGTCGGTTGCAGCCGCGCTGCAATACATCAGCTTTTATCACCCCGCCGACTACATTGCCCACTTGGCGCGTGCCTACGAACGCGAACAAAGCCCAGCGGCCAAAGACGCGATGGCGCAAATTTTGACCAACAGCAAAATGAGCGCTTTGGGGCATCGCCCGATTTGCCAAGACACGGGCATCGTCAACGTGTTTCTCAAAATTGGCATGGATGTGCGCTGGGAAGGTTTCACCGCGGGCTTGGATGACGCCATCAACGAAGGCGTGCGCCGTGGCTACATGAACCCCGACAACGCACTGCGCGCCTCGGTCGTGGCCGACCCGCAATTCGCCCGCAAAAACACCAAAGACAACACGCCCGCCGTCATCTTCCACGAACTCGTGCCCGGCAACCAACTCGAAGTGACTGTTGCAGCCAAAGGCGGCGGCAGCGAGAACAAATCCAAAATGTACATGCTCAACCCCAGCGACAGCGTGGTCGATTGGGTGCTCAAAACCGTGCCCACCATGGGCGCGGGCTGGTGTCCTCCGGGCATGTTGGGCATTGGCATTGGCGGCACCGCCGAAAAAGCCGTGCTCATGGCCAAAGAAAGCCTGATGGACGATTTGGACATGTACCAATTGCTCGAAAAATCGAGCAAAGGCGACAAGCTCGATCAAGTCGAAGAACTGCGCTTGGAGCTCTACCACAAGGTCAACGCACTGGGCATTGGCGCACAGGGCTTGGGCGGTTTGACCACGGTGCTGGACGTCAAAATCAAGATGTACCCAACCCACGCGGCCAGCAAACCCGTGGCCATGATTCCCAACTGCGCTGCCACCCGCCACGCGCATTTTGTGATGGACGGCTCAGGCCCCGTGTTTTTAGACGCGCCCTCGCTCGATTTGTGGCCGAATGTCAACTGGACGCCCGACACCCAAAAAAGCAAACGTGTGGACTTGAACACCCTCACCAAAGCCGAAGTCGCGAGCTGGAAACCCGGCCAAACGCTGCTCTTGAACGGCAAGATGCTCACAGGCCGCGACGCGGCGCACAAACGCATTCAAGACATGCTCGCCAAAGGTGAGCCACTGCCCGTGGACTTCACCAACCGCGTCATTTACTACGTGGGCCCGGTCGATCCAGTGCGCGACGAAGTGGTGGGCCCCGCAGGCCCCACCACCGCCACCCGCATGGACAAATTCACCGAAATGATGTTGGCGCAAACTGGCCTGATCTCGATGGTGGGCAAAGCCGAGCGCGGCCCCACCGCCATTGAAGCCATCAAAAAACACAAGAGCGCTTACCTCATGGCCGTGGGCGGCGCCGCGTACTTGGTCTCCAAGGCCATCAAACACGCCAAAGTGGTGGGCTTTGCCGACCTCGGCATGGAAGCCATTTATGAGTTCGACGTGGTGGACATGCCCGTGACCGTGGCCGTCGATTCAGGCGGCACGAGTGCGCACATCACCGGACCCGCCGAATGGGAAAAACGCATTGCCACCGGGGAATTCAAAGGGATTGGGGTGGTGGCTGGGTAATGATTTGCAATGCGCATAGCGCATTGCGTTTCACACCTCGCCTAGAGGTTTTTCCATGGTTCACGCTTTCATTGACTTCGCAGCCGTTGACTGCGGGTCCCCTCGTTTGCGCACTTTTTTCGCAGCCCCGAAAGAAATTCTGCAAGCCCGCAGCTTGGCTGAGGTGCGTCCTGTCATGCAAGCCGTGCATGAGCGTTCCTTGGCTGGCAAATGGTGCGTGGGCTTTGTCCGCTACGAAGCTGCGCCGGCTTGGGACAGCGCATTGCAAACGCACAGCGGCACGCAGCCCTTGGTGTGGTTTGGCATTCACGACTCGCCGCTTGACCTAGCTCCGCACGACCTGGGTGTCAGCCCCACCGCGCAAGCCACTTGGGAACAAGGCCTGCCCTACGCTGAGTTCACGCAAGCGGTTGGCAACCTGCAAAACGCCATTGCCGACGGCGCAATTTACCAAGCCAACTTCACTGCGCAACTGGGCGGCACACTGCAAGGCTCGGCTTGGTCGTTTTTTCAGCAACTCCAACACAGCCAGCCGCAGGGCTTTGCCGCCTTCATTGACACGGGCGATGAACAGGTGTTGTCGGTCTCACCCGAATTGTTTTTTGATTGGCACCAAGGTCGCTTGTTGTGTCGCCCCATGAAAGGCACGGCATTGCGCGGCAGCACACCGCAAAGCGATGCTGCACAAGCCCAAGCGCTGCAAAACTCGCCCAAAGAACGCGCCGAAAACGTGATGATCGTGGACTTGATTCGCAACGACCTCTCCAAAGTCGCGGTTTCGCACAGCGTTCAAGTCGATGCCCTGTGCCGCTTGCAAGCCTTACCCACCGTGTGGCAAATGGTCTCTGACGTCAGCGCTCAGACCCGCGTCAATATGGGCTTGGACGATGTGTTCGCAGCTTTGTTCCCATGCGGCTCGGTCACCGGTGCGCCCAAGGTCAAGGCCATGTCGCTCATCCGCGATCTAGAGCGCAGCGAACGCGGCGTGTATTGCGGCGCGGTCGGCGTGTTGCGCCCAGGCGGCAGCGCGACGTTCAATGTGCCGATTCGCACCGTGACCGCACAAGGCCACGCCTTGCAACTCGGAACAGGCAGCGCCATTACCGCCGATGCCACGCCCAGCGCCGAGTGGCGCGAATGGCAGCACAAACGCGCCTTTGCGCTGCGCGCCAGCCAGCCCTTTGAGTTGCTCGAAACCCTGCGGCTCGACCAAGGCCAATGGCAACACAAACTAGCGCATGTGGCACGCTTGAGAGCTTCTGCACAGCATTTTGGTTTTGCGTTTTGCGCACATACCTTGGAACAGCATTTAGCGGCCTTGCAAGCACAACATCCGCAAGCTGTGTATCGGGTTCGTGTATTACTCAACGCATTTGGCCACATCGATGTGCAAGCCCATGCCATGCCCACCACGCCGGCTCAGGTCAACTTGCGCTTGGCCGATCAAGCCCACGCCATGGCTTTTAGCGAGTTCACCCGCCACAAAACCACGCGCCGCGAACACTACGACGCCTTCTCGCCCACAGACCCAGATGTGTTTGACACCGTGTTGTGGAATTGCGATGGAGAAATCACCGAATGCACACGCGGCAACGTGGCGGCCTTGCTGAACGATCAATGGGTCACGCCACCGCTGCACTGCGGGCTATTAGCTGGCGTTGGGCGTGCGCACTGGCTGGCACAAGGTCGCATCACAGAGCGCGTGATTCATCTCAACGATGTGCCACGCGTGCAGGCTTGGGGGTTTATCAATAGCCTGCGGGGCTGGATAGATGCTGAGTTGCTCAGTGCAAATGCCTAGGCTTGCGGCCACCGCCGTGGCCTGAACCCGAGCCACCGCTGCCACCATTGCCACGCGGTGGACGACCCAAGTCGAGCGAGTTGACCAAGTCGTCAAAACGCGCCGCAAAGAGTTTGTCGATTTCGTGCACCACACCGCCCAAATCGGTACTGTCGAAATGGCGCTCCATCAAGTGGATGACGTCGTTGACCAACAAATCGCGCTGCGCTTGCATGATGTCTGCGGGCGTGGGGCCGACAAACAGCATCAAAAAATCGTCTTTGGATTCGTCCTCTGAATCGCCCGGTTCTTCTTCGTATTGGTTGTCGTAGAACGTGACTTCGATGGATGCGCCAGTGGCAGCAATTTCGTTCAAGTTCATGCACATGTCGTCTAGGGACTGACGGAAATCGTCATCTCCAGCGACTGTCCAACACATTTGCAACAGGTTGTCGTGCGGGTCAAACCGAATGCCTGGCTCTTCGGTGTAAGCGCTGCTTGAGCCGTCTTCGAGAGACAAAGCGCCTGCGTATTGCCACAAAGGGCGCAGTGCGTCTTGCAGTTCATTGAGGCCAACTTCTGGGCGAAGTGGCACTTGTCCGTGCACATGAATTTCATACGCGGCGTCAAAACGTGCCATGAAGAAACTCCTTTTCGTGCCTAAATTCTGGTGGTGCCCGGGACCGGAATCGAACCGGTACGCCCCTTACGGAAAGCGAGAGATTTTAAGTCTCTTGTGTCTACCTATTTCACCACCCGGGCGGCTTGCTTTTTGTGAAAGTGTTGCATTTTACTGCGTCAGCCAAGTCGCAAAAGAATGCTTATTTACCAAGTGTTTTTGATAATTTCAAAATTGTTTTCAGCGTTTAAATTAGTAGTGTTAAATTTGACAAATAATCAAAAAAATCTCCATCCCAACATGAACACAATTCAAGACACTCACACATCCGAACACAGCTTTGTGTACTCCGTTTTCAACGAACCCAACTCCAAGAGTTTCAAGCTCTGGGTTTCGGTCATTAATTTTTGGATTTTCGTCTCTTGCATCTTTTTGGCGCTCGAAACCGTTGACCCTTATGCCAGCATGTACTTGCAATGGTTTGAGTTGGTTGAAATCACTGCGGTGTTATTTTTTACGACGGATTATTTGGGTCACTTGTATTACGCCCCCAACAAAGTAAAGTATTTCTTTAGCTTTTGGGGTTTGGTGGACTTGATCTCCATCTTGCCCACCTACTTGAGCATGATGAATTTTGCGGCCTTGCAAGGCACCAAAGTTTTGCGAGTCTTGCGCGTGGTGCGGGTTTTACGAGTGTTAAAAATGGCTCGCGCCGCATTGCAAGCCATTGAGCAAAAAGTGGTGGGCAGCAACCCCATCGTCACCAACCTGAAAATCTACTTCATTGCCTTGTTCTCGGTCATCATGATCTCGAGCACCTTGATGTACTACGTTGAAGGCAGCTTGTACACGCCCCATGCGCTGGAACACGGTCAAGCCGAGCTGGATGCCGCACTCAAAGCCAACCCTTTGCCGGCTGATGCGCCTCCAGAGGCCGCCAAGTTCATGCCGACTGACCCCATCAGCGGCAACCCGATTCCTGAAGACAAGCGCTTCTACACCTCCATTCCAGCCGCCATGTGGTGGTGCATCGTGACACTGACCACCACAGGTTATGGCGACATGTTCCCGCTCACCGTGTGGGGCCGCATATTGGCTGGTGCCACCATGTTGCTGGGCTTGGTTTTGTTTGGTATTTTGTTGAACATCGTGGGCAAAACCATCATGGTTTTGCTGTTTGGTGAGCACATCACAGATGCCGATGTTGCGCCCGCCACTCGGGAATCTATTTTGCGCATGATGGTCAAACGCGAATGGCTGTCTGAGCACCGCGCTTACGAAATTGAAATGATGTCTGAAGAAGACATCAAAGCTCTGTGCAAGAAATTGTGATCTAAAACAAAAAGCCCCTGAAACCGAGGTTTCAGGGGCTTTTGATTTGGAGCGGGAAACGAGGCTCGAACTCGCGACCTCAACCTTGGCAAGGTTGCGCTCTACCAACTGAGCTATTCCCGCAGAAGCGAAGCACGCATTGTATAAGAAAACCGCCGCGTTTGAGCGCCCCCTGAAAAAAAGTTTCAAAACACCGACCTCTGTCCATGCACAAAAGTAAAAAATTCTTGCTCGAACATTTAAAAAACGATGTTTATTGCCGCCTCGGCGTTTCCAAAATTGCGGGCGTTGGCGTGTTTGCGCTGCGCGATATTGCCAAAGGCGTTCATCCCCTCAAGACGTGGATGTCAAACAAAGAGCTCGACATTGATCGCTCAGAATTGAAAAAACTGCCTGCCAGCGTGCGCAAGCATGTGGAGATGTTTTGCTTTTACGATGACGACAAGGTGTCCATTCCCGTTTGCGGCATGAACACCATGAACATGGCCATCTATCTCAACCACTCAAAAACACCCAATTTGAAGTTCAAACGCAATGGCAATTTGGTGGCGCTGTGCGACATCAAGAAAAACGAAGAACTCACCATCGATTACGACAAGAGCTTTGGTGAGAAACACATTTTTGACTAAGCGCTGTTGGCTCGTTTCTTCAAAGCCTGGGTGCGATAAATTTGGTTGATCTGATCGGCTTTGAAATCCGTGTTGAGGGGCGAGCTGGGGTCTAACGCCAAGGGATGATCGAGATCAGATAATCCGATGGCATAAATCGGCTCAAAATCCGTCACAAACAAGGCCTTGTAGCCATAGTCATCAACTGGGCCTAAGTTGTAATAACGGTAGCCGTTTTGAGCCGCCCAACGACAGGCCAGCAAGCAGGCATAAATGCCAGGCGAGCGATTTTTAAATTCTCTGTTCCATTGGCAAAAGCTGCCGTACACCTGTTGTTGATCGGGTAGCAAAATGGACACATCGGTCAAAATCAACTCACCCTCAGGCGTGTGAGCTTGCAAAATCAAGACGTCGAGATTGCGGATGTAGTCGACAAAGCCCTCGACTTCGCGGTCATCGATGTAATAGGCGGCGAAATGATCGCCCCCCATTTCGAACAAATCTTCCACCGTCAAATCGCTGCCAGCCACCACATGCTCGGTACAAACAAAGTTTTTGCACAACTTGTCGAGCTCCTTGAATTTGCGCACGCGCCGCTCATCGTCCCAAAAACTTTGTTGCGACACATCAACCAATCCATAGCGGTCATTGATGGGCACGCCAAAAGGACTTTGCGGCGGCAAAGCGTAGACGATGAAAGGCTTGGGCGCATTGGCGAGCATTTCTTCGGTCACATCGATATAAGGACACAAGGCATCCCAGCGCGTCGTATGGTAGTGAATATCGTTGTGCTCGCTGTCAACGCATAGATTCTCGGCTGTCCAACTTTGATGGCCTACATATTTCGTGACAGGTTTGGGGGTGATCCGTTTGAGCAAACGCAAACGATGTTTCTGCAAATTCATTTCTTCACTCGTGCAACATTCAACTTGGGGCTAGGAAGTTTTTTCAATTCAAAATAATCCAGATCGATTTCATAATTCGCTGCTAAAAAATCGGGATCGCTGGTGGTGAGGGTTTTAATTTTTTGCGTGACAAAGCTCAAATGTGATGAGGCTTCGCTGTCAGCATCTTTCAATTGCGCAATGTATTGCGGCATCAGTGGGCACTCCACGTCATACCAAAAATGCTGAGTTTGCGGGTTGTAGGAGAGCGGATAAAGACTGCATGAAAAGGGTTTGTCAGCCCCTGCGGTGCAACCCTCAGACCCCAAAAACTGACACGTCTCATCAATGCAGACGCGACCCAAGCGTTGTGATTCTGTTTTTGTGAGAGAAATTTCTAGTGAATCAAACCCAGGGTCCACACGACAACATCGCTGACACTCGGCGCATTGATCAAATAACACGCAGGCTCCTACGGGGTTTTAATAACAACCTTCGTAGTTTAATCAAAAATTTAATAATCTTATCAATTACATCAAAAATGCAACAGTGTCAGAGTGATTTGCGCAACCAGTTGGCCAACTCACCGATGATGCCGCGTCTAAACGCCATCACGCACAACACAAAAATCACGCCTTGAATGATGGTGACCCATGCACCCATTTGCGCCAAGTAGTTTTGCATCGCAACTATGACCGCTGCACCAAACACGGGGCCAAACAAAGTGCCCATGCCGCCGACCAAGGTCATCAACACCACCTCGCCCGACATGCTCCAGTGCACATCGGTCAGCGATGCCAACTGAAACACCAAGGCCTTGGTTGCGCCCGCCATGCCCGCCAAAGTGCCAGACAACACAAAGGCCAAAAACTTGTAGTGATCGACGTCATAGCCCAGCGATATTGCGCGGTCTTGGTTCTCGCGAATGGCTTTGAGCACTTGCCCAAAGGGTGAATGCACAATGCGCCAAATCGCCACAAAACCGAACAAGAAAATCGCCAGCACAAACATGTACATGTTCATGCTGACGCTTAAATCCACAGCACCAAACAACAGACCTTGCGGCACGGCTTGAATGCCGTCTTCACCGCCTGTAAACGGCATTTGCAAGCACATGAAAAACACCATTTGCGACAAAGCCAAGGTAATCATCGCAAAGTAAATGCCTTGGCGTCGAATCGCCAACAAACCGGTCACCACGGCCAAAAGCGTGGCACTCAAGGTACCGCACAACACCGCCAATTCAGGGCTCACACCCCACACCTTGGCCGCGTGAGCTGACACGTAGCCCGCCATCCCCAAAAACATGGCGTGGCCAAACGACAGCAAGCCGCCAAAACCAATCAACAAATTGAAAGCGCAGGCAAACAAGGCAAAGCACATCACCTTCATCAAAAACACCGGATACACCCAAATGGGTGCGATGACAAAAAACAGCACCATCACGCCAAACGCCATGAGTTGCGTGCGGTTGACGGGGTTGGAAGTTGTTGTGATTTCGTTGGACATATTCTTTTATTTCTGAGTGCCAAACAAACCCGAGGGCTTGATGAGCAACACCACGGCCATGACCACAAACACCACGGTGTTGGAGGCTTCGGGGTAAAACACCTTGGTCAAGCCCTCCAGCAAACCCAGACCAAAACCTGTGAGGATGGCACCCATGATCGAGCCCATCCCGCCGACCACCACCACCGCAAACACCACAATGATGATGTCAGCGCCCATCATGGGGCTGACCTGATAAATCGGCGCGGCCATCACACCAGCCAGAGCGGCCAAACCCACGCCAAAGGCATAGGTCAACGTGATCATGCGCGGCACATTGATGCCAAAGGCTTGCACCAAACTCGGGTTTTCGGTGGCCGCACGCAAATAAGCGCCCAGCTTGGTGCGCTCAATGACAAACCAAGTGCTAAAACACACCACAACCGAGACCACAATCACCCAAGCGCGGTATTTGGGCAAGAACATAAAGCCCAAATTGAACACGCCTTGAAACACCTCTGGCACCGGATACGGTGAGCCAGATGCACCAAATTCATTGCGAAACAAACCTTGAATCACCAAGGCCAAGCCAAAGGTCAACAACAAGCCGTACAAATGATCGAGCTTGTAGAGCCGCTGCAACATGGTGCGCTCAATGATGACCCCCGTAGCGCCCACCACAACAGGCGCGAACACCAAGGCATACCAATAATTCAAACCCAGCTTGTTGAGCGCCAAATACGCCACAAAAGCGCCCAGCATGTACTGGGCGCCATGTGAAAAGTTGATGATGTTGAGCAAGCCAAAGATCACCGCCAAACCCAGCGAGAGCAGCGCATAAAAAGACCCGTTGATGAGTCCGATCAACAACTGCCCAAAAAGAGCCTGCGAGGGAATGCCGAATATTTCCATGACTTGCCGATTAGAAAATTACTTTTTCACCAAAGGACATTCGCTCTCAGCCAAGGGGCGGAAAGCTTCGTCGGCGGGAATGGTGGCGCGAACTTTGTAGTAGTCGTAAGGGCCTTTGGACTCCGAAGGCTTTTTGACTTCAAACAAATACGCAGGATGAATCTTGCGACCATCGGCGCGCACGCTGCCTTTGCCAAACAAAATGTCGTCGGTGGGCATGGCCTTCATTTGCGCAGTCACTTTGGTGCCGTCATCGGTCTTGGCAGCGTCCACCGCTTTCAAGTAATGCAGCACGCCAGAGTAAACGCCTGCATGGTCCATCGATGGGTATTTGCCGCCATTCAACGCTGCGAAGCGTTTTGACCAAGCGCGGGTTTGGTCGTTCAAGTCCCAGTAGAAGGTTTCGGTCAACAACAGGCCTTGGGCTTTTTCTAAACCCAGCGCATGCACGTCGGGCAAGAAGACCAACAGACCGGCCAAGTTTTGACCGCCTTTGGTGATGCCAAATTCAAACGCTTGTTTGATGGAGTTGGTGGTGTCTTGGCCTGCGTTGGCCAAACCAATGATCTTGGCTTTGGAAGCTTGCGCTTGCAACAAGAACGAAGAGAAATCTTGGCTTGGGAAAGGCGTGCGCACTTTGCCGACCACTTTGCCGCCGTTTTTGACAATGACGGCTTCGGTGTCACGCTCCAGCGCTTGACCAAAAGCGTAATCGGCGGTCAAGAAGAACCAAGTGTCGCCACCGCTTTTGACAATCGCTTTGCCTGTGCCGTTGGCCAGCATCCAGGTGTCGTAGAGCCAATGCACGGTGTTGGGGCTACAGGCTTTGCCTGTGATGTCCGCAGTGGCCGAGCCCGTGTTGACGTGCATCTTGCCTTTTTCGCGGGTGATTTGATTGACCGCCAAACCCACAGAAGAAGTGGGCACGTCGGTGATCATGTCCACTTTTTCGGAGTCATACCACTGGCGTGTGATGCTCGAACCAATGTCGGGTTTGTTTTGGTGATCGGCACCGACCACTTCCACTTTGAGTGTGCTTTTGCTGGCTTTGAGGTAGTCTTCCACCGCCATTTTTGCGGCGATGACGGAGCCTTGGCCGCCAATGTCGGAATAAGGGCCCGACATGTCGGTGAGCACCCCAATTTTGACGATGCCGTCAGAGACTTGCGCTTGCGCGGTACCGGTCAGAGCACAGGCAGCCAAAGCCACGCTGGCGAGAAGTTTGCGTTTCATAAAAACTCCATTTTTGAAATTAAACACCCAAATACTCGTGCAACATGTCCATCTTGCTTTGCAGTTCTGCCGCAGCAAAACCTTCCACAATTTGTCCATGCTCCATGACATAAAAACGGTCCGCCAACGGCGCAGCGAAGCGGAAGTTTTGTTCCACCATGATGATGGTGAAGCCCTTTTGCTTGAGCGCACGAATCATGCGCGCCAGCGCTTGCACAATGACAGGTGCCAAGCCTTCTGAAATTTCATCGAGCAACAAAATACGTGCGCCCGTGCGCAAAATTCTGCCCACCGCCAGCATTTGCTGCTCGCCACCTGACAAACGTGTGCCGGGGCTGTTGCGCCGCTCGCTCAAGTTAGGGAACATCTCGTAAATTTCTTGCACCGACATGCCGTTGGGCGCAATGACGGGGGGCAGCAACAGGTTTTCTTCGCAGCTCAAGGCCGAAAAAATACCGCGCTCTTCGGGGCAATAGCCCAAACCCAGCCGCGCAATGCTGTGCGGCTGCAGGTCAATTGTTTCTTGACCTTGAATTTGAATCGACCCAGTGCGTCGCCCCACCAAACCCAACAAAGATTTGATGGTGGTCGTGCGCCCAGCGCCATTGCGTCCCAGCAAAGTGACCACTTCGCCCTCGCGCACCGATAAGTTGACGCCATGCAAAATATGGGATTCACCGTAGTAAGCGTGCAAATCTTGGATGCGCAACACCTCGCGTGACTCAAGCATGTGCGCCCTCCAGCTCGGTCTCGACCGTGCCCATGTAGGCTTCGAGCACCTGCGGGTTTTGTGACACCGTGGCGTAAGGCCCTTCGGCAATGATTTGGCCGCGCTGCAACACGCTGATGGTGTCGGCAATGCGCGAAACCACGCTCATGTTGTGCTCCACCATCAGCACCGTGCGGTTGGCACTGACTTTTTTGATGAGTTGCGTCACACGGTCCACATCTTCGTGCCCCATGCCTTGCGTGGGTTCGTCCAGCAGCATGAGTTCGGGATTCATGGCCAGTGTGGTGGCAATTTCTAGGGCACGTTTGCGGCCATAAGCCAATTCCACCGCTTGGGTGTCGGCAAAACTCTCCAAGCCCACTTCTTCGAGCAAAGCCATAGCTCGGTCGTTGAGTTGGCTCAACACGCGCTCCGAACGCCAAAAATGCAAAGACAAACCCGTCGCGCCTTGCAATCCAATGCGCACGTTCTCTAGCACCGTTAAATTGGGGAAGGTGGCGGAAATTTGAAAAGAACGCACCAAGCCGCGATGCGCGACTTCGGCAGGTTTTTTGGAAGTGATGTCTTGACCATTGAAAAGAATCGTCCCTTGCGTGGGGATCAAAAACTTGGTCAACAGATTGAATACTGTGGTTTTGCCCGCGCCATTGGGGCCAATCAACGCGTGAATCTGGCCTCGCCGGACTTTGAGATTGACTCGGTTAACTGCCACAAAACCCAAGAACTCTTTGACCAAGTCCTGGGTTTGCAAAATGATGTCATCTGCCATCGTGTACCACGCCGATCAAAAAAACTGGCGAAATTGAAGATGACAGATTTTGTGACTTATCCGCGATACTTTTCTCATGGTTATCCCGCGCTTTGTCTCAGGTGCGACGAATAACCAGAAAGCATCAGCCGCTATTACATCGCGATAGCTTCCAAAGCGATGTCAATGCGTACGTCGTCACCCACGTAAGGTGCGTATTTGCCAGCATTGAATTCTGTGCGTTTGATGGTGGTGAACGCATTGGCGCCCATGGCTGGTTTTTTCAGCATGGGGTGTGGCATGGCTTGGAATGAGGTCACGGTCAAGGTGACGGGCTTGGTCACGCCTTTGATGGTCAAGTTGCCTTCGATGGTTTTGGGCTTGTCGCCTTCAAACACCACTTTGGTGGATTTGAAAGTGGCTTGGGGGAACTTGGTCGTATCCAAAAAGTCTTCACCTTGAATGTGGCCGTTGAAGTCCACAAAACCTGTGTTGACCGATTTCATGTCGATCACGATGTCCACCGAACCTGTTTTGGCTTCGGCATCAAACACCACAGTGCCCGTGGTTTTATCAAAACGGCTCAATTGGGTGGAGTAACCAAAATGCGAATAAGAAAAACGTGGGAACGTGTGTGTACCGTCCACGGTGTAGGTCAATGGTGCGGCGCTGGCAGAAACGGCCAATGCGGCAAATGCAAAAGCAGCAGCAATGCGGTTGAGTTTTGTCATGAAAGATCCTTTGAAGGTTTATTTGCCAGATACGGCGGTGAGTTGAAAATTAACTTGAATGTCGTTGGCCACAACATCAAACTTAGACCATGTGCCTTCGCCAATGGCAAAGTCAGCACGATGGATGACGAAGCCGCCCGTGAACACGCCTGTTGCGCCTTGCGCTGCGTATTTCAAAGGGGCTTTGATGTCAACCGTTTTGCCCTTGATGGTGAGCTTGCCACTCGCCTCAAATTGGTTGGCACCGGTTGGCTTGATCTGCTGCAATTCAAACAAAGCTTTGGGATAAGCCGACGCGTTAAACCACGCCTTGCCCAGCACTTCGCCGTCGGCTTCCATAGAGCCTGTGTCAATGCTGGCCAAATCAATCTCAATGCTGGCCTTGGCCGCAGCGGGCTTGGCCGGATCAAAATCGAGCTTGGCGACAAACTTGTTGAATTTGCCGTCCATCGCCACGCCCATTTGTTTGTAACCAAAGGTGAGTGAGCTTTTGTCGGCTTGAATCGCTTTGTATTCCACCGCCTGAGCGCTGCTCAAGGCTGCGGCTAGTAGCACGAGGCTGAGGGTTTTCTTCATTTAAGACTCCTTTGAATTTCTAGCGAATGTCATGCGGGTGAGCACATCGTCTTTGTCAACCCAATGATGTTTGAGCGCCGCCAAAATGTGGCCTGCCAAAAGGAACATCAGCCCCCAGTTCAGGCTGGCGTGAATGTCTTCCAGCAACTTGCCCAACTCTTTGTCTTTGCTCAATAAGTCAGGAATTGGCAACACGCCAAACCACACGGTTTGCACGCCTTTGGCCGAACTCATCAACCAACCCGTGAGCGGGATGATGATCATCAGCGCATACAACAAGTGGTGGCCTGCGTGTGCCAGTTTTTGCAGCAATGCGGGCATGGTGCTGGGGTAAGCGGGTGGCGGGTTCAACACACGCCACAGCAAACGCAGCCACACCAACACAAAAATGCTCACGCCCGCCCACTTGTGCCACGAGAAATATTGCAGTTTTTCAGGCGAAAACGGCATGTCCGCCATCACCAAACCGAGGGCAATCAGACCAAAAATCACCAGCGCCATGAACCAGTGCAGCAATTTGGCAATGGGGTTGTAATTGTTGGTAGTCAACTGTTTTCCTTTCGGCGATTGTTTTTCATTTTTTCAAGCAAAAAAACAAGCGTCACTTAACAAGATGTAAGAACTGTACGTTTTATATAGCTGGCAAAAAATCAGCAAATACGCAATTTATTGTTGCAAAATACACAACAATGGACAAATTCAACGCAATGCAAATTTTTCTGCGGGTGGCCGAAGCCGGTAGTTTTATTGCCGTGGCCAACCAGCTCAATGTCGATCGCTCGATTGTGACCCGACAAGTCTCGGCGCTAGAAAAGCAACTCGGCACCAAACTCATCACCCGCAGCACACGCAGCCTCACCCTCACTGCCGCAGGCGCGGCTTATTTAGAGCAATGCCGCGCTATTTTGAACATGGTGGACGCAGCGGAAGCGAGCTTGGTGGAAGAACGTGCTGTGCTGCGCGGACGCATACGCTTGGGGCTGCCGCTGAGTTTTGGCCTGCAAAGGCTCATGCCCGCCCTCATCGCTTTTGCCAAAGAGCACACGCAAATTGAGTTGATGATGGATTTTTCAGACCGCCGCGCCAACTTGATAGAAGAAGGCATAGACCTGTCCATTCGCATTGCCTCAGAACTCGAACCGGGCGACATTGTGCGCAAACTGGGCGAATGCCAGTTGCTCACCCTCGCCTCGCCCAGCTATTTGGCGCAGCATGGCACGCCAGAACAACCGCAAGATTTGTTGCAACACGAATGCCTGAGCTACGACAGCGAACGCGGCAACAGCGCTTGGCATTTCGTGGGACCAGATAAAAACACACAAACCGTGTCAATTCGCTCACGCATCACGGCCAACAATGGGTTTGCTTTAGCGCAATCGGCAGCGGCGGGCTTGGGCATCACGCGCCAGCCTGACTTTATTGCGCAGCCCTTCATTGAGCGCGGAGAGGTGGTGGAAATATTGCAGTCCTACGCCTCACCGACTTTGGGCATTTATGCGGTGTTACCGAGCAACCGCTATATTCCGCACCGCGTGTCGGTGCTCATCAATCATGTGGCTCAGCACTTGGGGTCTGCTCCCAGCGGGTCAGCCACCGCTCAAACGCATACATCACAGCGGCAATGGCGTTAAAAATCAAGGTCAGCCAGACCATGTTCCACCAAAGATCAATGGACGATTGCGCAGCGCGAGCCTTCAAATCGTCGATGTTTTTCCCGGTGAGCGCCAAATCGTCTTGAACTTGCTTGCACACCACGCCATACGCGTCAAACCGTTCGGCGGCGGAATCGAGGTCTTTGGCGCAATCATCCACAAATTTTTGTGCAGCTTCGTGCAACCCTGTTTCGCGCTCCAGCTCTTGCGCAAAATGTTGTTGATTCGATTGGTTGTGCTCAAAAGCAATCAGTCCCGCAAGCAGCAGCGAAACACCGAAAACCATAGAGACTATTTTTTGTTGTTTGGTCATTGACGCACTTTTCAAAGTTTGAGCAGATGCAAAACATCGAGCCGCCATGTTTCACTGGCAGTGACAAAGCCTTCCCAGACGCACACACCACAGCCGCGACCGCAGCACATTGTGGGTTCTGGGGGTGGGCGCCTGAAAGGAGTGTCTTGCAACAGGACGAGCAAAGCCGCAATGGTTTGCCTAGCCGACGCCGCATCACGAATTTCTTGTTGTATCAAGGCCTGATTCAAGGACGTTGCTCCAGCGCTGTTTCTGCGTTGGGGCATATTTTGATGGCAATTGGGAAGTGAATACTTTTTGAAACCTGTAACTTACGTCATTATTTGGTAGCTGGTGAGGTGCGAATAACGTCTAGAAGTGCGCGGTTTTCATCGCTTAAAACTTGGGACAAGGACCGCATGGAAGTGAACCAAATTTTGGGGTCTGAGGCCTTGGGTTTGAGTTCGCCCTTGGCGATTGCCAACATCCGTTCGCGAATCTTCTCTTGCGAAGCAATGCCAATATTTATGACTTTCATTTCGACTTTACCCTTTTCAGCCTGAGCTTAAAACTCAATGCAACACAGATTAATTATGCTTTTTAATAGGGCGCGACTTGCGCGCGCCCTTGTTTTTTCTTGCAAAAAGGTAATTCAGGTCAGTTCAACCTAGCCGCCTCAAACTCCGACACAACCGCTTGCAGTTGCTGGTTGTCCGCGCCCAAGCGGGCTGCGATTTGGAGCAACAACTGGTCTTCAAAATCTCGCGCAGCGCTGAAGCCTTGAATGAGCTTGTACTCGTCTGGCTGTTCGCTGGGCGTTGCCACGAAAAACACGAACTCTCCGGCTTGGTATTTGGTGGCGTTTTTGTTGGCTTCTTTCACGGTGGCCAACTCTCTGGCGCTGGGCGTCCAGTCGGCCACTTGCTTTGTTTTGACAAAGGACACGCCTTGCCCACTGCCCATGAGGGCAAACAGGCGGCGCATGAGGCTGACTGAATCTGTGCGCAGGGTTTTGCGTTGTTCTCGGTCTGCAATTTTTTGAGCGTCAACTCCGTCAAAAGCGTTGTTCACCCAATTGGAAATGCCGCCGTTTTGCTCCAACAAAACCAAGAGCTCGCCTTGCTTGACATCCAACGACAAAGCTTTTTGCATGACGGCCACATAATTGTTACGGGTTTGCCGCGCCATGTCAGAAAAGATGTAACGCGCCACAATGGTCTCTGTTTCTGCTGCGGAAGTGATGCTGATGTGGTCACGCAGCTTGATCATCTCGAGCAAGTCGCTTTTGATTTGTCGTTTTTTAACCGACCTGTTGATGCGCAACACAAAGTCGTAGACATTGCTCAAAAACACCCACGATGCACGGTCGGCGCGCAGAAAAACTTCAATCTTGAGTGTTTCGTAATCTTTCGCCAACTGGTTGACTTGTTGCAGCGCATCCAGCACCTCTGGGCTTTGGGCGGGCATTTTCATGCCCAATTTCCCATTCGCTCCGCGTTGAAAAATATTCGTCAACTCAGCACTTCTAACAGTGACTTCTGCCTCAGAACCAGACCCCATAGTTACGATTTCACTCATACAAACACTTTCAAAAAATCCAAGAAAAACAAACACGCTTTTGGGATTGCTGGGTAGCAATCTCGGTTGGATTATTTGATTTGTAGTACTTTAGTAGTTATACATTTGCTTAATAAAGTTGAGAGTTTGGGGTGGAGAGTTTGTGATGGACTACTGAAAAAAATTTATGTTGCAAACGACGTTCCCCCGATTTCGAGGCCCCCTGCTTTCCAACTAATTCCAAAGCGTTTTTGTCAGTTTCAAATCAATATTGTCGAGATGCTAAAACGCAAGTGTCCAGACTCTGGACACTTCGGTTTTTAGCATCTCGACAAAAACACCAAAAT
>CAILCI010000028.1 GCA_903832625.1 uncultured Burkholderiales bacterium | reverse complement strand
GAATTGGAACAAGTCTGGGCGGGCAAGTTGAGCGCCAAAGAAGCCTTGGACAACATCGTGCAACGCGGCAACGTCTTGCTGGAGCGCTTTGAAAAAGCCAACAGCGCCAAACCTTGATTGATCTGCCTTGAGTTCTGAAAAACGCGTTGTCTTTCGCGCCACTTGGCTGCCTTGGTTGCTGATTGCACCACAGGCGGCTGTGGTGGCCATCTTCTTCTTTTGGCCTGCGGGGCAAGCTTTGTTGCAGTCGCTACAACAAAGCGATGCCTTTGGCACGTCGGTCGAATGGGTGGGTTTGGAGAACTTTCAACACCTGTGGAATGACGCCAGCTACTGGGCGTCGTTTCAAACCACGGCTGTGTTTTCGGTGTTGGTGGCGGGTTTGGGTTTGAGCATCTCTTTGTGCTTGGCTTATTTTGCCGACCGCGTGGTGCGCGGCACAAGCATTTACCGCACCTTGCTGATTTGGCCGTATGCCGTGGCACCTGCTGTGGCGGGCGTGGTGTGGTTGTTTTTGTTCTCACCCAGCATTGGCGTGGTTGCTTACGGCTTGCACCACATTGGATTTGAATGGGACAGCTTGCTCAACAGCCGTCACGCCATGGCTTTGATTGTGATGGCGGCGGTGTGGAAGCAGTTGTCTTACAACTTCTTGTTCTTTTTGGCGGGCTTTCAGAGCATTCCCAAATCGCTGATCGAGGCCGCAGCCATTGACGGCGCGGGGCCTTGGCGCAGGTTTTGGACGATTCAATTTCCGCTGCTCTCGCCCACCAGTTTTTTCTTGCTCATCACCAACATCACCTACGCTTTTTTCGACACCTTTGGCATTGTCGATGCCGCCACCAAAGGCGGCCCTGGCAAAGACACGGCCATCATGGTTTACAAGGTCTACTTTGACGGTTTCAAAGCCATGGATTTGGGCGGCTCGGCCGCGCAATCGGTGGTGTTGATGGCCATTGTGATTGTGCTGACCGTCGTGCAGTTTCGTTTTGTTGAAAAGAAAGTGAATTATTGAGCATGATTGAGCGCAATCGATTCATGGATGTGCTCGCCCACGCCGTGCTCATTTTGGGCGTGATGGTGGTGGCGTTTCCGGTCTACCTCACCTTTGTGGCGTCAACCCACACCGCGCAAGAAGTGGTGCAAGTGCCCATGCCTTTATGGCCGGGCGAGCACTTGCTCGACAACTACAAAACAGCGCTGTTTGGCGACGCCGCCAAGCAAGTCTCGGACATGGCCGTGGCGCGCATGATGTGGGTAAGCTTGGTCAGCGCCTTGTGTATTGCGATTGGCAAAATTTCTATTTCTTTGCTCTCGGCGTTTGCGATTGTCTATTTCCGTTTTCCGTTTCGCATGGCGTTTTTCTGGGCGGTGTTTTTAACGCTCATGCTGCCAGTTGAGGTGCGCATTGGTCCAACCTACCAAGTCGTGTCCGACCTTGGCATGCTCAACACCTATGCGGGTTTGTCGGTGCCTTTGATTGCCTCGGCCACAGCCACATTTTTGTTCCGCCAATTTTTCATGACACTTCCCGACGAGCTGGTGGAGGCTGCCCGCATGGATGGCGCAGGGCCGATGCGATTTTTCAAAGACATGTTGCTGCCGCTCTCGACCACCAGCATGGCGGCTTTGTTTGTCATTCAGTTCATCTACGGCTGGAACCAATACCTGTGGCCGCTGCTCGTCACCACCCAAGAAAACATGTACCCCGTGGTCGTGGGCATCAAGAGCATGATTCCCAGCGGTGGCGACGCCCAAACCGAATGGAACTTGGTCATGGCCACGGCCATGCTGGCCATGATTCCGCCGGCCTTGGTGGTCATGCTGATGCAAAAGTGGTTCGTCAAAGGCTTGGTCGACAGCGACAAATAATTTCACAAGACACAACACATGGCATCCATAGAACTTCAACACGTCAT
>CAILCI010000027.1 GCA_903832625.1 uncultured Burkholderiales bacterium | reverse complement strand
TATTTCAAATAGCTCATCTTTTGTGAGTACTGATACATTTATAACTCAACGCCCTATTGAAACAACCTTTGCTAGTAACAATTCAAATCCAACGATTGCATTAACAAAGGCCTATACCAAAGGCTTTGAACTTGCCGCCGACACTGGCAGTAAATCAATCTCAGGGACACAAGCGAATTCAGTCAGCGAAACCATATCGCTAAAAAAAGGGGTTACCTACACTTTGAACTCTGCCTTTGGACTATCAAATACCAAAGGCAATGTAAAACTAGATATCAAAGACAGCAATGGCACTTCGATAAAGTCTATGTTGGGCACCGTGGGAAAAACCAGCATTGCCACCACATTTACACCAACTGCAGATGGTGTTTATTCCATTAATTTAACCGGTCAACCCATCGCCGCAACCAAAACATCTGCTGCATCAACAACGAATTTGTACCAGTCCTATCAAATCCAAGTTTTACAAGCTCTTTCAGTCTTGCCCAAAACCAGTGGCAATACCAATGTGGATGCCTTGGTTTTGGGTGGCACAAACGCTTGGCAACATGCGGTCGGCAGCACGGCGTCGGCCTCAGCCAATGTCATAGACGGAACGCTAAATTCGCTCAATAACGTCGTTGATAACAGCAATACGATTTCCTACTCTTTCATGGATAGCGCATTTTTGAAAACATTGACTGGCAAAGACCAGTCTTCACCTTCAGTCATGGATGACACGACCAAAGCCGCAGTAGTCACTGCGTTTGACTATTTATCATCCCTAGTCAATGTGAAATTTACTCAAGCAAACAATATTTCCGATGCAACCATCGTATTTGGTGAGAACAATCAAGGCAACGTAAGTGCTGGCTACGCCAATCCTCCCAATCAAAGCGGCTCACACCAACAATTTCTTTTTTTGGCAAATGATGCAGCCACCAACGACAGCACAAAGAACAATGGTTTCGCTACTGGGACTTATGGGTGGCAGACGGTCATTCATGAGATCGCTCACACCATGGGTTTAAAACACCCATTTAACGGCAACGCTGGCGGAGGTGGAACGCCAGGGCCTTATCTGCCAACGGCCACCAACAATCACCGTTATTCAATCATGTCTTATACGAGTGCGTCGGACTCGAAAGCACTGACAACCAATGTCAAAGGAGGTAATGTTTCTTTATCTCCCACTCAGGTAAATCCTTCCACGTACATGACTTACGACATTGAGGCTCTTCAATATTTGTATGGCGCAAATACAAGCATAAGCAGCTCGGATTCAAAATTGTCTTCTATCCAAAATCTAAACTTTACTGATGCCTACAAAGGTATGGAAACCCTCTGGACGCCCAATGGCGGCACCTTGGATGCCAGCAACACAACCCATAAAAATATTATTGACTTAAGAGGAGGCGCTTATAGTTCAATCAATTATTTGGGCACTGGCGCATCACAAGTTACGCAATCTTTAGCTGCTGGCGGAATTACAAATAGCACCAGTGTGGCCTCTGTTCTAAAAACATTCAATTCAACCATTACCACTGCCTACACGGGCAATAATAACGTTGCCCTCGCCTATGGAAGCAAAATCACAACCGCTGAGGGCGGTAAAGGTGATGATGCTTTTTATGTAAGCAACTACAACAGCAGCTTGGTTGGTGGTGATGGCACAGACACTGTGTATTTGTATGGAAAAAATACCGATTGGACAGTTTCGGACAATTCGAAACTAAGTTCCAATGGAGGAAATTTAAGTTCCTCAGTGACCTTGACAAATAAAACAACCAAGGCGGCTTTTAATTTGAGTGGTATTGAGAAATATGCTTTCTACACGGCTGGCAGCGCCATTACGAAAGCATAAACAACCCATTGCGCAATACCAGATGGGTTTTACCTTTGAGATAGCCCATCCTTGCCTTCTTGGACGAGCGCCTTTTTAAAAGGTTGCCGCCCTTTGGGCAACTGATAGACCAGCATTCCAACCCCCATAAACGCCACAAACACCGCTGCTTTGATCTGCCCCGCGCCCAGCGACACAAGGGCTGGTCCCGGACAAAAACCCGCCAAGCCCCAACCGACGCCAAACATGGCAGCGCCAAGCAGCAAACGTGTGTCGATTTGATCGGACGTGGGCCAATTCAAAGCACCGCCAAAAAAATTGGTGCTTCGCTTTTTAGCCAAGGCAAAACCCAATGCACCCACGGCGATCGCACCCCCCATCACCAATGCCAGCGACGGGTCCCACGCCCCGAACACGTCTAAAAACCCCAGCACTTTGCCTGGATCGGTCATGCCCGCCAAGATCAGCCCAACCCCAAACAACAAGCCCACAAAAAATTCACTGATACGATGTTTCATACCCACTCCTTCAAAACACATGGCGCACGGCAAACACCGTCACAAAACCCAAACTCATAAAAGTCAAAGTAGCCACCAACGAACGCAATGACAAGCGCGACAGTCCACACACGCCATGTCCGCTGGTGCAGCCCGAGCCCAAACGCGTCCCCAAGCCCACCAACACACCGGCCACGGCAAGCACGCCAAAACTTGCGTCAATACGCGGCGCTTGCTGCATCCATTCAGGCGCGAGCCCAGCGACAGCCCAAGGTGCAGCCAACAAACCCAGCATAAAAGCCACGCGCCAACCAATATCACCCCGCTTTGGCGTGAGCAAGCCACCCAAAATACCGCTGATGCCCAAAATACGGCCATTGAGCAACATAAAAGCCGCCGTAGCCAGCCCCAACACAAGCCCACCACCCAGCGACAGCCAAGGGGTGAAATGAATCCAATCGATCGTCATGGTTTGCCTTTAGTTTTTACAAAATTGCGCGTACAGCACTTCAATCACCGCAAGCGCTTGCGGGCTTTGCACGCTGTAGAAAATGTTTTTTCCCTCTCGCCTTGTGCTCACCAAATCCAGCTCCCGCAGCACCGTGAGTTGCTGCGACAGCGTGGGCTGATGAATGTCCAAACTGTCTTCAATTTCACCCACCCGCAACTCGCCTTTGGACAACTGGCAAAGAATCATCAAACGGTCTGGGTTGGACAACACTTTCATCAGGCTGCAGGCTTTGTTTGCAGCACTTTGCATTTGAGACAACTCAACATCAGGCATAAACACCTTTAATCATATAAATTTCCAATATTCTATTGTTTTTTAATATATTTTACAATAGAATATCAAAATCTTAACCATGGAACTGACTCATGAGCACGTTTGACCACCCCACTCTCATCCAAAACATCAGCAAATCAATGACGACGCTGCGTAAAGCACAGCCTGACGCCATGCAAGGCTTCGGCCAATTGGCCAAATCGGCCATGAACACCGGCGCTTTGAGCGAAAAACACAAGGAGTTGATGGCATTGGCCATTGGCATTACCCAACACTGCTCGGGCTGCATTGGTTTTCACGTCAAAGCCTTGCATCGCTTGCAATGCAGCCGAGAAGAGTTTGAAGAAATGCTGAGCGTATGCGTCTACATGGGCGGCGGGCCAGCACTCATGTATGCGTCCGAAGCCATTGCGGCGTGGGATGCGTTTGCGGCCTTGGCTGCAATAAAACCAGATTAATCGGCTTGATCGATCAGCGCATCGACGTCCTGCAACCTCTTAAGAGGATCGAGTTCACGCAATAGATTTTGCTTTTCTTCGACGCTGATTTCTAGTGCTTCTGCATATCGGTTGGCCACCCAACCACATTGATCGAGCAAGTAGGGCTGAAAAATGGGCAGCCTGTGAATCTGCCCTTGCTGCTGGGCGCTGGCTATGACTTTACCGATTCGATTGGCATGTCGTTGTAAGTCAGCTGGCAATTCGACCTCTGGATCGTTGGGTAAATAGGCGACATCCCCTTGCCAGACCCCCAGCGGACCAGCTTGTGTGTCGCGCAATTCAAAACGAATCCCACCTTGGCAAATCACGCGAAATAAGTTGGCCTGCACTTGTTCAAAGTGTCTGATGTTTGCGGTGCAACCGTAGGTGTGCAATAAGGGCGTCTGCCCAGGCACTTGCACTTCGCTGCCCTTCTTCAACCACACCACGCCAAATGGGAGCTGTTGCTGGTAGCAGCGCTTGATCAAATCAAGGTAGCGAACTTCGAAGATTTGCAGCGAAAGCATGCCATCTGGAAATAAGCCATGAGAGAGCGGGAACAGCGGGATTTTTTCAGTCATAGCGTTGAAGTTGCCCCAATTTAACGGCCACGGAGACCTGCTTGAACAAGGTCATTGGCAAACATCATATCGGTGTGAGCCGAACGCGTCTTCCAACTCTTTTCAAGAACTTGCAAAAAACAAAGTTTGATAAAAACCCGAAGTGTCCAGGGACTGGACACTTCGGTTTTTAGCATCTCACCAAAATCGCGTCAAAATGACAAAATAGACAATTAACTCAATCAAAGCCAGCTAGGTTCAAGGGTCAGCGTGAAGATCGAATTTGAAAACTATGTAAACGCCAAAAACGTCCTGATTGCTGTGGCTTCAGGGCTTTTGATCTTCTTGTCGCTCAAAATCAACCGATCTTTTGATGCGGTTTTTTTACTTGCACCGGGCATCAGTTGGTTGTTCTTTCCTGCGGGTGTCAAATTATTATTGGTTTTGCTAGGCCGATTTCCAGCAGTCTTGGGTATGTTTTTTAGCAGCCTGTTGGCAGGTATGAGCAACTGGGCGGATCAAAGCATTTTGACGATTGTTTACATATCTTTTGTCAGCGTTGCGTGTTATCCGGGCGCAACCACCATCTGTCAAAAATTATTTGGCATATTGAACGACTTTTCCCTGGTTCGATATTGGCACATTGCGGTTTTATCTTTGGTAGCAACCTTGATGGATGTATTGATTCACCAGCTCATTTATTTTTCTCACGGCTGGACAAATTGGGGCGATTATTTAACCCAAAGCGTTGCAGTGGCTGCTGGAGATTTCTTAGGTTGCTTTGTGGTGATTTCTGTTTTCTATTTTATGTTGGGCCACTTACAGCCCCATGTAAAAACAACTGCCACGCAGTAAGGGGCCATTTAAACCGATTGAAAGATTTAACAAGCGCCGGCGTAGAAATGAAAAACGCCCCGTGAGGGGCGTTTTTGCGGAGTAGCTGGCGGAAACGGAGGGATTCGAACCCTCGATAGGGCTCTACACCCTATACTCCCTTAGCAGGGGAGCACCTTCGGCCTCTCGGTCACGTTTCCAACGGGCTCTATTATGCCTTAACTTGGTCCAAGTCAAACGCTTTGTGCAGGGCGCGAACGGCCAACTCCATGTATTTTTCATCAATCACGACCGAGGTCTTGATTTCGCTGGTGGAAATCATCTGAATGTTGATGCCCTCTTCGCTCAAGGAGCGGAACATTTTGCTGGCGATGCCCACGTGGCTGCGCATGCCAATGCCCACGATGGAGACTTTGCAAATTTTGGTGTCGCCTTGCACATCGCTTGCGCCCAGCGCGGGCAAGACTTTTTCTTTCAGCAAGTCGGTGGTGCGGGCAAAGTCGTTGCGGTTGACGGTGAAGCTGAAGTCAGTTTTGCCATCCTTGCTGATGTTTTGGATGATCATGTCCACTTCAATGTTGGCTTCTGCCACAGCGCCCAAAATTTGGTAGGCGATGCCGGGTTTGTCGGGCACGCCCACGACAGAAATTTTGGCTTCGTCACGGTTGAATGCGATGCCAGATACGATGGCTTGTTCCATTTGTTCGTCTTCCTCAAAGGTGATCAAGGTGCCAGATTTGGCTTCTTCATGAATGTCGATGTCCCACGGCGTGAAGCTGGAGAGCACACGCAGCGGCACTTTGTATTTGCCTGCAAACTCAACCGAGCGAATTTGCAACACTTTGCTGCCCAACGAGGCCATTTCCAGCATTTCTTCAAAGCTGACGGTTTGCAAGCGACGCGCTTCGGGCACCACGCGGGGGTCGGTGGTGTAGACGCCATCGACGTCGGTGTAAATCAAGCACTCATGGGCTTTCATGGCCGCAGCCACCGCCACCGCCGAGGTGTCTGAGCCGCCACGCCCCAAGGTGGTCACGTTGCCGTTGCTATCCATGCCTTGAAAACCGGTGATGATGACCACGCGGCCTGCATCCAAATCGGCACGCACGCGGGCGTCGTCAATCGATTCAATGCGCGCTTTGGTGTAGGCGTCGTTGGTGCGAATGGGCACTTGCCAGCCGGCGTAGCTCACCGAGGGCTGGCCTTCGGCTTGCAGCGCAATCGCCAACAAGGCCGACGAGGCTTGTTCGCCCGTGGCGGCCAGCATGTCGAGCTCGCGGTCGTAGGCGCTGTCGGGTTTGGATGGCGCCAGCTCTTTGGCCAGTCCCAGCAGACGGTTGGTTTCACCGCTCATCGCGGAGGGAACGACCACCAATTGGTGACCCGCGCGCACCCATTTGGCAACGCGCTTGGCAACATTGCGGATGCGCTCGGTCGAGCCCATCGACGTGCCGCCGTATTTGTGAACAATCAATGCCATATTGTTGTAAATATCAAGAAGTTGTCAGGCAAAAAGCTAGAGATTGTAACAACGCAGCACCGCCCCATCGCGCCTGACAAAGCCGTGGCCGACCTTGATATCAATTTGATGACCACGCGTCGTACACGCCTTGACCTGCACCAGCAAGGCCTGCATTTGCGCGGCATTGGCCTGCATGTGTTCCTGCGCCAGCCAATGGCGCAGCACATTGGTCTGGCGCGCAGGGCTCAACAACTGCAAGGCTTTGATCTGCGGCGGCAAGCCCACTTGCAGCGCGTCTTGTTCGGCCAACTCGTGCAACAAGCTTTGCGCTTGCGCGGCGTGCGCTGCACTGCGGGCAAAGGTTTGGCGAAAGGCCGGAAAAGCTTGTTCCAGCGCAGGCAACAAGTCCGCACGAATGCGGTTGCGGGTGAATTGGGTGTCGGCATTGGTCGGGTCTTCCACCCAGGCCTGCCCCGCTTGTTGCAATGCCTCACGCAACAACGGCCCCGGCACCTGCAACCACGGGCGGTGATAGGTCACGCCAAAACGCTCAAACTGCGCGGGCATGGCGGCCAAGCCCGGCAAACCCGCGCCACGCGACAGCGCCAGCAACACGGTTTCCACTTGGTCGTCGGCATGCTGCGCCAGCGCAATGTGTTGCACCGCATCGCGCCAATGCTGGTGGGCGCAGTGGCTCAGGGCTTGGTAACGGGCTTGGCGGGCTGCGTCTTCGGGGCTTTGTCCAGCCGTGTGTTGGGCATTGACGCGCTGCACGGCCAGCGGTACATCGAGTGAGTGGCACAGCGCCACGCAATGCGCTTCAAACTCAGCCGCTGCAGCTTGCAAGCCGTGGTTGATATGAATGGCACGCACCCTGCCCGGCCAGCGCTGGGCGCAAGCCAAGACCAAGGCGGTGGAATCTGCGCCTCCGCTCAAGGCCACGGCAAAGCCGTGCTGAGCAATGGGCGCGAGGGCGTCGAGCGCGGGGAAGTTAACGGGCGGCGTCTTTGGTGTCGTTGTAGCGACCATAGCTTTGCAAGCGCTCGTAGCGTTTGTCCAGCAACTCTTTGACTTTGAGGTCGGTGACTTGACGCCACGCATCGTTCAAGCCGCGTTTGAGTTGGGCCGACATTTGTTTGGGATCACGGTGTGCGCCACCCACGGGTTCGTTGACGATTTTGTCAATCAAGCCCAGCGCTTTGAGGCGGTGCGCGGTGATGCCCAAGGCTTCGGCGGCGCTTTCTGCGCGGTCAGAGGTTTTCCACAAAATCGAAGCACAGCCTTCGGGGCTGATGACGGAGTAGACCGAATACTGCAGCATCAACACCTGATCGGCCACGCTGATGGCCAAAGCGCCACCGGAGCCGCCCTCGCCAATGATGGTGGTGATGATGGGCACTTCGAGCTGTGCCATCTCAAAAATATTGCGGCCAATGGCCTCGGACTGGCTGCGTTCTTCGGCGTCAATGCCGGGATAAGCGCCGGGGGTGTCCACAAAGGTGAACACGGGGAGTTTGAATTTCTCGGCGGTTTTCATCAAGCGCAGGGCTTTGCGATAACCCTCGGGGCGGCTCATGCCAAAGTTGCGGGCAGCGCGTTCTTTGGTGTCGCGGCCTTTTTGATGACCCAGCACCATGCAGGCGTTGCCATTGAATCGCGCCATGCCGCCCACAATGCTCAAGTCGTCGGCAAAGTGGCGGTCGCCGTGCAACTCCACAAAGTCGGTGAAGATGTCGTTGATGTAATCCATCGTGTAGGGACGCTCGGCATGACGCGCAATCTTGGTGATTTGCCAAGGCGTGAGGCTGCTGTAGATGTCTTTGGTCAGCTGCAAACTTTTTTTGCTGAGCTGGTCAATTTCATCGGAAATGTCCACGGCTGACTCGGTTTGCACATAGCGCAACTCGTCAATCTTGCCTTCTAGCTCGGCAATCGGTTGCTCAAAATCGAGAAATGTTTTCTTAGCCAAAATCAATCACTCCTTGCTGCTCAATACTCAACCGGCAGCGGGTCTAAAGATCGCCAAATATACCAAGTTGCCACACTGCAATACGGCGCCCAAGCGGCGGCGACTTCTCGCGCCTCGCTGCGGCTGACCGCTTCGTCAGAAAAATAATTGCGGCTGATGCCATTGATCAAGCCCACATCGTCCAGCGGCAAGACATTGGGACGCATCAAATGGAAGATCAAAAACATTTCTGCCGTCCAGCGGCCAATGCCCCGGATGGCCACCAATTCGTCAATGATGGCTTCGTCGCCCATGTCATTCCACGACTTGACATGCAAGGCTCCGCTATCAAAGTTGAGCGCCAAATCCACCAAGTATTCGACCTTGCGTGCCGACAAACCCGCTGCGCGCATGTCGTCCACTTTGAGTTTGAGCACATTGGCAGGCGTCATTTTGCGCGGCAGCTTGGCGAATTTGTCCCACACGGTTTGCGCCGCCTTGACCGAAATTTGCTGACCCACGATGCTGCGCGCCAGGGTGACAAAGGCGTCGCCGCGCGATTGCAAACAAGCCTCCCCAAACTGAGGAATCAAGCGCTTCATGACCCGATCTTTTTTCATCAGGTGCTTGCAAGCGTCGGCCCAATAGTCAGGCGTTTGAATGGTGATTTTTTCTGCGGTTGCCATGATCTAGCCACGCTCCCAAGTGGTGCCGGTGGGCGAATCTTTGAGCACAATGCCCTGCTCGGCCAAGGCTTTGCGAATGCGGTCGGCTTCGGCAAAGTTTTTGGCAGCTTTGGCGGCTGCGCGTTGTGCAATCTGCGCTTGAATGTCGTCTTCGCTCAACGACGCTCCCGCTTGCAAAAAGCTTTGCGGATCGGCCTGCAACAAGCCCAACACACCGCCCAAAGTTTTGAGCCAACCCGCCAACTCCGCCGACTGGCTGCGGTTGACTTCGCTGGCCAAATCAAACAGCACGGCCACGGCTTCGGGCGTGCCAAAGTCTTCGTTCATGGCGGCTTGAAAACGCGCCGCATACGGATTGCGCCAGTCCAAAGTGACGGGCGCAGGCGCGACCAGCGACAGCGCAGTGTAGAGGCGTTTCAAGGCGCCACGGGCATCATTCAAATGCACATCGCTGTAATTCAAGGGGCTGCGGTAATGGCTGCGCACCACAAAGAAACGCACGGTTTCGGCGTCGAATTCTTTGAGCACATCACGGATGGTGAAAAAGTTGCCCAAGCTTTTGGACATTTTTTCGTTGTCCACATTGATGAAGCCGTTGTGCATCCACACCGAGGCCATTTTTTTGCCGCTGGCGCCCTCGCTTTGGGCAATTTCGTTTTCGTGGTGAGGAAACTGCAAGTCAGCACCGCCGCCGTGGATGTCAAAGCTCTCGCCCAACATCTCGCAACTCATGGCCGAGCATTCGATGTGCCAGCCCGGGCGACCTGCACCAAAAGGACTGTCCCATTTCACGTCATCAGGTTCGCTGGCTTTGGCGGATTTCCACAGCACAAAGTCCAGCGGGTCGTGTTTGCCATCGTCAACCGCCACGCGCTCGCCGGCTTGCAACTCATCGAGCGATTTGCCCGACAGCTTGCCGTAGCCCGCAAATTTGCGCACTGAGAAATTCATGTCGCCATTGCTGGCTTGATAGGCCAAGCCTTTGTTTTGCAAGCCGCCAATCATGGCGAGCATTTGCGGCACATAGTCGGTGGCGCGGGGTTCATGGCTCGGGCGCTCAATGCCCAGCGCATCGGCGTCTTGGTGCAAGGCGTCGATCATGCGATCGGTCAACTGGCGCACGGTCTCGCCGTTTTCTAGCGAGCGTTTGATGATCTTGTCGTCAATGTCGGTGATGTTGCGCACATAGGTCACGCGCAGACCATTGGCTTTGAGCCAGCGCTGCACCACATCGAAAGCGATCATGGAGCGGGCGTGTCCCAAGTGGCACAAGTCGTACACGGTCATGCCACACACATACATGCGAACGTGTCCAGCTTCAAGCGGCGAAAAGTTTTCCAATGCACGCGAGAGCGTGTTGTAGATGCGAAGAGTCATGAGTAAAAAAGTGCGACCGCTTGTGAAGGGTCTAAACCGGGCAATCAAAAGGGGGCATCGATACCCCCTGTTTTACAATGGCTCCAGTATACAAACTACGTGATAAACCCTCATTCAATTTCTATGCACAAATTTGGTTCACAAAAGCTACAAACATTTCTATGTTTGATAACACTTAGCTGTGCATGGCATGTACACGCGCAGACCACTGCCGATGAGTGGCAGCCTGGGCAAATCGTGCAGCTGAACGTGACGCAAAGCGATCCGCACAACGAAGTTCAAAAGGCCATGCGCCAAGCCAAGTATCCCTTGGCCTTGAAGTTGATCGAACAAACACTGGCGAAAAATCCACGCGATCCACAAATGCTTTTTTGGAAAGCTTATATTTTCGAAAAGCAAAAACAGCCCGATTTGGCACAAGCCATTTATTTGGATTTGACACAACAGTTTCCAGAGCTTGCTGAGCCGCACAACAACTTGGGCGTTCTGCTGGCCGCCAAAGGCGAATACGGTTTGGCGCAAGTCGAGCTTGAAGCAGCGCTGCGCAGCAATCCCAGCTACACCACCGCTCAAGAAAATTTAGCCGATGTGCTCTTGCACCAAGCCGCACAGCTGTATGCACGCGCATTTGAAAGCGACCCCAAAATCAGCAGCGCCAAAAAGAAACTTGACCTCCTCCAACCCGCGCTCACACCCTCACAAAAACCATGAACTACTTTTCCAACTCTCGTCGCATTGTTTGCGCCTTCGGTCTTGGCTTGTTGCTAGCTGCCAGCAACGCCTTGGCGCAAGAAACACCGCACGTCAAATTCACCACCAACGCTGGCAGCTTTGTGGTGGAGTTGTATCCAGATGCGGCCCCAAAAACCGTAGAAAACTTTTTGCAATACGTGCGCGACAAGCATTACGACGGCACTATTTTTCACCGCGTGATTGGCAACTTCATGATCCAAGGCGGTGGCTACGATGCGCGCTATTTTGAAAAGCCGACCCGAGCACCCGTGGTGCATGAAGGCCGCGAAGCCTTGGCCAAAGGCGGGCCGCGCAACACCATTGGCACGATTGCGATGGCACGCACCAATGTGCCCAACTCGGCCACCTCACAGTTTTTCATCAACGTGGTGGACAACGGCTTTTTAGACCCAACGCCCCAGCAACCCGGCTACACCGTATTTGGCCGCGTGATCTCAGGCATGGAAACTGTCCAGCGCATTCGCTCGGTGCAAACAGGCCCGGGCGGCCCCTTTGCCAGCGACGTGCCGCGAACGACCATCACCATTCAATCTGCAACCATCGAGAAATAACCATGAGCAACCCACAAGTCGAACTGCACATTGCAGACATGGGCGTCATCACGCTTGAGCTTGACGCCGAAAAAGCCCCCAAATGCACAGCCAATTTTTTGAGCTATGTCAACAAAGGGCATTACGACAAAACTATCTTTCACCGCGTCATTCCTAGCTTCATGATCCAAGGCGGTGGCTTTGAACCCGGCATGAGCCAAAAAGACTGCGACGAACCGATCGACAACGAAGCCAACAACGGCTTGAAAAACGACCACTACACAGTGGCCATGGCGCGCACCTCTGACCCGCATTCGGCCACGGCGCAGTTTTTCATCAACACCACGGACAACGACTTCTTGAACTTCAAATCGCCCACCGCACAAGGCTGGGGCTATGCGGTGTTTGGCAAAGTGGTCAGCGGTCACGATGTGGTGGACAAAATTGGTGCCGTCAAAACCGGACGCAAAGGCTTTCACCAAGACGTGCCCAAAGAAGACGTCGTGATTGAAAAAGCCGTCGCCCTCTGAAACTGCCCCGCATGACACCGCCCCGCGCCCACCACATTCAAGGCGACAGCGCGTGGCAGCGGGTGGACTTTATTTCTGACATCCACTTAGATGCCAGCGAGCCCAACACTTTCCAAGCGTGGAAACATCACCTCGAACACACGCCTGCCCAAGCCTTGTTCATCTTGGGCGATTTGTTTGAGGTTTGGGTCGGCGACGACACGCCCGAACCTTTCGCACTTGAATGCCTAGACGTGTTGGCGCGCACGGCGCAACGCATCAAAGTTTATTTTTTATGCGGCAACCGAGATTTTTTATTCGGCCTTCAAACACCGCCTCAAGGCATAGCATTGCTCGACGACCCCTGCGTATTGAGATTGGGTGATGAAAAGTTTTTATTGAGCCACGGCGACGCTTGGTGTTTGGAAGACACCGACTATTTGGCGTTCCGCGCTCAAGTTCGCCAGCCCCAGTGGCAACAAGATTTTTTAGCCAAACCGTGGACAGAGCGACACACCATTGGCAAAAATTTACGCGCCCAAAGCCAAGCCAAACACCAACAAACCACGTTCTATGCCGATGTCGATACCCAAGCCGCACAAGCCGCTTTGCACGCCGCCAGCAGCCACACGCTGATTCACGGCCACACGCATCGCCCCGCTGAGCACGATTTGGGACAAGGCCAAACACGCTGGGTCTTGAGCGACTGGGAAGCCGACGCCACGCCGCCGCGCTTAGAAGTGCTGTGCTGGCAACGCGACCTACAACAAAGCCCCACGCGGGGGCTTTGTCGATTACCACTGAGCCTCTGAGCACCGCTTGCGCGGGCTTTTCAGCCGCAGCTCAAAGTAGCTATTGCGTTTTAGCGCTTCAACAACACCTTCAACGCTGCCTGCAAACGGTGCGCCTGATTGGCGTCGTGTTCGCTGGCCAGCACTTGCGCTGCGTCGCTGGCCCAAGTCATTTGAGGTGTGGGATCGTTGCGACGGGTGAGCAACTGCAACTGCAAGGCACGCCGCGCCGTCATGTCTGCCGCAGGTGTGGGCAATTCGGCGGCAATTTCTAAGCGCAGCAAAGCGGTGGCGTCCAAGGCTTTGGCAGGCTGCGCCAAGGCTTGCGACCATTGCGTGCGTTGCGCTGGACTGAGTTTGTTGCCCAAAGCTTGCGCCGCAGGCAAGGCCGCTGCATCGCGTTTTTCCCAGGCTTGCAAAAGTTGGGTGAGCACCTCGCCATGCGCTTGTGCAGCAAGTTGACGCATCGCCGCTTGGGCGGCATCCATCGCATTGCGTTGAGCGCGGAAAGCCACATCGCCCAAACGTGGGCCACGCGGCGCAAAGCCTTCGCGGTCGGGGCGTTCGCTGCGGTCTGATCGGCCTTCAGGACGGCTGTCAAATTTGCGCACAGGCTTGCCATCACGTCCACGGGCTGGAGCAGCTTCGGTGCGTTTTTGGCCGGGACGGTCGTCGCCGCGCACTGCGACCACGGGCTTGGGTGGTTTGACGGGCTTGGCGGGTTCTTGTGGCGCAGCTTCTTCAGCCATTACCGTTTCAGCATTGGCAGATTCATCGCTGGCGGTTGCTTGCGTGTCAGATACGTCATTGACTGCATCGCTGGAAGATGCAGCTTCTTGCGAGGTAGCTTCTTTTGAGGCAGGCGCAGACTCTTTGGCGGGTGCTGCAGCTGCCTGTTGACCCAACACAGCCGCTTCAAGCGCTTGCATGGCTTGGCGAATATCGTTGGCATTGCCTTTGGCGCTGGCAGCTTCCAAAGCTTTGGCCGCATCGACCACGGCCTTGTCATGCGGACTCATGGCGGTGTGGGTGGATTCACGCACTGCCGTTTTGCGCGCAAACGCCTCGTCAATCGGTTGGCGGAAAGCGTCCCAGAGTTTTTGTTCGTGTTTGCGGTCGAGCACGACCGAATGCGCTTCTTCTTGCCAGCGCAGTTGCAGGGCTTTGACAGCGTCGATGCGCAAAGTGGGCGCAGCACCGAGCTCTTGCGCCTCAGCAATCAAGGCATGGCGACGCGCCAAGCTGGCTTTTTGTGCGGCTTCCAAGGGTGCGTGGGCGTCATGGATGACTGCTTTCCACAAGGGATGCAGCTCGGCATACATTTTTTCGCTCAAATGACCGCCATCGCGCCAGCGTTGGGCAAAGTTGTGCAGTTGACGCGCCACGGTTTTCCAATCGGGGCCTTGGCCGTGTTCTGCAGCCCAAACTTTGACTTCTTCGATGAGCGCCAAGCGTTGTGCTTTGTGGGCAGCGGTTTGCGCACGCGCTTCTTTCAGCCACACGTCCACCACTTGGTGTGCGCGGGTGCAAGCGGCATCAAAACGCTTCCACAAGGAAGGGTTGGGCGCGGCGAGTTTGTCGATTTTTTTCCACTCTTCGCGCAAATTGCGCAAGGCTTCTTGAAGCTTGCGACCGCCCATGGCAGGCACGAGTTCTGGCTCAGATTGACTTGCTTGCTCAGACACGGGCTGTGTTGATTCAGCTTCTGTGGGAGTGGCTTCAACCAGCGGTGTTTGTGCATCGCTGGGCACTTGGGGCTGTGTTTGAACCTCAGCCTGTTCAAGAACAGGTTCAACCTCAACGGTTGCAGTCTTGCTGGTTTTTTCTGCTGCGTCCGTTTTTGCCGCTTTGGCGGGCTTGAACAAAGCTTCGGCTTGTTCGGCCAAAGCCAAGCGTTGCGCGTCGATCACGGCTTTATCAGCCGTGGGTTTGAGCACGCGAGTGGAATCGACGCCAGCGGGTTTGGCTGCGGCTTTTGGCGCGGGTTTGGATGCAGCAGCAGGAGCGGCTTCAGCCACTTTTTCACCACGCGCAGCACGGATTTGATCGGCCCACGCGGGCACGGCAGGCAGGGGCGCAGCCGCATCGGCAGCGGCGGCTTGCGTCAAGGCCAAGGCCTCGCCAAACGCGCCCCACACGGCTTGCACTTGCTGCGCGCTGGTTTGCAAAGCGGGGGGGAATTTGGCGTCCACACTCGCCCACTGGGCGTTGTCTTGCAAGGCTTGGGCTTGCGCATTCCAGCGCTCCAAATCGGTTTGCAAAGCCTCGTGCTGCGCCAGAGCGTCATGCCACGATTTGGTGGAGAGCACCTCAATGCGTTGCGCCAACAGCACCGCGGCTTCACGCTGCACCAAGGCTTGGTGTTGCAAATCTTCAATCGCTTTGATGCGTTCGCTCAGCGCAGTTTTGAGGCTGGTCAGCGGCTCGCGCGACAGCGGCGCACCTGCTTTGGCGGCATCGCGCTGCCAAGCCAAGGCGTCGGCCAAATTGAGGCGGGGCGCGTCGCGCAGTGCTTCGCCTTTGAGCGACCACTCTTGCACCAAAGCTTCTTGGCCTTGGGTGCGGCGCAGCTCGTCGAGTTTTTCACGCACGATCTTGGCTGCGCCTTTGTCGCGGTGACTCATTTCGGTAAAAACCGCTTGCAATTGAGCCAACGAGGGTTGCGTGTGGAGCCAGTCGCGCAGCTTGGCAGAACGCTCGCCAGAGGTAGCTGCCGTGAAGGCGCCTGCGGTCAAAGCATCTAATGCGGGAAGGTCTTGGTGTTTTGGAGAAGAGTCAGTCACAGTTTTTTGCTCAACAGGTAAATTTGCTCGATTGTCGCCTAGGCTTTAAAATTTGAGCTTACTCATTTATATAAATTTTTAGCGATGACCTTATTTAGTTCTTTAAAACGTGGTTTACGCACTTTTGTTGGCGATGTTGCACAAGGCTTTTTCGCCATTACCCACAACGGCATGGCCGTGGTTGGACTTACCCTTTTCTTCTTTGTGGTGGCAATGAGCGTGCGCCCCGACCTGCGCAACATCACAGAGGCCAAACTCATCAACTGGTTGCAAGAACGTCAAATTGACGAAACCGGCATTGAAACCGACGCCGATGCGGTAGATCGCGCCACCGCCACCGATCCACGCGACTTACCCAAACAGCAATCCAACCTCGCCTATTGGATCAGCCGCAAATACCGTGTCGCGCCTGAACCCGTGAGCGCCTTGGTGGCCGAAGCCTACGATTTGGGTCCACGCAACGACATTGACCCCACCCTCATCTTGGCCGTCATGGCCATCGAATCGGGCTTTAATCCGTTTGCCCAAAGTCATGTGGGCGCCCAAGGCCTGATGCAAGTGCTGACGCGGGTTCACGAAGACAAATACGAAGGTTTTGGCGGCGCACTGGCCGCATTTGACCCCGTGGCCAACCTGCGCGTGGGCGTGAATGTGCTCAAAGACTGCATCAATCGCGCAGGCAGCGTCGAAGGCGGCCTCAAACTCTATGTTGGCGCGGGCAACTTCAAAGACGACGGGGGCTACGGCTCCAAAGTCATTGCCGAATATGGGCGCTTGCAACAAGTTGCCAAGGGCATCAAAGTGCCTATTTCCACACCCACCACGGCAGTAGAAGCCGCTGGCGAGCGTTTAGAGAGCTTGTGGGAAAAAGCCCAACGCCTAAGCCCTTTTGGTAGCGACAAAGACAAAGACCCCGAGTAATCACGGTAAACTGTGCAGGTGCGCGACTGGCGATAGGCGTGTGGGGGGTCTCCCCTGCGAAAGCTGACGTGGAAGTATGACCACTGGGAAGCGCACCACCTCGATGGACGAGGTGTTTTGCCGTTCGCCTGGGCAGCCCTGCAGTTGATGCCGGGAACCACACACACGAGGACTGCCATGTACAACCGTTCCATCTTGGTCGAACAGACCGACCCCGAACTCTGGGCTGCGATTCAAGCCGAAAACGCCCGCCAAGAGCACCACATCGAACTCATCGCCAGCGAGAACTATGCGTCTCCTGCCGTCATGCAAGCCCAAGGCTCGCAGCTCACCAACAAATACGCCGAAGGCTATCCCGGCAAACGCTATTACGGCGGTTGCGAAAACGTGGACGTGGCCGAGCAACTGGCCATTGATCGCATCAAAAAAATCTTCGGTGCAGACGCCGCCAACGTGCAGCCGCATTGCGGCGCCTCGGCCAACGAAGCTGTGTTTTTGGCCTTTTTGAAACCCGGCGACACCATCATGGGCATGAGCTTGGCCGAAGGCGGTCACTTGACCCACGGCATGGCGCTCAATATGTCGGGCAAATGGTTCAATGTCGTGTCCTACGGCTTGGACGCCAACGAAGCCATCGACTACGACGCGATGGAAGCCAAAGCCCGCGAACACAAACCCAAACTCATCATCGCAGGCGCTTCGGCTTACAGCTTGCACATCGATTGGGCGCGTTTTGCCAAGGTGGCCAAAGAAGTCGGCGCCATCTTCATGGTGGACATGGCGCACTACGCCGGCTTGATTGCCGCAGGCGTCTACCCCAATCCCGTGCCGCACGCCGATGTGGTGACATCGACCACCCACAAGAGTTTGCGCGGCCCACGAGGCGGCATCATCTTGATGAAGGCCGAGCACGAAAAAGCCATCAACAGCGCCATCTTCCCTGGCTTGCAAGGCGGCCCGCTGATGCACGTCATTGCGGCCAAGGCCGTGGCTTTCAAAGAAGCCATGCAGCCTGAATTCAAAGACTACCAAGCCCAAGTGGTGAAAAATGCCCAAATCGTGGCCGAAACCCTGACCGCGCGCGGTCTGCGCATTGTCAGCGGCGGCACACAAAGCCACGTCATGTTGGTGGATTTGCGTTCCAAAAAAATTACGGGCAAAGAGGCCGAAGCGGCGTTGGGTGCAGCGCACATGACGATCAACAAAAACGCCATCCCCAACGACCCCGAAAAACCTTTCGTCACCAGCGGCGTGCGCATTGGCACACCCGCCATGACGACACGCGGCTTCAAAGACGAAGAAGCGCGCATGACCGCCAATTTGATTGCCGACGTGTTGGACAACCCGCACGACGAAGCCAACATTGCCGCAGTTCGCGCCAAAGTGCATGCCTTGACTTCGCGCTTCCCGGTGTACAAGTAAATTTTTGCTTTTGTGAAGGCTGCTCGCCAGATCTATCCACTGGCGAGCCAAGCAAGGCAAAGAACAGCAAAAAATAGGAACGCCTCATGAAATGCCCCTTCTGTGGCCACCTAGAAACTCAAGTGGTTGAAACCCGCATCTCCGAAGACGGTGACTCCATCCGTCGTCGTCGTCAATGCGGTGCGTGCGAAAAACGCTACACCACCTACGAGCGGCCTGACGTCAGTTTTCCCAACATCGTCAAAAAAGATGGCCGACGCATCGATTACAAGCGCCAAAAACTTCTCGAATCCATGAGCTTGGCTTTGCGCAAACGCCCTGTCAGCACCGAACAAGTGGACAACGCGATTGAGCGCATCGAAGAAAAACTCTTGAGCGTGGGGCAACGCGAAGTGCCTTCCACCCGCATTGGCGAGCTGGTCATGCGCGAACTCAAACGGCTCGACAAAGTGGCCTACATCCGATTCGCCAGCGTCTACCGCAGCTTTGAGGACATTGACGACTTCAAGAGTTTGGTGGACGAAGTTCGCAAATAGTTTTCGAGTCACAACACACGCCATCGCGAAATCCGCGTCCTACGATTCGCGCCATGTTTGCGCGTGGTTTCACTCTCCCTGAATTGTTGGTTGCTCTGGCCATCTTGGCCACTTTGGCGAGTTTTGCCACACCCGCTTGGCAAGCGGTGGCCGAGCGGCAGCGGCTTGAAGTTTTACGCGATCAACTGCAGGCCGATTTGCAAACGGCACGCATCCGCGCTTTGCAGTTGGGGCAAGCGGTTCGACTCTCCAAACTCACCGGCTGCGCGTGGACGACGGCAGCGCTCACCGACTGGAGTTGCGGCTGGAAGATGGAGTTGGTGGATGGCAAATCACCCAACAATGCCAGCAACGTCTTGCTGAGCACCGCCAACCCCACACCCGCGCAAATCACCACCACCAGCATGGCTGTGACCATCAGCGCACGCGGCGATGTCTCCAGCGTGGGCGAGCGCTATGTGTTCAAGTCGCGCTCGGTGCATTTGGGGGTAGCCAGTGTGTTGCTGTGCATCAACAACGCAGGACGAATTCGCAAACTGACGGGCGAGGTGTGCAGTTGATGGCCGACAAAAATGCACGCGGCTTTGCGACCTTGGAAGTTGTGTTGAGTCTGTTCTTGCTCACCAGTGGCGTGGCGGCGGTCTTGTGGTTGCAGCAAAGCGCATTGCTGCAACAACGCCAACAACTCTTGCGCCATGTCGCCATGGGCTTGGCCGAAGATTTGGCCGAACGCATGGTGCTCAACGCGGCACACGCGCCTCTTTATGCAAGAAGCTGGGGGCAAAGCAGCGCGACCAAGGGTGTCGATTGCGTGGCACAGCCCTGCACCCTGCCCGACTTGGCCGCTTGGGACATGCAGCAATTTCAAACCGCTTTGAACACCCAATTGCCTCAAGGCGATGCCAACGTGTTTGCGCCTGCAGCTTACCCCGGCTGGTGGGGCATTGTGGTGGCGTGGCAAGACCCACAGCAAAGTCTGCCCGCGCCCGACGACTCACTCACGCCCGCTTGTCCGCAGCACACCAGTTGTTGGCGCTTGTGGCTGCATCCGCAACGTTAAAGGCGCAGAGATGACGCACACGCCGCGCGGCTTCACTTTGCCAGAGCTCTTGATTGCGCTGAGTTTGAGTTTGGGCTTGATTGCCGCCGCTTTAAAGCTCTACAGCGTGAGCCGCCAAAGCAGTGCGAGTTTGAACGCAGCGCAAGCGGTGCATGACAACGCCCGCCTCGTGTTGAACAACTTGCGTTTGCAAGCGCAGTTGGCAGGCGGCGCATATGTGTTGGAAATAGATGGCCCCGCCAACACTGAACTGGTTCAACTCAGCCCGCCGCATAGCGCCAACACCAGCCCAGTGTTGGGCAGCGACGGTGGCGCCAACAAGCCTGACACTTTGAGCTTGGGCCACTGGTCAAAACTCGACGCCTGGGACTGCCAAGGCAACAAGGCCAACAAATCCGACCTGGTGTTGAGCGACTACCAACTCAACAGCAAAAAAGAGCTGACCTGTCGCGACAGCAATGCCAACTCCAAAAACAGCTTCCAAGCGCTGGCCGAGGGCGTGGAAGATTTACAGGTGCGCTATGCCGTCTTCGATGCGCAACGCCTGCACTGGCGCACCGCGTCGGCAAGCTTGAATGCGGCGCAAGTGCTGGCCGTGGAGGTCTGCGTTCGGGTCGCCAGTTTGACGCCCGTCAGCGCCGGCGCATCGGCCAGCCAAGGCTGCAACGGCGAGCGCATTGCCGCCGACGGCTATGTGCGCCGCGTGTTTCGCCGTGCGTGGGCGCTGCGCAGTCGGCTGGAGTCAGCGTCATGACGTCGCGCCAACGCGGGCTGGCGTTGCCCATGATTTTGGTGCTGCTGAGTTTGTCTGCGCTGGCAAGTTTGCAGGCGTGGCGGCAACTGTGGCTGGGCGAATGGTTGCTCAATGCGCAGGCCGATCATTTGCGCACGCAATTCAGCGCCGAGGCGGTCTTGCATTTGGCAACCCGTGATATTGCGGGAAACGTCAACCTGGCTTCAACACAAACGAGCACCACCCATGCCCTGTCTCAGGCCATCACGCCTGACTTACGCCATGTCGCGGGTGACGCAAACAGCACGCATGTGTTCTTTCCCAAAGACTGGAGCGAATGGTTGAGCTTGAGACAACGGCTGGGGCGGGCAATTTGCCGCAACGGTATATGCATTCCGTCGTTGGTCAATGCCAGCAACGTAAGCCAAGCCAACTTCTGGCGCGGCATGACCACGCAAGGCGTGGCAGTGGACGCCGCGCAATTGCCGCCCGGCCTGCACGCAGCTTGGTATTGGGTGGAGGTGCTGGTCGAGGCCGATGCAAAACTCCAAATCAGCAACAACAAAACCACAGCAGTGCCCGCAGCCAAGCCTTATCCGTTCATCTACCGCATCACCGTCTATGCGCAAGGTTTGCGCACGGGCAGCGCGGTGGTGATTCAGACTTTGTGGACAAAAGGGCAATGGCGCAGTTGGCGCGTGCTCAATGACTGAATGCGAAAAAAACAAATCAAGGGTCTGAGCCTGATCGAATTGCTGTGCGTGCTTGCCATCATTGGCGTGATCAGCGCTTGGGGCTGGCCGAATTACCAAAGCACCGTGCAGCGCAGCCAACGCGCCTTGGCGCGCACCGCCTTGCTGCACGCGGCACATTGGCTGGAGCGTTCGGCCAGCGTCAACGGCAGCTACCCCGCGCCCGCGCAAGTGCCTGCGGCAGTGTTGAAGGTCGAAGGCGATGCCTACCGCCTGAGCGTGGACAGCGACAGCAACCGCTTTTTGCTCAAAGCCGAGCCACAAGGCGCACAGCTTGGCGACGCTTGCGGCAGTTTGAGTTTGAACCATGTGGGTGAACGCGGGGTGATGAACGCAAGCCTGACAGCGGCTGAGTGTTGGCGGCGCTGAGACGGATAATCGCGCCATGTCCAGTGACCTCCACATTTCTTTCATGACCCAAGCCTTGGGCTTGGCCGAGCAAGCGCTCTACCTCACCTCGCCCAATCCGCGTGTGGGCTGCGTGCTGGTCAAAGACGGACACGTCATTGGGCAAGGTCACACCCAAGCGGCGGGACAGGCGCATGCAGAAGTCATGGCGCTGCGCGATGCACAGGCGCTGGGTCACGCCACACAGGGCGCAACGGCTTATGTCACGCTGGAGCCCTGCAGCCACCAAGGCCGCACGGGGCCGTGTTGTGACGCGCTCATCCAAGCTGGAATTGCCCGCGTGGTGCTGGCCGTGGGCGACCCCAACCCGCAAGTCAATGGCCAAGGCGCGGCGCGTTTGCGGGCCGCGGGCGTCGAAGTCATCACGGGCGTGTGCGAGGACGAAGCGCGTGAGATGAACATTGGTTTTTTCAAACGCATGCGCACTGGGCTGCCGTGGGTGCGGCTCAAAATTGCGGCCTCGCTGGACGGCCAAACGGCACTGCACAACGGCGTGAGCCAATGGATCACTTCAGAGGCGGCACGCAACGACGGCCATGCGTGGCGGGCGCGGTCTTGCGCGATTCTCACGGGCATTGGCACAGTGTTGGCAGACGATCCGCAACTGGATGTTCGCGCCGTAGCCACGCCACGCCAGCCCACGCTGGTGGTGGTCGATAGCCAACTCGAAACACCCGCCAACGCCGCGATATTCAAACCCGAGCGCCCAGTTTGGCTGTATTGCGCCACGCCGCAAGCCCATCAACACGCTGCTTTGCACAAAGCCGATATCCGCTGTCTGCCTAACGCCAATGGCAAGGTGGCCTTGGGCGAGATGCTGGCCGATGTGGGTCAGCGTGGCATCAACGAACTGCATGTGGAGGCGGGGCATAAGCTCAACGGATCGCTGTTGCGCGAAGGGCTGGTGGACGAATTGTTGGTCTACACAGCGCCCATGCTGCTGGGACAAGGCCAAGGCATGAGCAACTTGGGGCCGTTTGAAGCGATGCACCAAGCGCAGCGCCTGAAATTCCACCAAGTGACACAAATTGGAGAAGATTTACGGCTTTTGGCACGCTTTTGCAAATGAGCGCGCCAAACCTGCGAAAATAGCTGGATGTTCACCGGAATCATCACCGGCGTGGGGCGCATCACCGCTGTCCACGACCTGGGTAGCTCTTTAAGCCACGGCAAGCGTCTCACCATTGAAACGCCCGCCGGGTATCTCGACGACGTGGGTTTGGGCGACAGCATCGCTTTGAACGGCGCTTGCATGACCGTCACCACCTTCGATCCCACTCAACACCGCTTCACGATTGACATCTCTGCCGAATCCTTGGCTCGCACGGCGGGCTTGGACAAAACCGGCACGGTCAACTTGGAAAAAGCCCTGCGCGCCCACGACCGCTTGGGCGGACACATTGTGTCGGGTCACGTCGATGGCATCGGCCATGTGAGCCATTTTGAGCGCATCGGCGAGAGCTGGGAGCTGCGCATTTTGGCACCTGTGGATCTCGCCAAATACCTGGCTTACAAAGGCTCCATCACCGTCAACGGCGTGAGCCTCACAGTCAACCAAGTGCAAGACTTTTTGCAGCAAGCGGGTCCCTTGGGCTTGCAAGGCAGCGAAATCAGCATCAATCTCATTCCTCACACGGTGGACAACACCGCCTTGGGCAGCCTGCAAGCGGGCAGCCCGGTGAACCTCGAAATAGACACCGTGGCGCGCTACGTCGAACGCATGCTGCGCGTGGACGCCACTTTGAAAGCCACCCCATGACGCAAGCACTCAAACCCGTGGCCATTTCTCCGGTCGAAGACATCGTGGCCGACATGAAGGCTGGCCGCATGGTCATTTTGGTGGACGAAGAAGACCGCGAAAACGAAGGCGATTTGGTGCTCGCCAGCGATCACGTCACGCCTGAGGCCATCAACTTCATGGCCAAGTTTGGCCGTGGCCTGATCTGCCTCACCCTCACCCGCGAGCGCTGCGAGTTTTTAAAACTCCCGCCCATGGCGGCACGCAATGGCACGGTCTACAGCACCGCGTTCACCGTGTCCATCGAAGCCGCTGAAGGCGTGACCACTGGCATTTCAGCCGCTGACCGCGCCCACACCATTGCCACGGCGGTGGCCAAAAGCGCCAAGCCAACCGACTTGGTGCAACCCGGCCATGTGTTCCCGCTGCAAGCGGTGGACGGCGGGGTCTTGATGCGTGCCGGACACACCGAAGCCGGTTGCGATTTGGCGGGCATGGCGGGTTGTTCGCCGTCGGCGGTGATTTGCGAAATCATGAAAGACGACGGCACGATGGCGCGTTTGCCCGATTTGCAAATTTTCGCAGCCGAACATGGCTTGAAAATTGGCACGATTGCCGACTTGATTGCCCACCGCAGCCGCACCGAGTCCTTGGTCAAAAAAGTCAGCAGCCGCACCCTGCACACCGCGCACGGCGAATTCACCGCCCACGCCTACCAAGATCAAACCGATGACGCCGTGCATTTGGCCTTGGTCAAAGGCGCTTGGCAAGAACAACACGAAGTGCTGGCGCGGGTGCATGAGCCGCTGTCGGTGCTCGACGCCCTCGAACCCAACCGCGTGATGCACTCGTGGGGCTTGGACGCCGCCATGCAGCGCATTGCCCAAGAAGGCGCTGGCGTGGTGGTGTTGCTCAACTGCGGCGAAAGCGGTGAGCAACTCTTGGCGCAATTCAACGGCACCGCCCGCTCTGCCCAAGCGCCCGAACGTGGCCGCATGGATTTGCGCAGCTACGGCGTGGGCGCCCAAATTTTGCGCGACTGTGGCGTGCAGAAAATGCGCCTCATGGGCAACCCGCGCCGTATGCCCAGCATGGTGGGCTACGGACTCGAAATCACGGGCTATTTGGCCAAAGAATAACAACAAGGTTTTTCACACATGTTCACCTCCAACCTCGGCTCCACCACCACGCTAGACGGCAGCAGCCTGAAAATTGGCATTGTCCAAGCGCGTTTCAACGAAGACATCACCAACGCCTTGGCGGCTGCGTGTTTGGCCGAACTCAAAAGCATGGGCGTGGCCGATGACAACATCACCCATGTGTTTGTGCCGGGCGCGCTGGAAGTGCCGCTGGCGCTGCAAGCTTTGGCGCAAATTGAAGAGCCCGAACCCTTCAGCGCCTTGATCGCGTTGGGCTGCATCATCCGTGGCGAGACCTACCACTTTGAGCTGGTGGCCAACGAATCGGGCGCGGGCGTGACCCGTGTCGGCATGGACTACCACTTGCCCATTGCCAATGCGATTTTGACCACCGAAGACTTGCCCCAGGCTGTGGCGCGTCAAACCGACAAAGGCCGCGACGCTGCACGTGTGGCGGTGGAAATGGCCTTGTTGCTCGGCCAATTGGGCGCCCTGGAGCACACAGCATGAGCAACACGCCCGTGCCAGACCATTTGCCCGCGCAAGCGGCCAAACCAGCGCTTCGCAAACAAGAATCACGCAAAGAACCGATCAAAAGCGCCTCCAAATCAGGCCGCAGCCGCGCGCGTGAATTTGCGCTGCAAGGGCTCTACCAGTTTTTGGTCGGACACAACGAAGCCGCAGACATCGACCTCTTCACCCGCGATCTGAGTGGTTTTCACAAATCCGATTCGGTGCATTACGACGCCTTGCTCTACGGCTGCATTGAGCAGCGCGAAATTTTGGACGCGCTCATCTTGCCTTTGTTGGACCGCAAGATGGATGAAATCTCGCCCGTCGAACACGCTGTGATGTGGATGGGCGTGTACGAGTTTCAGCATTGCATTGACGTGCCTTGGCGCGTGGTGCTCAACGAATACATTGAGCTGGCCAAATCTTTTGGTGGCACAGACGGACACAAATACGTCAATGCCGTGCTCAACGGCTTGGCGCCTCAGTTGCGCAGCTTAGAGGTTGACGCGGATCGCGCGGCCGGCAAAGCCAAACCCTGACCATGCGAATCAGCCAACGCGCGCAACGCATTGAACCGTTTTATGTGATGGAGGTGGCCAAAGCCGCTGCCCTTCACGCGCAGCGTTTGGCACAGACCGATTCGCCGATGATTTTCTTGAACATCGGCGAGCCCGATTTCACCGCGCCGCCCTTGGTGCAAGAGGCCGCCCTGCGCGCCATCCATGACGGCACCACCCAATACACGCCCGCGCTGGGACTTTCTGCTTTGCGCGAGCGCATCAGCGCTTGGTATGCCCAGCGCTTTGGCTTGAATATTGAGCCTCGGCGCATTGTGGTCACCGCAGGCGCATCGGCTGCGCTACAACTCGCCTGCCTGGCCTTGATTGAAGCGGGCGATGAGGTGCTCATGCCCGACCCGAGCTATCCCTGCAACCGCCATTTTGTGAGCGCGGCTGAAGGTCGAGCCGTGTTGATTCCCACCACCGCTCAGGACCGTTTTCAACTCAATGCCGCGCAAGTGCGCAGTCACTGGAATGCGCGCACACGCGGCGTGTTGCTGGCCTCGCCCTCTAACCCCACGGGCACATCGATTCACCCCCACGAATTGGCGGCCATCCATGGCGAGGTTCAGCAGCGCGGCGGCATCACCTTGATCGATGAGATTTATTTGGGCCTGAGCTACGACGCGCAATTTGGACAAAGCGCCTTGGCGCTGGATGACGACATCATCAGCATCAACAGCTTTAGCAAATACTTCAACATGACGGGCTGGCGTTTGGGCTGGCTGGTCGTGCCAGACCGCTTGGTGAACGTGGTGGAGCGTTTGGCGCAAAACCTGTTCATTTGCGCCAGCACCGTGGCGCAACATGCAGCGCTGGCTTGCTTTGAAGACGCCAGCCTTGACGAATACGAACGCCGTCGCGCCGAATTCAAAGCACGCCGCGACTTCTTTGTGCCAGCTCTGAATGGACTGGGATTGGAAGTGCCGGTCATGCCTGACGGCGCTTTTTATGCGTGGGCGAATTGCGCTGCAGCTTGCCAACAACTTGGCCTGGCCAACAGTTGGGACTTTGCCTTTGCCGCCATGGAAAACGCCCATGTGGCCCTCACCCCAGGGCGTGATTTTGGACAGGCCAACACCGAGGCATGTGTGCGTTTTTCCACGGCACGCTCCATGACAGAACTAGAACAAGCCATTGCGCGTTTGAAGCGCTGGCTGGCTTAACCCATGAACACTGCTGCTTTTGAACATCTGGTTCGTATTTACTGGGAAGACACCGATGCAGGCGGCATCGTCTTCTATGCCAACTACCTCAAGTTCTTTGAACGCGCGCGCACCGAGTGGTTGCGCCATTTGGGGGTTGAGCAACAGGCCTTGCGCCAAGCCACGGGCGGCATGTTTGTGGTGAGCGAAACCCAAGTCAAATACCATCGCCCCGCGCAACTCGACGATCTGCTGCGCGTCACCGCCCGCATGGGCGAAGCCGGACGCGCCAGCTTAGTGATTGAGCAGCAAGCTTGGCGCGACACAACTTTACTGTGCGAAGGTAGTATTCGCATCGGCTGGGTCGATGCTGCAACCTTGAAGCCTGCGAGAATCCCCTCTTCTGTATTGGAACGCCTGACATGAATCAAGACTTTTCCATCGTGACTTTGTTGCTCAACGCCAGTTGGGTGGTGCAAGTGGTGGTCGCCCTGTTGCTGGGCGTGTCCATCACCAGTTGGACCGCAATTTTTCGCAAAATTTTCTCGGTCAAACGCATCAAAGCGTTGAACGAAACCTTTGAGCGCGACTTCTGGTCGGGCGCTAGTTTGAACGAACTCTTTGCCGCCGCCGCACAAAACGCCAAAACCTCGGGGCCGATGGAGCGCATTTTTGCCAGCGGCATGCGGGAGTACCAAAAGCTGCGCGAACGCCGCATCAACGACACCTCCACCTTGATGGACGGCGCCCGCCGCGCCATGCGCGCGAGCTATCAACGTGAGATGGATGCCATCGAATCCAATCTCTCGCTGCTGGCTTCGGTCGGCTCGGTATCGCCGTATGTGGGTTTGTTTGGCACGGTTTGGGGCATCATGCACGCCTTCACCGGTTTGGCAGGCATGCAGCAAGTCACCTTGGCCAAAGTTGCACCGGGCATTGCCGAAGCTTTGGTTGCCACCGCCATTGGCTTGTTTGCCGCCATTCCTGCGGTGTTGGCCTACAACCGTTTTTCACGTGACATTGACCGCATCTCCATCAAGCTAGAGACCTTCATGGAAGAGTTCTCCAACATCTTGCAGCGCAACGTCAGCTCCACCACCATGGCGCATTGACCTCTTAGGAGTACACATGGCCTCCCTAGCCCCCAGAGCCGGACGCGGACGACGCAGCATGAACGAGATCAACATGGTGCCGTTCATCGACGTGATGCTGGTCTTGCTCATCATCTTCATGGTCACCGCGCCGCTGATTTCGCCCAGCGTGATTGACGTGCCCAGCGTGGGCAAAGCCGCCACCGCGCCTGAGCAAGTGATCAATGTGGAGATCAGCAAAGACGAAAAAATCACCGTCAAGAGCACGGGCAGTTTGGTGAAAACCACCAGCAGCTCCCTCAAAACCTTGGCGCACGATGTGCAAGCCATGCAGGGCGAAGCCAGCAACACGCCCGTGGTGATTTCAGCCGACAAAAGCATCAAGTACGAAACCGTGGTCAAAGCCATGGACACACTGCAACGCTCAGGCGTGGGCCGTGTCGGCTTGGCCATGCAACTCAGCGAATAACTGTTGTCAACGTGACCACGACTCGCCGCACCACGCACCTGGAATTTGCGCCACCCAAGCCCGCCGGCACCTCGACGGCTTTGGTGATGGCGCTGTTCGTTCATGCGTTGCTGGTGGCGGCCTTGACCGCAGGCATTCATTGGCGGCCTGACGAACATTATTCGGTCGAGGCCGAATTGTGGGCCGCGGTGCCAGTGGCTGCTGCGCCTAAATTGGTAGAAACACCGCCCGAACCCGTAGAGCCGCCCCCGCCTCCACCGCCGCCACCCAAGGCAGAAGTCAAACCCGCGCCACCGCCCGCGCCCAGCAAAGACGCCGACATTGCCATTACCAAACGCAAAAAATTAGAGGCTGAAGAAAAGCTCAAAGAAGCCGAAGCCAAAAAAGCCAAGAAACTGGCCGAGGACAAGGCCGCCGAAGAAAAACGCAAACTCGACGCCAAACGCGAACAAGAACTCAAAGATAAAGCCTTGAAGGACAAGGCCATCAAAGACAAAGCGCAAAAAGAAAAAGAGTTGAAGGACAAAGAGCTCAAAGAACAAAAAGCCGCGCAACAAGCCGCTGAAGAAGCCAAAAAGCTGGACGAACTGCGCAAAGAAAACATGAAGCGCATCTCCGGCTTGGCAGGCGCAACCGGCAGCAGCGACGCCACAGGCACAGCCCAGCGCTCCGCAGGCCCCTCCGACAGCTATGGCGGGCGCATTCAAACTCTGCTCTACCCCAAAATCACCTTCTCCGGCGATGCCACGCCCTACATCGTGGACGTGGAAGTGCAATGCGCCCCCAACGGCACCATCATCGGCACGCCGCGCGTCTCCAAACCCAGCGCCAATGCGGCATGGGACGACGCAGTGGTCAAAGCCTTCATCAAGCTCGAAACCCTGCCCCGCGACAAAGACGGTCGCGTGCCTTGTCCGTTGGTCATCGGGGTGAGACAGCAGGTTAGATAAAAATTACTAAAATAGTCAACCATGCTCAAACGTAAGAACCGTTCATTTTTTGTCGACCTCATCAAATTAATGGCAGCACAACTCATTGTGTTGCATCATTTTTCCGCCTATGGCCCTTTGGCACAAGCCGTGCGGCAAGCTTGGCCCTTGCTCATCGACCACTTGTACAACGATGCGCGCTTGGCGGTTCAGGTGTTCTTGGTGATTGGCGGCTTTTTAGCAGCGCAATCACTCTCATCACATCGTCTGATTCGCCCTCTCACCCTTATTCAGCAACGCTATTTCCGACTCATGCCCAGTTATGTGTTGGCACTGTGCTGGATCAGTGCTTTGACCTGGCTCTTGCGTCCCATGATTTCTGGCGATTGGCTGGTGCCTCCGCCCACATTGGTCAACGTGTTGGCGCATTTGACTCTGCTTCAATCCGTGCTTGACGTGCCGGCGCTGTCCACTGGCGTTTGGTATGTAGCCATTGACTTTCAGTTGTTCGCCGTGCTCACTTTGCTGGCCTTTGTGCTGAAAACACCTCGCGCTTTGTCAGGCGCAACGGCAGCACTCTGCGTGGCCTCGATGTTCTTTTTCAACCTGAACGACAGCATGGATGTGTGGGCGGTTTATTTCTTTGGCGCCTATGGCTTGGGTGCATTGGCCGCTTGGGCCAAACGCTCGGCCACCGATCGCGCTATTTTCATGCTCACGCTCATGTTTGGTTTGATTGCCTGCCTCGAGCATCCGCGAATTCGTTTGGCTCTGGCCATCATCAGCGCTGTGGTGCTGGTGTCGATCAGCCATCGAAACGTCATGGCTTCGCACTTTGCCAAATGGGTGGGCTTGTTGGCTGACAGTTCTTACGCCATGTTCCTCACACACTTTGGTGTGTTGATCATCGCCAGCGCAGTGTGGGAGCAACTGGGGTTGCAAGGCAGTACCATGGCCTTGTGCTTTGGCCTCATCGCTTGGATATTCAGCAACGCAACGGGCTGGGTGTTTCACTACTGGGCAGAAAAACCTCTGTTGGCCAAAGTCATTCGCAAACCCAGTGGCAGTGCGCTGACCAAAGCTGCATAAAAAAGCCCTCTGCCACAAGCGAGGACGGCGTTGATCGACTCAGCGCCGCTCTCTCAGAGTGTGGAGCGCCGCGCATCCAGGCGCACCAACATGGCAGCACACGCACAAGCCAGCAAAGCCGTGCCAATCGACACCGCATACACCGATTGCAATCCCCAAGCTTGGCTGATCTGACCGCCCACAAAAGCGCCCAGCACCCCCGGCAAGCCATAGCCCAAAGACGCATACAGCGCCTGCGCCCTTGCCCGCAAACGAATCGGGAAATATTGTGACAACAAGGCAATGCAAGTGGCGTGGTGCATGGCAAAGGTCAGCGCGTGCAGGATTTGCGCCACAAACAACACCCACAACACATCGGCCAAGCTGGTGGTCAACACCATGCGCAACACCATCACCGCCCCGCACACCAGCAACCAGCGCGGCAAGCTGAATAAGCCCATCCAGCGGCCTTGGGTGAAAAACAAAATGATTTCAGCCAATACCGACACCGCCCACAGCAAACCAATCATGGCTTTGCTGTAGCCCAAGCTGTCCAAATACAGCGAGAAAAACACATAAATGCACATGTGCGAGAGCACATGAAAAAACACGCTGCTCAAAAACCAAATCACCTGTGGGTCACGCAAGACCTCGCGCATGGGCGTATGGTCTTTCACTTCGTGCGTGGCCTCAACATGATTGGGCAATATCCAGACAAACACATTGACCAGCGCCAACGACACCACCGCCCACCAGGCAAAACTGCCCATGCCGTGCGCATCAAACCAAGCGCCTGCGGCCAGTGCGGTGAGCAAAAACCCCAGCGAACCCCACAAACGCACGCGCGAATATCGGCTGGCATCAAAGCTGCCGTCCACGCTGACCCAATGCACCAAAATCGCTTCGCTCAAAGGCATCATCGCGCTGGTGTGGATAAACATGAACAACAGCACGCCCGCCAGCCACCACAAACTGCCACTGAACAACAATCCCGCCGATCCCAGCAAAGCCGCCGCCGAGCAATAACGCATCAAGCGCACCCGCTCGCCCGTGTGGTCGCTCAGCCAACCCCAGCCATAAGGCGCGACCAAGCGCGTGGCCGATTGAATGGCCGTCAACATACCAATGGTGGCCACCGACAAACCTTGGCTTTTGAGCCACAGCGGCAAATACGGATTGAAAAAACCCATGTGCGCCAAATAAAACGCCGACAACGCGGCGAAGGCCATCAAAGGTTTGCGAGCGCTTGTCACCTCAAGACGTGTGGGCAGCAATGGGCGGCAAGTGGACCTCTACATCGCCACATTGCGCACGATGACGCAAGGCGTGGTCCATCACCACCAGCGCCAGCAGGGCTTCGGCAATGGGCGTGGCGCGAATGCCCACGCAAGGATCGTGACGACCTTTGGTGACCACCTCGGTGGGTTGCCCGTTTTGGTCAATCGAGTCGCGTGGGCTCAAAATAGAACTGGTGGGCTTGATGGCAATGCTCACCTCCAAGTCTTGCCCCGTGCTGATACCGCCCAAGACGCCGCCTGCATTGTTGCTGGCAAAGCCTTGTGGCGTGAGCGAGTCGCCGTGCGTTGTGCCGCGTTGCGCGACGCTGGCAAAGCCGGCGCCAATTTCCACGCCTTTGACGGCATTCAAGCCCATCATGGCGTAGGCAATGTCGGCATCGAGTTTGTCGTACAGCGGCTGCCCCAAACCCACCGGCATGCCAGTGGCCACCACGCGAATGCGTGCGCCGCAGGAATCGCCCGATTTGCGCAGCGTGTCCATGTAATCTTCAAAAGCCTGCACATCGGCGCAGGGCGCGTAAAACGGATTGTTGGGCACATGCGCCCAGTCTTCAAAGGCAATGGGTAACTCGCCGAGTTGGGTCATGCAGCCTTTGAATTCGGTGCCAAATTTTTCTTTCAGCCACTTCTTGGCCACCGCACCTGCAGCCACGGTGGGCGCGGTCAAACGGGCAGATGAGCGGCCACCACCGCGCGGGTCGCGGATGCCGAATTTTTGGAAATAGGTGTAGTCGGCGTGGCCGGGCCGAAAGGTCTGCAAGATGTTGCCGTAGTCTTTGCTGCGCTGGTCGGTGTTTTGGATCAACAGCGCAATCGGCGTGCCGGTGGTTTTGCCCTCAAACACGCCAGACAAAATTTGGACTTGATCGGGTTCATTGCGCTGCGTCACATGGCGGCTGGTGCCAGGACGACGACGGTCCAAATCGAATTGGATGTCTGCCTCGCTCAACGCCATGCCCGGTGGGCAGCCGTCAATCACGCAGCCAATGGCTGGACCGTGGGATTCACCAAAGTTGGTGACTGCGAAAAGGGTTCCGAATGTATTGCCGCTCATGGGGTGAGATTATCCCGCATGAAAAATTGCACCGTCAAAATGCACGTTCCTGAATAGGCAAGCGTTGACTTTTCGCCATGAAGTCAGTTCAAGCTTTGATTCGTCTTACCCCGCAGCCGCCTCACCCTGCGACTCACTCGGCCAATCACGGATATAGGCCTTGAGCATTTTGTTCTCAAAGTTTTGGCTGTCCACCACCGCTTTGGCGACGTCGTAAAAGCTGATCACGCCTTGGAGTTTGCGGTTGCCAATGACGGGCATGTAGCGGGCATGGCTCTCGAGCATCATGCGGCGCACTTCGTCGAGTTCGGTGTCGGGCGAACAGGTCAGCGGATGGTCGTCCATTGCGCTGCGCACCGTGGATTCGCCCAAAGCACCACCGTTTTTGTTCAAGGCTTGAATGACTTCGCGAAAGGTCAACATGCCCACCAAATCACCATGTTCCATGACGACCAAAGAACCCAAGTCTTTGTCAGCCATGTGCTGAACGGCCAAGGCCAAGGGCTGCATAGGATCGACGGTGAACAAGGCACTGACGCCTTTGACACGCAAGATATCGGTGACTTTCATGGTTTTCTCCTGAGAGGTTTCTTGCGAATATAGCCCACAATCGCATGAAACCACCTGACAAAAAACCCCGAGAAAACCATGCCCGGCTACACAGACCCCAGTTTTGACACCTTGGCGCTGCACGCAGGCGCGTCGCCTGACCCCGCCACTGGCGCGCGCGCCGTGCCGATTCACCTCACCACTTCCTTTGTTTTTGAGTCCAGCGACCATGCGGCGGCTTTGTTCAATTTGGAGCGTGCCGGCCATGTGTACAGCCGCATCAGCAACCCCACCAACGCAGTGCTTGAGCAACGTGTGGCGGCTCTGGAAGGCGGCATTGGCGCCATCTCTACGGCCAGTGGGCAAGCGGCTTTGCATTTGTGCATTGCCACACTCATGGGCGCGGGTTCGCACATTGTGGCGAGCACGGCTTTGTACGGTGGCTCGCACAATTTGCTGCACTACACGCTGAGCCGATTTGGCATTGAAACGACTTTCGTCAAGCCCAACGACATAGACGCTTGGCGCGCCGCAGTGCGTCCCAATACCAAGCTGTTTTTTGGCGAAACCGTGGGCAATCCCGGTTTAGACGTGCTGGACATTCCCAGCATTTCAAGCATCGCGCACGAAGCGGGCGTGCCTTTGTTGGTGGACTCTACCCTCACCACGCCCTACCTGATTCAGCCTTTGGCTTTGGGTGCCGATTTGGTCTACCACTCGGCCACCAAATTTTTGAGCGGTCACGGCACGGTGATTGGCGGCATCGTGGTCGATGGCGGCAGCTTCGATTGGGAGCGCAGCGGAAAATTCCCTGAACTCACGCAAAGCTACGAAGGTTTTCACAACATGGTGTTCAGCGAAGAGAGCACCGTGGGCGCTTTCTTGCTGCGTGCGCGCCGTGAAGGTTTGCGCGACTTTGGCGCGTGTCTGAGCCCACACAGCGCATGGTTGATTTTGCAAGGCATCGAAACCCTGTCGCTGCGCATGGACAGACACATGAGCAACACCGAAAGAGTGGTGGCGTTTTTGGCTGCACACCCTATGGTCAGCCGCGTTGGGCATCCGCTCATCGAATCGCATCCCAGCCACGCATTGGCGCACAAACTCTTGAAGTTCGGGCCGCGCGGCGCGGGCTCGGTGTTCAGTTTTGACATCCAAGGCAGCCGTGCACAAGGCCGTGCCTTCATTGAAGCGCTGAAAATTTTCAGCCACTTGGCCAACGTGGGCGACTGCCGCAGCTTGGTGATTCACCCCGCCAGCACCACCCATTTCCGCATGAGCGACGCGGCCTTGGCCGCAGCCGGCATTGGCGCAGGAACCATCCGCTTGTCCATCGGTTTGGAAGACGCCGACGACTTGATCGACGACCTCAAACGCGCACTGAAAGCCGCGGAGAAAGCCGCATGAAATTCACCCTCACCCCAGCCAACTCTGCCCCGTATGAAGCTTATGCGTACACAGGCGGCAAAGCATTCGACCCCGCACAACCCACGGTGGTCATGATCCACGGCGTGCTCCACGACCACAGCGTTTGGATTTTGCAAAGCCGCTACTTGGCGCACCACGGCTTCAATGTGTTGGCAGTCGATTTGCCGGGTCACTGCAAAAGTGGCGGCGAAGCGCCCCAGAGCGTGGAAGCAGCCTCGCAATTCATTGAACAATTGCTAGACGCAGCCGGCGTGCAACAAGCGGCTTTGGTGGGCCACAGCTGGGGCTCCTTGATTGCGCTAGAAACCGCTGCGCGCTTAAAACAACGCATCACGCATTTGGGGCTGGTCGGCACGGCCTATCCCATGAAAGTTTCGCCCGCTTTGTTGGAGAGTTCGCTCAATGAACCAATGAAAGCGCTCAAGATGGTGAATGTGTTTTCACGCGCCACTTTGGCCGCACCGCCTTCGGCCTTGGGGCCTGGCACTTGGGTCTATGGAGCGTCCATGGCTTTGGGGCGCAGAGTATTGGCCAGCAACCCACAGGTGAACGTGTTTCACCGAGGCTTCACAGCCTGCGACAGCTATGCCAATGGCCTGCAAGCGGTGGCCGAGGTGACGTGCCCAATTTTGTTTTTGCTGGGTGCCACCGATCAAATGACCACACCCAAAGCCGCTCAAAGCTTGATCGAGCAAGCGCGCTTGTGCGACAAAAACTACCGTGTGGTCAATGTGCCCATGGGGCATCACCAAATGAGCGAATCGCCCGAAGAGACTTTGTCAGCGTTGAAAGAGTTTTTGAATTGCGTTTAAAAATAGCGCTTGAGCGTCACAGCACATCACGCAACAACAAGGCCTGCCAGCGCCGCCAAAGCCCTGCGCTCTCTGAGCTATGCACCAGCAACAAGCGCTGCATGAGCGGCATCAAAGGGGTTTGGTCGGGGTCGGCCAGCAACACATAACGTGATTGCCTTGTGGCCTGGTGCACGCTGTGCGAGGTCTCGCCCAAACGCGCAATCCAATCTAAATCGACCAAGGTGGCGAGTACCTCTTCAAGCTGCAAAGGGTCGAGGCGCAATTGCTCGCATAGCTGCATCAAGCTCAAACCATGATCTGCGCCCTGACGAGCTTTGCTCAAGCTTTGCAAGACTTCTAGCGCCAGCTGAAAACGCCATCCTACGCTGCGGCCATCTCGCGCAATGCCGCTGAGCAAGCTGGGCAAATTGGCCACCAAGACCGCGCCCAACAACACAATGGCCCACACGGCATAAATCCAAATCAGCAAAATAGGCACGGTCGCAAACGCGCCATACACCACCGAATAGGTCGGCATCATGCCAAAGTAATAGGCCAAGCCATTGCGTGCCAACTCCGTGGCCAAGGCCGCCCACGCACCACCAATGTAGGCATGTGTCCATTTCACTTGGGTGTAGGGAACGTAGCGGTACATGGCGCTCACACCCCATGCCAGCAAGACAAACTCCAGCGCGTTATTCAAGAGCTTTAGGCTGTTGCCCACGCTGGGCATCAAGTCGCGCGACATGATGTTGATTTGCGTCAACACAGCCATTGCCAAACCGACCAACAAAGGCCCCAAGGTCAAGGCTGCCCAATACAGCAGCAACTTGTGTCCAAACGGACGACGCAAACGCACGCGCCAAATGGCGTTGAGCGAGCGGTCGATGGTGAAGGTCAAGGCGATGGCCGACAAAATCAACGCCATCACGCCCACCATGCCCAGCCGATTGGCTTTGCTGGCGAATTGCGTTAAGTAACCCAAAACTTGGCGCGAAATATTCTCTGGTACCAAACTCTCAACCAGGCGTTTTTGCAAAATCACTTGCAAATCGTTGAAAAGCGGAAAAGCCGTCATCGCGGCCAAAATAACCGTGACAAACGGCACCAAAGCAATCGTTGTGGTGAAGGTCAAGCTGCCCGCCGTTTGGCCGAGGCGGTCTTCGCGAAAACGCAAATACAGCACTCTGGCCGTGTTGCGCCAAGGGAAATGCGCCAAGCGCCGAAAGAAATCTTGAAGTTGCGGGACAATCATGACCCGAATCATGCCACTACCTATGCCCCACTTTTCAGAATCACCCCAAATCATTGCGCCACGCGCTGTTGAAATCACCCGTTGGATGGCGGTCGCCAGCCTGCTGGGCTTGATTGTTCTGAGTCTGATTTGGGAACTTTGGCTCGCCCCGTTGCGACCCGGCGGCACTTTGTTGGCGCTCAAGGCGCTGCCCCTGTGCATTCCTTTGAGCGGTTTGCTCAAACATCGCATGTACACCTACCGTTGGGTGAGCTTGTTGATTTGGCTGTATTTCACCGAAGCGGTGGTCAGAGCCTATGGCGACCATGCGCCCAGCAACTATTTCGCCATGATCGAGCTTTTGTTGTGCCTCAGCTTGTTCACCGCTTGCGCGCTGCATGTGCGCTTGCGTTTTGCCTCCCTCAACAACAGTAATGCAAACCATGACTAAGCCCGCACTGCTCGACCAGCTTCGCGCCTTGCTAGGCGAGGCTTTTGTGCTCACCGAGGGCGATTTATCTGCCTACGAACAAGACTGGCGCAAACGCAGCCGTGGCAAAGCGCTGGCCGTCGTGCGCCCAGCCAACACCGAGCAAGTGGCTGCGGTGGTGAAGGCCTGCGCCGACGCTGGCGTGAGCATCGTGCCGCAAGGCGGCAACACGGGCTTGGTGGTGGGCTCGATCCCAGACGCCAGCGCCAGCCAAGTGGTGCTGAGTTTGCAACGCATGAACCGCGTGCGCGCCATCGATCCGGCCAACCTCACGCTGACGGCTGAGGCGGGCTGCGTGCTGATGGCGGTGCAACAAGCCGCAGAAACCGCGGGCTTGTTGTTTCCGCTGAGTTTGGGCTCGGAGGGCAGTTGCACCTTGGGCGGCAACTTGGCCACGAATGCGGGTGGCACGCAAGTGGTGCGCTACGGCAATGCACGCGAGCTGTGTTTGGGGCTTGAGATCGTGACCGCGCAAGGCGAGATCATTCACGGTCTCACAGGTTTGCGCAAAGACAACACGGGCTACGACTTGCGCAATTTGGTCATTGGCAGCGAAGGTACGCTGGGCATCATCACCTCTGCGACCATGAAGCTCTACCCCACGCCAGCCGCCAAACTCACCGCTTGGGCGGCCGTGCCATCGGTAGAAGATGCGGTCAAATTGCTGCAATTGGCACACCAACATTTAGGCGCCAACCTCACTGGTTTTGAAATGATGGGGCAATTTGCGCTGAGTTTGGTGGACAAGCATTTCCCAAATTTGCGTGTGCCTTTGTGGCAACAAACGCCTTATTGCGTGTTGCTTGAGAACTCAGACACCGAAACACAAGAGCACGCCCGCACACAGTTTGAACGTTTGTTAGAAACAGCACTTGAAACATCTTGCGTGAGCGACGCGGTGATTGCTGAAAATCTCTCTCAAGCCCGAAATTTTTGGCATATTCGCGAAAGCATTACCTTGGCGCAAGCGCAAGAGGGCTTGAACATCAAACACGATATTTCATTGCCAGTCTCCGCCATTGCCGCCTTTGTTGCGCAAACAGATGCCTTGCTCCAAGCGCACGTTCCCGGCGTTCGCATGGTTAATTTTGGCCATTTGGGCGATGGCAATTTGCACTACAACGTGCAGTCTCCGGCAGGCGTCGATGCGGCCAGTTTTTTGGCGACCTATGAGTCCCAAGTCAATGAACTGGTGTATGCAGCAGTCCAACGCTTTGAGGGTTCGATTTCAGCCGAACACGGCATTGGCAGCCTCAAGCTAGAGAGCTTGCCCAAATACAAAGACCCCACCGCTTTGGCTTGGATGCGTCAAATCAAGCGTACGTTGGATCCCAAAGGCACGCTCAATCCTGGGCGAGTGGTGTCAACGACAACAACGAACGCGGCTGAATATTGATTTCTAGACCTGACAGCAAATCGATGAGTTCAGGCAGCGATTGCACTTCTATTTTCTCCATCACGCGAGCGCGATGGAGCTTGATGGTGGACGCCGCCGCACCATCGAGCACCGAGATTTGTTGGTTCGAGTAGCCGCGTACCATCCAATGACAGACTTCTAGCTCGCGCGGTGTCAGGCGTTTGAGCATCTCGCTCACGCGCTCATTTTTCGCCCTCAAACTGGAGTTTTGCACCGAGGTTTGCATGGCCTTGGCGAGCACTTCCAACACAGTTTGTGCGGTGAAGGGTTTCAATAAAAAATCGATGGCGCCTTGTTTCATGGCTTTGATGATTTCGTCGGGTCTACTGTCTCCGCTTATGAAAACTATAGGTGTATAAGAATTGTTATTTTTAATTTTTTCTTGTAAATTTACGCCGCTCAACTTGGGCATGCGCATATCCAGCAGCATCACGTCCACTACTGGGTTTTTGTCCAAGTAGGTTTGCGCGCTGTCAAAGCAATCCACACGATAACCCGCTTGTTCCAGCAAATTACTCAAACTGCGTCGAACTGAGGCGTCGTCATCGACCACTGCCACATGGCCAAGGCTGGTTCGAACTTCAGGGAACTGTTTTTGCATCTGGATTCATCAGCCCAAAAAGTTTGGCGCCATGCTCAATGGCCATGGTGCTGTAAGAAATATTGCCGTTGACTCGGGCGCTGGCATGGAGCTCGACACGCCCTGTCGCCTCAATATTACCGTTAACCGTCCCATTGACCGTGGCTTCTTGCGCCAAGATATCGCCATCTACCTCAGCATGTGACAAGACTTTCAATTGCGCATTAGGTCCCCCCGTGACGCGAATATTGCCCACTACACGTCCTTTGAGATGCACCAATTCTTGAGACACCAAACTCCCCTCAATCACAGCGGAGCGACCGATCACGGTTTGGAGATTGGGTTGGCGAGATGAGAGTGCGCTTTTAGACAGCGCTTTGAGTTGAAACATAAGGCCACATCACAAACCAGTTTCAACCAACATCAAGCGTTGATTGGCCTGAGCGGGTACGATGATGCGCCAGCCCTGAAAAAATATTTGGGTGTTTTGTAAATTATTGGCTGACAGCTGCCAGGGCGCGCCACCATAAACACTTCGGCCTTCGCCTGCCTTGAGGTGAAGCACAGTGGCTTTTTTGTTGCTATCGACGATGCACACATCGATCGGCATTTGAGCCACCACATGCACATAGTTGCCGGCCTTGCTGGGCGACATGGCCGATACAGCTTCGAGCTTGTCTGTAACAAAGCCGCAATCGGGCGACCCAGCTGGCGCCGCATTTGCCGCATCCGTTGAGCTGGCTTGCGTTTCTAGCGTAGTGGCAGGAAGCAGCTGTGGCGAACTTGCGGGGGCGTTGTAAGCCACAGCCGTCAAAACGGGCGCTGCAGGAGCTGGGGGAGCTGCGTCAGTTGCGGGCAGGTCCGATTTGGCCAACTGCCGCGAAATAGCTTCGGGCTGAAATTGACTCAGCATCAAGGCGCCAACAGCTCCAAGCAGCAATACAAATGACCCCATCAATTGACGGCGCCCCCATATTGCCATTGCGCCGGTTTGCAGCGCGCCCCGCAGGCTCCAAGCTGGCGCATACACCGACGGGTTGGGCGATGACATGGCCACGATTCGGTCCAACTTCTCCAACATGGCGGAAGGCGGCAAGCTCGCGGGTTCGCTTGAAACTGCGGTTTCTACGGGGGCGGGCATTGGGGGCTCAGCCCCTAAAATCATCAGCAAACGCTTGTAGGCTTGACGCCTGATGGTGGGAGAATAGAACAACCCGTCTCCCGTACCGTCTTGCAATTGCCTGACTTGCGACAGCGACAAACAAGCAATGCGTGCCAAAGTCGTCTCATCCATGCCTGCGGCTTCGCGACATTGACGCAAAAAATCAGGATCGCAATTTTCATAAATTACGTACAAATCTGGCTGAATCTTTGTATTCATGTTGATTTGAGGTTGAGTAACGCTTCAGAAATTAGAATGTTACACTTGTTATTAAAAACGTCAATGCGCCAACTAGACTATCAAACTATACGTCTATTTTTTGGTGTGCCATTAAAATGTTATTTCTCAAAAATACCATTAAATTGATTTTCTACAACCTTCAGCCATCCAAACCATGAAGCCCATACGCCAACAATATGAAGATTTCATGCGCCATGTGTACACGCAAGGCGTTGCAAAAACTGACCGCACCGGTACTGGAACGACCAGCGTTTTTGGCTATCAAATGCGCTTTGATTTGAGCGAAGGTTTTCCTTTGGTGACGACCAAAAAAGTCCATGTCAAATCCATCATTCAAGAGCTGTTGTGGTTTCTCACGGGGTCAAGCAACAACAACTGGCTCAAAGAACGAGGTGTCACGATCTGGGACGAATGGGCACGCGAAGATGGCGATTTAGGTCCCGTCTACGGTGTTCAATGGCGCAGCTGGCCGACACCCGATGGCCGACACATTGATCAGATTTCTGAGGTCATCAAAACCCTCAAGTCCAATCCTGACTCGCGCCGCATGATCGTGAGTGCTTGGAATGTGGCCGATCTGGACAAAATGGCGCTCATGCCGTGCCATGCTTTTTTTCAGTTCTATGTCGCGCCCGCGCAACACCCGGGTGAGCGTGCCAAGCTCAGTTGTCAGCTTTATCAGCGTAGTGCAGATATTTTTCTAGGCGTGCCTTTCAACATTGCCAGCTACGCACTGCTCACACACATGATGGCGCAGCAATGCAATTTGGACGTGGGTGATTTTGTGTGGACAGGCGGGGACTGTCACATCTACAGCAACCACCGCGAGCAAGTCGAGTTGCAACTCAGCCGTCAAGCGCACGCCTATCCCACGCTCCACATCAAACGCAAACCTGATTCCATCTTTGACTACGCCTACGAAGACTTTGAAATTCAAGACTATCGCTGTCACGACGCCATCAAAGCACCGGTTGCCGTTTAAGCCATGGCCCTCAAACTGATCTATGCGCGCGCGCGCAACGGCGTGATTGGTGTCAACAACCAATTGCCTTGGCATTTGCCGGAGGACTTGGCGCATTTCAAGCGCACCACCTTGGGCTGCCCGGTTGTGATGGGACGCAAAACATGGGATTCTTTGCCCGCGCAATTTAAGCCTTTGCCAGGTCGACAAAACATCGTGATCACCCGCCAAACAGATTGGCAAGCCAGCGGTGCAACTGTGGTGCACAGCATTGAGCAAGCCATTCACCTGTGCGCGCCCGATCAAGATTTGTGGGTAATAGGCGGCGCACAGATTTATGCACAAGCCATGCCGCTGGCCAGTGAAGTGGTGGTAACAGAAATTGAGGCAGATTTTGAAGGTGACGCCTTTGCTCCCGCTCTGGACGCTGCTTGGCGAGAAACACAACGCGACTCGCATGTGTCAAACAAAGGTTTGACATACCACTTTGTTAAGCTTGCGCGTTCTTAACCACAAGGAAAAAGCACCATGTCTGAAGATGGATTTCACGTTCACGGCCCGCATGATCACGAGATGGAACACGCTGCCGAAGGCCACGGCAACAGCTTCACCAACCGCATTGCCATGTTCACTGCGGTGATCGCAACGGTAGGCGCAATTTTTGGCTACATGGCCGGCGCCACCCAAGCCAACGCGAGTTTGTACAAAAACAATGCTGCCATCAAAAAAACCGAAGCGTCTAACCAATGGAACTTCTACCAAGCCAAAAGCGGCAAACAAAACCTGAGCGAATTGGCAATGGAGTTGGCGCCCGCTAAACGTGATTTCTACGAAAAAGAAATTGCGCGCTACAAATCTGAAAAAGGCGATATCAAAGCCAACGCCGAAAAGCTAGAAGCCGAATCCGCGCATTGGGATGAAGAGTCCGACCATGAAATGCATGAGCACCACCGCTGGGCGCAAGCCACCACGCTGCTGCAAGTGGCCATTGCCATGGCCGCGATTGCTCTGCTGACGCGCAAACGCTGGCTGCAAATGGCCATGTACGGCACAGCCAGCGCTGGCGTGGCCGTGGGTGTTTTGGCTTTCCTACACATTTAAAGGCGCGCGCAGCACCCATGCAATTTGCTACTTGGAACGTCAACTCATTGACGGTTCGCCTCCCCCAAGTCTTGGATTGGCTCGCGGCCAATCCAGTGGACGCATTGGTGCTGCAAGAGACCAAAACCACCGACGATAAATTCCCGCGCGAAGCCATTGAAGCGGCGGGATTTCAGGTGGCGTTTTTTGGACAAAAAACCTACAACGGTGTGGCCATTTTGTCCAAGCACGCCATCTCTGATGTGCAAAAAAACATTCCGCATTTCGAAGACGACATGGCGCGTGTGATTGCCGCAACGGTTCAAGGCGTTCGCGTGATTGGCGCGTATTTCCCCAATGGCCAAGCACCTGAGAGCGACAAATTTGTCTACAAAATGCGCTGGCTTGATGCACTGCGCGAGTGGTTAAAAAGCGAGTTGTCAATACACGAAAAGCTCTTGCTCATGGGTGACTTCAACATCACCGTGGACGACCGCGATGTGTGGGACCCGGTGGCTCTGAAAGACACGATTCACTGCACCGTGCAAGAGCGCGATCATTTTCAAGGCCTGATTGATTTGGGACTTTGCGATGCTTTCCGCCTGTTTGAACAACCCGAGAAAAGCTACAGCTGGTGGGACTACCGCGAATTTGCCTTCAGGCGCAATCGGGGCTTGCGAATAGACCATATTTTGGTCAGCGCTGCGCTGACACCCCAGGTGACGGCATGCGTCATCGACAAAACTCCACGCCAAAACGAGCGTCCCAGCGACCATACGCCTGTGGTGGTGACGCTGGCTTAGTCGATGAGCTTCAACGCTCAGTCTTCTAAACCCAAATCTTGAATTTTTCGGGTGATGGTGTTGCGGCCAATGCCGAGCTTTTGCGCAGCCTCAATGCGCCGACCTCTTGTGTTTGCCAGCGCGGTTTGAATCAAGCGCGCCTCCACGCGGTTGACCAAGGTGTCCCACACATCCGTGCGGCCTGCCACCAATAAGCTCATGGCTTCGGCTTCAAAGCCTTGTTCCCAATCGGAGCCGGGCATATTGAGCACCACTGGGGGCGCTTTGAGCAGCGCGCTCGCCTGCCCCGTTTCTTGGGACGAGAGGCTGACCTCGTGATGCAAGGGCTCGGAATACAGCGCATCGACGGCCACATTGGACTGTTCGGCCACTGGCGCTTGTTGCTGCATCACCTCAGGCGGCAAGTCTTTAGGCTCGATGACTTGCGACGGTGCCATGACGGTGAGCCAATGACAGATGTTCTCCAACTGACGCACATTGCCTGGAAACGCAAATTGATCGAGCACCGCTTGCGCACTCTCGGCAATGCGTTTGGACTCCACACCCAACTGCTGCGCACTTTGTTGCAAAAAGTGGCGCGTGAGCACTGGACTGTCTTCGCGCCGTTCGCGCAAGGCGGGCAAACGCAGTCGAATGACGTTCAAGCGGTGGTACAAATCTTCGCGAAACACGCCGTCTTTGACGCGTTTTTCTAAGTCTTGGTGAGTGGCGGCAATGACCCGCACATTGGCTTTGATGGCGCTGTGGCCGCCTACGCGGTAGAAGTTGCCATCGCTCAACACGCGCAACAAGCGGGTTTGCAAATCAAACGGCATGTCGCCAATTTCGTCCAAGAACAAGGTGCCACCGTCGGCTTGTTCAAAGCGACCTCGACGCGTGCTTTGTGCGCCAGTGAACGCGCCGCGTTCATGCCCAAACAACTCGCTCTCCAGCAAATCTTTCGGAATAGCCGCTGTGTTGATCGCCACAAACGGCCCCTTGGTGCCGGTGTCACCACGCGGTGAATGTTTGTGCAAAGCGCGTGCGACCAGCTCTTTGCCGCTGCCACTCTCACCCGTGATGAGCACGGTCACATGGCTTTGGCTCAAGCGGCCAATGGCGCGAAACACGTCTTGCATGGCGGGCGCTTGACCCATCATTTCCGGAGCCGCGTCTTGCAACTCGCTTTGGGCTTGCTCGCGCTGACTTTCGTCAACAGCACGTCGGATCAACTCGACCGCTTTGGGTAAATCAAAGGGTTTGGGCAAGTATTCAAACGCGCCGTTTTGGAAGGCAGAGACGGCGCTGTCCAAATCAGAAAACGCCGTCATGATGATGACGGGCAACAAAGGCAGGCGTTCTTTGACCTTGGTGAGCAAATCCAGCCCGGAGCCGCCCGGCATGCGAATGTCGCTGACCAAGACTTGCGGACCTTGATCCTCGCCTTCCAAGCTCAATGCCTGCAACACTTCGCGCGGGCTGGTGAAGCTGCGTGTGGGCAAATTCTCACGCTGCAAGGCTTTTTCAAGCACGAATCGAATCGACTGGTCGTCGTCAACAATCCAAATCGGTTTCATGACGCTACTTTCTTGTGGTCAAAGTCCTTGCCATCAAGGCAAGGGAATCAAAATTTTGAAATCTGTGCGACCCACCACGCTGTCGCATTCAATCAAGCCGTGGTGCTGTTGGACAAATGTTTGTGCCAAATTCAACCCTAATCCCGACCCACCGTCTCTGCCCGACACCAGCGGAAAGAACAAGCGGTCTTTGATTTCAGGAGGAATTCCAGGCCCGTTGTCGATGACATGCAATTCCAGTGCCAGCCGATAGCGTTGCTTGCCAAAAGTCACCTGGCGGGTGATTCGGGTGCGCAAAATGATCTCTGCCAAGCCTTCTTGGGTCTTTTCAGCCAGTGCCAAGGCCGCGTTATGCACGATGTTGAGCAGCGCTTGAATCAATTGCTCGCGATCGCCTCGGAATTCTGGAATCGAGATATCGTAATCACGCACCATTTTGAGGCCTTTTGGAAACTCTGCAAGCACCAAACTGCGCACACGTTCACAAACTTCGTGAATATTGACGTCTCCCACCACATGCGGACGCCGATGTGGTGCAAGCAAGCGGTCTACCAACAACTGCAGTCTGTCTGCCTCATGGATGATGACTTGGGTGTACTCCACCAAATCCCGGCCTTCCACCTCCATTTGCAGCAATTGAGCCGCCCCCCGAATGCCGCCAAGGGGATTTTTGATTTCATGCGCCAGGTTTCGAATCAATTCCTTGTTGGCCTGCGCTTGGTCGATCAAGCGCTCCTCGCGGTCTTGGCGGGTCTGTTGCTCGATGGGCAGCAACTCGACCAAGACATGGCCCGCCAAATGTGTGGGCGCCACGATGACGTGCACGGGCAATGGTTCTTGCGCATTGCGATGCAACTGCGCGTCATAGCGCAGCGCCGCAAAGGCATTGGATTGCGCACCCTCAAAGGCGTTTTGCAAGGTGAGGGATTCCACAAAATACTGTGTCAGCAAAGAGCCTTCGATGCTGCGCCGCGACAGACCCATTGCATCTTCCAGCGCAGCGTTGGCAAACACCACAATGCCGTCGGCACGCACAACAGCCACCGACGTGGCAAGCAAATCAAGCGTTTGAAGCTGCTCGGGACTCATGGTTTTACTCCGTTCGGATTGGCTCTGAGTCGCGCCAATTCGCGCTCTAGACCTGCAATGTCAGCTTGGCCGCGTTCTAAGGATTGGCGTAACTGCTCCACCCGTGCTTGGTATTTGGCGGCTTGCTTCGCCTCATCCGCGCGTCTTTGAGGTTCGCCTTGCTGCCACTCGCTGAGCAACTCGGCTTGACGCGTTTGGGCTTTTTGCAATTCGCTTTCCAAAACCAGTTTGGCCTGTGCATCGCGCTGCGATTGCTCTGATGGATCAACCCGAGTGGTGCTGGGGGAATGGTTTGGCGCACTGGCTTGCACTTTGGTGCCTTCAATCACCGTCACATTGGCTTGAGTCAGGGGCGTGCAACGCTGAGAGGGTTCGGGTTGATTGGTGTAGGCATTGCCGCAGCGATAAACCTGTTGCGAGCCTTGCGCAACCAGCCTTAGTGGCTGCCACATCATGCAGCACACAAGACTCCAGAAGGCGATGGGAAGGATGGGTGTGCGAGTGGATGTGATGAGACTCATAAACGCGTTTTTCTGACCCTAAAAAAAAGGACGGCTCACGCCGTCCTTTTGTCTGACTCACTGCATGAATTACAGAGAGTAGTACATGTCGTACTCAACGGGGTGAACCGCTTGACGGAAGCGTGTGACTTCGGCCATTTTGAGTTCGATGTAAGCATCGATCATGCTGTCGGTGAACACGCCACCTTTGGTCAAGAACGCACGGTCTTTGTCCAAATATTCCAAGGCTTGATCCAAGCTGTGGCACACGGTTGGCACCAACGCATCTTCCTCGGGGGGCAGATGGTACAAGTCTTTGGTCGCGGCTTCACCGGGGTGAATTTTGTTTTCGATACCGTCCAAGCCCGCCATCATCAAGGCCGAGAAGCACAGGTAAGGGTTGGCCATTGGATCTGGGAAACGCGCTTCAATACGGCGGCCTTTGTCAGACGCAACGTGAGGAATACGAATCGAAGCCGAACGGTTACGGCTGGAGTAGGCCAATTTCACAGGAGCTTCAAAACCAGGCACCAGGCGTTTGTAGCTGTTGGTGGTGGGGTTGGTGATGGCGTTCAAAGCGCGTGCGTGTTTGATGATGCCGCCGATGTAGAACAAAGCGGTGTCGCTCAAACCTGCATAGCCGTTGCCAGCGAACAAGTTTTTGCCGTCTTTCCAGATGGACTGGTGAACGTGCATACCGGAGCCGTTATCGCCCACCAAAGGTTTGGGCATGAAAGTGGCAGTTTTGCCGTAGGCATTGGCCACGTTCCAGACCACATATTTCAGTTTTTGTGTCCAGTCAGCGCGTTCCACCAAAGTCGAGAACTTGGTGCCGATTTCGTTTTGACCAGCGCCCGCCACTTCGTGGTGGAACACTTCAACGGGGATGCCCATTTCTTCCAAGATGGCGGACATTTCTGCGCGCATGTCTTGGGTGCTGTCAACGGGAGGCACGGGGAAGTAGCCGCCTTTGACGGTGGGACGGTGGCCTTTGTTGCCGCCTTCGATGACTTTGCCTGTGTTCCAAGGTGCTTCGTAGTCGTCGATTTTGAAGAAGGCGCCGGACATTTCGTTGCCCCAACGCACATCGTCGAACAAGAAGAATTCGGGTTCTGGACCGAAGTACGCAGTGTCGCCCAAGCCAGAGGCTTTCAAATACGCTTCAGCGCGTTTGGCGATAGAACGTGGGTCGCGGTCGTAGGCTTTGCCGTCACCGGGCTCCAACACGTCGCAAGACAACACCAAGGTTGATTCTTGGAAGAAGGGGTCGATGAAAGCCGACATGGCATCAGGCATCAACAACATGTCAGAGGATTCAATGCCTTTCCAACCCGCAATGGAAGAACCGTCAAAGGCATGGCCTTCGGTGAATTTGTCTTCGCTGAAAGCAGAGACAGGCACGCTCACGTGCTGTTCTTTACCACGGGTGTCTGTGAAACGGAAATCAACGAATTTGACTTCGTTGTCTTTCACCATCTTCATCACGTCTGCGACGGTCTTGGCCATCAAGTTCTCCTGGGAGGGGTTGGGTTAAAAAATTTCGATGTAACAGCTATGCAGTTTTTGTGCCAATTTGAAGCAGCACGAAAACTGGTTTTAACGCTTCATCAAACCGCTTATTTTGCCTCTACTTAGTGCCACATCTGCAACAAGTTGGACTTTTCGTGACAAAAAGTCCAAACCCGAAGAATTCCATTTTGGTGCAAAACCACAAGTATATTGCACCAATAATGTGCAAACTCAATTTCGCACCAATTCAGCGCCCAAGCGGGCATCAAAAGTAGCTAGGCCTGCTTTCAAAGCGAAATACGCCGCATCCACCACATCAGGATGGCCTTTGACGCCGAGCTCAATGTGTCGTCCATATTGCGGATGATCCACGCTGGGCAAGCTGAACACTTTGACGCCAGCAAACTTGGCTTCGAGTTCTTCCATCAGCGGCGTGAGCGTGGACTCCATCGCGCCAAACACAATCACAGATTTTTCAACCCACGCGCCACGTTGAAACCAATGCGCATAGTGGGTATCGAGCACCCAAGCCATCATCGGCCAAGCCATCACAGGAAATCCGGGCACGAAATGCACTGCACCCTCGCCTGCGCCTTGGCAGCTAAACCCCGGGATTTTGTTGTACGGATTGGGAATGATGCGCGCGCCCAGCGGGAAAACGCCCATGTTCAAGCGATGTTTGTTGTCTTCACGGTCGGGCTCGTAAGGCACGCCTTGCTCAAGTGCCAAGTCTTGCATGCGTTGGCGAATCAATGCTTCGGCTTCTGGGTGCAGCGCTAAATCAGTGCCCAAGGCACGTCCTGCACATTGGCGGGTATGGTCGTCTGGCGTGGCACCAATGCCACCGCAAGAAAAAACCACCGCACCGCTGTCAAACGCTCGTTTCAAGGTTTGGGTGATGCGCTCGGGCGAGTCGCCCACGTAGTCAGCCCAGTCTAGCGATAGGCCACGTTCTGAAAGCAATTCGATGAATTTGGGCAAATGTTTGTCAGCACGTTTGCCCGACAAAATTTCATCGCCGACGATGATGAGACCAAACTCAGGGCGCGTGGGGTGGGGATGGGTGTTGGAAGATGTCATCCCCAGATGCTAACGCGGGAACGGGAACGGAAGCGCCAACCACCACCACATCGTTTTCGGCACGGTGCTGCTCCAGCGCGGCCAAGCTGTAATGAGCAAACCACAGGGCGGTAAAAGCAAACACCAAAGCGTAAATCCACACCGCCAAAGGCACCAAGACCAAAAACGCTGCGGCGAACAAGGCGCCCGAGGCCCACACCACGCTGGGTAATGCGCCCAAGTATCCTGTGAGTACACCAATGAGTAACAACCACATACGGTGCTTGCGCCCGATGGCAATGCGTTCATCACGGCTGGCATGGTCGAGCAAGGCATCAAACACCATCACGCGGTAGCTCAACCAACCCCAAATCAAAGGCGGCAACACAAACATCAATGGAGGCACCAGCCACAAAGGCAAAGTAATGACCATTGCCAACAAAGCGGCCAAGGTTGAGACGATGGTCCAAAACCAATTCACCCAAACCGAAGCGCCTTGTTTACGCGCCAAGTGTCCAAACCGTCTGTCCACCACAAGCTTGATGAGGCCGGGGCTCATCATTGCAGAAACCGCTAACAGAGTGACGATCACCAAAACCGGTGTGATAGCAAATATCACCACGATGGGCACGAGCACGCTTTGCAAATGCCCTGCGCCGTGGTCTTGCAGCCAATCCATCGCGCTTTGCAACAAGAGCCAAGAACTCAAGGTGTCACGCACCCAGTCTTGCGTCGGCTCCCAATAGAAATAACCCCAAGTCAACGACAACACCAGCAACAAAGCCAGCGGCATCAAAGACAGGAGCATGACGCGGGGCATGAAGCAATAAGCCACAGCCCGCCAAAAGGAATCCAAAAACAAGCGCATGGCAAAAGCATACCCCAGCTTCAGTGCTGAGTGCTACTTCCAAAAACTGCGATGAGGCGTTTGATTCCCAAGACTTGTTGCGACCAAAAACCTTTGCCGTAATCGCGCCCTTGCTCAACTTGATCACGAATGCCAGTTTGGACTTTTTGCGTGGCAAAGTCTGCGGTACCCAACAGCATGTCCCACCACGGAAACAACACGCCAAAGTTGTGTCCGCCCAAGACCCGACCTTGGCTTTCATGCCCGACACCGACGCCGTGGTGCACCCGATGAAAACGCGGGCTGATCCACAAGCGCTCGCCCAGCCAACCGAAGTTGACGCGCAAATTGGCGTGCTGCAAGTTTTCACTCAATTGCGTGATGGCGATGACCGCGACAAACTGACTCGGCGCAATGCCCACCAATTGCGCGATGAAAACCCACACGATGGCCATCAAAAAATCATCCAGCAAGTGGTTGCGGCTGTCCGTCCACTGCGTCATTTGTTGCTGCGAATGGTGCAGCGCATGCAGCGACCACCACCAGTTGAACTGATGTTGTGCGCGGTGCAGCCAGTAGTTCAAGAAATCAAACAAGACCAAATACAGCACAAAGCTCAACCAATGCATATCTGTGATGCCCGGCCAGAGGTCGTCAATGTTGAAATTGGCAAAGCCCTGCACATGCAAAAAGCCCCAAAGATCAAACAGATAGCCATCGACCGTGAAAAACAAAACCAGCCGAAACAAGCCCAAGCGGTGAATCAAGGTGTAGAGCACATCGGTGCGAACAGCGCTGGGGTCGGTCACAGGCTCAATCGGCCGCCAGCGTTGCAAAGGCGCGATGACCAGCAGCATGACGGCAAGTTGCAGCAAGCCGACCAGCAACCATTCGGTGGCGGTGAACGCCTCTTCCAAACGGCTGCCTAGGCCAAGTGCAAAAGCCAACGGCTGCACCACGCCCTCAAACAAAGCAGATTGCACGTTGGTAAAGAGTTCGGCGAAGGCGTCCATGAACTTGTCCATCATTTCACCCATGCTTTGAATTGCGGATGCTCTTGCAGCGTGGCAAAGCAAAAGCCTTTGGCTTGCAGACCCTCAATCAGCGGCTCCAACACCGCAGGCGCCCATGGGTCTTGGCGCGACCAAATGCCCAAATGCGCCATCAAAATATCGCCAGAGCGGATGTTTTTCAAGGCCTTTTGCAGCAACATTTTGTTGGGGTATTTGTCGCTGGGCAACTCGTCGCCCAAAAAGCCAGCGTCGGCCCAGCCCACATGCATGAAGCCGCATTGCTTGGCGGCAGCCAAAAGCGAAGGCGATGTTTTGCCACCCGGCGCGCGAAACAGCGGCAAGGCTTTTTGGCCCGTGATGTGTTCGAGCCGCGCATTGGATTGTTTCAATTGCGCACAGTATTCGGCGCTGGTCCAAGCGCGACTTTCGCCTTTGTGATCGCCTGCACTGGGGCGCATTTGCCATTGGCCATTGGGCAAATCGGCACGCCAATAGACGTGATCAAAGGTATGCGAGGCAAAGCTGTGGCCTTCGGCGGCGCGTTGTTTCCACCAAGGCGCCCAGTGTTCGCCCAAGCTGCCGTCACCTTCTTGCGTGGGTTCGTTGGCGGCGAAGAATGTCACTTTGACGTGGTGTCGTTGAAGCACGTCGGCAATCAAGGGCGCGACGCCCATGTGTCCAGTGTCGAAAGTCAAGTAAATGGGTTGATTGCAAGTTTGTGCATTTGCTGCGTCAGCAGAAACAAGGCCAAAACCGCCACACAGCAAGACACTCGCGCCAAGCATTGAAAACCTGTGTCGCAGGCCAGTGAGGCGACTTCCATCAACAGAGGCCAGACAACGCATGACTAGACGCATGGACTTCACATCCGCTTGGCGTGGTCAATGGTCCAAATGCCGTGCGGCGATTTGCCCACTTTGACTTGACGCACCAACTCGCCCGTTTGCAAATCGATCACACTCATTTTTTTGATCCAGCGCGACGACACCATCAACAACCTGCCGTCTGCCGACACTTCCATGCAATCAGGCCCGCCGGGGGCTTTGAAGGTGGCGACGACTTGCAGGGTTTGGGTGTCGATTTTGCTCACGGTGTTGGCAACGCGGTTGCTCACCAGCACATGGCGGCCATCGCCCAAGGCACGAAACGCGTGAGCGCCCTCGCCTGTGGGAATGGTTTTGATGAGTTTGGCCGGGCCATTGCTCACGTCATAGACCATCACTTCTTTGCCGCCCGTCATACCGACCAACAGGGTTTTGTCATCTGCCGTGCCAAACACATCGGCGGGCAAGGAGCCTGTTTTGACGCGCCATTTGACGGTTTGGCTGGCGAGGTCAATGGCGATGAGTTCGTCGCTGTCTTGCATGGTCGAATACACCACGCTGCTTTTGCTGTCGATCCACAAATGGCTGGGCGTTTTGCTCGACGCAATGCGCTTGGCCAAGCTCAGGTCTTTGCCGTCCCAGTGGTAAATGTCCACATGGTTCAAACGGTTGCCCACCGTGACAAACCATTTCATGTCGGGCGAGAAACGCAATTGATACGGATCGAGCGTGCCGCGCACCACGCGCTGGACTTCGCTGGTTTTGGGATCCACAAAGGTGAGTGAGTCACCGCCAGCATTGGCGACGATGAGCGATTTTTCATCCGGCGTGAGGTAGAGGTGATGCGGCTCTTTACCCGTGGGAATGCGCTTGGTTTCTTGCCAAGTGGCCGAGTCCACCACGCTGATGGTCGCGTCCAGCGAATTGAGCACAAAGATTGGGTTGCCCGCCCAAACAGGCGCGCTCAGACACAGGGCAGCGCCCAAGAATGCGGTTTTGAAGGAATGCAAAGAAGTCACAAAAATCTCACAAAAGTACTGTGTCAGAGTGTAACGATGGCGGGTCAACCCTAGCTGGCGTGCGCTTTAAGATTCGCGCATGGATTTGATTCAACTCAAACAATGCGCTTTGGAGGTGGTGCGCATCCCCGCCACGCAGGCGGGCGCTCACCTCGCGCCCTTGGTGTTTTTGCACGAAGGCTTGGGCTCGGTGGCCATGTGGCAAAGCCGTCAAGGCTTTTGGCCGCAAACCGTCTGCCAAGCCACCGGACGTGCGGGTGTGGTGTATTCACGCCAAGGCTACGGCCAGTCGCAAGCCATTGTGGACGTGCGTGGCGCAAACCGCTTGTCCGCCGACTACATGCACCGTCAAGCGTGGGACGTGTTGCCTGAATTGCTGCAGGCGCTAGGCATTGAAAAACCTGCGCTTGTGGGGCATTCTGATGGCGGCACGATTGCCCTGCTCTACGCAGCCCGCCACCCCACCAGCGCTTGCGTGGTGATGGCGCCGCATGTGATGGTCGAAGACGTGTCGATCACCGCCATCCAAGCCGCTCGCGAGGCCTTTGTGCAGGGCGAGCTGCGCCAACGCTTGTCGCGCTTTCATGCCGATGTGGATTGCGCCTTTTGGCAGTGGTGCGACGCGTGGTTGTCTGATGGTTTTCGCAGCTTTGACATTCGGGTGCTTTGTCAAGACATTGCCTGCCCAGTCTTGGCGCTGCAAGGCGAGCAAGACGCCTACGGCACGCTGCGCCAAATTGAAGATATTCGCCCCGCGCGTGGACGAATTGAACGCCACCCGATTGCCAATTGCGGACATGCGCCGCATCGCGATCAACCGGAGTTGGTGTTGGAAAACATCACGCGTTTTTTAGCGATCAAGTAAGCGTGAATCAACGGCTCACCGGCCAAAACGTTGACACAAATAAATAAACATTTGCGTCAACAACTTATCGGCGCACGCCGTTGTGGATGTACTCCAAATCGTTGGAGCTAGTTCAAAACCTAAGGGGAATTTTCATGAATAAACTCATCGCAACCTTGATCGTTTCTGCATTCTCAGTAGGCGCATTTGCCGCCACAACAGAAGCTGCAACACCGGCAAAAACCGAGTTGAAAGCGGAGATGAAAACCGATGCAAAACCCGTTGTCAAACACACCAAAAAATCCGCAAAAACCGAAGCCCCTGCGGCCACTGTGAGCAAATAAACTCAAGACTGAATGGTCATAGAAATATCGCCCCGTGAGGGGCGATATGCGTTTGAATTGAATACTGATAGCGACTAAACGGAATGAAAATCAACTCAACAGCCCCAATTCCTCTTGAGTGATCCAGCGCCACTTGCCCGCCTCTAGTTCAGCAGGCAGCGGCATGTCGCCGATTTGCGAGCGGTGCAGCGCCACCACATGGTTGCCCACGGCGGCCACCATGCGTTTGACTTGGTGGTATTTGCCTTCGGTCAAGGTCAGGCGCAAATGGTGATCGCTCACGGCTTGGCAGGCGGCGGCGCGCACGGGTTTGGGCGAATCATCCAGCACCACGCCGTCGAGCAGGCGTTGCACTTGGTGGGCGTCTAGTGGCCGATCGGTGGTGACTTCGTACACCTTGGGCACATGGTGTTTGGGTGAGCTCATGCGGTGGATCAGGGGGCCGTCGTCAGTGAGTACCAACATGCCCGTGGTGTCTTGGTCGAGTCGTCCCACGGCTTGCACGCCTTGGACAGCGCTTTTTTGCGGGCGTTGGCGCAAGCACGCGGGCAGCAAGGTGTAGAGGCTGGGCCAAGCCGAGGGCTTGTGTGAGCACTCATAACCCGCAGGTTTGTGCAACAACACATAGGCTTTGGCGTGATACGGCCAGACCACGCCTTGCACGCTGTATTGCCAGCCCTCGTGCACATCGATGTCTTGGAGCGCGTCGTCGCAAGGCGTTAATGTGTCGTCGGTTTCAATCTGAACATGGCCTTGCTGGATCAGACCCGCGCAAATACGGCGCGTGCCAAAGCCTTGGGAGTACAAAATATCTTGCAGTTGCATCTGCTTATCCTAACTTGCCCGCTGTCGCCCAAGCACCGACACTCAGTGAAAAGCCCAAGCCAGCGCGTCACAGGGCGTGCCTACAATGTTTTGCATATCGAAAAACTCCTCACACAAGGAAACATACATGAACCGCCGCCTCGCTGGATCTGTCTTAGCTGCTGTGACGCCTTTGCTGGTCACTGCCTTGAGCGCGCTGTGCGTGGCTCCCGCGCAAGCGCAAAGCCAAGAAATTCGCATTGCCCATGTGTACAGCAAAACCGGCCCGCTGGAGGCCTACGGCAAGCAAACGGCCACAGGCTTCATGATGGGACTGGACTACGCCACCCAAGGCACGATGACCGTGGCGGGCAAAAAGCTGGTGGTGATTGAAAAAGACGACCAAGGCAAGCCCGATTTGGGCAAGTCGCTCTTGGCTGCGGCCTATTCGGACGACAAAGCCGATTTGGCAGTCGGCCCCACGTCGTCAGGCGTGGCCTTGGCCATGCTCCCCGTGGCCGAAGAGTACAAAAAGATTTTGTTGGTCGAGCCCGCCGTGGCCGACTCCATCACCGGCGATAAATGGAACAAATACATTTTCCGCACGGGTCGCAACTCCAGCCAAGATGCCATTTCCAATGCCGTGGCTTTGGACAAAAGCGGCGTGACCATCGCCACCTTGGCGCAAGACTACGCGTTTGGCCGCGACGGCGTGAAGGCCTTCAAAGACGCATTGAAAAAAGCCAAGATCGTGCATGAAGAGTATTTGCCCGCCACCACCACCGATTTCACAGCGGGCGCGCAACGTCTGATCGACAAACTCAAGGACCAACCGGGGCGCAAAGTGATCTTCATCATTTGGGCAGGCGCGGGCAATCCGTTCAAGATTGCCGACCTCGACCTCAAACGCTACGGCATTGAAATTGCCACAGGCGGAAACATCTTGCCTGCCATGGCAGCTTACAAAAACCTGCCCGGCATGGAAGGCGCCACCTACTATTACTTCGGCATCCCAAAAAATCCGGTCAACGAAGCCTTGGTGGCGCGCCATTACAGCCAATTCAAAACACCGCCAGATTTCTTCACAGCGGGCGGCTTCTCGGCAGCGATGGCGGTGGTGACGGCATTGCAAAAATCCAATGGCGATGCACGCGCCAACACCCTGATCAAAACCATGGAAGGCATGAGTTTTGACACACCCAAAGGCAAGATGACGTTTCGCGCCGAAGACCACCAAGCCATGCAGAGCATGTACCACTTCAAAATCAAGGTCGATCCCGCATTTGCGTGGGGCGTACCTGAGTTGGTGCGCGAGATCAAGGCCGACGACATGCAAGTGCCCATCAAAAACCAACGCTGATATGCGCTGGGCGTTCAACCCCTTGCGGCAAGCGCTTTGCGGGCGTGCGGCTCATGCTTGAAGTTCGCGATTTGGGCATTCGTTTTGGCGGACATACCGCGGTCGATGCGGTGTCGTGTCAATTTGCAGCGGGCAGTTTGACCGCCATCGTCGGCCCCAATGGGGCGGGCAAAACCACGTTTTTCAATCTGATTTCGGGTCAGCTCAAGGCCAGCACGGGCAGCGTGTGGCTCAACGGGCAAGACCTGTCAGGCTTGGGCGTATCGGCGCGCACCCACGCGGGTTTGGGACGCGCATTTCAGTTGACCAATTTGTTTCCCAACTTGACTGTGCTTGAAAACGTGCGCTTGGCCGTGCAAGCCACGCAAGACGGCGCACACCGACGCGGCCTCAACCTGTGGAGCATTTGGAGCGACCACCACGCCTTGAGCGACAGCGCCCACGCGCTGCTGCACGAGGTGTCGCTGCAAGACAAAGCAGATCAGCCCGTGTCGAGCCTGCCGCATGGCGATCAACGCAAACTCGAAGTCGCTTTGCTGATGGCCTTGCAGCCGCAGGTCTACATGTTTGATGAACCCACTGCCGGCATGAGTGCGGATGAAGCGCCCGTGATTCTGGAATTGATCCGTCGCCTCAAAGCCGACAAAAGCAAGATCATCTTGCTGGTCGAACACAAGATGAATGTGGTGCGCGAGTTGGCCGACCGCATCATCGTCTTGCACAACGGCCAGTTGGTGGCAGACGGCGAGCCCACCGAGGTGATGGCTTCGCCCATTGTGCAAGAGGCTTATTTGGGGCGCAGTCAACCCAGCCAGGTGGCCGCATGACAGCACCTCACACGTCATTGCTGCAATTGCAAGATGTTCATACCCACATTGGGGCGTATCACATCTTGCATGGCGTGAGTTTGGATGTCCCGAAAGGGCAACTCACCATGCTGCTGGGGCGCAATGGCGCGGGTAAAACCACCACGCTGCGCACCATCATGGGCTTGTGGCGTGCTTCGCAAGGCCGTGTGGTGATCAACGGCCAAGACATCACCCACTTGCCCACGCCCGACATCGCGCGCTTGGGCGTGGCCTATGTGCCTGAGAGCATGGGAATTTTTGCCGACCTCACGGTGCAAGAAAACATGTTGCTCGCCGCCCGCGCAGCACGGCGCGAACAAGACATGGACGCCCAGCGCTTGGCTTGGATTTACAAGCTCTTTCCTGCGGTGGAAAAGTTTTGGCACCACCCGGCAGGCAAGCTCTCGGGGGGACAAAAACAAATGCTGGCGGTGGCGCGTGCCATTGTGGAGCCGCGTGAATTGCTCATCGTCGATGAACCGAGCAAAGGCTTGGCGCCTGCCATCATCGACAACATGATCGACGCCTTTGCCCAACTCAAAGCCAGCGGCGTGACGCTGTTGTTGGTGGAGCAAAACCTCAACTTTGCGCAGCGCTTGGGCGACCATGTGGTGGTGATGGACAACGGCTTGGTGGTGCACAGTGGCACCATGCAAGGCCTGAGCCAAGATGCGCAACTGCAACACGATTTGCTGGGGTTGGCCTTATGAAACCACACATCGACCCCAAACCTTTGCTGCTGGTGCCGGCGCTCATGCTCTTGGCTTTGCCGCTCATGGGTTCGTTTTCGACTTGGCTGACTTTGAGCGTAGCGGGCTTGGCCATGGGCATGATTGTGTTTGTCATCGCCTCGGGACTGACCTTGGTGTTTGGCTTGATGGATGTGCTCAATTTTGGGCATGGTGTTTTCATTGCCTTGGGCGCGTTTGTGGCGACCAGTGTGTTGGGCGGCATGACAGGGTTCACCCAATCTGACCAACTCGCGCTCAATGTGTTGGCCGTGTTTTGTGCCATGGCGGTGGCCATGTGCGTCAGCGCCGCCGTGGGCTTGGCCTTTGAGCGCTTCATTGTGCGACCTGTGTATGGGCAACACTTGAAGCAAATTTTGATCACCATGGGCGGCATGACCATGGGCGAGGAAGTCATCAAAGCCATTTGGGGGCCGCAACAAATTCCACTGCCCTTGCCCGAGGCATTGCGCGGCGCGTGGTTGCTGGGCGACGCGGCCATTGAAAAATACCGCATGTTGGCCGTGCTCATTGGCTTGCTGGTGTTTGTCGCATTGGCGTGGACTTTGAACCGCACCAAGGTGGGTTTGCTGATTCGCGCGGGCGTGCAAGACCGAGACATGGTGGAGTCGCTGGGCTACCGCATTCACCGTTTGTTTGTTGGCGTGTTTGTGCTGGGCAGCGCGCTGGCGGGACTGGGTGGCGTGCTGTGGGGGCTGTATCAACAAAACGTGGTGCCGCAAATGGGCGCACAGGTGAATGTGTTGATTTTTTTGGTCATCATCATGGGCGGTTTGGGTTCGACCTTGGGCGCGTTGATGGGTGCGTTGCTCCTGGGGCTGATGGCCAACTACATTGGTTTTGTGTGGCCGCAAGCCGCCATGTTCTCCAACATTGGTTTGATGGTGGCAGTGCTGTTGTGGCGGCCACAAGGCCTCTACCCCGTGGCCAACCGATGAGGCCTTACCCATGTTGAACCGACTGCTCTCCCACGACACCCCGCGCAGCCGCGTGTTGGCCCTGTTGTTGCTGGCTTTGCTGTTGGCGCTGGTGTTCACGCCGTTTGCGCTGCCTGGTGTGAAAGCGCTGAACGTGGCGGCCAAGGTGGTGGTGTTCACCGTGTTGGTGGCGAGTTTTGATGTGCTCTTGGGTTACAGCGGCATGGTGAGTTTTGCGCACACCATGTTTTTTGGCATTGGCGCGTATGGACAAGCCATCGCCTTGAGTCAACTGGGTCCGAGCTGGAGCAGCGTGGGCTTGGGTTTGTTGGCGGCCTTGCTGTTGAGCGCGGCTTTATCGCTCTTGATGGGTTTGTTTTCGCTGCGTGTGCGAGCCATCTTTTTTGCCATGATCAGCTTGGCTGTGGCTTCGGCGTTTCAAACTTTGGCGTCACAACTCTCCAACTTGACCGGCGGCGAAGACGGTTTGAGCTTCAAAGTGCCTGCCTTGTTGTCGCCCAGCACCGAGTTTTTTGACGAACCGCTGTGGGGCGTCACGCTGGACGGGCGGCTGCTGTGTTACTACCTGTTGTTGGTGCTGGCGGTGCTCGCATTTTTATCGCTGCTGCGCATTGTCAACTCGCCATTTGGCCGGGTGTTGCAAGCCATTCGCGAAAACGAATTCCGTGCCGAGGCCATTGGCTACCGCGTGGTGGTCTACCGCACCTTGGCCAGCATGGTGTCGGCCTTGTACGCCTGTTTGGCGGGCGCGATGTTGGCGCTTTGGTTGCGCTACAACGGGCCAGACACCTCATTGTCATTTGAGGTCATGATGGATGTGCTGTTGATCGTCGTCATTGGTGGCATGGGCAGTTTGTATGGGGCAGCCATTGGCGCAGCTTTGTTCATGACGGCGCAAAGCTATTTGCAAGATGTGCTGCGTGTGGCCAACGCTGCACTGAGCGCAATAGGGGGTGAGCATTTGCCTGTGCTCACCGCCTTGGTTTCGCCCGATCGCTGGCTGCTGTGGCTGGGCTTGTTGTTTGTGTTGGCGGTTTATTATTTTCCAAGCGGCATTGTGGGTCGCTTAAGAGGAACTTCTCCATGACAGTTTTGGCTCAACCCAGTTCGCACTATGCGCAGTGCGGCGCATTCAATATTCACTACACCGCATGGGGCGACGAAGCCGCGCCAGTCGTCATCGCATGGCACGGTTTGGCGCGCACGGGACGCGACTTTGATTGGCTGGCGCAGCAACTCGCGTCTCGCTACCGCGTGATTTGCCCCGACACCATTGGCCGAGGTTTGAGCCAATGGAGCAACCAGCCCGAACACGACTATTGCTTCGAAACCTATTCCAATATCGCACTCTACTTGATGGACCAGTTGCACATCCAAACCGCGCGTTGGGTCGGCACCTCGATGGGCGGCGGCATTGGCATGATGTGCGCAGCGGGCATGCGTTGGCCTGCCTTCAAAGGGCGCATCAGCCATTTGGTGCTCAACGACATGGCACCTGAACTGGCCAAAGCAGCCGTTGATCGCATCAAAGCCTACGCAGGCCAGCCGCCTGTGTTTGACACCGTGCCTGAATTGGAAGCTTTTTTCCGCGCCGCCTATGTGCCTTTTGGCATACACGACGACGCGCAGTGGCGGCACTTGGCCGAAACCTCCACCCGCCGCTTGCCCGATGGCCGCGTGACGCCGCATTACGATCCGCGCATCATGGTGCAATTCCAACGCGGCAAGGAATTCGACACATGGGAAACCTACGACGCCCTCGACATGCCGGTGATGATGTTGCGCGGCGCAGTGTCCGATTTGGTCTTGCCCGAGACGCTGGAGAAAATGAAAACACGCGGCCCCGGCGCGCGCGGCCTGCTGCGCTGCGAGGTGATTGAAGGCTGTGGCCACGCGCCAGCGCTCAATGTGCCTGAGCAGTGGCAATTGATTCAAAGCTTTTTAGACTAAGCTCAAGGCCTACAAGGAGCTTTCATGCACAAGTTTTTCGCTCTGGTTTTGGCCTGCCTTTTGTGGGGTGTGCAGGCCAAAGAGATCAAATCCATGCCAAGCGCGCCCACGTCCGGCGATCAAGCCATGCTGCTGTTGGGCGAAAACAATTTGCCTCTGACCGAGCCTGTGCGGCACGAAATCAAACTCGACTACTACGAATGCAAAGGCTTGGTGGGTGATTGGTTTTTGGAGTTGCTGCAAAGCGAGATGCATTATTTTGAGCAACAAACGAGTTTGAAGAAAATTTCCCTCAAAACCTGCATTGTGGGTGCTGCATCTGATCGCAATGTCAAGCAAGGCAAATACACGGTCTACTTCTATGACAGCGATGCACAACTGAACAACTGCATCATCAAAAAACAATGCGCCAACACGCGCAATGTGGCGTTGGTTCCTAAAAACGGTGGCGTTTATCGTTCCTATTTTTTGTCAGACCGAGACACCTATAGATTTCACCAGCACTGCGTCACACCGCTGGGCAAATGGCACGCCAACACCACCTGCTACACGATTGATAACAGCCCACAAGACAGTCGCTGATGACTTTGCCACTCAAACCAAGGGCACAAAAGGGGCTTTGGCCTGATCGCACAGTTGGGTGTTGAGGATTTGCAGCAAATCCAATAATTGTGTGCGTTGTTTGACCGTTAAAGGCGACATGAGTTGTTCATATGCGGTGTGCGCCAGTGCCTGAGATTTTTTCACCAAGCGCCGCCCTGAAGCCGTGAGCTTGACTTCCATTTGCCGCTTGTTGGTGAGCGACATGTCGCGTTGCACCAAGCCGCGTTCTTCCAAGCCGCGCAAGACGCGCAGCACTGTGACTTTGTCAAACGCCAAGGCACGCGCCAAGCGGCTTTGGTCGATGTTGGCCTCATGCGACAGCACCATGAGCGCACCATATTGGGCTTGAGTGAGCTCCACGCTGGCACAAGCGTTTTCGAACACTGCCGCCGAGATTTGATGCGCCCGCCTGAGCAAAAAACCGGGACGCTGGTACATGTCGCCTAAGTGCTGAAATTCGGGGTTTTCCATGAGAGATTCACTACATCTTGCCATCAATAATCGTTTGCATGCTAACAAACAGATTGCGCACATGGCATCCGGAGAAACGATAAAGGTCGCCATCATTGGCGGCGGCATTGCGGGCTTGGGGCTGGCTTTGAACTTGCACGCACGCGGCATAGACTGCGAAGTGTTTGAGAGCGTGCCCGAGGTCAAAGAAATGGGCGTAGGCATTACCTTGCTGCCCCACGCCACGCGCGAACTCAATGCGCTGGGCGTGTTGCCGCGACTCGAGGCGGTGGCCATTGAAAATTTAGAGAGCGTGTTTTTCAACCGCTTTGGTCAGTTTGTGTACAAAGAATTGCGAGGCCGCCACGACGGCTACAGCACGCCGGAGTTGGGCATACACCGAGGCAAACTTCATCGTATTTTGTTTGAGACCGTGTTGGAGCGATTGGGCGCAGACAAAGTGCACACCGGCCACAAATGCGTGAGCGTGGACCAAACCGAGCAGCACGCACGGGTGACTTTCGTCCTCCCCGATGGCAGCCAACGCACGGTGCAAGCCGAAACCGCTGTGGCCTGCGACGGCATCAACTCTGCGGTGCGCAAACAGTTCTACCCAGACGACAAAGTGTGCTTTGCGGGCATCAACACATGGCGCGGCGTGACGGTGCACAAGCCGATCTTGAGTGGCAAAAGCTATATGCGCATTGGCGCCATCGACACCGGCAAAATGGTGGTCTACCCCATCGTGGACAACATCGACGGTCAAGGCAACCAGCTCATCAACTGGATGGCCGAAATTCGTCTGCCCAACACGGCCATGAACGACTGGAACAAACTCGGCAGCGGCGAAGACTGCGTGCAGTATTTCAAAGACTGGCAATTTCCGTGGCTCGATGTTCCCAATCTCATCTTGTCTGCCGAGCGTGTGTTTGAGTACCCCATGGTGGACAAAGACGCGCTGCCCCAATGGAGTTTTGGCCGCATCACCTTGATGGGCGACGCCGCCCACCCCATGTACCCACGCGGCTCCAATGGTTCGGCGCAAGGTTTGATTGACGCACGCACCTTGGCCGACTTGCTGCAACAACACACCGATGTGCGCGTGGCCTTGCAACACTACCAAGACAGCCGCTTGCCCACCACCGCCAAGGTCGTGCAAACCAACCGCAGCACTCCGCCCGACTTCATCATCATGAAGGCCGATGAACTCAGTGGAGACAAGCCTTTCAGACACATTGACGACCTCATCAGCCAAGAGGCGCTGCGCGCCATTTCAGACCAATACAAGCAAGTGGCGGGCTTTGCCGCCAAATCCTAAAAGGAGAAAGACATGGACCGCCGGAATTTTGTTCGCTCCTCCACTCTGGCCACAGGTGGCGCGTTGTTGGCTTGCACTGCCACGCCCAGTTTGGCGCACAACACGGTCAAAACACCGTTTGACGTGCCCGTTACTTACATCCCCATCGTCGGCTCGGACGAGATGTTTCCCGTGCGTCGCATCTACTGCATTGGCCGCAACTACGCCGCGCACTCGCGTGAAATGGGTTCAGACCCCACGCGCGAGCCGCCCTTCTTTTTTCAAAAACCCACCGACGCCATTCAACATGTGCCAGCAGGCACGGTGGCCGATCACCCCTATCCGTCATTGACCAAAAATTACCACTACGAAGCCGAGTTGGTGGCCGTGCTGGGCAAAGGCGGTCGCAATATTCCCGTCGAAAAGGCGCTGGACTTGGTCTATGGCTACACCTTGGGGCTCGACATGACACGACGCGACTTGCAACGCGCTTTGGGCGACGAGAAAAAACCCTGGGAAATCGGCAAAAGTTTTGACCACTCCGCGCCCATTGGCGCGGTGCACAAACTGGCGCAAACAGGCCATTTCAAACAAGGTGCCATTTGGCTCAAGGTCAACGGCCAAACCAAACAAAGCGCCGATCTCAAAGACATGATTTGGTCAGTGGCCGAGCAAATTGCCAAGCTCTCCGAAGCCTTTGAACTCATGCCGGGCGACATCATTTACTCCGGCACACCCGAAAACGTAGGCCCCGTGGTGCGCGGCGATGTGATTGAAATGCACATCGACGGCTTGCCCAACCTCAGCATCAAAATTGTTTAAACCATGACCAGCCCCAACCACACCCGCCCCGCGCCCGCCCCCTATGTGCGCATTGCCACCGAAGAAGCGTTTTGTCCTTCTGAAATGCTGGACATTTACCGCAACATCTTGGCCCAACCCTCGGTTGACCCCGGCTTCAAAAGCCTGATGGGTTTTTACATGAGTAGCCCCAGCGAACGGGCTCAACACATCATGCGTTGCTTGACCGACATGGACCAAGTGCGCATCGGCCACATGGACGATGCAGGCATTGACATGCAAGTCATTGCCCTGACTTCGCCCGGCGTGCAATGCATGGACACCGCCACCGCCGTGTCGTTTGCCAAATTCGCCAACGACGAATTGGCCGCTGGCGTCAAACGCCATCCGACGCGCTTTGTTGGCATGATTGCGGTCGCGCCGCAAGACCCCGCCGAAGCCGCCAAAGAAATTCACCGTGGCGTGAACCAATTGGGCATGCACTCGGTGGTCATCAACTCGCACACGCATGGCGAGTATTTGTCGGACCCAAAATTTTGGGAAATCTTTGAAGCTGCCGAAGCGCTCAACACCCCCATTTACTTGCATCCCAACACGCCGCCTGCCAACATGATTGGCCCTTTCCTCGAAGCTGGTTTGGACGGCGCGGTGTTTGGCTTTGGTGTGGAGACGGGCTTGCACGCCTTGCGCCTCATCACCGCAGGTGTGTTTGACCGCTTTCCTAAACTGCAAATCATTTTGGGCCACATGGGCGAGGCGCTGCCGTTTTGGGCGTATCGCTTGGACTACATGCACGCGGCCACTGTGCGCTCCAAACGCTATGACAGCGTCAAACCGCTCAAGCGCAAACCCAGCGACTATTTGCGCGACAACTTTCACATCACCTGCAGCGGCATGGCGTGGCACAAAGCCATTGCCTTCACCCAAGACGTGTTGGGTGAAGACCGTGTGCTTTACGCGATGGACTATCCCTATCAATACGCGATTGACGAAGTGCACGCCTTGGATGGCATGGACATGAATCCAGCGGCCAAGAAAAAGTTCTACCAAACCAATGCGCAAGCGCTGTTCAACATCCCCGATGCTTTGCTGCCACGCTGAAATAGCCCCCTGAATTCCAAGAAGGACTGACCATGAAACGCTTGTTTGCCCGTGATATTTTCAAGCTGTGCTTGGTGGTGCTGCTGGCCGGGATAGGCTTGTGCGCGCAGGCGCAGAGCAACACGGCCCTCAAAATCATTGTGCCCTTCACACCCGGCACAGGCATGGACACCATCGCCCGCACTGTTCAACCCATGCTGAGCGAGCACATGGGGCAACCCGTGGTGGTGCAAAACATGCCGGGCGCCAGCGGCAACATTGGGGCAGACTTTGTCGCCAAATCAGCGCCCGATGGCAACACGGTTTTGATGGGTGCCAACACCATGCTCATCGCCTCTCAGCTTTACAAAAACGTGCCGTTCAATCCAACCAAAGATTTTGCGCCCGTCTCCATGTCAGCCTACGGCACCTTGATGTTGGTGGCCAATCCAAAGACGGGCATCAAAACCGTGCAAGACCTCATCAAGCTCTCGCGTGCCAAGCCGGGCGACATCAGCTTTGGATCGCCCGGTGTGGGCACGCCGCACCACATGGCGATGGAGTTGTTCAAGCTCGAAACCAACACCTTCATGCTGCATGTGCCGTATCGCGGCACGGCGGGTTACACACAAGACTTGTTGGCTGGCGAGTTGATGGTGGGTTTTTTGCCCGTGCACATTGCGCAAGGCTTTGTCAAATCGGGCAAGCTCAACGCCTTGGCTGTGGGCAGCTTGAAGCGCCACCCCGTCGCGCCCGATGTGCCAACCTTTGCCGAGTTGGGCTATAAAAACATCGACGTTGATCTTTGGTATGCCTTTTTCGTTCCCAGCAAAACGCCCGCACCTGTTGTGGCCAAGCTCAATGCTGAACTCACCCGCATCTTGCAACAACCCGCCATCAAAGAGATTTTCAGCAAATCAGGGCTAGACGCCAGCACATCCACAACCGAAGAACTCGGCGCGGTGGTGGCACGCGATTACCCCCGCTGGGGGCGGGTCATTCAGCTCAAGGGCATCGTGGCAGAATAAATCTGCACCAAAATTGGCGTCAACTTGAAAGGGCATCAACCAGCCCCACCTAAGTTGCTCTTCCCAAAACTCCTACACACAAGGTATACGAATGGCTTTGCTCGACAAAATGAACTGGCGCTACGCTGCCAAAAAAATGGATCCCGCCAAAAAAGTGCCTCAAGATAAGCTCGAGCGCATCCTCGAAGCCATCCGCTTGGCTCCCACTTCCAGCGGCTTGCAGCCCTATGAAGTGTTTGTGGTGACCAACAAAGAAGTGCTCGAACGCATCAAGCCTATCGCGCACAACCAAGCCCAAATCACCGATGGTTCGCACCTCTTGGTTTTTGCCGCTTGGGACAACTACACGCCAGAGCGCATCAACATGATGTTTGACCTGACCAACAAAGAGCGCGGCTTCACCAGCGAAGGCTGGGAGAACTACCGCAAGATGTTGCTCAGCAACTACCCCGCTCGCCCCGCCGAAGTCAACTTCGAACATGCCGCGCGCCAGTCCTACATTGGCATGACCGCTGCTTTGGTGGCCGCCGCCTTTGAAGAAGTGGATGCCACGCCCATGGAAGGCTTTGACCCCGCCGCCCTAGACGAGATTTTGGGCTTGCGCGCCAAAGGCTTGCGCAGCACCGTGATCGTGCCGCTGGGTTACCGCGAAGCCGACAAAGACTGGTTGGTCAGCCTGAAAAAAGTGCGTCGCGCACGCGCCGACTTCATTCGCGAAGTGGCTTAAAAACTCATGGCGTGGCAGGCGCTACCGACGCGCCCTGCACGCCATGTCGCTTGAGCGCTTGCGCTACAAATCCCGCGCCGCGCAACTCATCCACAAACTGTGTCAGCCATTGCTGCGCTGCTTGACCACGGCCAAGCGGCAAGCCCATGGCTTGGTTGATCACCATGAAGCGCCCGGGCAACAAACGCAGGCCGCTCAAACGCTTTGCATCGGCCTCTAGTTGCTGCTTCACGCCAGCGGCAACATCCAGTTTGTGGGCGACAAAGTAATCGACCACGGCGGGCGAAGATTCAGCGCGCACAATCTCAGCATGTTGGAGATGGCGCGTCAGAAACAAATCGTAAGCACTGCCCTGCCCCACCACCACGCGTGTGCCAGCGCGGTCTACGTCTTCGTTGCTGTGCAGCGGCGAATTTTCGGCCACCAAATAGCTGCCTTCAATTTGCACGTAAGCATGGGTAAACGCCACGCCCTCAGAACGCGCAGGATCGATGGCAAAAAACCCCACATCGGCGCGGCCTTGGGTCACAGCCTCGACCGAGTCTTTGGCTTTGTCCACCACCACCCACGAAAACGGCGTGCCCAAGCGTTTGGCCAATTCTTGTGCCATGTCTACCGACACGCCACTGGGCTGACCACTGGCGTCTTTGCCCGCCAAGATGGGGTTGCCAAGGTTGATCGCGACACGCAAAGTGCCTGTGGGTGCGATGAGAGGTGCAGCGTCGTGGGTCATGCGAGAAAGTTCCTGAGCAAAAGCTTGCGAAATACCAGCGCCGCCTAGACACAAGCCAAGTGTTAAGCCCAAAAGCCAAGTCTTGCCGAGCAAGCGCCGTTTCGGTTGTTTGAAAAAAATCATACGGCGGCTATTTTCTCTGCTTTCAATGCGCCAAACAGCAACTGTGGTGGATGCTTGTCAACTCCACCTGCAAGGTACTGTGCTGAATTCGAAAATGTTGTTGCAGCGATTCGCTGATGACCTCCAGCGCCGCGTCGCCCGGGTGGCCTTGGGGCATGACCAAATGCACCGTCAATGCTGTCTCCGTGGTACTCATGCCCCAAACATGCAAGTCATGCACCGAGACCACGCCGGGCATGCTCAGCAAATGCTGTGTCAGCGCCTGTATGTCGATGTGTGCAGGCACGGCACTCAAAGCCAATTGCACCGACTCTTTGAGCAAACCCCAAGTGCCGTAAACAATCACCGCGACGATGATCAGACTCATCACAGGATCAACCCATGTCCAGCCGGTTTGCCACATCACCAGGCCGCCCACTACTACGCCCAACGACACCAAGGCATCCGCGAGCATGTGCAAATACGCGCCGCGAATGTTCAGGTCGTGCTCGCGACCTTGGGTAAACAACCAAGCCGAAAAACCATTGACCACCAAACCCACGCCCGCCACGGCCATGACGGTCAAGCCAACCGCAGGTTCGGGCGAAAACCAACGCAACAGCGCCTCCCAAGCAATCGCGCCGCTGACCAGCAGCAGCAACATGGCATTGCCCAAAGCAGCCAAGATTGAGCTGCTGCGAAGCCCAAAGGTATAACGCTCGGAAGCCGAGACCTTGGACAAACGAACTGCGCTCCAAGCCAACAACAAACCCAGCACATCCGACAGGTTGTGACCCCCGTCGGCCATCAACGCGGTGGAGTTGGCCAGCCATCCGTAGAAAAACTCAACCGCAACAAAACCCGTGTTCAAAGCCGTTGCCAGCACAAATGCATGGCGATTGGCGGGCAAAGGGTGATGATGGCCGTGGCTCTGATGCCCATGCCCATGCCCAGCATGGGTTTCAGAGCCGTGATGGTGGTGGTGTGCACTCATAGATAGTGGTTTTATTATTTAACTATTTTGTATTCATTTTAGTAAAATAGCTTTTTCCTCATGCTTTGCAATCAGTTTACGCCGCCTTGTGGCTGCGCTGTTCCCGCCAAGTGCTGCCTCGATGTTGTTTGGAATTTGATGTTGATTCACGCTCACCCCCACGCCTTTGGTGGCTCTAAGGTTTTCTGGCTCGCCGCGTTGAGCAGTCTGTCGGTCTCCAGCATTTTTGCCAAGACGGACGCCGCTGATGGAATCCAGCTCGACCCCATTGTCATCACCGCCACCCGCACCGAGCAGCCTTTGAGCCAAGTGCTGGCCGATGTGAGCGTGATTGAGCAAGAAGAGATCGAGCGCGCAGGTGCGTCCACCGTAGCCGATGTGTTGGAGCGTTTGCCCGGCGTGCAATTCAACCGCAGCGGCGGGCAAGGCGCCGACACCTCGGTCTTTGTACGCGGCGCAGAGTCACGTTTGACAGCTGTTTTCATAGACGGTGTTCGCATCGATAGTCAGGCATTTTCGGGCGGCGCAAATTGGCAAAATTTACCCTTAGCGCAAATTGAACGCATTGAGGTTTTGCGCGGGCCAGCGGCTTCGGTCTATGGTTCAGATGCGGTTGCTGGCGTGATTCAAATCTTTACCCGTAAAGGCGAAGCAGGCCTGCAACCCAGCATCAGCTTTGGCGCAGGCTCCTACCAAACCCGCAAAAGCGATGCGCACCTTAGCGGCACGCACCAAGCCTGGGACTACAGCCTTAGCGTCTCGCGTCAAGCCAGCCAAGGCTTCAGCGCCAGAATCAATACGCCCTACAACCAAGACGACGATGGCTATGCACAAACTGCCTACAGCGGCAAATTGGGATTAAAAATTGACGCAAGCCAACACTTGGAATTGACGCTGTTGCGAAGCAACTTGAAGGCGCAATACGACTCTGGCAACCAGCCCCAGCTCAACCATCAAGCGCTGTATGGCTTACAAACCGCAGGTTTGAACTGGCAAGCCCATTGGGATGAAGCGCACACAAGCCAAATCTCGATCAGCAAAAGCCAAGACAGCGACCTCACCTTGCCGCACGATATCAGCGACATCACCACCTTGAGCCAACGCAGCAATTTGCTTGCGCAACACAGCTTCAAGCTGGGCGCACATCGCTTCACAGGTTTGCTTGAACAAAGGTTTGAGCAAATTGAACTGGTCAACGTGCTCAACACCACAACGGCGCAGCGCGGTTTTGCGCTCGGCTATGGCTACGCGGCTAAAAAACACACGCTGCAAGCCAATGCGCGACACGATGCGCAGAGCCAATTTGGCAGCAAAAACACAGGCAGCTTGGCCTATGGCTATGCCCTCAATCCGCAATGGCGTTTGAGCAGCTCGGTCGCTACCTCGTTTCGCGTGCCCAGCTTGTATGTGCGCTATGCACCGCGCGTCGGCAACCCCGATTTGCAACCCGAAACCGGCTTGAACAAAGAACTGGGCTTGCGCTACACGCAAGGCCCTTCTGGAATGGGCTTGGTGGTGTATCAAAACCGTTTGAGCCACCTATTCCAAAGTGTGGCGGGTCACTACGAAAGCACCGCCAAAGTACAACTCCAAGGCGCCAGTCTGTCGGGTCACACCCAGCATCGCGGCGTGAACCTGCGCTTTTCTTGGGATGTGCAAAACCCCGTCGATTTAAACACCCACAAGACCCTGGCTTGGCGCGCACGCCACTTCGGCAATGTCGGTTTTGACACCCAAAGCGCAGGCTGGACATGGGGCGCAGAACTGCGCGGCGTGGGACAACGCTTCAACGCCAGCGCCAGCACCCGTGCAGCGGGCTATGGTTTGCTTCATGTGTTCGCCAACAAGCAACTGAACTCAGACTGGCACTTGCAAGCACGTATCGACAATCTGTTGGATCACCACTATCTGATCACGCCCAGCTTTGGCACGCCCGCACGCTCAGCGTTTATTGGTTTGCGCTGGGCGCCTCAAGCCATTTAAGCCAGCTTTCACGCTGCGGTGTGGCTCTCCGTTACAGTTCAGCCATGACCTATAGCGTGAAAGAAATTTTCTACACCCTCCAAGGCGAAGGCGCGAATGCCGGACGCCCTGCCGTGTTTTGTCGTTTTGCTGGCTGCAACCTCTGGACTGGCCGCGAAGAAGACCGCGCCAGCGCCGTCTGCCAGTTTTGTGACACCGACTTTGTCGGCACAGACGGCGACGGTGGCGGCAAATTTGCCACTGCGACCGACTTGGCACAAACAATCGCCAGCTTTTGGCCCTCAGCCGACACGGCGCACCGCTTGGTGGTGCTCACCGGCGGCGAGCCGCTGCTGCAAGTCGATACCGCCTTGGTGGACGCTTTGCACACACACGGTTTTCGCATTGCCGTAGAAACCAACGGCACGCTTGCGCCGCCCGCTGGCATTGACTGGTTGTGCGTCAGCCCCAAAGCGGGCAGCGCCCTGGCCGTGACTTCGGGACAAGAATTGAAACTGGTGTTTCCGCAAGTGCTGGCAAATCCGCGACAATTCGAGACTTTGAAATTTGACCACTTCTATTTGCAGCCCATGGACGGCCCTCAAGCCGAGGCCAACACCCAAGCCGCTGTGGCCTATGCCCAAGCGCATCCGCAATGGGGCGTGAGTCTGCAAACCCACAAGTTGATCGGCATCCGATGACATTTGAACTCAGCCAACGCTTTTACTTTGAAGCCGCCCACACCTTGCGCCGCAAGATCGAGACCGAAGGCAGCCTGCGCATTCACGGCCACACCTACCACGGCGAAGTCACCATTTCTGGCACGCCCGACCCCACCAGCGGCATGATGCTGGATTTGGCTTTTTTGCGCCAAGAAGTCAACAAAGTGCGTGAGTTACTCGATCACCGTTTTTTGGATGAGGTGCAAGGCATAGGTCCGGCCACGCTGGAAAACCTGTGCCTATTCATTTACAAACAGCTCAAAGACACGCTGCCCAATATCTCGCAAGTGCTGGTGGAGCGCCCCGCCAGCGGCGACCGTTGTTGTTTGAAAATGTGATGCTTATCCGTGGCTCATGCGGTCGCGTTTGGCCAAATCTGGAAACAGCTTAAGCCACCACAACGCCACCGCCATCGTCCCCAAGCCGCCAATCACCACCGAACCCACGGGCCCCCACCATGCAGCCGTGGTGCCTGATTCAAACTCGCCCAACTGGTTCGACGCCCCAATGAAAATGGTATTCACCGCCGCCACGCGGCCACGCATGTCATCCGGCGTTTCCAGCTGCACCAAGGTCAATCGCGTGACCACGCTGATGTTGTCTGCCGCGCCCGTCACGATCAAAGCCACCAGCGACAACCAGAAGTTTTCGGACACACCAAACACCACCGTGGCCGCACCAAACACCGCCACCGCCCATAACAAGCGTTTGCCAACCTGACGTTGCAAGGGATAGCGCGCAATCACCAAAGACATTGCCAGCGCACCCACGGCAGGCGCAGCCCGCAACAGACCCAAACCTTCGGGGCCAATGTGCAAAATATCGCGTGCATAAATGGGCAGCAAAGCCGTTGCACCGCCTAAGAGCACGGCAAATAAATCGAGCGCCATTGCACCCAGCAAGACCTTGCGTTCCCAGACAAAAGCCACACCTGCCAACACCGTGCGCCAGCTCGCAGCCGTGTGGGTCGGTTGATGATGGATCTTGACGCGCAAGGTTTGCAAGCCCGCCAACAAAGACAAGCCGCAACACACGGCATACACCGTCAATGGGCTGCTGGCATACAAGACGCCGCCCAATGCAGGCCCGCCAATGATGGCGGCTTGCATGCCACTGGTACTCACGGCAACTGCCGACTGCAACAAGCCAGATGGCACCAACAAGGGCGTGATAGCTTGCTGCGCTGGCATTTGAAACGCCCGTGTGATGCCCAACACCACCGAGAGCGCAAACATCAGCTCGCGCGTTGCCCAATGTTCTTGCGTAGCCATCAGCAACACGCCTGAGACCACCACTTGCACCAACAAACAACACGCAAAAATTTTGCCCCGATGCAGCCGATCGGCCACATGCCCTGCGGGCAGCGTCATCAAGAGTGCGGGCAAAAACTGAAACAGCCCGACTAGCCCCAAATCCCAAGCGCTGGAAGTGATGTCATACACATGCCAAGACAGCGCCAACATCAGCATTTGGTTGGACAACACGCCCACCAAACGCGCTGACCAGAATCGAAAGAAAAATGGCTGCGCCCAAAGCGCAGCCCAAGAGGAGGTTTGCATTGGCCAATGCTATCGCAGACTCATGAAGCATCGGGCTGCTGCATAGGCGCCGCCTTTTGAAAAGCTTCAAGCTTCATGCACTCTGCCTCTACCGCTGCAATCAAAGGCCAGCGGCTCAAGTCCACTTTGAAGCGGCGTGCGCTCTCGATTTGCGGCACTAAATACACATCGGCCAAGCTGGGCGCGTCGCCAACGCAAAAACGTCCGCGTTGCGTGTCTGCGGCCAACAAGGCTTCTATGGCGTCAAAGGCTGCGCCAATCCATGTGCTGCACCATGCGTTGATGGCGTCTTCGTTCGCGCCGAAGGTGTGGCGCAAGTACTCCAACACGCGGCGGTTGTTGAGCGGATGCGTGTCGCAGCCCACCATGTCGGCCAAGGCACGCACCCGCGCGCGCGCTGCGCTGTCTTGCGGCAACAAAGCGGGCGTGGGGTAGCGTTCTTCCAACCATTCGATGATGGCGGGCGACTGGATGAACACCTGTCCCTCCGTCTCCAACACTGGCACCAAGCCTTGTGGATTGAGGGCTTTGAATGCAGATTTCAAATGCGCTTCGGTGCGCAAATCGACCGCTATGTATTCGGCGCTCAGGCCTTTGAGGTTCAAGGCCACACGCAAGCGGTGCGAGGTTTGGCTGCGAAAAAAACTGTACAACTTCATGGCTTTACTCCGGCTTGGCAATACTCAACTCCACCTCAGCCACGCCTTGTACATGGCCGTGTATTTTGTCACCTGGAATCACCGCGCCCACACCTTCAGG